>JADKFE010000059.1 GCA_016717595.1 Deltaproteobacteria bacterium | reverse complement strand
AGGAGCGCGATGAGCGTGTCGTCGCGCACCGAGCGGTGGGGCCTGGGAATCGCGAGCTCTTCCAGCGTATCGAAGAGGGCCGCCCCCGCGAGGGGCACCAGCGATTGGGGTTTGAGGTCCATGCCTTCGAAGGCGAGCACCCTGGGGCGAAAGGTGCCATCGTGCAGGATGGCCGCGGCGCTGGGGTGAAGGTAGATCCCCTGCATGCGCAGCGAGGCGAGGGGTGCCTGGGCGATGGCGCTCCACGCCGGCGCGAAGTCTCGGGCGAACGTAGCGGCGTCCAACCGCGGACCGCCAAGCACGGCCTCCCCTCCGGCGAGGGTCAGGTGGCAGACGGCGGGCAGGCGGAGGAGGGCCGGGACGATCGCGGACAGGTCTTCGAATTCGGGAGGTCTGAGGCAGAGGGTGGTGATGTTCGCCGCGTAGGGTGAAGCCGTGAGCGTGGCCAGCTCATCGCCGCGCGCGGTGGAGCGACGGTAGGCGCGGGTGTCGATGGTCCGGGCGAGGAGCAGCTCCTCCAGCACGGGGCCAGGTCGGTGGGTGGCGAACAAGGGGGGCAGCCAGCGATGGGGCGCCACACGGAGGGCGTCGGGCCAGTGGGCCAGGGCGGCGTCGAGGTGGCGGACCAGCGCTTCGTCGACCCCGCCGCGGGCGCGGCGCTCCGCGAGACGGGCGATCAGCCGCCGCCAGTTGCCCACGGAGGGGATCCGGGTGAGCGCGAGGAGCGAATCGTCGAGATCGGGCATCGGGAGAGTGTACCAGGGCGGGTTCCGGGGCTGTCAAGCGCCACCTTCACGGGACGCCCACCCCCGATCCCGGCCCCTGGCCGGTCCTCCAGGTGGAGCACCTGGAGACCGGTTGGGTCACAAGCGCGTCGAGGCCGCGTTTGGGCTGGTGGCCACCGCGGTGGATGGAGAAGGAAGCCAGCCCGGGGCAGCTGCCCAGCGCGGAGACGTCGAACAGGGCCTATGAGCCGGCGCATCGGGAGTTCGCGGACGGGCTCAAAGGGAAGAAGCCAGCCTTCAAGCCCTGACCGTCGTATCTGGACGCACCCTCGCCCCCAAAACCCCTCCAACGCCCCGATCTCCCGCTCGCCCCACCCCCTCGGATCCGCCGCAAAAGTTCGAAGTTCATCCAGGTGAGCCGATCATCCTGCGAGAGGTCCGTCCGAGTCGCGAGACTCTATGGGCCCTCTCCAACTCTCTCCCACAAAGTCTATCGAGCTCGGTCCGCCCAGTAGTGTGGCTTCCGGCGAGCGTGCGCGACGGCAAGCACGAGCAGCGCCCCGCCTTCAACGTTGTAGTACACGCCATACGGGAACCGCTTCACGAGAACCCGGCGCACCTCGGCGTAGACCCGCTGGTGTCCATCCGGCGAGCGGGCTGCAGCGCCGAGGGCGGCTTCAACACACGCTTCCAGCTCGTCGCCAAGCCCGGGACGTTGCTCCTCGTACCAGGTCCACGCCTCGATCAACTCCGCCCGGGCCTCCGGACGAAACACGATCGGAAGACTCACCGACGACGCAGCTCAGCCTTCACCTGCTCCCACGGGATCGCCGTCGACGGCTCCACACGATGCGCAGCGAGCCTTCTGTCGAGCTCCGACTTCATCTCGTCGGAGACGGGCACGCCCTCGGGCTCCTCCGCGATCCGATCCCAAAGGCTCTGGACGTGGAGAATGCGCTCGGCCGGGGTCATCTGATCGAAGGAGGGTTCCATAGGGTCATTGTAGTCGCGGCGAACCACGTTCGCCAGACTCGTCGGGCTCAAGCGCGTAACGATGCCCTCTCTCAGCACGCTCATCTCAGCCGCTTTCTACGGCATCTCCTCTCCTCCGTGGTCGCGGAGACGACCCGCTCCCGAAGGCTGGGCGTGTCACCGATGTCCTGACGCGACGTTGTACCCGATGTCTTGGCGTCAGACCGCCAGCACCATCACGGACAACGAGCGCGACGAGCTCAGGCCGCTCTCGCCTTCGGCGGTAGCGCCCAACCCGGCGCTCCGAACCAGCGTCGGGGGCATCGATCGTCCTGTTGCAGCCTCCGCCGTTGAGTGCGTCGCCCGGCCCCGCGAAGACCGGCGCGCTACGCTACTCCAGCGCGCCCTGAACTCGAGCTTGGGAGTCGCTCAACGCTGCCGCTATGGGCGCGAACTCTCCTCGCCCCCAAAACCCCCTCCAACGCCCCGATCTCCCGCTCGCCCCACCCCCGCGGATCCGCCGCGAAGGTTCGAAGTTCATCCAGGTGAGCCGACCATTGATGTGAAGGCCCGTCGAAGGGATGAACTTCTACGGGCCTTTTTTGCCCTTTACGTCATCGAACTCGAACCTTGCCAGCCTGCCGGATCGCGCGAGGTGTGCAAGACCACGATGCTCGCGACGGACTCGGGGTTTGCGAGGCAGAGGATCGCGCAGGGAGACCGCCGGACGAGGGCGCGCCGCACGTCGCCATCAACACGTTGGAGCTGCTCCGGTGCGCCGAGCTTCCCGGCGTGCGCGCCCGACGCCAGCTCGGGGACGACGCCGCCGAACGACGGATCGTCTGCGTGTGGATCACGTCGGGCGGAACGCCATCGGAGCCGACCACGCTCGCGGCGGTCTCCTCGCAGCTCGTCTCGAGGCCGCGGACATTCAACGTGTCGACGTATCCCCGACCGTCTCGATCCGGTTGGTCCAGACGTAGCCGCCGAAGTCGGGCGGAACGAGGCTGCGTGTGGCCTCGTCGTCTACACCAGCGGCGGGGCCGCCATCGTAGGGCCCGAGGAGGAGCACGGTCGCGCCGGCCGCGTCCATCCGCGCCTGGAAGCGGTTTGGCCAGCCCCACATCCAGCGGGCGTGGCTGATCGGCAGGACGAGCCATCGAGCGTCGCACGCGCTCGGCGTGAGGCCGAGCCAACCGTACGCGAGGTAGGCGCCCAGACAGCCCTTGGTGGCGGATTTGTCGAGAGAGGCGAGCCAGGGAAGGCGCGTCGTGGCCGCCTCTACAGGTCGTTGACCCCCGTACACGACGAATCGATCTCGCTCGGTGTCGGGTGTCGCGGCGAGGAGGTCGGCGAGGAGGTCGCCGTCGCCCGGCGTGTTCGACTTGAAGTGGATGAGGAACGACTCCGTCGGGAACGCTGCGAGCACCTCCGGAAGCGTCACGAGCAGGCCCACGCCCGTCCCGCGCAGCGGCCACGTCATGCCGCCGTCGGCGGTGTAGCCGTAGCCGAGGTCCAGCGGCCGCAGCTCGGCGAGGTCGTGGTCTTCGATCGTTCCGTGTCCGTCGGTACGACAGTCGAGCGTGTGGTCGTGAAACACCACCAGTTGGCGGTCGTTTGAGACGTGAACATCGAGCTCGACGACCGACGCACCGGCCTCGAAGGCCGCTCGCATGGACGGGATCGTGTTCTCGATCAGGCCGTGGGTGGGTGGCCGGATTCGCGACGCGGTGCAGGTGTCGTTTTCGACGCCCTCGAGCGAGAACGTCTGGTGTACGCCCCGGTGCGCGAGCCAGCGCGTCGGCCCGGCCGGCTCGGGAGCGAGCCAGGACGCGTTCGTCAGATAGAGAGTCGCTAGCGCGGCCACGCCGCCTGCGGCGCCGACACGTCGGGGTTTCATCGTCACCTTGAAGAGCCTCCGTGCAAGCCGCACCCCGTAGGATATCCCGATGCTCGCAGGTTCGTGCCGTCGTGGATGCGCGTCTCGACGTGGTCGGCATCCCGGCCGAGCACAGTCCGCCCCAGCGGAGGGGACAGGGCAGACAAAGCCTCCAAGCCTCCGATCCTACCCGATCGCCCGGCGGCCCTCAACGCCGGAACCGGGCGCTCCACCCCCTCGATCGGGCTCGATGTACGCCGTTTTTCCCACTCCGGGCGCACCTCCGCGCTCCGGTCCCGCACCTGCGCCGTCCGGTCGTCGTGAGCGTCACGCCACCAACGGTGGCCCGGTCGCTCGGTTCAGGCTGTCGATCATCTTCCATGTCGCGACGCGGCAGTGGGCGCTGACGGTTCGGGCGATCGGCCGCCTCTGGACGCCCGCCCCAGGCCCGGCCACGCTGGCGCCCGCGGAGCCACTGGCTTCGGACTGAACTGCCCCTCAAAGCTCAGCATCTGCTCGGTGCCCCAGCCCTTCGGGTCGAGCGAAAAAGTTCGAGTTCCATTCGGCCACCCCGACCACTGATCCGAAGGCCCGTCGAAGTGATGAGCTTCTATGGGCCTTCTTCAACCTTCGCCCTTATCGAGCTCGCCCCTGCCACCCCACCGGGTCGCGCGACGTGTGGAACACCGCGATGATCGCGACAGACTCGGGATCTGCCAGGTAAAGAACCGCATAGGGGAACCGGCGAACGAGAGCCCGTCTCACCTCACCGTCCACGCGCGGGAACTGTTCGGGGTTGCGGCTGACGACCTCGATCGTCGCCTGAACGCAGGTCACGAACTCCTGTCCCAGCCCGCGGGTTCGCTCCTCGTACCAGCCCTGCGCTTCTTCAAGCTCCGCCTCGGCCGGAGGGCGGAAGACAACGGGGAGGCTCACCGGGCCCGCGCGCGCGCGAGCACCTGGTCCCACGGGACCGCTGATCCGGGGTCGGCTCGGTGCTCCTCAACACGGCGACGAAGCTCCAGTCGTTGTGCCTCGCTCAGCGGGACGCCGTCGGGCTCGGCCGCGATGCGGTCCCAGAGGTCTTGCACGTAGAGCACCCGCTCTGCGGTGGTCATGCGGTCGAAGGAGGGTTCCATTCCTGGATTGTAGTCTCGTGCTGCGCTGATCGCCACGGGCGAGGAGTGGGGTGCCTGCTCAATGGCCTCCCTGGCAGCAGGCTGCTTACGATCGAGGGTGACGGCGGCGGGCGAATGTCACCGCTGGGGTGTGCTCATGACGCGCCGGAGAGACCTCCGGGCGCAGCTCCACGGCGTCGTGATTCTTGGGGGGCGGTCCGCCGGGCCTACGACACCGCCACCTCCGCCATCTCCGCCACCACATGATCGATCAACAGCCGCACCCGCAGCGGCAGCTGCCGCGCGGTCGGGAAGACCACGTGCACCGGCACGCTCGCCCCCCAGTCCGGCAAAAGCCGCACCAGCCGCCCCGAGCGCTCCAGGTCGCAGGTGTGAAAGCTCGGCAGGAACGCCACGCCCAGCCCGGCCGCCGCCGCGAGCGCCACCGCCCGGCCGCTGTTGGACTCCGCGCGGCGCTCCACGGGCACCGTGATGGACTGCTCGCCCGATCGCAGCGTCCACTCCGAGGGCCGGGCGTCGCCGGAGTAGACCACCGCGGGCGCGCCGCGCAGCGCGTCGGGGTGGAGGAGAGGGCCCAGCGAGGTCGTCAGCGCCGGGCTCGCGACCAGGCGGCGGGGGTAGGCGCCCAGGCGGCGGGCGTGCAGGCCGCTGTCGGGCAGCTCGCCGACGCGCACCGCGAGATCGAAGCGCTCGCCGATCAGATCAACGAAGCGGTCGAGGTAGGCGACGCTCAGCCGGACCTCGGGGTGGGCCAGCGCGAACCGGTTGAACACCTCGGCGAGCAGGCCGAGCCCGAGGCCGGTCGCCGCGGTCACCCGCAGCTCGCCGCGCACCACCTCGGCGGCCTCCAGCACACGCGCGTCGGAGCGGTCAAGCAGGCCCAGCGCCTCCTGACAGTCGGCGAGGTACCGCTCTCCCTGGGTGGTGAGGGTGTGCCGGCGCGTCGTGCGGTGGAGCAGCCGCACGCCGAGGCGCTGCTCCAGGCGCGAGACCAGCTTGCTGGCGTACGAGCTGGACAGCCCGAGCGCCGCCGCCGCCGCCGCGAAGCTGCCTCGCTCCGCGACGTTCACGAAGACCTCGATCTCAAGCAGCCGACTCACCCGACCCCCTCACTCGCTGAGCTCGGCGTGGGCCGCCGGGACGTTGACCCAGGTGTGCACCCAGTCCCACAGCGCGTAGCCCTGGTAGTCCTCCATGAGCACCGCCGCCTGGGTCGCCTCCAGAGTAGCGCCCGCGTCTACGCTTGTCTGGACCTCCGCGATCATCGTGTTGAGGTAGTCCACCGAGAACGAGAACGCGCTGGGCGTCGCCGGGCGGCCGTGTCCGGGCACGACGATCGTGCCGGCAGGAAGCGAGGCCTGCACCGCCGCCAGGGTCTCGCTCACGTCGTGGGCGTGCCCGTCGAGCAGCCAGGGGATCGCGGGCTCGGCGGCGATGAGCGGGTTGCCGGCCCAGAGCACACCGGCCTCGGGCACGGCTACGAACAGGTCGCCGTCGGTCTGCGCGAAGCCGCGGTACTGCGCCTCGACGGTCACGCCGCCGAGGTCGATCGACCAGCCTAGGTCGTCCACCTCGATGTCGGGCGTGATCAGCTCGGCCTCGTCGATGCCCTGGTCGGCGCCGAAGTTGCTCTCCATGAACACGACGTCCTCGGCGAAGTGCGTGGCGACAAACGCCGCGGTGCGCTCGTGCTGCACCACCTGCACCGATTCGGGGAGGAAGGTGTTCCCGTAGCTGTGGTCGCCGTGGTAGCTGGTGTTGATCGCGTAGAGCACCGGCTTGTCGGTCTGCGCGCGCACCAGCTCGTAGACCTGGCAGAGCAGCTGGCGGTTGATCATCGTCTCGACCAGCAGCACGCCGTCGTCGCCGATCACGAAGCCACCCGAGGTTGCGAGCGCCAGGCCGGCGGGCTCGTGGGTCGCGGCGTTGCTGTCGTAGACCGCGAAGACGCCCTCGGCGAGCTGCTCGGAGACCAGGGTGACGGCGTTGGGTGTCCACGGCGAGCCCTCCTTGGGCTCGGTGACGGTGAAGTCGCGGCCTTCACACGCGGAGAAGACCTGGACCTCGGCGGGGTCGGTCTCGCCGGTGCAGGCGAAGGTGGAGAGGGCGAGGAGCGGGAGCAGTCGTGGGTTCATGGTTGCCTCCTGAGCATGAGGGAACCTAATCGTGACTTTGGAGCGTGATTAGATGGGCTGGAGGCAGGGGACTGGTGACTGGGAGAGTGGAATGGCGGTTGTGAGTCGTTCGACCCGCCCGACCGTGACCGAGAAGGCCCCGGCGCGGGCGCTGCGAGCGCGGCCGGAGGGCGATTCCTGCGACCCTGACCCTGGTTGAGCGCCCCTCGAGAACCTGGCTCCCGAGGGGCTTTGCTCGCCCCGGCGGGCCGACGCGTTGCCTGGCCCCTCGGCGCTACGCCTGATCCATGCTCATGATCCGCTCGGGAAGACCACCGAGGTGAAGCGGCGCCACCGAGATCACGACCTCCGCCGAGGCCGTGACGAGACTCATCTAGTTCCACCCGTCCCGCCCCAGGCTCATGAACCGGCCCGCGGCCACCGCCGCCCAGGATGGCGGCCCCAGGCACAGATCACGCCTCTCGTAGAACACCCCGATGGCGGTCATGGCGATGATGCCGAGGCGCAGTCCGCCGATCGAACCTCGGAGGCAGGGCGGCGGGCGAAGGTCAGGAGGCGGCCATCGCTGGGGTGCGCGAATGACGCGCTGGAGAGATCTACGGGCGCAGCTCCTCGGAGTCGTGGTCCCGCCGGGCGAGGTTGGTGACGAGCCGGCGCATCGGGAGATCGCGGAGGGGCTCAGCCGGAAGGCGCCAGCACTCGCGCCGTGACCCTCGGGATGCCCTCCCCCCCCCTCCAACGCCGAGATCTCCCGCTCACCCCACCCCCGCGGATCCGCCGCAAAAGTTCGAAGTTCATCCAGGTGAGCCGACCATTGGCCACGGCGCCGGTTCTGCTCGTCAGAATCGGCGCTGTTCTCGTTCGGGCGACCGGGGTAATCTGACAGGAAGGAGATCGGCTTTTGCCAGGTCGCCGAGAGGGATCCGTCGGCGAAAGTGAAGTTCGAGAGCAGCCCTTTCAGCAGATCGCGCTGCTCCAAGGGGTCTCGCGAAGAGTAGAGGTTGTAGGCGTCGTTCGCGAGTTCGAACTCCCGGATGCCCACGTCGACGTTCGCTGCGTTGCTCCGGTTCAGCCGCTCGACCTCGCGAACCGCCGTCGCCCGCTGCTCGTCCCACTCCATCTGCTTGCGACCGGTTGTTCCGCGCGGACGCCAGCCGTGGAACACCCGGTGCGGGGCTGGGCCTGGCGATGGTGCGCGCCATCGTGGCGGCGCACGGGGGCACGGTCGACGTGGAGGCCACCGAGGGGGGACGTTCGCGTCCTGCCGTGGCGCGGGCACTCGATCCGCGTAGGGGCCTGACTACCCGGTTGCGGTCGCCGAGTTGCGGGCAGCGAGCAGCGCGAACGCATTCCTCAGCTCCGGGGGGTGCAGGACCTCGATGTCCGTGTCGAAGCGGTTGAGTGCCGCGGCGAGGGACACCCAGGACCAGGAGCCGACCTCGAGGCTGCATCGCTCGGGTCCGAGGTCTTCGACGATGCCATCGCCGGCGAAGGGGCGTACGTGGGAAGCCGGTCGGTGCAGGATCACCTTCCCGATACAGGGCCATCGATCGGTGGTCCGGGAACCCTTGAACCGCGCCGACAGGTACGCGGCGACGCTGCCGCCGGGGACCTCGCGAGGCGTGAAGCGGGTCCCCGTCGGGGTTCGGGGGTGATCCGGTCGGCACGGAAGACGCGCCAGTCGTCCCGCTCGAGGTCCCAGGCGACCAGGTACCAGCGGCCATGGGACATCACGAGGTGGTGCGGTTCGACCCGGCGCCGCGCAGCCGGCTCGGACGCAGGATCAGGGCTCGCGTAGTCGAATCGCACCACCTCGTGGGCACGGGCGGCTGCCGACAGCGTGACGAGCACCGTGGGCGACACCGGGTCGCCTCGGTGGGTGGGGATCGTGGTGAACTCCAGCGCACTCAACCGGTGACGGAGCCGCGACGGCATGACCTGCCGCACGGTGGTGAGGGCGCGCAGGGCCGCTTCTTCGATTCCGACACCGGTGACGGTCGCGGCCTGCAGGGCGACGGCGAGGGCGATGACCTGGTCGTCGTCGAACAGCAGGGGAGGGAGCTGGGTGCCGGCGTCGAGGCGGTAGCCTCCGTCCGGTCCCATCGCGCCTCGTGCTGGCCCATCTGCGGGTCTCGGGGTCCACCCGGTGACTTGCCCGCCAGGCGCTTCGGCAGTGGCGACCGCCGACGGCTGCTGGCCTAACTCCCGGCCAAGCTCCGCGCCGGTGCGCCGCAAGGCACGACACGACCAGCCCCTCGCGCGGTCGACGGCGCCACCTTCGAGGAGGTGCAGGGCTGTTGGGAGAGCTCCGGCGGGTCGGCGCCCGCGGCACCGCCGCCGCTGCCGGATCCTCGCCGTCCTGGCTCGACCCGCTGCGCGGTTGTCGCGGACCCTCCGTGGCCCGCATCCGCCCCGTGGGTGGCTGGTGGGTGCCACCTGCGCGGTTCTCCTCCGCGCACTTTCCGTCGAGTCGTTCGGCGACGGCGTCGCCTTCGGCCTTCGGCCTCCTCGTCGCCCAGACCATGAACTGACCTTCCCCGGCTTCAGCGGCCATCCGCTATGGGTCGAGGTTTGATGGCTCACCAAGGCGCAGCGCTTGTCCGAGGGGAAGAAGACCGAGATCAAGCGCCGGAGCTAAACCAGGCGAGCGCCGTGCGGCCCATCGTGGCGCACGGTCGCACAGTCTCTCAAGCGCTTGGCGTCTGTGCGTCGCGTGAGCGGCGGATCGCCGCGAAGCGCGCTGCGTTCTCCAGGGGCCGTCTGTATACGAGGGCCGCGTCGGTCACCGCAAAGCCTCGGCGCCGCCCCGGAGCCGCGCCAGCTCGGCCTCCAGCGCCGCGATGCGCTGGTCACGCAGCTCGAGGGCCGCCGCGACGTCCTGGGCGTCGAAGCGCTGCGGGATGTGCTGGGGGCAGTTGGCGTCCCACGCCGTGACGTGGATGAGGAACGCCCGCTCGGGGCGGGCCGCGTAGCCCTCGGGCATGAGCCGCGCGACGAGGGCTGGGTCGTCCTCGCGGACCTCGGCCTCACCCCAGAGCTTGATGCGCTGGCGGTGGGCGTAGTCCATCATGAACAGATGGATCTTCGGGTTGTCCTGCAGGTTGCCCATGGAGATGTACTGCCGGTTGCCGCGGTAGTCCGCGAACCCCAGCGTGCGCTCGTCGAGCACACGCAGGAAGCCCTTGGGACCGCCGCGGTGCTGGATGTAGGGCTGCCCGTCGGCGTTCACCGTGGCCAGGTACACGCTGTCCTGCTGGGCGATGAACGCGGCCAGATCGTCTGTGATGGTGGTCTGCCAGCCCGGACCCTGCTCCATTCGCGCGTA
Organism: Deltaproteobacteria bacterium; assembly: GCA_016717595.1. GTDB lineage: Bacteria > Myxococcota_A > UBA796 > UBA796 > CAJQPC01 > JADKFE01. Next base: position 25,655 of record JADKFE010000059.1, on the reverse strand, counting down.
GCCCGCGCGGGAGCCGAGCCTGGACTGGATGGCCTTGACGGTGTCGGTGAAGGCGATGTCGCTCGGGATCGGTCGTTCGGTGGGCATCGATTACAGTTCCTAGCTCGGTGAGCCCGGGATGATCGTCGGGTCGACGCCCCAGCGGCCAGTGGAAGAGGCGGTCGGCCTCGTCGATGTGTACGTCGTTGATGCTCGCCTCGCGGCGGCGCATCAGCCCGCGCGGATCGAAGGCCCACAGCTCGTTGCCGTGCGCGCGCCACCAGGCGCCCTGGGCGTCTTGGCGCTCGTAGACAAACCGCGCCGCGATGCGGTCGTCTGAGAAGGCCCAGACCTCCTTGATCAGCCGGTAGTCGCGCTCGTCGAGCCACTTCTGGGTCAAGAACTCCACGATGCGGTCGCGGCCAACAAAGAAGGACGAGCGGTTTCGCCAAACGCTGTCTTCGGTGTAGGCGAGGGCGACCCGCTGGGGATCGCGGCTGTTCCAGGCGTCTTCAGCGAGGCGCGCCTTGGCGGCGGCGGTCTGGGCGGTGAACGGCGGCAGCGGGGGGCGCTCCATGGTCAGTCCGCCTTGACTGGGCGAAGGTTGAGCGGGCCAAGCGGCGCCACCACCGGGAAGTCCACCTCGGTGCCAAACGCGCTGTTGACGTAGTTGGTCAGCGTGTTCAACGCGACATGCAGCACGATCTCGACCACGGCGGCGTCGTCATGCCCCGCCGCCCTCACGGCCTCGACCTCCGCGGCCGTGACGTGGCCCCGGGTCTCGACCAGCCGCGCCGCGAAGGTGAGGGCCGCCTCGGCCTTGGGGTCGGATGATCTGGCCTGGCGGTTGGCCTCTAGCTCCACGTCGTCGAGGCGGTTGACCTTACGACCGAGGAAGGTGTGCGCGGAGAGGCAGTAGGCGCAGCCGTTGGCCTCGGCGACGGTGAGCGCGAGGCGCGCCCGGGTCTTGGGCTCCAGGTGGCCCTTGCCCAAGGCGCCGCTCAGGGCCAGGTAGCCCTCAAGGGCGGCCGGGCTGTTGCCGACGATGCGGAAGAGGTTGGGCACGCTCCCGAGCTGCGCCTGCACGGCCTGTAACAGCGGCTGCGACGCCGCGGGAGAGGTCTCGATTGAGCTGGGCGTAGGGATGCGGGACATGGTGGGCTCCTGGGGTTGAACGTCGGACAGGACAGTCCTGCAACGCCCCCTCAACATGGTTCATCGCGAGTGTTTCATCAATCTCGACCCTTGACACATCTCTATTGCGTGTGGTGCAATAGTCTGATGGACCGTCTGCACGCGATGACCACCTTCGTCTCTGTCGTCGACCAAGGCGGGTTCACCCAGGCCGCGCGCCGGCTCAAGGTGTCCCCGTCGGCGGTCACTCGGTCGATCGCCGCCCTCGAAGAGCACCTGGGCGCGCGCCTCCTGCAGCGCACGACCCGCTCGGTCACCCTCACCGATGTCGGCAGCCGCTATCTGGTGCGGGCGCGCCAGATCCTCGCTGACGTCCATGAGGCCGAAGAATCGGCCCAGGCCGAGCGCAGCGCGCCCACGGGCCACCTCGTGATCGCCGCGCCGGTGGTGTTTGGGCGCCAACACGTCGCGCCCGTGGTGTGCGCCTACCTGAGCCGACACCCCGAGGTGAGCTGCGAGCTGACGCTGGGCGACCGCAACGTCAACCTCGTGGAAGACGGCGTAGACGCCGCCGTGCGCATCGGTCGTCAGGACGACACGACTCTGGTCTCGCGGGCCATCGGCGCCACACGTCGTGTGCTCGTCGCGTCACCCCGCTACCTCGACGCCCGCGGAGCGCCCGAGTCCCTGGCCGCCCTGGCCGACCACGACACCATCCAGTTCAACCCCCGCTCGACCGCCGCGGAGTGGCGCCTGACCGAGCACGGGGAGGCCCGACGGATCGGGATCACCCCTCGCCTCACCACCAACAGCGCGGATGCCGCCATCGGCCACGCGCGCCTCGGCGGCGGCATCACCCAGGTGCTCGCCTACCAGGTGGCGGACGACGTGCGCGCCGGCAAGCTCGTGGTGGTGTTGCCCCAACACGAAGAGGCGCCCCTGCCCATCCAGGTCGTCTTTCCGTCGACCCGCCTGCTCTCCGCGAAGGTGCGGGCGTTCGTGGACCTCATCGTCGAGACCTGCGACTGGCGGTTCGTGGCGATGTGACGCGGTCGCGTCCATCACGATCGCCGATGGAGCAAGGTGTGACGCCGGATCCCCGCCGACGTCAGCACCCGGGGTCTAGGCCTGCGCGACGCCCTTGAGCTGCTGGCAGGCGCTCTCACAGGCGCGGCAGGCCTCCGCGCACGCGGCGCAATGCGCCATGCCCATCTTGCCGTGCATGTCGCACTCCTTCGCGCACGCGCCGCACGAGGCGATGCAGGCGCCCAGGAGCGCGTCGAGCATGGCCGCGTTCGGCGGCGCGCCACGGGCGAGCACATCGCCGAGCGCGGTGCACACGCTCGCGCAGTCCTGGTCCAGCCGGATGCACGTCTGGAGGTTCGCGGCGTCCTTCTCGGCAGCGCAGGCCTTCGCGCAGGCGAGGCACGCCACGGTGCACGCGCGGCAAGCGTCGAGGCAAGCCTTCATGTCGGCCGACAGCGCGGGCTTTGAGGGGTGATGGTTGCCGGACGATTCGGGATGTTGCACAGGATCTCCAGGGGTTTGACTGCGCCCGAGGTTCGGACGGGAAATTCAATTGCAATAGGTGTGCCAATATCGAAATGTCGGCCAGAGCGGGATCGTAGCGGGCCGCACAGATGAATCCCATCCAATTGATGCCGCTCACGCCCCGTTTTGATGGAGGTCGTCCACGCTCAACGAGCGCGCACGGTCAACATCCCCTCCAATCTTGGAGCGTTTGGGGCCACCCGGCCATCAAGCTCCCTGGGAGCCGCCATCGCCTAGAACCGCTCGACGCCGGAGGGCTCCGCGCGCGCCGCGCCGTTGAGCTCGTGCCGCACCTCGCTCACCGCCTCATAGACCACCCTGCGGACCCGGTTGACGCCGCCGAGGGGCCGGTGCTCGGGGAGGGAGTGCCAGGGCGTGAACGACAGGGCCTCGCAGAAGGCCTCTTGGGCCGGCGTCGTGAACACCTGTCGTGGGATCGTGATGGTCGCGACCTTGACGAAGGGCGCCGCCGCCTCAGTCCACTCGGTGCGCGAGTCCTCGACGCTCATCCCCGGGGCGCGCGCCTGAACCAGAAAGTCGAAGCACACCTCCCCCGCGGCCAGCGCGGAGACCATCGCCTCGCGGAGGAAATTGGGCCCCGGATTGGCCGGGATCGTCGAGGTCCCGGGGATGCACGGGCGGGCGGAGTACTTGACGGCCTGACGCCCAGTCCCGACGCCGAGCTGGGACGGCACGGTCGACCAGTACCGGGTCTCAAAGGGAGAGGCGATACGCTTGGAGACGGTGCGCCGGGCGATGTTCAGGCCCTTCCACCCCAGCGCGAGGGGCGCGATCACCTTGACGAGGGGGTTTTTGCTTGAGCTCCGCTCGATAAACTTGGCGTACCGGGCCGGATCATCGGCGAAGAACGTGGGGTTGCTGATGAGGATGAAGTCCTGGGTGGTCGCGTGGCGCTCTGCGGGGAGGATCTTGTCGCCGGGCACGCCCGTGAGCTTGATCGCCATGCCGCGCACGTCGCCGCGGGCGTCGGCGCGGGTGGGGTCCCCGTTGCCGTTGGAGAACCGGATCCAGGCGTTGTAGCTCGAGCCGGGGATAAACAGGCCGTGGGTGAGCCCCTCGGGCAGCTCGGGCTCGACACGAAACGTGGCGAAGACGCAGCCGTGCGCCTTTGCGTGGACATCCCGGCGCGCGGGGGGCCGATCGGGGGGGTAACGATCAATGACCTCCTGGCGGCTCGCCGCGGCGATGCGCGCGGTGAGGGCCTCCTCCTCAGGCCAGGCGACCTCGCCGAGGGCGGCGTCTAGGCCCGAGGGCTCGGTGGCCTGGGCGCAAGCGCCGTTCGTGAGGAGCAGCGCGGCCATCGGCGCGGTCAGAGGGGTCATCTTGTCTCCTGGGTTCATCACCACCCGGGATTGCAAGAACCGAGCCAGCGCTCTCTTGTGGGTGGAGGCGTCTGGTGGTCGGGCCGGGACATCAGAGTGAGGCGCCGATCCATCCATCTGAACGAGAGGCCGCGTCGGGTGGCGCTTTGTGTGTGGGGCCCCAAGCCCGTCGTGAGGCAACCCCCGGCGCGGCGCGCAGTGTGCTATAAATCTCGCATGACTGACCCCCTCTCCCGCCGCGAACGGCAGATCATGGACATCCTCCACCGCGTCGGCCGCGCGACGGTCGGCGAGGTGCGGGCCGAGCTCGAGGATCCGCCCACCTACTCCACCGTGCGCGCGCTCATGACCACCCTCGAGACCAAGGGCCACCTCCGGCACACGGCCGAGGGAAAACGGTACGTCTACGCGCCCACCGAGGGCCAAGAGGCGGCCAGTCGGGCGGCGCTCTGGCGTGTGGTGGAGACCTTCTTCGCGGGCTCGCCCGCGCGGGCGGCCCTGGCGCTCGTCTCGGACGCCTCCTTGGCCCCGGGCGAGCGGGAGGCCCTGGAGGCCGCCATCGCCAGCGCCCGCCGAGACGGCCGATGAACACGCCCCCGCTGCTCGCCATCGCCGCTGGCGCGCTGCTCGACGGCTCTCTGAAGGCGACTGTGGGCCTCCTCAGCGCCGGGCTGCTCACCGCGGGGCCGCTTCGTTGGGCCTCGGCGGCCCAACGACACGCCGTGTGGCTGGTGGCGCTGCTCGGCGCGCCCCTGCTCGTGCCGCTGGCGGCCCTTCGTGGCGCGGAGGTGGCCCTCGACGCGGGCCCGGCGCTCGCCGTCTGGGCGATCGGCGCCACAATCGGCCTCACCGCCCTCCTCGCCGACCTGTGGGCCCTGCGCCGACTCACCGCGCGCGCCGCCCCCGACCCTGATCACCCCGGGCTTCACTTCGTCGAGGGCCTCCACGGGCCGCTCACCTGGGGGATGTGGCGACCGGTCGTGCTGCTGCCCGCCGTGGCCAAGGGCTGGGCGCCCCCGGCGCTTCACGCCGTCCTGGCCCATGAGCGCGCCCACATCCGCCGCGGCGACTGGCTGGTGCATCTGGCGACCGGGGTGGTGCAGGCCGTCTTCTGGTTTCACCCGGCGGTGTGGTGGGCCCGCGCGCGGGTGGCGGCCGAGGCCGAGCACGCCGCCGATGACGCGGCCCTCGCCGCCGGGGCCCGCCCCTCGGACTACGCCGCGCTGCTGCTCTCCTTGGCGCCAGCCTCCGGGCCGGGGCTCGGCGTGGGTGGGCCGTCGTTGGGGGCGCGGGTGCGCGCGGTGCTCGACCGCCGCCACCGCAGCCCCCGGCGGGCGGCGGCGCTGGCGCTCTGCGGTGGCCTCAGCGTGCTGGCCCTGCCCACCCTGGGCGCGCAGGCCCTCTGGACAACCTCGACCGAGGCGCTGGAGTGTCAGCCCGCCCCGCCGCCGAAGTGAAGGGGGATCACGACGTCCACGGACTCTTCGCCGTGCTGGGGGTAACGCCCCATCGCGATGAGGTCGTTGGCGCACCGCAGCAGCTCGCGGTCGCCGACGCCGTCCTCGGTGACGCACTGGCCGGTCACGAGGCCATCGGCGCCGATGTGGGCGTGAATCACGATCGAGCCCGTCCGCGCCTCGCTCGCCCGGCTCTGCCAGCAGCGCTCCAGGTAGCCGGCGTTGTGCTGAAGCTCGGCCAGCACGCCGGAGTGGTCGCCCTCGGGCAGCGCCCAGGGCCCCTCGGGCACCGGGGTGTAGGGCTCGCCGAGGCGCACCGCAACACCGCCCGCAGGGTCCATCGGGTCGGCGGCGCGGTCGGCGGGGCGCGGCGGGGCGAAGGCGACGTCGCCCACGGCGGCGACCTCACCCGTAACGGCGACGTCGCCCGCGGCGGCGGGCGGGGGCTCGACGACCGTCGAGCCGCAGGCGGTGAGCGTGAGGGCGGTGGTGAGGGCAGCGGCGCGGTTGAACGACATCGGAGCTCCGGGGCGGTGGGTTGACGTGCTAAAAAAATAGCACATGATCGGGCGGTGGTCAACGCCAACGTGACGCGTCCGCCATGGGCGGCGCTCGGCCGACCCCTTGACCACGCCACCCGCAGTTTCCGTACCCAACGGTGTTTTTACTTGACCCCCCAGAGGCCTCTGGCTGCTCACAATTCGTACCGATCAGCACGACACCCCAAAACACCGGAGCCCTGACTGGACTGACGAGGGGCGCCCGTGTCCCTACTCGAACGCCAGATCGTCGAGCCAGATCTTGGCGTCGACCTCGCCCTGGGCCACAAACCCGATCCAGCTCAGGCGGCCCAGCGACGAGGAGGGCAGCCCCGTGAAGCTGTGGAGGGTGCCGTCGGCCTCGGTGACGTCGAGATCCCAGGTGCTCGACCCCACGACGTGGTGGATCTCCACCTCCAGCCACTCGCCCATGGGGACCGAGGCCAGGGCGGTCCCGCCGACGCTGAGCGCCCCGTCCTGAATCCAGATCGAGGGCCCCGCCGTGTAGGAGCCCGTGAAGTCCGCCCAGTCCCGCCACTCGTGGTAGAAGACCGCGCCGTCCTCCACCTTGACGGCGAAGCGCCCGGTGACCGCGCCGCACAGGGAGGGTGAGTACCACATCATCGGCAGATAAGACGCCGCCAACCCCGGCTGATCGTGCAGCTCCAGCGCGCGGGCCCCGGTGTGGGCCTCGGCCTCGGTGACCCCGATGGTGGCGCGGGCGTCGGTCCCGTAGACCGTGGCCCCGGCGGGCGGGTCACCCAAAGCGGTGGTCTCGAAGTCGTCGCCAAACCCGGCGCCTTGAGGCTCGGTGTGGGTCTGAGGCGCCCAGACAAACTGGGCGGGCCGCTCGGTCCACCCCGGCTCGCCATAGAGGCCCGCGGCGTCGGGGTCAAGGGGCTCAAACCCGATGGCGACGGCCGGTGACCCCTCCTTCAAGGTGAAGTCTAGGTTGAAGGGGTCGGTGAACAGCGGGTCGGCGACCACCGACGCGCTGTCTTGGCCGGCGGCCTGCCACTCGGCCCAGCTCGCGCCCGCCCAGTCGAGCTCGCAGGCGCCAACACCATACCAGTCGTTGTACTCAAAGACATAGTCTCCGGTGGTCCAGTCGGAGTAGCTCCCCGTGTAGAGGGTCTCCCCGCTGTCGAAGAACACGATGTTGTTCAAGAAGTAGAACGAGACGTGGTCCTCTCCGCGAGACCGACGGACCTGGGCTGAGCCGCCGAACGCGAAGATGTTGTTTGAGACGACGTTGGCCTCGCCGTAGTGTTGGTGAAAACCAGCCGACTCGACGTTGAAGACGAGGTTACGCGTGAAGTCGACGAAGCTGGTGCCCTCATCGGCGTACAGTCCGAAGGCCCCCCAGTCGTGGTAGGCCGAGATATCGTGCACGACGTTGTCGGAGATGACGGTGCCGGGGGCGACCCCCAGGGTGTAGATCCCGCCCAGATCCGACAGCACATCCTGGCCGATGGTGTGCACATGGTTGAAGGTGATCTGGTTGTCCTCGGCGGTTGAGCTGGAGTATCCCCAGTACCAGCCCACCTGAATGCCGGTGTAGTAGAAGTCGGCGATCTCGTTGTGGGTGACGGTGTTGTGGCTGGACTGGCCGATCCAGACGCCCTCGCCCGCGGGCAGCGTCCGGCCGCCGTGGTGCAGAAAACAGTTGTCCACGGTGTTGCCGCCGCTGTCGTCCGCCTCGTCGATGGTGCCGAGGCGCACCGCCCCCGCGCCCAGATCCCAGACCTCCGCCTGGCGCACGACCGTGTCTCGTGTGCCCTCCCGGAGCCAGATCCCGTGCGCGCCGACATGGGCGACCTCAACGCCCTCAAAGCGCAGCCCACGACCGCCCACCACCTCAACGGCGGCGCCCTCGGTGACCACGGCCTGCCACCCGGCGTAGCCGTCCTCGTCGGGGCGCCAGTCCGCGTAGCGGAAGCTCAGCCCCTCGAAGGCGATGTGCTCCACGTAGGCGTCCGCCGCTGGCTCACCGCGCACAATCAGCAAGTGGTCGAGCACGGGGACGACGACGGAGGCCGTGGCGGCCGACTCGCCCTCCAGCGGGAGAACACGCAGGGTTCGTGTGACATCGTCGTAGAACCACTCGCCCGGCTCGTCGAGGGCCTCGGGCACGTTCTCTAGCGTCCATCGGTTGCCGGCCTGCTGCCCCCACATGGAGGACCCGGCCAAGGTCAAGGTGCGCCGACCGGGGTCGTGGTCACCCACGGGCAGGAGCGAGGTCTCCCAGGCCCCGAAGGCGTCGTGGACCACGTGCACCAGCGCCGCGGAGAGATCCCAGGAGGGGTCCACGTCGCCCTCGGCGTAGATCAGGCTGCCGTAGTCCCCGGGCGTCTCCGCCGTGGTGAACCAGCCCTCGTCGGGCTCGTGGGCCCGCACACGCCGCGCTCCGTCCACCCACAGGTGGGCAGGCGGCGGGGTCCCCTCGGGCAGAGTGACCGTCCACCCATCGTCGCTCACGCTCCAGCCCTCGATCTCCAGCCCGCCGGAGAGCACCACCTCCTCGCCCTCCGGGGCCCGCCAGGTGACCGGCGCATCCGCCGTGCCCGAGTCGTCAGCGGTGAAGGTCCAAGGCGCAGCGAGCGACCAAGCGCCTGCGGCCAGCTCCACCTCGACGGGGCGATCCAGGGCGCCCGCCGCCCGCAGCGCCCGCAGGTTGGCCTGGGCGCCGCTCAAGGTGGCCCAGGGGGAGCCCCGGCCTCCCGCCGCCGCGTCGTCCCCATCGGGGCTCACGTAGAAGACCAACGCGTCCGCGCCGCTGTCACCCGCTGAAGTGTCGCCGTCGGAACCCGCGGTGTCGGTGTTGTGCGGGTCGGAGTCCGCCGGACGCGGAGCGTCTAGATCGGCGACGCCGGGGCGGTCGGCCCCACACGCGAGGAGGAAGAGCCCGAGGAGCATGTCGGCAGCTTACACCCGAGCGGCGCGCTGGACCACGCGGCGCGGCGGGCGGCTGATGAGCGGGAGCCGGTCGAGCTGGGTTTGGGTCGGCGTGGCGCGCTGAGCTGCCCGGTCAGGAGCGCTCGTTTGGGCGCGGCGGGCGCGCTCGGGTTGCCACCCTGCGTACTGTTGCCGCTGGGCATCGGCGCCGAGCCGAGCCTCGTGCGGAAGCAGGCCGAGCTGGCGTTCACGGCCTTGACCCGCAGGGCGAAGCGCTGAGCGGCGCGCATCCCCTCGGTGGAGGCCTGCTCTCAGATCACGCTCGTCTGTGCGCTCCCGTCGGCGACCTGTCCAGCTCAGCGCCCAAGCTGACACAGATCCCCGGCGGCGCGCGGCCCCTCGTCCCAAGCGCGGACGAGCGCGCCGAGCCGGACCCCGGGCTCAGCCATTCAACAGGAGATCCCGCGCCGGGTGGCGTCTGAGCGGCGCCACAGGTTGACCCCGCCGAGCGTCCAGATGCCGCGGGGGTCGCCGTGCGCGATCCAAACGCGCAGGCCGGGCGACGCTGGGTGGGGCCCGCCTCCCCACTGCAGGAGCTTCCCGGCCTCGGCTGGGCGAGCCCAAAAAAAAGCCATCGTGCGGCGCGATCCTGGATCCATCCCGGCGATCAGCGTTGTAGACTTTTTGATTGAACCCCACGATCATCCCACGGACGGGCATTATGAAGATCTGCTTCTGGAACACCCAACGAAACCCCGGGCTGAGCCAATACAACATGGCCTGGCCCGGCGCGAACTATCAGATCGCCTGTGAGGTGCTGGGCAACGCCACGCTGTGGGTCCCCAAGCAGAACCCCCGCAAAGACATGGCGCAGCTTGGGTACTGTGTGGTAATCCCCTTCTCGAACGTGTCCGTAGAGGAGGTCGAGATCGACAACTTCGAGGCGCTGACCGGCGACAAGTTCTGGCTGAAGGGTGGCAACAACTTCAAGAAGCAGAGCAAACGCCAGGTCGCGCAGGTGTACGCGATCTACCCGGCCCGGCTGGATGAGAACATCTTCGTCTACCACTGCAACTCCAGCGATCGAGCCCCCTCGCTCATGGCCTGGGTGATCGCCCAGCTCGTGACAGACTACAACGACTTTATCCTGCTTGGCGACTTCAACTGTGAGCCCGACGACTTGATGTCGAGCCTGTCCTACCTCTATAGAACCTGCTCCAACAGCGCCCTGCAGGACGATCTGGAGGGGGTGCGGGTCATCTGGGCGGGACACACCCACAACGCCAAGGCGATCGGCGGCGCCACCAAAACTCTGGACTACATCGTGACCAAGGGCCGCGAGTACGAGCTCCGCGTTGACACCTCCACCCAAGACGCCGACCACTACCCCATCGTGGCCAACAACTTGTTCATCAACTTCAACGGTAACTACAACCAGCTCCACACCTGGAGCCACAAGGGCTTCTATTGGTCCGTCACCTGGAAGCGGGTCTACAACAACAACGGCTGCGTGGCCTGGGAGCTCGTGGGCTGAGCGGCGGAGCCGTCGCGCGCCCCCTCCCGCGGGACGGCCATATACTCACGACATGACGCCAGCGCGCCCATGACCCGCATCACCCCGATCGGGCTTCGCCCGGCGCGCCACGTCTGGATTCCCCATGGTCCCCCCCCCCGCCCCCTCCCCCCGCACCCCCCCGCCCCCCCCCCCCCCCCCCGCGCGGGGCCCCGCCCGCCCGCCGGGCCCCTCCCCCCGGCGCCCCCCCCCCCCTCCCCCCCCCCCCCCCGGCCTCCCCCCCCCCCCGCCCCACAGTCCCCCCCCCCCCCGCCCCCCCCGCCCGGGGGGGGCTCGTGGCCTGCCCGCCGCGTCGCGTTCTATTTCGCTGTCGGCCCCGCCGCGTCTTAAACGGGCGCGCGGGCACCCCGTGCTATTCTGCGGTTTCAACCCAGCTCCTGACGAGGTCCCATGAGGCGCACAACCCTGATCGCCCTCTCCTTGGCCGTCCTCGTCGGCTGCGACGAGCTCATCGATCTCGACGGGGACGAGCACAGCGCCAAGCTCGACTGCGATGACCTCGACCCCTCACGGAACCCCGACGCCACGGAGCTGTGCGACGGCGTCGACAACGACTGCGACGGGGTCACCGACGAGGACGACGCCGCGGACGCCCGGATCTGGCACCTCGACCAAGACGGCGACGGCTTCGGAGACGCGGCGAGCACGACCTGGGCCTGCGAGCTCCCCACGGGCTACGCGGCGGACAGCACGGACTGCGATGACCTCGAGCCGTCCAAGAACCCCGGCGCCACGGAGCTCTGCGACGGCCTCGACAACGACTGCGACGGGGTCACCGATGAGGACGACGCCGCCGACGCCCAGGCCTGGTCCCTCGACGCCGACAACGACGGCTTCGGCGGCGGGTCGGCCGCCGTCGTGGCCTGCGAGGCGCCCTCGGGCTACGGCGCGGGCGTGGCCGACTGCGACGACGACGACGCGGCGATCTCCCCCGGCGCCACCGAGCGTTGTGACGGCGCAGACGACGACTGCGATGGGGTCACCGACGAAGACGCCGTAGACGCGAAGACCTGGTACGCCGACGCCGACAACGACGGCTATGGCGACGGGGGCGCCGCCGCCGCGGCCTGCGAGGCGCCCTCGGGCTACACCGCGGACAACAGCGACTGTGACGACAGCGACGCGGCGATCTCCCCGGGCGTCACGGAGCTGTGCGACGGCCTCGACGACGACTGTGACGGCGACGTGGATGAGGACTACGCTGAGGAGCTTGAGCGCTGGTACGCCGACGCTGATGGCGACGGCTATGGCGACGGGAGCGCCGCGACCCTGCTCTGCGAGGCGACCTCGGGGTACTCATCGCAGCTCGGCGACTGTGACGACGCCGATCCCGACGCCTACCCCGGCGCCACGGTGACGCCCTGCACCCTGCCCACGGAGGATCTGATCCTGGTCACCGATCTGGGCGAAGTGTACACCTGGGCCAGCGGCGCCTTGACGCCGACGCTGATCTACAGCGCGTCCGGGGCCGTCTCTGTGCAGCGTGGGGAGTCGGGGGACCTGAACCTCACCGACGCCTCAGGCGCCTGGATCACCCTCGACGCCTCCACAGGCGCCGAGCTGTCCAAGCTCAGCGGCTACAGCGGCTCGTTCGTGGACTGTGGCGGGTTGGACTGGCAGCTCTCGACCAGCCGCAGCTTGTCGGGTGTGGACGAGACGGGCGTGGTGATCTCCGTCTCCCTCGCCACGTTTGACACGAGCTCTCTCGGCCCCATTTACGCCGTGGCCCTGGCCGCGGCGGACGGGGTGATCTATGTCGCCTACTTGAGCTCCTATCGCCGCTGGCGCGGCGGCGTCGGCGCCATCGACTGCGCGACGGGGGCGGTGCTCTCCGCCACCGAGATCGCCAGCGTCGACCGGCTCTTGATCGACCACGGCGCGCTGGTCGCCTTGGGCGAAGACTACGGATCGAGCTGGACCGGCGGGGTGGTGGCCTGGGATCTCACCACCGGCGCGTCGCTGTTGAGCTTCACCGGCGGGCCCGTAGAGCTGTGGGGAGGCCGCGCCGACGGCGTGCAGTTTGTTCAGTACCACTCCAGCTACGTCCAGACCTCAGCCTGGGTGACCGCGAGCGGCTCAACGGCGGCGTCCACCACGCTCCCCTTCCGAAACACCCCGGAGAGCCTGGTGATGCTCATGGACGGCGCCGACCCCGCGCAGATCTGGTCGATCGGCTCGGACACCCTGCTCGATCTGTACGAGGTCACGCCCGACGGGACGTCGTGGAAGATCACCGAGACCACGGTGGCCTCGTTGGGCTCGGTGCTGTTCATCGACACCGTCGAGCGCTGAGCGCCCTCACCCCCGCAGCACCTTACTCATCGGCCGGCCCTTCGCCAGCTCATCGACGAGCTTGTCGAGCATCCGGATCTTCTGCATCAGCGGATCCTCCACGGCCTCCACCCGCACCCCACACACCACCCCCGTGACCTTGTCGGCGTTGGGGTTCAGCGTGGCCCCGGCGAAGAAGTCCATGAAGTGTATGTCGCTGGTGAGGATGGCGGCGAGCGCCTCCTCGCTGTAGCCCGTGAGCCAGCGGATGACCTCGTGCAGCTCCTCCACCGTGCGGCCCTTCTTCTGGACCTTGGTGACGTAGTGCGGGTAGACGGCGGCGAAGCGTGTGGTGAAGATGCGGTGCATGACGCGCCCTTTAGCCGGAATCCCCCGGCGCCGCACCCCCAAGGCCCTCACGTCGTCCAGCGCGGGGCCCTGAGCGCCGATCGTGCGGTGACTCCAACTTTCTCTACAGACCTCGCGGCGTGAAGGTGCGATCTTAGGGGCGCGTGAGGTCGGCCCTCACCACACCCAACGAATGGAGCGCGTGATGTCATCCCTGCTCAAGATCCTGCTCTTCGCGCCGCTCTTGGCCTGCGCCCGCAACGACCCTGGCCCCGCGCCCGGGCCCAACGATCAGACGGAGGCCTGGCCTACGCTCGCCGAGCTGGACTCGCAGATCTTGGAGATCATGGACCGCGACCACGTCCCCGGCCTCTCCGCGTGCATCACCCGCGACGGCGCCGTGGTCTGGTGCCAAGGATATGGCTGGGCGGACATCGAAGCGGACCGCCCCGCCCAGCCCGACACGCCCTTCTTGGTGGCGAGCGTGTCCAAGGCCGTCGTCGGCGTGGCGCTGATGCAGGCCGTCGAGGGCCGAAGCCTGGAGCTGGGCTCGCCCGTGAACACGCTCCTGCCCTTTGAGGTGCGCCACCCCGACTACCCCAACCAAGACATCACCCTGCGCAGGCTGGCCACCCACACCGCCGGGATCGCCGACAACTGGGACGTCATGGACCCGCTGTACACAGACGGCGTAGACTCGCCCCTGGCGCTGGGCGACTTTATGGAGGGGTATCTCACCCCCGGCGGCGACTGGTACGATGCCACACAGAACTGGACCTGGGAGGGGCCGGGCGGCGCCGCCGAATACTCCAACATCGGCTCGGCCCTGGCGGCTTATGTTGTGGAGGTCGCCGAAGGCCTGCCCTTTGATCGGCTCTGCGACGCCAACATCTTTGAGCCCTTGGGCATGGCAAACACCGCCTGGACCCTCACCGCCCTGGGCGACGACGCCCCCGCCCTGCCCTACGAGTGGTTCCGCGGCGGCTATGTGACCGACGGGCACTACGGCTTCCCCGACTACCCCTCGGGCTCGGTGAGGTCGAGCGCCCACGACATGGCGCGCTTTGTGCTGGCGGTTCACGAGGGCGGCGCCTTAGACGGGCAGCGGGTGCTCAGCGAAGACAGCGTCGAGGAGCTGCTCTCGGTCCAGAGCCGCGCCTTAGACCCCGATCAGGGCGTCTTTTGGTACCGCTGGGAGCTCGACGGCCAAGAGGTCTGGGGCCACAACGGCGGCGAGACCGGGGCGAGCGCAGAGATCTTGATCACGGAGGACGGCGTCGGCCTCGTCGTGTTGATGAACGCCGAGGGGCGAAACCGCACCCTAGAGGACGTCGAGCTGGCGCTCTTGGAGCACGGCGCGGGGCTGTAGGCGACCATCGTTGGCGGCTCCAGCTTTCTCTACAGACCGGGCGGCCTGGCGGTGCGATCTTAGGAGGCGTGAGGGTCATCCTCACCACCCCCAAGATGGGAGCGCACGATGCCTCAAACTCCAATCAAGAGCCTCCTCCTCCTCGCCTCGCTCACCCCGCTCTTGGCCTGCAGCGACAAGGGCGCGGCGACCGATGACACCCAGAACGACACCCAGGTCTCCGCCCCCACACCCTACGGCCCAGAGAACGCCTGGTACCACGCCCCTGACGCCAGCCTCGTGCCTGAGGAGCCCGCCGTGGACCAGTGGACGCTCGGCGCGTTGGCGCCGAACCTGCGGTTCACCGACCAGAACGGCGACGAGGTCTGGCTGTACCAGTTCTTCGGGCAGACCGTGTACATCAACTGGGCGGTGGAGTGGCGCGACACCTGCCACAACTACGTACCCAATCTGTCCGACTTCAACCTACGACACAACGAGCGCGCCACGGTCATCACCGTGCTGATGGAGGACGCCTGGTTTGGGCCGGGCGACGCGGAGACCGTGGCGAGGTGGGTGGAGAAGCACGGCGGCGCGGACCCGATTTTTTGGCTCGACGCCGAGCAGGCCGCCCGGGTGGACTGGCCGACAACCTGGCCCCGGATCGACCTCATCGATCCCGGCGTTCGCCTCGCCCAGCAAGAGGTGAACAGGATCTACGCCGACGCGACCATTGATCAGGTCACCCGCCGGATGGAGCTCGCCATCGGCGGGAGCCTCGACAACGAGGCTGAGGTCTGCGGCGACGGCTACGACAACGATCTGGACCTCATCGCCGACTGTATGGATCAGGCCTGCGAGGCGAGCTGCGCGGAGACGTCCGTCACCGGGAGCCTCGCGCCCTGCACCCCCGATACGGACGACAAGACCACCCGCGTAGACGTGTGGCGGGTCACCGTGAGCGGCGCGGTGGCCGCCATCGAGAGCGACAACATCGCCGAGGCCACGGGCTTTGAGCACATCCTCTACATCCGCGAGGAGGGTCAGAGCTGGTCGGAGGCCTTGATCGCCGGCGACGACGAGTGGGCCTGCACCTGGCCCTTGGAGGACCTCGGCTGCGCCCGCGGCTGGCTCCCTCCCGGCACCTGGGAGGTCATGGTCTTCGCCGGGACTGGCGGCTGGCCGCCGTCCGACGGCGACTGCGTGAACCCCGAGCTCGGCGAGTACACCCTGCGCACCCGCGGTGATGTGTCGTTCACCCTCGTCCAGGACGACGTGGAGCTGCAGAGCCTCTAGCGCCCTCCAGTTTTCTCTACAGACCCCACGGCGAGAATGTGCGACCCTAATGGACGTTAGGGTGATCCTCCCCCAATGAACGGAGCGCATGATGCCTCAAGCCCAGATCAAGAACCTCCTCCTCCTCGCCTCGCTCACGCCGCTCTTGGCCTGCAGCGACAAGGGCGCGGCGACCGACGACACCCAAGGCGACACCCAGGTCACCGCCACCACGCCCTACGGCCCAGAGAACGCCTGGTACCACGCCCCTGACGCCAGCCTCGTGCCCGATGAGCCCGCGGAGGATGTCTGGACACGCGGCGAGCAGGTGCCGAACCTGCGGTTCACCGATCAGAACGGCGACGAGGTCTGGCTGTACCAGTTCTTTGGGCAGACCCTCTACCTCGACTTCGCGGCCGACTGGTGCGGCCCCTGTCACACCTTCGCGCCTTACCTCGACGAGTTCAACGAGCTCTACAGCGAAGACGCCGTGGTCATCACGGTGTTGGTGGAGGATTACGACTTTGCGCTGGCGACCGCGGAGACCGTGGAGGGTTGGGTGAGCCGACACGGCAGCGCGGGTCCGGTCGTCTGGCTCGACGAGGAGCAGTACGCGCGTCTCGTGCTGCCCAACTCCTGGCCCCAGATCACGCTCATCGATCCAAAGCTCCGTTATGTGCACGAGCAGGTGAACACGCTCTACGACGAGGACCTCTGGATTGAGCAGATCATTGACCGCATGGTCATGGCCATCGGCGGGAGCCTCGACAACGAGGCCGAGGTGTGCGGCGATGGCTTCGACAATGACCTCGACCTCACCGCCGACTGTATGGACCCCAGCTGCACGCCCGAGTGCGGCGAGAGCGCGCTCACGGGGAGCCTCTCGCCCTGCACGCCCGATCCCGACATGCTCACCGCGCGGGCCGACGTCTGGGAGATCACCGTGACCGGCGGCGTGGCCACCTTCGAGGGCGACGGAGTGGCGGAGGGGACCGGCTTCGACCAGCTGGTCTACCTCCGCCCGCCGGGCAAGAGCTGGGACGAGAAGGTCGTATTGGGGGACGACGAGTGGGCCTGCACCTGGCCGCTGGAGACCTACGGCTGCGCCCGCGGGTGGCT
The DNA here is from genome assembly GCA_016717595.1 of Deltaproteobacteria bacterium. Lineage (GTDB taxonomy): Bacteria > Myxococcota_A > UBA796 > UBA796 > CAJQPC01 > JADKFE01. The sequence goes on along the minus strand of JADKFE010000059.1, from coordinate 8,823 downwards.
CCGCCCCGGCACCTGGGAGATCATGGTCACGTCTGGCACCGGCGGCTCCGACGAGTGGGACGGGGACTGCGTTGACCCCGAGCTCGCGGAGTACACCCTGCGCTTCTCGGGTGACGTGAGCTCTAAGCTCCTGCAGGACGACGTGGAGCTGCAGAGCCTCTAGCGCGCCCTCCAGCTTTCTCTACAGACGACCGCGTCCGCCCGCGGCACACTAAACACAGACGAGCTTCAACACCGCTCACCAAGAGGAGTGTCTCATGTCCCGTTCCTTGATCGCCGCGCTCACCGCGCTCACCGCCTTCACCGGCTGCTCCGACAAAGGCGCCATCGACACCGCCGACACCGAGGAGACCGCCGACACCGACACCGCCGACACCGAGGAGACCGCCGCCCCGGCGATGATCAACCTCACCGTGGAGCTCGACGACATCGTCGGCGGCGCCGACCTCTCCGCAGCCACGGCCAGCCTCCAAGGCGAGGCCCTCACCCGCAACGCCGACGGCACGTTCAGCGGGACCGCCCCCCAGAGCACCCTGCTCACGGCGCGGGCCTCGGCCCCCGGCTTCATGGAGGGCGTCATGCAGGGCTTCTCTGAAGACGTCGACATGTACCTCTTCCCCCCGATGCTCGACCTCAACACCCGCGACGCGATCTCCGCGGCGCTGGGCCTGCCCTATGACGAGACCAAGGCGATGCTCATGATCCGCGCCTATCTGCGCGACGAGAGCGGCCAGGCCTCCGCGCTTGGCGGCCTGACCATCGACATCGACGCCCCCTATGACATCGCGCTCACGAGCGACCAGCGCACGCCGGGGGGCCTCGTGCCCTCCAACACCACCGTGTCGGATGCCCAGTCCCGGGCGCAGATCACCTTCATCAACGTGGTGGCCGGCGAGATCGGCGTCACCGTGACCGCGCCCGAGGGCGTGGAGTACTGCACCTGGTACCGCGACGAGACGCGGGTGGACGAGTGGAGGCCGACCATCGAGGCCGGCGTGCTGAACAGCCTGTACGTCATCTGCTACTGACGATGGCTTCCCAAGCGCCACCACCCGGGCCATACTCGTGAACGACCGCCTGTGGAGCGCCCTCGTGGCCGAGCCGACCCCGCCCTCTGTCTACGGACGCACCTCGATCTCCGAGGCGCCCCGAGACGACCGAGAGCGGGCGCGGTTTGAGGCCTGGTGCGGCGCGACGATGATGTGGTACGGGCCCTTCGTCGGCGCGGGCATCGTCGCCGCCTTGGTCTTGTGGTGGCCGCTGGACCTCTTGATCTACGCCGATCCTCAGCAGCGGGCCCTGATGGGCGAGGCGAGGCTGGCGACGGCCTCGTTCTTGACCTTGTGCTGCCTCGTCTTGCCCCGCCTCGCCGTCGCCCGCGCCCACGCCGTCGCCGCCACCGTGTCCGCCGCCGTGATCACCAGCGGCATCACCGCCTACAACGTCACCCGCGCGGGCGAGAGCGACCCCTACTGGCTGGCCTACTTCTACATCTCGCCGCTGTTCTCCGTCGCCTTCTTGCAGCCCTTGGCCGGGCGGGTGCTGTCGTCGCTGCTCATCGGCGGCGCGGCGGCGGCGGGGTTCATGCTCGCGCCCGGCGACGCCTTCGCCACCGCCGAGACCTCCTCCACGCTCTCCTACCTGGTCTTCACGAGCCTCATGGCCGCGGCCTTGGGCCACGCGGTCTACCTCTTGGTGCGCGCCAACTTCTTGACCCAGCTCCGCCTCGATGAGCAGCGCGCGCACCTCGCCGAGCTGACCGCGCGCCTGGAGGAGCGTGTGGACGAGCAGACCGCCGAGCTGCGCCTGCTCCACCGCCGCGCCCAGGAGGCCGGGGCCGAGCAGAAACGAAAGATCGCCCGCGACCTGCACGACGGCCTGGGCCAAGAGCTGAGCACCCTGCGCCTGCTCGCCGGTCACGGCCAGCACCAGACCCACGAGGAGCCTACACGGGAGCTGTTCTCGGAGCTGGAGGGCCTGGTGAGCCGGGTGCAGCTCAGCCTGCGCGGGGTGCTCCAGGCCCTTCGCCCTCGGCTGCTCGACGAGCAGGGGCTCGTGGAGGGCCTGCGCACGCTGTTGAGCGACACCGAGCGCCGCTGGGGCGTGCGCGCCAGCCTTGATCTCGGCCCGCTCCCCGACCCCCTGCCGAGCACACACAGCGTGGTGATCTTCCACATCGCGCAGGAGGCCATTCACAACGTCCTGCGCCACGCCCACGCCAAGGAGCTCCTCCTGCGCCTGCGCGCCCAGGGCCCCTGGCTGATCCTGGAGGTGATCGACGACGGCGTCGGCATCGCTGAGGCCGAGGGCGGCGGCCACGGCCTGCACAACATCCGCGAGCGCGCCGCTGAAGTGGGCGGCGAGGCGAGCTGGTCCCGCGACGACGGCACACGCCTTCGTGTGCGTCTGCCCCTGGAGGCCCCATGATCCGCGTCGGCGTCGCCGATGACCACCCCCTCCTGCGCAGCGGCCTGCGCCGGGTGTTTGAGGCCCAAACACACATCAAGCTCGTGCTGGAGGCTGAAGACGGCGCCGTGCTGCTCACAAAGCTCGCCGCCCAGCCCTGCGATGTGCTCGTGCTCGATCTGTCCTTGCCCTACCTGCGCGGCATCGAGCTCGTGCGCGCCGTGGTCGAGCGGCACCCGGCCCTGCGTGTGCTGATCTACAGCGTGCAGCCCGAGGATCGCCTGAGCCTGCACCTCTTGGACGCCGGGGCGGCGGGTTACCTCTCCAAAGATCACGGCGCCGACGAGCTGCTGCGGGCGATCCAGACCGTGGCCCGCGGAGAACGGTACCTCACCCCGGCCCTGCGTGAGCTCCTGGCGCTCGACCCCAACGAGCCGCAGGTCGCCCCCCACGAGCGCCTCAGCTCCCGGGAGCTCGCCGTGTTTCAGCTCTTGCTGCGGGGCATGAACGTCGCCGACATCGCCGATGAGCTGGAGATTCAGGCCTCGACGGCGTCAAACCACCTCGCGCGTATCCGCGAGAAGCTCGGCGTACAGACCAACGGCGAGGTGATGCTCTACGCCTTCCGCGCCGGGCTGTTGAGCCGACACACCTGAGCGCTCGGTTCGGGCCTCCAGTTTTCTCTACAGACGCCCACGCTCGCCAGGGGAATACTGCTCACAGACGGCGCTGAGCTCGCCCTGGGCCGCTCAGCCGACCGTAAAAACCCCCACCAAGAGGAGTGACCCATGACCAAGTTCCCCTACGCCCTCGTCGTGCTCTCAGCGGCCCTCGCCGCCTGCGCCGACAAAGGCGCCACCGACACCGCCGACACGGTCGCCGACAGCGTGGACACAGTTGACACAGTTGACACAGTTGACACAGTGGACTCCGAGACCAGCGACACCGTCACCGCGAACATCGCCCTGCTCGACGCGCTCAGCCCCACGACCGTGCCCGGTGGGAGCCTGACCTTCAACGGCGAGACCCTCGCCGCGGACGCCAGCGGCAACGTCAACCTGCAGCTCCCGAAGAACTCGACGCTCCGCCTGTCCGGCGACGCGCCCGGGTACATGACCAGCACGCTCGTGCTGTTCACCCTGGACGAGACCATCACGACCGGCATCGTCTTGCTCCAGACCGCCGCCCGCGACGCCCTCTCGACGCAGCTCGGGATCCCCTACGACCCCACAAAGGGCATCCTCGCCTTCCAATCCTACACCTGGGACGAGTCGGGCAAGGCTGTGTCGCTGGGAGGCACCACGGTGGACCTCGACGTGGCCTACTCCATCGCGCTCGCCACCGACCTGCGGGCCCCAGGCGCCCTCGTCCCGGGCAACGTCACGGTCTCGGAGGCCGACTCCAACGCGCAGATCACCTTCATCAACGTGCCGGCCGGCCCGGTCAACGTCACCGTGACGCCGCCAGCGCCCTACACCACCTGCACCTGGTATCGCGGAGACACCCGAGTGCAGGACTACGCCGTGGAGGTCGTGGCGGACATCATCACCCAGGTCTTCGCGTTCTGCGAGTGACCCCTCCCGGGCCGCCGCGCGGGGGCCTCACGCGGCGCTGTGATCCACCACCAGCACCTCCCGCGCGGTCTCGATGAAACGGACGAGCGCTGAGGAGCGCTGTGCGCGGCTCGGGTAATAGAGAAAAATCCCGGGACGTGGGCCGCGTACTCCGCGAGCACCACGGAGAGACGACCCGCCTGGATGGCGGCGAGCGCCGTGGGCTCCGCCGCGTAGGTGAGCCCCAGGCCAGACTCCGCGAGGGCGAGCCGTAGCTCGGCGTCATTACAGAGCACCCCGCATTGCACGGGCACACGCCAAGCTCGTTCGTCGCGCTCCAGCTCCCATGCGTAGACCTCGCCGCTGCGCGGGAGGTTGAAGCCGATGCACTCGTGGCGCAGCAGCTCCTCCGGCGCGCGGGGCTCGGGGCGCCTCGCCAGATAGGCCGGAGCCCCGACGACCACAAACCGAAACGGCGACGTGAGGCGGACCTGAACCATGTCGAGATCGATGGCCTCGGAGAGCCGCACCCCCGCGTCAAAACCTTCGGCGACGATGTCGACCAGTCGGTCATCGAGCACGACCTCCACCACCACGCGCGGGTGCCGCGCACGAAACACGGGCAGCACAGGCGCGATGATCCGCGGCCCAGCGCTGCGCGGCACCGTGAGCCGAAGGCGCCCGACCACATCACCGGGCTCCGCGGTGACCTCCTGCATCGCGGCCTCCGTGTCGTCGAGGCTCGGCCCCACCCGGCCCAAGAGTCGCCTCCCGGCCTCCGTCGGCGCCACGCTGCGGGTGGTGCGCGCGAGCAGGGTCACCCCGACGTGCTCCTCCAGGCGCCGAATCGCCTGGCTCGTCGCCGACGGGCTCAACCCCAGCTCACGCGACGCGATGGTGAAGCTGCCGCGCCGGGCGACGACCACGAAGATCTGAAGCTCTTGAAAGAAGTGGGTCTTCACGGTGGGCTCGGGCTCGTTGATTGTGAAGCTGCACGACAAGGTACATGCCGTTTATGTCGCTTATCACCATGAATCGTGCGGGCTACAAGAGGAGGCGAGCCCTCCCACCCGGGGCGGCCCGCCGCGCGGCGACCCCGAGCGCCTCGGCGTCTACGCGCGCTCGTGAAACCGCTCAAACGATCCAGGAGATCCCCCATGACCAGCGCCCTCTCACGTCGTGACGTCCTCCGCGTCGGCGCCGCCGCCCTCGCGGTCGTGGCGATGCCCGCCTCGGGCTGTGGACCGTCCAAGCCGCCCGCGGTCGCCGCCAACGCGGCCTCTTCCGATCCCTCAAGCCTGGGGCGTCGGCGGCTGGGCCCTCTGGAGGTCTCCGCCCTCGGCTTTGGCTGCATGAACATCGCCTGGGCCTACGGGCCGCCCACCGACCGCCCCACCGCCGTGCGGCTGGTGCGCGAGGCCCACGCGCGCGGCGTCACGTTCTTCGACACCGCCGAGGTCTACGGGCCCTTCACGAGCGAGGAGGTGGTCGGAGAGGCGCTTGAGACGGTTCGTGACGAGGTGGTGATCGCCACCAAGTTCGGCTTTCGGGTCGCGCCCGACGGGCAGCGCGGCGGGCTCGACAGCCACCCGGACTACATCCCCACCGTGGTCGAGCGGATGCTCAAGCGGCTCCGCACAGATCACATCGACCTGCTCTACCAGCACCGCGTCGATCCCAAGGTGCCCATCGAGGACGTGGCGGGCGCCGTGAAGCGCCTCGTCGAGCAGGGAAAGGTGGGGCACTTCGGGCTCTCCGAGGCGGGCGCAGCCACCATCCGCCGGGCGCACGCCGTCCACCCGGTGACCGCGGTGCAGAACGAGCACTCCTTCTGGACCCGCGACCCTGAGCATGAGGTGCTCCCGGTGTGTGAAGAGCTCGGGATCGGCTTTGTGCCCTGGAGCCCGCAGGGCATGGGCTTCCTCACCGGCACGATCACGCCGGAGACCCAGTTTCACGAGACCGACCTCCGCACCGCCGCCGAATTCCCCCGGTTCACCGACGCGGCGATGCGCGCCAACCGACCGCTCGTTGAGCTGCTCGCCTCCGTGGGTACACGTCACAGCGCGAAGCCTGGGCAGATCGCCTTGGCCTGGCTCTTGGCCAAGAAGCCCTGGATCGTGCCGATCCCGGGCACCACACAGTCAGCCCACCTCGCCGAGAACCTCGGCGCCCTCGATGTGACGCTCAGCGCGGAGGACATGCAGACACTGGAGGCGGGCTTCCAACGCATTGGCGTCACAGGCGACCGCGCGCCAGCCTCCTCACCGCCGCCCACGACATCGGCGTGAACATCGGCAGCTCCTCTCTCGGCGGCCACGGCAGCTCTCCCCTCCCCGCGCAGGGCACACCCTGAGCGTCACCGCGCCCGGCGTTCGCGCTGGACGTGACGCCCGAGCGTGCGGCGGGAGGCGCCAAACACTCCGCCGAGCGGTGGCGCGCCGGGGTAAGCTGAGCCCCCTGGAGGCGACCTCATGCGCAAAGCCCTGCCCCGCTCCACCCCGCTCCTTCGTGCCCTGCCGCTGATTGTTCCCCTCGCGGCCTGCGCGGGGGGCGAGGTGGCGCCCACCCCCGACGCTCAAACCCGCCGGGTGCCCGCGGAGTGGGAGCCTCACGCCGCCACCTGGATGCAGTGGCCCGGCCCGTGGGAGGCCGCCATGCGCCCGGCCTTCGCCGACATCGTGCAGGTTGTGCAGGCTTATGAGCCCGTACACATGCTCATCGGCTCAGACGAGGCCAAGGCCAAAGCACAGTCGCTGCTGGCTGAGCGAGGCGTCACCGAGACTGACCTGACCTGGCAGCTCGTGCCCACGGACAACGCCTGGATGCGCGACAACGGGCCGATCTGGGCGGAGGTCAACGGCGCGCTGACCGTGCTGGACTTTCGGGTTTGACGCCTGGGGCGGCAACTTCGGCGAAGACATCCCCTACGCAAACGACGACGCGGTGCCCACCTTCGTGGCCGACACGGCGGGCGCCCCCCGAGAAGATCACGGCGCCTATGTGCTGGAGCGTGGCAACCTGGAGGTCAACGGGGCGGGCGTGGCGCTGCTCAACTGGGACTGCCAAGACGACCGAAACCCCGGCCTGAGCCAAGCCGAGCACGAGGCGATCTTGCGCGAGGCCCTGGGCCTCACCAAGATCCTCTGGGCCTACGGGCATGACCCCGCCGACGGCACCCTCGGCCACATCGACGGCACCGCGCGTTTTCTCGACGCCGACACAGTCGCCATCGGCGAGACGTCCTGGGGCGCGGAGACTGAAGACGCCTTGGCGGCCGCCTGCGAGGCGGCGGGGCTGGAGGTGGTGCGTGTCCCTGCGCCGGGGGCGACGGACTATATGAACTGGCTCGTGGGCGACGGGTTTGTTGTGGGGATGGCGTTTGGGGATGCCGAGGCCGACGGGGCGGCGGAGGCGCTGCTCACGGCGGCTTTTGTGGGGCGTGACGTGTACATGATCGACGCGACGAGCCTGTGGGAGTCGGGCGGCGGGGTTCATTGTGTGACGAATGATCAGCCGGGGTGAGGGGGCGGGGTGACGCGCCGCGAGGCGAGACGCCCACACCACCGGGAGCCCGGGGACCCCCCCCCGAGCGCCCCCTCAGCGGGTGACGCTCCACCACTCCAGGGCCTCGGGCGTAGACACCAAGACGGTTTGGCCATCGGGCGAGATGGACTGTACGTCGCGGCCCTCCTCGGGGGCCTCGCCGGGGTAGAGCGGGGCGGTGTCGCCGGAGTCCAGATCGAGCACCGAGACGGCGCGGCGGTCGATCATCAGGCCGTTCTGTGAGGTCTTGTCATCCAGGGGGCACGCGCGGCGGGCGCCTGTGGGCAGGTGGATGGCCTGATGCGGGCGCCGGGCGCCCTCGGTGTACAGCCAGTCGTTCGTGAGAAACGACAGGCGCACGATGCCCGGCAGGCTGCGTTGAGCGGGGCCGACCCGTCGCGCGGGCGCCTCGTCGATGAGCCGCGCGCCCTCACGGGTGAAGTGCAGGAGCTGGGCCGGGCCATAGCCGCGCTGATCGTCCCCCTCGGCGAGCACCCCCACCCACTCCAGGGCGTTGGGGCGCGGGGCGGCGCTGTGGAACGCCGGGCCGCCGCCAAAAGGCGTGCGCACCCGCGCCACATCCTTCATCGTGGTCGTGTCGACCAACGCGGTCCCCCAACGATCACCCCGCACATAACTACGACAGGTGAGCACCGGGTCGCCGGGCAAGCGGCCCACGGGCGCGGACCAGCCGCGACAGGTTCGTGTGGAGTGTTCGGCGAGGCGGGTGAGGGTGCGCAGGTCTGTTACCCGGCGGATACCGTCAATGGTCTCGGTGACAACTCGCCCGCCGGGCGCCACGGCGGCCCCATAGGTCGGCTGGTCGTGATGTGGAAGCACGCCCAGACATAGGCCACTCGTCCCCTCAAAGACGTGCGGCGGGCCGTTGAGGGCCACGACGAGGCGATCGGTCTCGGGGTCGTAGACCGTGCCGACCCCACAATTGTCGTCATCCGACAAGAGCGGCGGGCCGCGCTCCCCCCTCATCAAGCCAGCGCACGCACAGGCGCGCGTCGCTCGTGCGGTCCATCACCAGCGCGAGCCCGTTTGGCATCAGGTCGGCGGTGAGAAGCTCAACATCTGCGCGGTGCAGGCGTCGTGTGGTGAGGGTCGCGGTGAGCATGATCAGTCCGAGCAGCGCGCCGAGCAGAAGTTATCTCGGTACTGCGCAGATTTGTTGTTGCCCGCTCGACACAGGTTTCGCTCTTTGCTCTCGTCTTCAGGGATGCTGTTGCAGAACTCATTCCAGGTCGTCGCGCCGCTGCGCACGAGTCTGCGACACTCCTCACACCAGTCCTCATCAGGCTCCCAGTCCGAG
>JADKFE010000058.1 GCA_016717595.1 Deltaproteobacteria bacterium | reverse complement strand
CGGCGTGCTCGGGGAGTGGCCCTTGAGCTGGCGCACATGCTCCTGGGCGAGGCCGATCAAGAGGTCAAACTGGGCGCCGTCGGTCTTGCGTAGGCCCCGGGCGCGGTGGGTGATCGGGAAGCCGAGGCGCGCACACAAGGCGCGGCTGTGGGGCTGGGCCTCCTCTCCGGCGTGGCCGGGGTACGTCCCGGCGCTGTCGAAGGTCCAGCCCACGAGGCCGTGGGACGAAGCCAAGCCCCGGGCGATGGCCTCGGCGGCGGGAGAGCGGCAGATGTTGCCCGTACACACAAACAGCACGCGGCGACCGGCGGGGATCATGGGGCTCCGAGGGGTGAGGCGGGCCATGAGCTTGCCCCGGCGGAGGTGGGGCTGTCAACGGCGCCGCGCTGTGGTTACCCTGTGCAGATGGACCTCGCCGCGCTGATGCAGCTCTTGCGTGACGCCCAGCTCCCCGACGGGGGTTGGCCCTACCTGCCCGGTCAGCCCGCCGCCGCTGAAGTCACCGTGTTGGCCGCCGCCGCCGGCGCCGCCCCCAGCCTCGCCGCCTTGACCGCCGCCAGCGAGGGCTGGCCGGGCCTGCTCTTGCCCGCCGCCCTGCGCAGCCACCAGCCCCAGCGGGAGGCCGCCGACGCCTTGGTGAAGGGCCTCGTGGCCAAGATCCTCAGCGCCGAGAGCCAGGTCGTCGAGGACGAAGACGGCGTGCTCGGCCACGACGCCACCTTACGCGCCTGGTCGTGGATGCCGGGCACCGCCCCCTGGGTAGAGCCCACGGCCTACGCCTTGTTGAGCCTCGCCGCCTGTGGCCAGGCCGAGCACCCGCGGGCGATCGAGGGCCGCAAGATGCTGCTCAACCGCCAATGCAGCGACGGCGGCTGGAACTACGGCAACCCCCGGGTGCTCGACACCGACTTAGAGAGTGAGCTGGGTGTGACGGCCTGGGCGGTGATGGCGCTGCCGCCTTCAGACGCCGTCTCCCGGGGCCTTGAGCGGGTGCAGCGGGTGCGTGAAGAGGAGTCTACGACGTCTCTGGCGCTCACCGTGCTCGCCTTGACCGCGCATGACGTCCCCACGGGTGACCTCCCCGATCGCCTCTTGGCCCGCCTCACGCGCGGCGGCGCCTCCACCCGCCTCGACCGCCTCGCCTTGGGCCTCTGCGCCTTACACGCCGCCGCTGACGCCCTTCACCCCTTCGTGCTGGAGCGCCGATGAGCAGAATCTCTCGCCGAGCGCTCTTGGGCGGCGCCGCGGGCCTCGCCGTGGCCTCCACGGGCACCTTGGCTTGGCGTGAGCTGAGCCAACCCCAGGCCCGGGTCACCGTGCGTCGTGTGCTGGACTACGGCCCCGGCCTGAGCCGCACGGTGCAAGAGGTGCTCTCGACCTACCCCGAGCTGGCGCGGCGCACCAAAGGCGCCCGGGTGGTGCTCAAGCCGAACCTCGTCGAGTTCCACCCCGACCGCCCGGTGAACACCCACCCCGTGCTGATCGGCGCCGTCGCCGAGGCGTTCTTTCGTCTGGGCGCCAAGCAGGTCATCGTCGCCGAGGGCCCCGGCCATCGCCGCGACACCGAGCTTTTGGTAGAGGGCTCGGGCCTTGACGTGGTGCTGCGGGACGTCGGCGTGCCGTTTGTGGATCTCAACGTCGATCCGCCCCGGGACGTGACGCTCCTGCACGACCACACCGGCCTCGGCCGCTTACGCCTCGCGGGCACCGCCGTCGGCGCCGATCTCCTCGTCTCCGTGGCCAAGATGAAGACCCACCACTGGGCTGGCGCGACGCTGTCGATGAAGAACCTGTTCGGCGTCGTGCCCGGCGCGGTGTACGGCTGGCCCAAGAACCCGCTCCACTGGGCGGGCATCAACAACGCCGTGTTTGACCTGTGGAGCACGCTCAAGCCGGCCTTCGCCATCGTCGATGGGGTGGTGGCGATGGAGGGCGACGGCCCGCTCAAAGGGGAGGCCGTGCCCATGGGCTGCCTCGTCATGGGCGACCAGTGCCCCGCCGTAGACGCCACCTGCGCCCGGCTCATGGGGCTGAACCCCGAGCGCATCCGTTACCTCAACGCCGCGATGTGGGCGGGGGGCACGGTCTCCGAGCGGCGTATTGAGCTTCTGGGCGAGGTCGTCGAGGCGCGGGAGTTTAAGCTCTTGCCGCACCTGGAGTATTTTCGGGCCTGACGGCGCCTTCTCGCCGCCTCAGGCCCTCACAGCAGGCCCTCACAGCGCCGGAGAGAGCCGCCCCGCCACCCGCACACGGCCCGCGCCGGGGTCGGGCATGACGATCATGCCGCCGGGGAGGTGGTCATACGGCACAAACACCGCGTCGAGCACCCCCATGGGCAGCCCAAGCTCGTCGATAAGCTCCACCGGCGTCGAGAGGCCCATCGGCGACAGCTCTCCCCGCAGGGGCTCACCCCAGCTCATCTCGCCGTCAGCGCTCACAAACAGCGGGCGCAGGGCCGTGTTGGCGAGGCGGGCGTTTGACGGCGCGGCGTTGTACAGCGCGTTCACACCTTTGATGCGCTGGAAGAGGGCCTCCCAGGTGTAATCGCTCGACCACGCAGGCCAGCAGTACGACATGAAGTCGTAGACTGTGTCGGGCTCAAAGAGCACATCCGAGAGCAGATCGTAGCCACGCACGCCGATGATGGCGCCCTCGTGGGGGTAGTTCGGGTCGGGGCCCGCGGCGCCGCCGCAGGGGGAGTGCTCACGCCCATGCGCGTGGCCGACCTCATGCACCATCGTCGCCGCCGAGATGCTGTCGTAGCCGATGCTCGCCCGGCTGTAGTCGGCGTTGTCACTGTACGCCAAGTAGCTGAGCCCCGCCGGGCAGCCGCTGCAGGCGACGGACTGGGAGAACACGCCGTAGACGTACTGGTCGGGCTCGACGCCGCGGTCGGGATCCGAGCGTAGGTTCACCATCTCGTTGAGCAGGTTTGACCACGCGTTGTTGTCGCTGATGAGGTAGGTGGGGACGTAGTCCTCGCCGATCACGAGCTCCACGTCTTTGGCCGGGAACGCCGCCCACATCTGGCGGCGGATGGACTCGACGTGATCGTCGCTCATGTCGGGGGCGTACTCGGTGTCGCCGTCCTTCTGAACGACGGGGACGTAGTACACACGGAGCAGCTCACCGTTCTGCTCAACCACCAAGGGGTGCGGGTCACCGTCTGGCCAGACCGACTCGCCCTCACGCTCGGGGCCGCTCGCTGTGGCGCTGGCCTCGACGAGCTCTACCTGCACCGTGGCGTCGCCGTCCATGGCCGAGCCCGCGATGCGCACGTTGATCGTCGAGGCGAGGTCGGTCTCGCTGGAGAGGCCCAGGGGCGCGAGGTTCGCCTGGCCCGCGCCCGGCGAGCTTGCCGCTCTGGAAGACGTAGACCCGGGCGGTGATCTCGCGGCTGATGAAGTCGTCGTGGGGCTCGATGAACACGCGGAAGACCGTCTCACGCCCGGCGACGAGGCGCACCTCGTCCACCATCTCTTCGCCGTCCTTCAAGATCCAGTGCTCGACCCCTTGGTAGGCCGCGAGGCCGACGATGTCCACGCCCGTGGCCGCGGGGCGCTCATCGGAGAGCACGGCGACGATGTCGCAGAGGGGATCGGACTCCAGGCAGGTGAACTGAACCGGCGCCGCGCAGCCCGCGACGACGCTGAGGAGACCGAGCGGCAGAAGCAGGCGCATGGAGGCTCCGAGGAGGCGGTCGAGAAGAGTGTAGTCGCCAAACGGCGGGGTGAGCCTGACCATGATCAGAACGCCATCCCGATCCCCGCCATGGCGGTGATCTGCTGGGCCGAGACGGTCACGGTGTCCTCAAGGGCGCCCTCGCCCACGGTGAGGCTCAGGTTGTGGCGGTCGTAGTCGAGGCCGAAGGTCCACATCCCGTTTGAGCTGGCGCGCAGCACGTCGAGGGTGAACGCCGCGTGGGTGACCGAGGGCACGGGCGTGAAGCTCTCGCCGACCTCCAGTCGGGCGTACACGCGGTCTGTCTCGATCATTAGGCCGCCGCCGACGCGGCCACCAAAGACGAGCTGGTTCACCCCCGCGACGGACGCCCGGGCCGGGGTCTCAAACTCAAACAGCAGGGTGTCCGTGAGCGAGCCCCAGCCGCCGACAAAGAACGAGACGGGGCTCTGGGTGCGGATTCGGTAGTGCAGGCCGAGCTGGGTGGGCGTCACGGCGTCCACCAGCTTGACCTCGGCGATGCCCGCGCCGACCGACACCCGATACAGTCCGAGCTTGGTGCGGGCGTCGATGCCCAAGGCGCCGCGGGTGGGCCAGATCTCCATCGACAGGCCGGCGCCCACCGCCCCGCTCGGCGGCATCGCCGAGAACGCGGCGCCCAAGGGCGCGGCGCCGAGGCCGGAGGAGCTGGTCTCTTGGAGGTACGCCATCTCAAAGACGCTCGCCCGCATCCTCAGCCGGGCGTCGTCGCTCAGGCCGCCGCCGCCAGAGGGGCGCGCGCCGCCGCCGCCGCCGCTGGGCGCCGCGCCACCGCCGCCACCACCGCCGCTCGGGCGCGCGCCGCCGGTGTTTCCGCCGCCGCTCGGCACCCCGCCGCCGCTCGCCAGGGCCTCGGGGCCGCCCAACGAGGCCAAGGTGGGCACGCTCGCCGCGCCCTGGGCGCTGCCCACGGACACGGTCACCGTGAGCGGGCCGTCTTGCCCCGGCGGGAGCTGAACCGGCACGGAGTAGTTTCCGTCGCCGCTGTCGCTCAACACCCCGACGGTGCCGATCGACGCGATGATCTTGGGGGGCTCACCCACCACGGCTTTGCCTTGGGCGTCGAGCACCCGCACGGTGACGAGCACCGCCGCGCCAGGCGTGGTGTAGCCGGGCACCGTGCCGACGCTCACCGCCGCCGGGGGCCCGCTGTCGGCGCCCGCTCGGGTGAGGCGCAGCGTCGGCGCGCCGCGCTGCTGCACGTCCAGCGCCGCGAGGTCTTGGGCGTCCCCCAAGGCCGGGAGCACCGGGGCGTCCTCGCCGGGGGCCGTCTGCCACAGGATCAGCTCACCGACCACGCCGCCCGCGTCGAGGCGCACCCGGGCGGGGCCGGGCTGGGTGCCCGCGCGATACCGCACCACGGCGAGGCCCTGGGCGTCCGTCTTCACCGTCGGCGCCAAGGCCCCGTCCCCCAAAGGCGCGGTCAGCGCGACGGTCTGGTTGGGGACGGGCATGCCCCAGACGTCTACGGTGAGCACCACAAGCTCAACGACGCTCTGTCCGTCGGCGGGCACCCCCGGGCGCAGGGGCCACGCGACCACCCGCGCCGTCGCCAGCCCCGTCGGCTTCAGGCCCAGCCGGGCGATCACCCGGGCGCTCTGCTGACTCGCGCTGACCTTGTACTTCTGGGTGACCGTGCCGTCGCCGTTGGCCTTGGGCGCGCCCACGGGCGTGAGGCCGTCCGCGCTCCACACGAGCTGCCGCTGGGTGAGGGCCACCCCCGCCGCGCTCTTCGCCGTGGCGGTGACGCTGATCTCCCCGGCGCCTTCGCCGAGGCTGCGGGGGTTGGCGGTGAGGGAGACGATGGACGGCGGATCGATGACCTGCAGGGTGAGGCTCGCCTTTTGGTCCCCCATCGCCGCGCTCAGCGTCCAGGGGCCGACCGCCTGGGGCGCGGTGGCGGTGTAGCGAAACCAGCCTTTGCCCTCCACCACGGGATCTGCGAGGCCGTCGATGCGCGGCGGCACGTCCGACCAAGGCGTGCCGTCCGCCTTGAGCGCGGCCACCCACACGCTCACGCTCTGCCCGGCGGGCACGGCGCTGGCCAGGGGCGCGAAGGTGAGGATCGGCCCGCCGCCGACGTCGAGGGCCACGATGGTGTCCGTGCGTCTCCCCGTGTTGTCCACAGACTGCAGGGTGGCCGTGGGCGCGCGGGGGTCCATGAGCACGGAGAAGCTGGCTTTGCCGTCTGCGCCCGCGTCAACCGGGCCGTAAGGGGTCTCGCCGACGACGAGGGTGTTGCGGCTGCCCGGCGTGGTGGTGACCCCCTGGGGCCGCTTCATCATCACCGGAAACACGCCGAGGCCGTGCACCACGTCCGGCGCGGTGAGGTCGGTGGTGGTGAACACCACGTTCACCGGGCCGGTGATCTTGGCGGGAGGGGTCCAGGTGGCGGTGAAGCTGCCGTCCGGGTTGGCCTTGAGCGCCGAGACCACGCCCAGGCTGGCGGCGACGGCGTAGCGCCGGGCCGTCGCCGGGAGCGGGTGGCTGCCTTCAGGCTTCAAGGTGACGGTCACAGCCCCCTTCTGCCCCACCGTCCAGCTCTCCGGGGAGAAGCTGAGCCCTACCTGGGCCTTGTGCGGCGGGTGCAGCGGGATCAGCACGTCCTCGTCGAGCTTCATCGCCCCACGAACCGAGACCGTGAGCCGCAGGGTGCCCTCGGAGTAGGCCTGGGGCGGGCGCAGGGTGACGACGAGGCGCTCGCCGTCTTGCTGCATTGCAACAAGCTCTCCTTCCGCGGGCTTGAGCTTCACGCGGTCGCTCGGCTGCAAGCCCGGCACGACCAAGAGCACACGCAGCTCCCCCGCGCCATCGGCGAGGAGCGGCGCCTCGTTGAGCACACGCACCTCTCCGGCCCAGGCCATCGGCGCCGAGAGGGTCATCAAGAGCAGGATCCGAGCCGCCAGAGAGGTCACCGTCATGCCCGTCCCCTATCTTGTCTGGCGGCAGCGCAGGGGCCAAGCCTCGCCCGTTGACCTAGCTCTGACAGGCCCTCCCCCCAAAGGATCAGCGCCCCTGGCCCAGGCGCCAGCGGAGGTGCGCTAAGACGCCAAGCCAGAACCCTACGCCGCTGTAGAGGTAAAACCAGTAGTTCGCCGCCACGCCCAGCACGGCGAAGCCAGGCCCCTTCGCCGACCACAAGAAGCGGTAAAAGGGCAGGTTACACACGAAGAAGATCGGCGCGCTCACCGCCGCCAACGCCCAGCCCGGCGCCCAGACGAGGCCCAAGAGCACCCCCAGAAGCAGGGTGTAGGCCGTCAACAAGGCGATGGCGCTCGACCGGGTGGTGTTCAGGTCGTTGCGGGGGCCGGTGCGGCGTAACATCAGCGCCGTCCAGGGGATCGCCCGGTTGAACACGTCGGACATCAACAACGAGGTGAACGTGTACCGTTTGTGATGAGTCGCCTGAATGTCCTTCAACAGCCGGATCTTGCGCCCCGATGCGTACAGTCGGCTGCCCAGCTCGATGTCTTCGATCGTCGCCCCACCATACCCCTCGTCAAACCCACCCACGGCGTCAAACGCCGCCCGCCGGATGGCGCCGCAGCCCGTCCAGAACGACGCGGCCTCCTCGCGGCTGGTCTGGTGGGTGTAGTGGTGAACGACGTTCTTGTAGATCGAGAAGAAGCCGGGGTCGGGGGTCTCTAAGGTGTAGCTGCCAAAGAGCGCGTCGAGGCTGGGATCGGCCTCAAATCGGCTGAGGATCTTGCTTACGGTCTCGGGCAGCACCGCCACGTCGGCGTCGGTGAAGAAGAGGATCGGCGCCTTGGCCACCGCCGCGCCGCGGTTTCTCGCCCGCGCCGGGCCACCGTTCCGCTCCATTCGTATCACCCGCGCGCCGTGGGCCTCGGCGAGGGTGACGCTTGCGTCTGTGGAGCCATCATCCACCACGATGAGCTCAAGGTCTTGACAGGTCGAGGCCCGGAGCGCGCCCAGGCACGCCGCCAAGGTGGCCCCGCCGTTGTAGACGGGGATGACCACGCTCAGCGCTGGAGCGTGGTCATCAGGTCGTGTGGGGTCGTCTATCGGGGACGAGACCGGCTCTTCTTGAGCGGGGTGGGGAGGCATCGGTTGGGCCGCTCAGTGGTCGCCGGGGGCTTTCATGAACAGATCAGGGTTGAAGATGTTCTTGTTTAAGAAGATGTGCGCCATGGACTGCGCGCCAGAGAGCAGGGCCCGCACGTCGGAGCGTGTGCGGATGTCGAGCAGGCGCCTCACGACATACTTGGGCCGCCCATAAAATCGCTTGAACGCGATGGAGCGAAGCTGAATGAGCTGGTCCTTCGTCATCGTCGAGGGCACATAGGCCGCGTGCTGGAAGGTGGCGTGGTCGGTGTCGCTCTCCCAGGTGCCCTCCCGCTGCACCTGCTCATACAGATCGGTGCCCGGCAGGGGCGTGAGCGTGTTGAAGTTCGCGATGTAAGGGTCCAGCTCAATCGCGAACTCAATCGACTGTAGGCCCTCCTCAAAGGTCTCGCCGGGGATGCCGAAGATAAACGGCGTGTAGACCTTGATCCCCGCCTCTTTGGCCCAGCGCACCGCCGCGCGGATCTGGTCCAGGGTGGTGCGTTTGCGCAGCATGTCGAGGTTCTTTTGTACGCCGCTCTCGACACCGTAAAGAATCGCCCAGCAGCCCGCCGAGCGCATCTCCTTCAGGATGTCGGGGGTGACGATGTCTACGCGGCTTGAGCAGTACCACGTCACGTCGATGTTGCGCTCTTTGATGAGCTGGCAGATGCGGCGCACACGTTTGTGATCGACGATGAACATGTCGTCTAAGAAGCGCACCTCTTTGTAGCCGAACTCTTTTACCCGGGACTCGATCTCGTCTACGACGTGCTCTGGGCTGCGATACCGCATGGTGCGGGCGTACTTTGGGTCTACGTTCGCGCCGAGCTGAAAACAGAAGGTGCAGTCGTTGATGCAGCCGCGGGAGCTGTGGACGTTGATGATCGGCGTGCGGCGGTAGGTGCCCGGCGGGGAGACGTAACGCTCGCGGAAGTCGAGGAGCTCAATCGCCGGGGGCGGCAGGATGTCGAGGTTCTTGATCAGCGCCCGGGGCGGGTTGGCGATGATCTCCCGCGTGCTGCGGTCGCGGTAGACGATGCCGTGTAAACCTTTGAGATCCTGCTTCTTCTCTAGGCGCTCCATCAGCTCGGCGCTGGTGAGCTCACCCTCGCCGATGTCCACGGCGTCGAGGTGCTCACACTCCTCCAGACAGCGCGCCCGATAGGCGATGGGGCACGGGCCGCCGACGGAGATGAACACCTCGGGCATCCTCGCGCGGATGTCTTTGGCGGTGTTCTGCGCCTTGTTCCACAACGGCGTGTTGGCGTAGATGCCCACCCAGTCCGGCGCGAAGCGCTCGACCTCGGCGAGGATGTTCTCATGGTCACGAAACGCGCCGTCGAGCACCCGCAGGGTGTGGCCTTGGGCCTTGAGGTACGCCGCGACGCTGAGGATGCCGTCCGGGTGCTGAAAGCTCACCTGGCTCCCGGCGGTGCCAGGAGAGTA
This sequence comes from Deltaproteobacteria bacterium, assembly GCA_016717595.1. Taxonomy (GTDB): domain Bacteria; phylum Myxococcota_A; class UBA796; order UBA796; family CAJQPC01; genus JADKFE01. Next base: position 17,769 of record JADKFE010000058.1, on the reverse strand, counting down.
GATCTCCGCGACCTCCCAGGCCGGAACGAGCAGCAGACATCTCATGATCGCAGTCCTTGCGAGAGGGGGTGATGGGGACTCCCCCGCCATCATACACCCGATCGACCCCTGATCTACAAGAAGCCGGGGCCCAAGGAGCGCAACGCGAGGCCCAAGAGCACGAGCGCCACCAACAACGCCGCCGCGCCCCGGGCCGGGGACTCGGTGAACACCCGCCGGGTGCCCGGCAGATCGCCCAGGGCCAAGGCCAACCACAACAACAGCAGGCCGTCCAGCGGCACGCGGTAGCGGCTCAGCCCGGCGGTGATGGCGATGGCCGCGCAGTGATACCCCAGGATCAACGCCGTGAGCGTGGCCGCCCAGCCTCGCCCACGCAAGATCAGCGCCGCCGCGCCGCCCATCATCGCCGCGAGGCTCCACCCCACGGTGAGCCCGGCGAGGCCCAGGCTGGCCTCTCGGGGGAGGCTCGCCCAGCGCCCCATGGCGAGGTGGCGGGTGAGAAACGAGTTGGGGTTCATGAGCTGCGCGAGGCGATGGGGCACACGGCGCAGAAACTCGCCGGGGTTCTCGCGGATCCACGCTTTGCCCCCGGCGGTCTCGCAGGCGTCCCAGGCGGCGGGATCCCCGGTGAACTCGCAGTGGGGGCGCCCCGTCGCCGTCACCCGGTCAAACTCTTGGGGGTCGGTGAGGCCGACGCCGTGATCAAAGGTGATCGGCGGGAAGGTGTTGTCGCCGAGCCACATCATCTGGCCCAGGGTGCGGTCGCTGAGCGTAAAGCTGCCCCACCGTTTTGTGGCCCAAGCCGAGTACGGCGCCACGGTGAGCGCCGCCGCGAGGGCCAGGGCCACGACCTGGGGCGCCCCCGCCCGGGGCCGCCCCCACAGGAGCCCCAACGCGAACAGGGGCCCGAGGTACTGGGCGACGCCGCGGCTGAGCACGGCGAGCCCCAACAAGAGCCCCGCGACCATCGCCGGGCCCAGACCGCGCCCGACGGTGACCGCCCGAGCCCGGGTGAGCGCCCACAGCGCGCCGAGCAGGACGGTGAGGTAGAGGCTCTCCGACCACAAACGTACAGAGAAGAAGATCAGCGTCGGGGAGAGCGCGATGAGCGCCGCCGCCCACCGGGCCGCCCGGCGACCTTGCTCCTCACTCTCGGCCCAGGCCCGGCAGAGCGCCGCGGCGAGCACGATCATCAACGGCGCGAGCAGCGCTTGGGTGACCCGTAGCCCCCCGGCCTCGCCGAAGATCAGCTCGTGCAAGGCCAAGAGCGCGGGGTAACCGGGCGCCCACAGCCAGCCGGCCCCCGCCGGGGTCATGCCTTCACCGTCGAAGATCCGCTGGGAGAGCGCGAGGTAGGTGCACTCGTCGCGCAGGCACAACAGCATCGGCCAGCGGGCCAAGGTGTAGAGCCGCAGGTAGAGCCCCAACGCCAAAAACCACCAAAGGACACGATCCGAGAGCACCTCAGCGAGGGTCGGCGGGGGGCCTGAGGGTGGGCTCGGAGGCGTCATCTCGCCCCACTATCGTGCCCGTGGCGCCGAGTCCCGCGCCGGGCGCCGCGCAGAAGTCCCTGGCCTTGGGCTTCCCCCCAGGACGTTCGCGTGTAGCTTGGCGGAGAATGAGGTGCGTATGACTCGATGGTTCAAGCTCCTGCTCGTCGCCGCCTTGGCGCTGATCACCCTCGTCGCCCAGCCGGGCGCGGCCCAGGCCCAGGAGCTCCGCCCCGCGACGGATGACCACGGTCTCATTGAGACGCTGGAGCCCGCGCCGCCCCTGCCCGACGGCTACTTCACCGTTCATGGACTGTATGCCGACGTGCGCGCGCACCCCGACGACGCCCGGGTGGCCCACCGCCTCGCGGATCACGCCGCCGTCGCCGTGCCCGAGATCGCCGCCAGGCTCGGCGTTGGCGCCGGGCGGCCGATGATCATCACCTTGGCCCATCAGGCCCGTGATTTCTCGGCGCTTCAGCCCGGTCACCCGCCAGACTGGGCCGACGGCACGGCCTGGCCCCACCGCTCGCTCATCTTCTTGCGCGCCCCGCGCCTGCGCCCCGGCACCTCCGACCCCTTGGAGCAGGTGCTCGACCACGAGATCGTTCACGTCTTGCTCGGCCAAGCCTTCGGGCCGCGCCCGGTGCCGCGTTGGCTTCAAGAGGGCCTCGCCCAGGTCGTCGCCGGAGAGTACGGCCCCGAGACGATTCAGACCATCGCCCGCGGCAGCCTCGGCGGCGGCCTTCTGGGCTTAGAGGACATCGAGCGCGGCTTCCCCGTAGACGCCGTGCGGGCGAACCTCGCCTACGCACAGTCCGCCGATCTCATCGCGTTCTTGACCGAGCGCCACGGGGACGAGGTGATCCCCGCCTTGGTGGCCCAGCTCGCCGCCGGGCGGCCGATGCCCGCGGCCTTCCGCGCGGTGACCGGCGACGACGCCCAGGCCCTCGACCGCGCCTGGCGCGCGCGACTGAACGACTCGCCCCTGCGCTGGACGGCGCTGGCCCAAGGGGAGGTTTGGCTTGGGCTCTCGTCCTTCGGCCTGTTCTTCGGCTTCTTGGGGGCGCGCCGCCGCAACCGCGACCGCCTCGCCCGCTGGGATGAGGAGGAGGCCCTTCGCGACGCCACCTTACGCGGCGTGAGCGGGTGGTCAATGCCCGGGCGGTGAGCGCGGGCGCCGCGAAGCCTCGCCAGCCAAAGACGCGCTGAGCATCTTAGATTTCACGAGCGCCGATAACCTGTTAGAGCGTGCGGCATGATCGCCTCCCCTGCATCCCCTCCCGCCCGTCGGCTCACCCTCACCCGGCAGAGCTTCCCCGACGCACCCCAGCTTGGCCTCGGTGAGCACCTCGCCCGCCTCGTCGCCGCGGTGCACGCCGTGCGCCCTGAGCTCGTGTGGCACTTCGCCGACGTAGACGCCCAGGGTGGCCCCTTCCCCAAGGTGCCGTCCAAGACGCCGGAGACCTTGGGCGAAGGCACGCTCTTGATGCTCTCGGCGCTCAAGGTGCAGCGGTTTCGCTCCGCGGTGTTTGTGGGCGTGCCCCCCGAGGTCGAGGCGCCGCGCTTTCGGCCCGGCGGCCTGTTCGCCGACGATCTTGACCTCTCCGATCTCGGCGACGCCATCGTCGAGATCCGCGTGCTGGACACCTCGATCATCACCGTGACCAGCCCTGAAGATCAGCTCGTCGAGCCGCTGCAAGAGGTGTTCGGCGGCACCCTCACGGGCGCGCCATGAGCGACGTGAGCGGCGTCGTGCTCGTGACCGGCGCCGCGGGCGCCCTCGGCGGCGTCGTCTGTGACACGCTCACCGCCGCGGGTCTCACCATCGCCGCGCTGGACCTCCCCTCCCCCCACCTCGACCAGCTCGTCGCCAGCGGCCGCGCGGCCTTCGCCTTGGGCCTGGATGTGACCGATCTTGGCGCCCTGCGCGACGCCGTGGCCACGATCGAGACGAACCTGGGGCCGATCACCGGCGCGGCGCTCATCGCCGGGGGCTTCGTGTACACCGGCCCGCTGCATCTGGCGGAGGATGACGGCGCCGCCGCCATGTTCCACATGAACGTCGACACCGTCTCTCGGGGCCTTCGCGCGCTTCTGCCGGGCATGGTGTCCCGGGGCGGCGGCAGCGTCGTCATCATCGGCGCCCGCCCCGGCCAGCGCCCGTGGACGGGGGTAGGCATGGCGTCGTACACCGCGTCCAAAGCCGCCGCCTTGGCCTTGGTGCAGGCCACCGCCGCGGAGGTGTTGGAGTCTGGGGTGCGGGTGAACGCCGTGCTGCCCTCGACCATCGACACCCCGCGCAACCGCCAAGACATGCCGCAGGCCGACCCACGCCGCTGGGTGAGCCCCGAGTCCATCGCCGGGGTCATCCAGTTTCTGCTCAGCGACGCGGCCCGAGACATCTCCGGCGCCTTGGTGCCGGTCTACGCCCGGGCCTGATCACCAAAGCGCCGATCGAGCGAGGCTCAGCCGTTTGACCAGTGGTGCTTGGCGCCGCGCGCGAGGGCCTTCAAGGTCAGGTCTTGCTCATACGCCCAGCTTGAGTGCGTCTTTTTGATCGCCGAGAGCTGCGCGATGGCAGAATCCTTGAGCTGGGGGTGGGCGTGACAGATCCACACGATCAGCTCACCGCAGTTGCGCCAGTGATTGTACACAAACGGCTCGTCGTGATCCTGCAGAAGCTTGATCAAGACCGGCAAGGCGTCAGCGCCCATGTGGTGCGCCAACATCATACAGAGGGCCTGGAGCATGGTGTAGGGCCGGTAGCTGCGCCAGCGGTGCAGGCCCTGGAGGGCGTCGTTGGCCAAGGCGACGGTGATCGGCTCCGTCGCCCAGGACTCGGGGAGCTCCAACACCTCCCACTTTCCGCCGCCACGGATCGCCTCTAGGCTGGCGCGCAGGAGCAGGCGCTCGGCGGCCGGGGTGAGACAGAGGCCATCGGGGCGGGGATCGTGCGGGATGCCCATCGCGTCGCCGTACATCCGCTCGATGTCACGGTCGGCCTCGGTGGGGGCCATGTCCGCGACCATCATCCATTGCACGAGCCGCGCCATCGTGGCCTCGTCGGTGCGCTCGTAACACCAGCCCCCGCCGCCGACGCCGCTGAAGCTGCCCCAGGAGTAGCCGCCGATGCGCAGCTCCATATACTCAATGAGCTTGCGGGTGTAAGACGTGATCAGGAGCCCCTCAAACGTCGGCGGCAGCCACGGCAACCACGCCCCGCACGGCAAGGAGGGGTAGCGGGGGTGGATGTCGAGATGCGCCAAGGCCGACTGCACCTGCAGGGGCCGCAGGCCCTCGTTGACGCGGGCGAAGTGCTCCAGAAGCGCTCGGCGGAAGCCGACCGGGCCCGGCGGCAGGCCGCGGTCGAGGCGCTGGTGATCGGTCACGACGACGACACACTCGCCGTGCCACGGCACAAACAGCACACGGTCGCCCAAGGCGTCGACGTGGCCGGGGAGGCGCGTGGGCTCGGCCGGGGCCTCCCCCTTAAACAGCGCCGGATCCACGGCGGGGCCAGGGTGCGGGTTGTAGGCGCCGACGTCAAACACCGCGTCGTGGCCGCTGATGAGATCCCGGCGCCAGATCGTGTCGGAGGACACCTGGCTCACGATGGCGCGCTCGGTCACCACGGGCGGCGCGATGGCAGGGAGCTCGTAGACTTGCACCGAGCCGGTGCGGCTGACCTCGACGATACGCGCCACGTCGGCGGCGTGGTCCATCACCACGGCGTAGGCCGTCTCACCCACCCAGACAAGGCGCACGGTCACAAACGGGTGAAGGCGCAGGGGCAGCGCCCACCACAGCTCATCGTGGCCGGGCATGAGGCTCGCTTGCCCAGCGATGAGCTGGTCGTCGCCGCGCAGCGCCAAGAAGCGGCCGTCGGGCATCACCCGCAGGGCTCGGCGAGGGACGTATTTTGTGCGGTCGGGCTCAATCTCCGCCTGGGGGCCGACCGACAGCGCGTCGAGGCGGGTAGCCCCGGTCAGCGGGATCGAGCGGAGGTTCTCCAACTCGTCCCCTTTGAGACGCAGCACATCCAACGCGGCGTCGTTCTGGAGCCGCAAGACGTGGGCGTCCGTAGACGGCCCGTAGAGCCCCACCGGCGCGCGGGCCTTGTCGTCTTCAGCCTTGATCCCCAAGCCGGGCAGCCCCACGCAGACCACGCGGTCGTTGCCGTATGCGCCGGTCTGTGTGCGTCCGTCCATGAGCGCGAGCTTGCCGTCGTTCGTGACCGACATCACGCCGTGGGGGTTAAACACCTTGGTGCTGTGTTTACTCACCTTCGGCGCCTTGGTGAGATCGAGGCGTGTGAGCCCGAAGGCGTCGCCGAAGATCCACTGTTTGCCATCGGCGCTGAACATTGACCGCATCGTCTCGCTCCTGAGTCTAGCCGGGGATCAGCCCTGCACCCACGCGCCGTCGACGAGGCGGTAGGTCTGGGTGTAGTTCTCGTCGTCGTTGGGCGCCACCTGGCGGATCACGCCCTCGGGCTTAAAGTCGATCTTCTCGTCCCACTTGTCGTCACGATCGAGATCGATCTTCACGCGGTTCGCCGTGCTGTGGCCGGCGTCTTGGTAGACGTTCACCTTAAAGCTGCGGCCTTTGCTCACGTCTTTGAGCTTGTCGCTGCCGATGTCGCGGCCGCGGTACTCAAGCGCGGTGACGTCCTCAGGGCGCATGCCCGGCCCGGCCGCTGTGGCCGTGGGTGTCGCGGCTGGCTGGGGGCTCGGCGCCGCGCCCACGGGGGCCTCTTCAGCGACGGCGATGACGGGCTCGGGCGGCTCGGGCTTCGAGGCGGGCATAAAGATCAGATACGAGCCCACGACCCCCGCGCAGAGGGCGCCGCCGCCGAGGCCCGCGAGGATCACGAAGGTCCGTAGCTTTAGTCGTCCAGCGAACATCTCAGGCTCCAGGGTGGGTGCGCTCCCCGCCGCCGCGGACCATGCCGCGCTGGGGAGGGACGGTGCAGTTACAGTACTCATAACCGCAGGGATTGGCGCCTGTGAGCAGGCGCAAGCTGCCGTCGAGGAGGTTGCCCAGGCGCTCGGTGCGCTGGCGCCGGGCGGGGTAACAGCGGTACGCCTCGCCACGATCGTCCACGATCAGGTATCGGGCCCCCGCCCAGCAGGGCTGGCCCAGAAAGCTCGGCTCGACGAGGCCCAGGCCGTTGTGCCCGCCCAGCGCCTTGAGCGCCGCGCGCTCCTCATCACTGTAGGGGATGACGTCGCGATCTTGTTTCTCGGGCTGGGCGCGTAGGGTGAGCCCCAGCGCGGCGGCCTCCTCGATGAGGGCCGGCAGGCGTGGCAGGGTGTCCCGGGTTGCGACGCAGGTGGCGACGATCTTGCCCGCGTGTCGGTCGGCGAGGCGGCGGAGCTTCGGAAAGAACTCCGCGGGGCGCACAAACTCCAGGTGAAGGCTGGCGCTCAAGAGCCCCGGACGCGCCGACGTGGCCTCGGCGAAGCGGGCCAAGGTCTCGTCGCTGCCGCTCAGGTTGGTGACGACGCTCACCCGGCGCCCGCCCCGGGCGAGGCCCTCGACGACCTCGTCAAAGCGCGGGTGGGCGAAGGGCTCACCGCCAGAGAGCTTGACCTCCCAGTCGCCGGGCAGGGCGTTGAAGGCCTGCACAAAGGCGGGCACGTCCTTCGCCCAACGTTTTCGATCGTCCAAGAACCTCTGTGTGCAGTATGAACAGCGGTAGTTGCAGGTGGTGTTCATGTTCCAGGACACCACGCCCTCTAACGGATAAGGCGGCGTTGGCAGGTTTGAGATCACTCGGCCTCCAGCGCCGTCGCCGCGCCGACGCCCTCGATCATGCCCCGGTTCGCGGGGACGGTACACGGGCAGATGGTGTAGGGGCACGGTGAGGCGTCAAGCCAGCGCGTCGCGCTGCCGTCGTAGAGGTTGCCCAAGCGCCCCTCACCGTGGCGCTTCGCCGTGCGGCAGGACCACACCGAGCCGTCTTTGTCCACGGTAAAATAATCGACGCCGGCCCAACACAGCCGGCCCAGGTAGCTCGGCGCGAGGTTCGCCTCTCTGGGGCCGGGGGACTCGCCGATCAGCGCCGTGAGCGCGGCGGCGTCGGGGTACTCGGCCACGCCGCCGACCCCTCCCCGTTTGACCTTGTAGAGCTGGGGAAACCACCGCAGGCCAGCGCGCTCAACGGCCTCCTTGGCGGCCTGGGCCTCGTCCATTTTGTGCGGCAAGACCACCTCGTTCACCACCAAACGCACCTCGGGCGCGAGCTGGTCTTGAAGCCAGCGGGCCTTCGCCACAAACTCGTCCACCGTCACAAACTCCAGGTGCAACGAGGCCGAGAGCACCTTGAGACGCCCCCGGGTGAGCTGGATGAACCGCGCGAGCTCCTCACGGCTCGCGGAGAGGTTGGTCAGCACGCTGATGTGGTGGGGCGTCTCCGCCATCAGCCCGGGCACCACACGCCCCAAGAACAGCGGGTGAGCGAAGGCCTCACCGCCGCTGCACTTGATCTCCCAGACGCCGGGCAGGGCGGCGAAGAAGCTCAAGGCGGCGTCGAGCTGCCCTGCGTCCGGGCGCCCGCGCCGGTACTTCGGCGACTGAATACAGTACGAGCAGTCATAGTTGCAGGCCCCCGCGACCTGCCACTCAATCGTCGGCTGGCGGCTCACGGCCTCACCTGGGAGAGCTGAATCCCGGCGGCCTCGGCCCGGGCGCGCCACTTGAGGTTCTGCTCGATCTTGCCGCACTGCGCGCAGCCCGGCAGGTACTCACCTCGGGCGAGCTGATCCCGAAGCGCCTGCCACTCCGGGCCCCACCACCACTCCGAGAAGCCGCGCTCGCGCAACGATCCCACACGGATCTCGGTGTTGCAGCAGTAGAGCACGTCCTCATCGACGGTGATGCGGGTGAAGACGTGGCCCATCGCGCAGCCGATGCGCTCAATCGGCGCCGTCGCGCGGCCCCCGGCCTGAAGCTGGGCCTCAAACACGTCGAGGTTTGTGGCCACCCCCAGCCGCTCGGCCAAGGCCCGGGCCTGGGGCGCGCCCTCGTGAATCATCCACTGATGCTGCTCTTCGCTGACCGCGCAGCCCTCTGTGCCGTCTTTGAGGCTGGCGAGCTTGTAGTTCACGCGGTCGGCGCCGAACATCCGGCCAAACCGCACCATCTCGACGAGCTCCGGCGCCGTGTCACGGTTGATGACCTGGACGTGGCGCACCCGGACGGGGCTCTGGGCGAGGCGGCGCAGCACGGCGCAGAGGGTGAAGAAGTGCGCCTCTGTCCAGCCGGGGTGAAACGCGGTGTAGCTCTTGGGGCTCACGCCTTGAACACCGACGAGGAGCTGATCGACGCCGCTCTCGGCGAGGCGGTCCGCGTCGGCGGCGACGAGGTTCGTGATCATCGTCAACGACCAGCCGCGCCGTTTGATCTGCTCGATCATCTTGTACACGTCGGGGTGGGTCAAGGGCTCACCCATGCCCGAGAGCACCATCGCCCCGACGCCGCCCACCTCGTCCAACATCGCCAGGATCTGCTCAAACCGGGCGAAGGGCAGGCGGCGGCGCTTCCAGTCGGCGCCGCGGGGGGTGTTGAGCAGGGGCGAGTGGTCCCAGCAGGTCACGCAGGCCGCGTTGCAGCCGTTGGTGATGTCGAGGTGAACCTGCATCGGCCCGGCCAGAGGGCGGCCCTGGGCGATCCCATCGAGCACCTGACGCACACGCTGTTTGTGTGGGGTCTTGTTCATAACAGGGGCTCGTCGTCGGCGGCGCTGTGCCCCGTGGCCGCGCCGCCATCGGCGAGCAAGGCCAAGCTCTCGGCGAGGCCCCGCTTGCCGCCGCCTTCGACCTTCACGAAGCTGCGCTGGGCGTCAAACAGATCTCGCTCGTGGGTTAGCCAGCGGCTCAAGGCGTCGGCGAAGCTCGCCAAGGCCCAGGTGCGCTGGGACGGCATCGCCCGCAGGAGCGCCACGGCCCCGCCCCAGTCCTCAAACGGCACAAACGCCGTGAGTAAGGTGTCCGCCGCGCTGTACAGCTCCATCGGCGTCGCCGCGGGCCAGCGACGGCGCAGGCCGAGCACCAGCTCAGCGCCGCGCTCCGGGGGCAAGCCGATCGTGTCGAATCGCCCGAGCAGGCTCAACAGCGGCGCCGCCGGAGGGGGATCTTTGGGGATCTCCCCGTGGAGCAGGCCCCGGTCGATCCAGTCCAGGGCCCCGGCCCTGCGCGCGGCGTGCTGAGACGGGCTGTCTCCGCTCAAGGCGCGGGCGAGCTCCAGAAGCTGCCTCGGCGCCATGCCCTGGGCGCTGCGGCTGCCGAGCAGCGCCGGGGAGAGCAGCTCCGCCGCCCTGGCCACGTCGTCGGCGGGGAGCAAGGTCGAGAGCAGGCGCGCGGCGGCGTCCCTGGCGCCGTTTCGGGGCACCAGCGCCCGGGCGGCGGCGGCGTCTCCGGGGGACTCCAGAAGCGCCGGCACGTCCTCGAGGGTCCGGGCCAGACGCGCGGCGCCCACGGCGACGGCCCGCGCCACACGAGCCTCTTGGTCATCGGCCACCCGCGGCTGGGGCAAAAACACCGTGGGCACCCCGGCGAACATCAGCTCGTGGAAGGCGTTGTAGCCCCCCGCGCTCACCGCGGCGTCTACCCCACACAGAAGCTCCATGCTGGCGTAACGGTCGAGCCAGGTGACCCCCTCGCCGCGGCGCTCGACGCCGTCGTACAGAGGCCCCGCGGCGACGACGACGTGCCAGCCGCGCCCGCGCAGGGCGTCCACCAGGCGCGGAAGGGTAGACATCGCCGCCGGATCCCCTCCCCCACCCAAGCTCAACCACACCGCGCGCTGGCCTTCAGGCACGCCCAGAGCCCGGCGCGCGGCGTCTCGCGGCAACAGCTCCTCACGCTCTCGCAGCAGGATCGGCCCCAAGCCGCCGGGCTCACTCGACACAGTGGCCCCGGCGTCATCGGGGACGAGCACGGTCTGATACAGCGGCAGAAGCCCGCTGTAGCCGGGATCCTCGGCCATGTTGGCGCGAACGGGCCGGGCGACCAAGGCCCGCTTGGGCGCGAGCTCTAAGGTGGCGAGCAGCTCGCCGTAGGTGCCGCCGGGGAAGGTGTCGACGATGAGCAGGTCGGGCTGCAGCAGGGCGACGGACTGCATCACCCAGGCCCGGGCGATGGTGAGACCCCGGCTGAGATCGACCCCAGCGTCGCGCAACATCGCCTTGGAAGGCAGCTTGAGCGCCGGGAACCCCTCACGGCGGGCGAGGGTGTCGGCCTCGCTGGAGGTGAGCACCCACAGCTCTAAGCCGACGTCGAGCACCTCGGCGTAGCGCCGCATCCAGCGGGCGATGGCGAGCTGCCGCGTGAGGTGGCCCAGGCCGCGCCCGTTGATCGCGTAACACACCACACGCAGACGTCTCACGACACGTCGCCCAGATCGTCCAGAGCGCGGCTGACGACGTGGCCGACGACGACGCCCTGGATGAAGTCATCACCGTCGTTCCGCGCGGTCGGCGTGTTGGGCACGAAGGTCTCGACCACCTCGGGGTGACGGTCGTACCACGCCGCGAGCTGGGGCGTGAGCGCCGAGGCGCGCTGGCCGACCATGAGCAGATACCACAGCTCCGGCGAGTCTCCCGACGGGAATCGTTCGTAGTCGGCGAACCGAATCACCCGCTCCCGCAGCTTCGCCGCCTTCATCACCGCCTCATCGGCCTTGGCGATGGTGCTCGCCATCTTCTCCAGCTTGGGCGGGTTGCTCACCTGGGCATGGTATTTTTTGGGCCGCATGAGCTTCGCGGCCTGGGTGTTGCAGCGCCCGGCCAGCTCACCCACACGGCCACGCACAACCTCAAGGCCCGATTTGAGCTGCTCAAGGATGTCGCCCTTGGCCTTGAGCCCGGCCACACGACGCAGGAGCGCACACGCCACACGGTCCTCCTCGTTCCAGCTCTCCAAGAGCGCCGGATCGGCCTGCTCCAGATGTTTGCCCAAGGCCCGGCGGCACTCGTCGAGGTAGAGCTCGGGCAGGCGCGACAGGCGCGAGACGGCCTCATCATGGCGGCGCACCAAGGCGAGCACGGCGTCTCGCTCGGCGGTGAACCGTTTGACCTCACCAAACCACTGGGTCATCGACGCGTGGGCCCGCTCATACACCGGGAGCACGTCGTCACCAAAATCCGCGAGGCCCAGCGCGGCGCAGACCTTGTCCCCGTTGGCCCACACCCGCCAATAGGCGGCGTCCCACCAGCGCAGGGTGAAGTTGGGGGTGTCGTAGCCGACCTCGATCAGCTCCAGAAAGCCCTCCAACGCCTCAAACTTGAGGCACTCATCGTGCCAGTTGTTGTAGTGGTCTGTGGCCTCCTCTAAGCTGCGGGTGACCGAGCCGTAGGGGCCGACGAGGGCGTCGCGGCGCTGGTACCGCTCGTCTTGTTGAATGCGGCTGACCTCGTGGCTGAGCGTCGTGTGCTCTTTGGGCATCGCCTTGAGGGGATCCCGGCGCTCAAAGCCGCCATAGGCGTACTTGACCTTGGCGACGGCGAGGCGCTCGGCGCTCAGCTCGGAGACGATGTGAGACGCCAGCTCTACCGCGTCTTTTTTACGCGCGGTGGCGACCTGCTCCACGGCGGCGCTGGTGAGCCGATGCTCCTCTTGGAGCCGCATCGCCACCTCACCGGCCTGCTCAGCGACACCCCGCAGCGCCTCGGCGACTTGATGACCGACCATGTCCGTTTACTCCTCAGCGCCGAGGCAGCGCGCGTAAAATCCGCTCAGGTGCGACTTGAGCTGCACCAAGGAGGGCTCATGCACATACATCATGTGGCCCGCCGGGTATCGTTCGTGCTGAATCCGACTCTGAACGGATCCATCGAGGACGAGGTGGTCAAAGGTGTAGTCCGTCGCCATGTACGGCGTGGCGAGGTCAAACAGACCGCTCGCCGCGAACACCTGCAGATGGGGTTGCTGAACCATCACCTTTCGTAAGGCCTCGCTCATGTTGAGGGCGCGGTTCTCGGCGCCGTCCCAACGCCAGGGGTTCACCTTCTCGGTGATGATCCGGTACTCGTCGTCCCGGCGCACGCCGAGGCTGTGCATGTGCTGGTGCAGCGCCGCGGTGAAGGGTCCCAGGATGGACGAGAAGGAGGGATCGTACTCGGAGATCTCGCCGCCGCCGTCGCGGTCGGCGCCGACAAAACGGCCGTCGAGACGCCCGACCGTGCGCCGTCGATCTCGGAGCAGCTCCTTGATAAATCGCTCTAAGCTCACCCGCAGATCACAACGCTCGATGTACTCCCGCGACAAGCCTAAAAACAGCGACAGACGCTCGGCGATGACCCGACGCTCGTCCGCGGGCAGCCGCGCGCCCTTCATCAAGGCCGGGCCGTAGTCCTCAAGCGCGAACTCTTCGACCTCAGCGAGCAGCTCGTTGAGGTCTCCCTCACGGCCCAGGTGATACCACGCCGTCGCCGCCAAGGTGGGCAAGATGACGACGTAGGGCAGATCGTTGCCCGGGTGAAACTCCAGGGTGCCGATGTCGATGGCGCAGGAGATGAGCACGAGCCCCGAGAGGCTCACCCCAAAACGTTCGTGCAGGCGCAGCGCGATGCCCGCCACCCGGGTGGTGCCGTAGCTCTCCCCGGCGAGGAAGATCGGCGAGGCCCAGCGGCCCTCCCGCGTGAGCACGAGGCGAATCAGCTCGGACATGGCCTCCACATCTGCGGTGACGCCATGCCATGTCTTTGCGTCTTGCCCAGCTTGAGCGCGGCTCCAGCCGGTGCTCGGGGGGTCCACGAAGACAAGATCGCTCTCTTCGAAGAGCGTGTGGGCGTTGTCGCTGAGCACAAAGGGCGGGCGCGGGCTCAGCTCGGGGGTCAGGAGCACACGTCTGGGGCCGAACGCGCCGAGGTGCAGCCACACTGAAGACGAGCCAGGCCCGCCGTTGAAGCAGAAGGTGATCGGCCGCGCGCCGGGCGCGGCGCCGGGCCGCAGGTAGGTGGTGACGCTGACGCGCACCTGGGCGTGGCCCTCGTCCTCGTGGCGCAGCACGAGGCCCTCCACCTTGACCTTGTACGGCAGAACGGCGCCGCCGACGGTGACCTGGCCCTCACCTTCTCCCCAGAGCTCATGGGTGACCGGCGGCGCAGGCGGCGCGCCCGCCTTGAGCTGCGCCTCCAGCGCTTTGGCCAGAGGTTCGCCGCCGCCCCCGGGGAGCACGACGACGACGGTCGGGTCAACGGGCTTCTCAGACACCAGCGCACCTCTTCTCAGCGGAGCGCATAGTCTACAACCTTCAGCGGCTAATCGCAGATCTCGGCGGTGCTGTCGAGGGTGAGCACGACGATCGGGTCGAGCCCTCCGGCGGCGATCTCGGCGCCGTCCACCTCCGCCTCGGCGAAGCTGCGATACACACAGTCGGGGTCATGGTGGATCGGGCCGCTCCAGGTGGCGCTCACCATAAACAGGCCGCTGGCCTCGGTGGGCACGCCGAACACGGTGCAGTCGGCGTCAACGCAGTCCAGGACGTGCTCACCGTCGTAGTCGCCGCCGTCGGGGGGCCAAAACCAGTACGCCGCGTCTGGGGCGAAGGGCGCGCCGTGCTGATCCTCCACACACACCGTCGCCGCGGCCTCGCCGACCTCCACACACACCTCGGCCTCCTTGTCGCAGGCGGTGAAGATCAGCAGGACGGCGGCGGAGAGGACGAGGAGGGGTTGGCGCATAGAACCAAGATACACCCGGCGGGCGGGGCTGGCGCGCCTAAGCCGGAGCGCGCCAGGCCGCAGCCGGGCTCCCCGGCTCGCCGTCACCCCGCGTGGGGGGCGCCTCCGGGGGACGAGGCGGCTCCAGCCGCTCAATTTGAATGAGCCCCCGCGGGGGTGGGCGACGGTGAACCCACGCGCGCACCCGGCGCCGCGCCGAGGCGCCTTGAAGATCCCCCTGCGTGATCCCCACCTCGGCCCGCTGGAGATCCTCGGCTCCTCCCTCCGCCTAACTCTTCGCAAAAACAGCAGACTTTGCCTCTCCGCGCACCCGCAATGCCGGGCCCCCGCCGCGGCCCACCCGGCCCGACCCAAAAAAAAGAGCGCGTGACCGCCAACTCCCGCCGCTCCTGTGATAGCGTCTACCCATTGATGGGTTCGCAGATGTCTACGGTAACGCTTCACTCCCCGCACACAGCAGCGCTCGTCGCGTTTGGGCTCCTGTTCGCCTCAAGCGCCGCATCCAGCGCCACCGCGGGCTGCCCCGTGAGCCCTGAAGATGTCGTCAAGGGCGCCAGCGATGTGATCTTCGGCTTTGAGCGCGGCCCAAAAGGCGCAGATCGGCTCGACGCGGGGAGGCTCGTCGTGGAGTCCGGCGTTGTGTGCTTAGGCGCCGCGCCCATGCCGTATGACGCCGCCCTGGTGTATCAGGCCAACGCGCTGATCCGGTTCATGGCGATGGACGACGCCGAGGCCAGCCTGTGGCTGCGCGCGATGAGCGAGACGATGCCCTCGCTTGGACTAAGCGCCGAGGCCGCGCCGCCCAGCGGGGCGCTGGACTCGCTGTACCAGGCGGCGCGGTCCACGCCGGCCTCCCCCCGCGCCTTGGTGAACGTCCCCAAGCACCACACGCTCTACGTCGACGGCCAGCGCACGATCAGCGTGCCTGTGGAGCGCCCCAGCCTCGTCGTGCTCGCCAGCCCAGACGGCCTGGTGGTGTGGAGCGGCCTGGTGCGCCCCGGCGAAGATCTCGAGTCCGCCTGGGCCGATTATTACCCGCCGCGATTTTGGCCCCCCTTGCTGACCGCCCTCGGGTTGGCCGTCGCGCTCGTGGCGGGGGGGGTCGCGATGGCGCCCAACCAAATGGGGGGCCGATGGAGCCCATAACTGGCCAAGGCCCGCCCGCCCGGCAGTACGAGCTGCTCGGCCTCTTGGGGGAGGGTGGCTTCGGCGCGGTCTACCTCGCGCGTTTTTTGGGCGAGGGCGGCTTTGAGAAGCTCGTCGCGGTGAAGGTGCTCAACGCCGACTTAGAGGACATGGTGGAGATCGCCCGGCGTCTACGAGACGAGGCGCGAATTCTCGGGTTGTTGCGCCACCGGTCCATCGTGGGGGTTGATCGCCTCACCCGTCTGGATGGGCGCTGGGCGGTGGTGATGGAGTACGTCGTCGGCGAAGACCTCACCCAGCTCGTGCGGCGGGGCCGTGTGCCGACGGGGCCGGCGCTGGAGATCATCGCCGATGTGGCGAGCGCGCTGCACGCCGCCTGGCACATGGTCGGCCCCAACGGCCAGCCCCTGCACCTGCTTCACCGCGATCTCAAGCCCGCGAACATCCGCCTCACCCCAGACGGCGACGTGAAGGTGCTCGACTTCGGCGTGGCCCGGGCCGAGTTTGACACCCGCGAGGCCGCGACACGCTCCGTGGCGTTCGGCACCCCCAGCTACATGCCCCCAGAGCGCCTCGATCTGATGCCTGATGGCCCCGAGGGCGACATTTACGCCTTAGGGGTCGTGCTCTTTGAGCTGCTCACCCAAGCGCGCCTGCCCCAGACCTCAGCGAACCCCAAACGACACGATCGTGTGCTGAGCGAGGCCGACCAGCGCCTGCGCGCCCTCGACGTCCCACCGCAGGCGCTGGAGCTCGTGCTTCATTGTATGGCCTACGAGCCCGAGGCGCGCCCCAAAGCCCAGGACCTAGAGGCGCGGGCGGTGCGTTTGTCTCGCGCGCTCGGCGACGACCCCTTACGCACCTGGGCGCAGCGCGGCGTGGCGCGCGCGGGCCACGGCTACGCGCCCATCGGCGGCAGCCTGAGCGGCGTCGTGCTCACTGAAGAGCCCCCGTCATTGTTGACCGCGTGGGAGCGCCCCGCCCCTCGCCCGCAGCCCGCCCGCACACCGACGCCCTCCTTGGTGCCCGCGCGCACGATGCTCCGCGACCGCACACCGACGCCCCCAGCCGCGCCGCCCATCGTGGCCCCGCCGCCGCTCCTGGCGAACCGCGCGTCTCTGCCGCTGGTGGAGGCGCAGACCATGCGGGCGCCGGTCGATTTTCCCGAGCTGCCGCGCGACGAGGGCGAGCCGACGCGGGTGTTTCCGAGGGCGCCAGCGCCGCCGAGCCCGCCGAGCCCGCCGGCGACCTTCGGGGTGGCCCCGCGGGCCTCGTTGCCTGGGGTCCCGGCGCCTGCTCCAGAGGTGTCGCCGATCAACAGCCCGCGCCCGCCGCCGCCGCTGAGGATGACGCCGCCGAGCCCCTCGCCGCCCCCTACGCCACCTCTGGTCAGAGGCGCGCCTTCGGGGGCGCAGCCCTCGCCAGAGGTGAGGCCGCCGCTCACGCAGGCTCCACAGTCTGCCGCTCCGGCGGCTCCCTTGAGGGCGACGACCTCCGGGGCGCAGCCGTCGCCGGGGGCGAGGCCGCCGAGCGCCCTTCCTCGTGGCCAGCGCTCTACCCCCGAGCCCCTGCCCCATCGTGAGCGTGGAGGCTCCCGCGCCTTGGTCCTCGGGGCCGTGCTGTGCGGCGTGGTGTTCGGGGGGATCCTGCTGGCGGTTCAACGTCTGGGCGAGGAGGAGGCCGAGGTGGTGGAGGTGGCGCCGGTGGAGGTGGCGCCTGGGGTGGAGCTACCGATTGAACCAGCCCCACCGGAGCCGCCGGGGGAACAGGCGCCGCCGGAGCCTGTTCCTGCGCCGCCGGAGCCTGATCCGGTGGAGCCAGGGCCACCAATAGAGCGCGAGCCGCCGAGTGACCCAACGCCACCCCCGCCAAATAAGGCGAGCAAAACCAAGAAGCCTACGGCGCGGGCGACGGGTGACGCTAGCTCCGTAGTGCTCATACACAACACCGACGTGTTCGACGTCGGCACCGTACCCATCGCAGTGCCCCCCAACGACTACCAGATCTTGGCGTCATTTGCCGGTGGCCCGTTGTTGTCGGCTGGGCACGTGACCCTCAAGGCGGGCGACGTCGTGACCCTGGAGTGCCTTGAGAGGTACGGGAGGTGTGTGGTGGACAAATGAGCCGCAATACATCGGACGAGCGCACCGCATCGCAAGCGAATCATCGTGTTCGCCCCTGTAAGATTCATACTCTCTGGAGGTGAGAGGAAAGACTACTCAGACTGAGTGGTGTGTAGCGACAGATGCTCTCCTTCCCAATGATCTCTATAGACTCCCCCTGTCGCGTCGAGTGAGTATAGCCATTCTTTAATGGTCTTCATCTTCTTCTCTCCTCTTCTTGGAGCCAGATCATGTCTCAGCACCTCAGCAAGTCCCCCCGGGATCCAAAGACGCCTCAGGCAGGCGACGAGCTCTCCGAGTGTTCCCAGGACCAAACCAACGG
>JADKFE010000057.1 GCA_016717595.1 Deltaproteobacteria bacterium | reverse complement strand
ACAAACGCCGTCGCGCAGGAGCCTCTATGTCGATCGAAGTGTTCTGGGGCAGCGGCAGCACCCCCGCTTGGCGTGTGCTGCTCGGCCTGGCCGCGAAGGGTGTCCCCTATGAGAGCCACCTGCTCTCGTTCTCCAACCGCGAGACCCGCACGCCGGAGTTTTTGGCGCTGAACCCTCGGGGCAAGGTGCCGGTGCTGAAGAACGGCGAGTTTGTGCTCAACGAGAGCTTGGCGATCCTCGCCTACCTCAACCGGGAGTTCCCCTCGCCGCCGCTCTTTGGCCTGAGCCCCGCCGAGACCGGCCTCGTGTGGCGGAGCTGTCTGGAGTACGTCGGCCACGGTGACCCGACGTTCTCGGTGGTCGCCCGGCCGCTGCTGTTTGGGCAGTCCGAGGCCCAGGCCCAGGCGATTCGGGACGGCCTCCCCGCCGTCTACGCCGAGCTCGACGCCCTCAACGCCGCCGTGAAGGACGGCTTCATCGTCGGCGGGACGCTCAGCGCCGCGGACATCGTGTGGTTCTGTGGGCTGCACTTCTTGCAGCGCGCCGCCACCCGCCCCGCCGCCGCCAACTTTGAGCTGGGGCTGTTGCCCTTCGGCGCCCGCTGGCCGAACCTCATTCCTTGGGCGGCGAAGATTGAGGCCCTGCCCGGCTACCTGGAGACCTTCCCGCCGCACTGGCTCACCAGCGACCCGCCGTCGTCCCCTCACCTCACCTGAGCCCCCGGGTCGCAGGGTACAATTGAGGCCACCCTCCAAAACGAGTGTGGCCGATGCGCCCTGCCCCGCCGCTCCCCGTCGTGCGCGCTCCACACTTCGACCTCTCGACGCTCCCGCGCTGGTACAACGGCGGGAGCGTCTTGGCGACGCACCTGACGAACGGGCTCAACTTCGTCTTCCCCGCCGGGGAGCGATTCTTTATTCGTAGTGTGCGATTTTATCTGGACCGGGTGCAGGATCCCGCGCTGAAGGCCGCCGCGATGGCGTTTGTGGCCCAAGAGGCCCAGCACCAGCGCGCCCACCTCCAGGCCTTCGCCGTCTTGGAGGCCCAAGGTTTTGAGATCCGGTCGTATCTGGACTGGTACGAGCGCCTGGCCTACGAGGTCATCGAGCCGCGCTGCCCGCCGTCGTTGCGCCTGGCGGCGACGGCGGCCTTGGAGCACCTCACCGCGATCTTCGGTGAGCTGGCCCTGGGCACAGAGCTTCTGGAGCCGACCCACCCCGAGATGCGGCGGCTGCTGCGCTGGCACGCGGCGGAGGAGATCGAGCACCGCCACGTCGCCTTTGACGTCTTTGAGGCCGTCGATGGGCGTTACCTCGTGCGGGCGGTGGGCATGGTCGTGGCGCTCACGACGCTGTTGGGCTTCTGGGCCGTCGGCACCCGACACCTCCTGCGCCAAGAGACCGAGCGCCCGCCGGCTGAGGTCGAGTCTACGGCGCACGCTCGCATTCGTGCCTTCTGGTGGGGCGTGTCGGGCCTCGTCGGGCGGCGGCTGTTGAGCTGGTTTCGCCCAAACTTTCACCCCGCCGACGCCGAGATTGACCAGCTCGCCGCGGACTACGTCGGCTCGATGGCCTGAACCATCACGGCGTCCAGCCCGGCTGATCCCAGCCCGGCGGCGGGCTCCACGCGCCCTCGTCGAGCTCCTCGGCGCCATAGGGCACGTCGCGGTGTTTGAGCCCGGGGAGGTCCATCGAGAAGTGCCACCACTCCTTGCTGTAGGGGTGGAAGCCTTGGGCCGACATGGCGTCGCGCAGCCGCAGGCGGTTCTTGAGCGCCTCCCCCGTGGCGTTCTTGGTGTGGCTGCGGGCGTCGAGGAGATCCCAGTCGGTGCCCATGTCTACGGGTTGGCCCGTGCTCAAGGTGCAGAGGGAGAGATCGATGGTGTCGCCTTGGTTGTGACCGCTGCGCCGGGCGATGTAGCCGCCGTCCACCAGGTGAATCTGGCCCGTGCGCGCCGCCCAGGCGACAAACGCCTTCGTGCCCCGGGCCGGGCGATAGGCGTCGTAGACGTAGAGCCCGAGGCCCTCCGGCGCCAAAGAGGCCTGCACCCGAGCCAAGGCCTCGGCGGCCTCCACCAAGAGCCAGGCCCCCGGCGCGGCGTAGCCCGGCACCGGCGCCCCGGTGAAGTTGTTCTCGGTGTGGTACCGAATCTCTAGGCCGAGGTTGGGGATCACGTCCAACAAGGCGACGAAGCCGGGCGGCGGCGGGCGTAGGGTGGGCATCTTCTCCTCGGGGGGCGGCGGGATCGGCGCGACGGGCTCAACGGGCTCGACGGAGGCGACGGGCTCCGCTTGGGCGACGGTGGCCACGGTGGGCGTCTCTCCGCCGCAGCCCAAGGTGATGAGCACAAAAAACATCACGCCCAACGCGCCAAAATCGCCGCGGCGAAGGCCTCAGCGAGGGGGGCGACCTTCTCCGGGTCGGCCTCCATTGGCTCAAAGGGTGTCCAGGCGCGCACCAGCAGGTCGCGGCGCACCTCAAAACACAGCACCTGCCCGGGCCACTCCACCGAGCGGTAATGCCCTAAGGTGACGGGGTGCAGGTTGTAGCTGCTGTCTCGCTCGGCCCTGACGCCTTGGGCGAGGAGGCGCTGGGTGAGGTCATCGGCGAGGCCCGGCGGGGCGAGGTCTTCGCCGTCGGGGGTCGTCGTGATCAGGTCCACCTGGGGGCGCAGAGGCCAGGTCTCCTCAACCCCCGGGGCGTAGCAGGCCGCCAAGCTCTTGACGATGTGCTCGTCTACCTGGGTGATGCCGACGGTGCGCGGGGCGTAGGTGTGGGGGGTGAGGCCGAGGCCGTCGGGGGCCAGCCGCGCCCACAGGGGATCGATGGCGGCGCGATAGTCGGCGTAGAGACCCAAGAGGAGGTCAAGATCGTGGGGATCGGTGATGAAGCTCGGCACCCCCGCGGTCACGCCGCCCGAGGCGTAGGACTCCGCGCTGGCGTTGAGCAGGCGGTTGACGTCCAAGAAGGTGCGGGGGACCAGCGCCCGGGCGAGCACACCGCGGGTCTGTGGCCGCGCGGCGAGCACACGGGTGAGGATCGCCTCGCTCAAGGCGTAGGCGCCGATGTCGGTGTTGACGAAGAAGAAGCGCTCGAGGTGCTCAGGCAGCGCCCCGCGCAGGCGTCGGGCGAGGGCGAAGAACTCTTCAGGGCCCGCGGCGCCGTGGGGCACCTCGATCAAGAGGTCCAGGGGCGCGTCAGAGGTGGGGTCGGGCCCGAAGGGGTGAAGCTCGACGAGGCCAGGGATTGAGTGGGTGGGGAGCATCCCAGCCGTCTATCCGGCGCAGGCCCCGCCCGGCAGGCCCTCGGGGTCACCCTGCTCGGCCCAGAAGCTCTCTTCTTGGGAGTGTTCGCCAGCGTAGGGGTCGATGGAGCTGCCGTCGGGGTCGTGAAGCTCAAAGTGCAGGTGGGGGGTGGAGCTGTAGCCGCTGGAGCCGATGCGCCCTAACGGCTCACCACACGAGACGGCCTGACCGACGCTCACGAGCACGCTCCCCGACTTGAGGTGCCAGTAGCGGCTCAACACGCCGCCTTCGTGCTCCAGCACGACATAGTTGGCGATCATCTCGTAGCCGTCGCAGTCTACCCCGCCGGAGGAGACGCCGTGGCAGCGGTCGTAGTTGCCATCGGAGATCTCGACCACGACGCCGTCCGCCGCGGCGATCACCCCCACGCTCCCGGCGTCCATGGTGTCAAAGCCGCCGTCGAGCAGGTAGTCGCTGCCGTCGTGCTCGTCGTAACACCAGGGGAATCCGCGCCCGTCGTAGTTGGTGCAGATCAGCTCCTCGACGCCGTCGTACACCGCGGGGTCGTGGTCTACGCCGATGGTCTGGTTGATCAGGTCGGGGCTGTCTACGGGGAAGACAAAACGCAGCGGCGCGGCGCCCTCGGGGGCGGAGTCTCCAACCGTAGGGGTCGGGGTGCAGGCGACGGCGCTCACCAGAGACACGGCCGCCGGGAGCAAGGATCGAATCGACGAGGCCATACGCCGATCGTAGCCGACCTCGGGCCCCGCCGCGCTCAGCGCACCTCACGCCACAGGCTGATCTCGTCCTCCGTGGCCAAGGCGTTGTCTACCAGCCACTTGAGCGTGCCTCGCGCCAGCTTGGGCGTGCCCGCGTCGACGGCGCGCTGAATCAGATCCCGGCGGAGCGCGAGGCGATCGGGCTCCTCGCTGATGAGGGTCTCCATCAACGAGAAGCCCCGTGGATCCCCCTGGCTCATCCGGGCCTGGGCCAGCCCCAGGCGCAGGCGGTACCGCGCGGCCTTGTCTTTCACGCCGCACAGCCGCATCGCGGTGTCAAAGCCGCCCTCGGCCTCGGCGAATCGCCCCAAGCTCAGCCAAGCCTGGGCCCGGGCCTCGGTGGCGAAACATCCCGGCGCGTCGCCGACCACGGTGAGGGCCTCTTCAGAGCGGCCCCAGCGCACCAACGATCGGGCCAGATGAGCGCGGTATCGGGGATCTAAGGCCGCGGCGCGGCGCAGCAGGCGCTCGGCCTCGTCCTGCTGGCCCTCGGCCTCTAGGATCTTCGCCCCGGTGGTGAGGCGGTCAGCGCGCTCGGGCAGCACCCGCCCTGCGATGGTCGCCGCGTCGCCTGGGCCCCGCAGCGCCTCTTGCACGAGCTCCTCTTCGACCCCGTCGGGGAGATCACAGGCCAAGGCCCGCCGCCACGCCGCCCGGGAGGCCTCTAGCTCCCCCAGCCGCCGCAGCAGCCGCGCGTGATCTCGGTGAACCCAGGGCAAGGTCGGGTGAACCCGGGTGGCGAGGGTGAGCGCGCGGAGGCCGCCCTCCCAGTCCCCCGCCGCCTCAAGGGCCGGGGCGAGCTTCTGCAGCGTCGCGCGCTGGAGCGGCTGCCGGGCCAAGGCGAGCTTGTACCAACGGACGGCCTCCTCCGCCGCGGCCTTGTCTTTGGGCGCCGCCGCCAACACCGCGTCGCCGCGGGCGATGGCCGCCGCCGGAGAGCCCCAGGGGGAGGTCTCGGAGTCCTCTTGGGCCCAGGCGAAGGCCTCCGCGCCCAAGGCGAGGCCCAAGGAGAGCCCGCCGAGCGCCACCAAGGGCCAGCGCCAGCGTGAATCGCCGCGGCTGGGGCCCTCGGGCGCGCTCAAGCCGAGCACCGCGCCCAACAACAGCGCGCCGAGCACCTCCAAGGCGCCAATACGAAGCGGGAAATCGACAAATCCGCTCACGAACAGCGCGGCGAGGGCCCCGGCGTAGCCCGCGAGCACCCAGCGCGTGTGCCCGGGCGCGCTCGCCGCGCGCAGCACCCGGGCGGCGGTGAGCCCAACAAACAGCGCCCAAAGCCCGGTGATCACGACGCCGTGCTCGATGAGGATCTGCAAGGGCTCGTTGTGGGCGTGGGCGACGTCGGTGAAGGTGGGCGTGGACTTGAAGACCCGAAAGCCCTCATCAAACCCCGCCGGGCCCCAGGCCCCAGATCGGCGCCTCACCGGCCAGGGCCGCGGCGTCGGCGTAGATCTCGGCGCGGCCGGTCAAGGTGTCCATGCCCTCATCAAGGGCCTCGGGCACGAGCCACTCCGAGAGCGCCCGGCCGACCTCTTCAGGCCCAGAGATCCACACGCCGAGGCCAGCGACGACGAGGCCGATGAGCCCGCCGAGACGCGCCCGGGCGCCGCCGAGCATCATGCCCATGGTGATGAGCCCCGCCGCCGCCGCCAACATCGCGCCGCGGCTGCCCGAGAGCCGCACCCCGGCCAGCAGCACCACGGCGAGCACCGCCGCCACCGCCCGCTGCTCCTCGCTGCGAGAGGCCGCCACGCCCACGGCCAGGCAGGCCAAGGCCGCGCAGGCGAAGCCGCCGTCGTTGGGGTTCACGAACGGCGCGAAGAACGGCGCCCGAGAGAAGCTCGGCACCTCACTCACCCAGTAGATGTGGTCCGCGCCGGTGAGCCGGTGGGTGAGCGCCAAGGCCACCAGCACGCCGCCGATCAACAACAGCGCCCAGGCGAGCTGCATCGCCCGGCCCTTGCGGTGCAGCGCCGTGGCCACGCCGAGGCTCAACAAGAAGGTCTGGAGCGGGATCGCCAGCTCCAAGAGCCCCCGGTGAGGGTCGAGGGCCAAGGGCGCGCGCTCAACGCCGGCCAAGGCGTAGACGTCGTTCACCAAGGCGCCCAGGTCCCCTTGGGCCGCGAGCCGCGCCGCGGCGTCTACGGGCAACATCGCCGCCCCGGCGCCCAAGGCCGCGACGAGCCCCAAGGCGGAGAGCAAGGCCAGCTCAGGCTCTGGCGCGCGCCGGTTGATCCCCCGGGCGAAGGTGATCAGGCCGATCACCCCCACAGGCAACATCACCCAGGCGCGCGCCGTGGGGGACACCGTGGCGTAAGGCGCCAGCGCCAACAGAAACAGGAGGCCGAAGAGCGTGGAGATCATCAAGCCGCCAGAGCCTGCACCCGTCCGCCGCGGATCACCCCGAAGCGAGGCGCCGCCGGTCTAAGAGCACGATACTCTGCGAGCGGGCGCCCAGGCGAGCCCCTGGGCAGGTTCGGTGATCCAGAATCGGCCCCAGGCGCTCTACCAGCCCGAGGACATATGAGCGACAGCCCACAGAGCCCCGGAATGCAGGACGCCGCCCTGCTCAACTACTGGTTGATCCTCAAGCGCCACCTGGCCTTGGTCTTCGCGATCCCGATCGCGTCGATCATCGTCGTGGGCGTGATCACCAAGCTGATGACGCCGTACTACTCGGCCACAGCCACCATCGAGATCGACCCAAAGGCCCCGTCGCTCCTCGACGTGGACGAGGTCTTCGAGCTGGTGAGCACCCGAAACTCCGATGAGCGCCGGTCGTACTACACGACGCAGTACCGCATCATCAAGAGCCGCCGGGTGCTCGGCGAGTCCATTCGCCGCCTGCGCGAGAACCACAACGTCACCGACTTCGACGCCTCTGAAGATCCCGTCGAGGACCTGCTCGACATGCTGGAGCTGACGCCTGAAGGCGACACCCAGCTCGTGCACATCACCATCGAGCACCCCGACCCTGCGATGGCCGTGCTCTTCTCGCGCACCCTCGCCCAGACCTACATGGACGTGAACGTCGAGCGCGCCCAGGAGCGCAGCCAAGACGCCCTCGTCGAGCTTGAGGAGAACCAGCGCAACTTTGAGGTGGAGATCACCCAGGCGCCGGTCAACCAAGAGGAGCTCGACCTCGTCCGCACCGCCGAGCGCTCCAAGACCGCGCAGATCACCCTGGCCAAGATTCAGGAGGACCTCGCGAACGTCCGCACCCGCATCCCCGAGTTTGAGACCGAGTACCTCGAGCTTCGCGCCCGCATCCCCTCCGAGAAGCAGGTCATCGACGGCACCGACGGCGACCGCTGGCTCGGCCTGGTCTCGTTCCTGGCGGTAGAGAACCCCGGCCTCTCCTTGACCTACGACAAGCTCCAAGAGCTGCGCCAGGAGGAGGTCGCGTCGAAGGGTCGCTACAAAGAGGAGCACCCCAAGACCAAACGCCTCGATGAAAAAACCATCGGCACCCGCCTGCTCATGCGGCAGCAGCTCCAAGAGTACATGGACGGCCGCGAGGCCAAGCTCGAGCTGCTCCGTGAGCGTGAGCGCAGCCTCGCCAAGCAGGCCGAGTCCCTCATCGGCGAGATGGAGGAGCTCAAAGAGTCTCAGACCCGCTACGACCGCAAACAAGCGAGCTTCGTGCGCCAAGAGCAGCTCTACCAAGAGATGGGCAAACGCCTCGCTGAAGTGCGCATCAACACGGCCTTAGAGAAGAACAACATCTCCTGGATCGACGAGCCCATCTCCTCCAAAGATCCCGTCCGCCCCAAGCTGTTCGCGAACCTCGTGCTCGCCGCGGGCACGGGCACCCTCGTCGGCGTGGCCTTGGCCTTCTTGCTGGAGTACCTGCGGCCTGACGTCCGGGTGAAGACGACTGAAGACATCGAGGACTACGTCGGCATCCCCGTCCTGGGCCCGGTGCCGGTCATCCCGCCCCGCGAGTTTGAGGGCATGACCCACCAGATCCTCGTCTACGCCAAGCCCCGCAGCCAGCTCGCCGAGCACCTGCGCACCATCCGCACGACCATCCTGTTCCGCACCCAAGACAAACGCCTGCGCCGCCTGCTGGTCACGAGCGCCATGGAGCAAGAGGGCAAGTCGTTCATCAGCTCCAACCTCGCGGCGATCATGTGTATGGCCGGCGGTCGTGTGCTGCTCATCGACGCCGACTTGCGCCGCCCTCGCCAACACACGATCTTCGGCGTGACCAACGAGTACGGCCTCTCAAACGTGCTCCAAGGCGAGATGACGCTCGACCAGGCCATCTTGAAGAGCCCCGTGCCGAACCTCGACGTGGTCACCGCGGGCCCGCCGCCGCAGAACCCCGCCGAGCTTCTGGAGAGCGAGGCCATGGTGCGCCTGCTCGACTCCATCACCGGCTACGATCTGGTGCTCATCGACTCGCCCCCGGTTCAGCCCGTCGCCGACCCCCTCATCCTCTCTCGCCTCGTAGACGGCGTGATCATGGTCGTGCGGTTCCACCGCGCGCCCAAGAAGCAGGTGCTGCGCTGCCGCCAGCGGCTCACGGAGGTGGACGCTCCCCTTCTGGGCGCCATCGGCAACCGCTACAACGAGCAGCCCGACGACTACTACGGCTCGGGCTACGGCTACGGCTACGGCACCTACGGCTACGGCACCTACGGCTACACCTCGCCCTACCACGAGGACGGCAACGAGACCGGCGGCGCCCCCAAGAAGAAGACCGGCTGAGCGCTCATTCGGCTGGAGCCTGACGGGGCTGGGGTGTGCGAAAGCCCCAGCCCCGCTCTTTTTGGGCTACCTTGGGGAGCGACCCTGACGGAGCCCATGATGCGTATCCTGCTGGTACAGGCCTTCACCGCCCTCGATCTTGAGCTGGTCTACCCCATCGGCCTGTCCTACCTCGCCGCCCACCTCCCCGAGCGGCACCACGTCGAGATCTTCGACGTGAACCTTCACCGGGAGGCGGCCGACCCCTACGCCGTGCTCGCCCAGAAGGTGCGTGAGTTCGCCCCCGACGTCGTGGGCATCTCCCTGCGCAACATCAAGGTCGCCACGCCCGGCGTTCACAGCGACGACTTTGAGCCCCAGCAGCGCACGGTGCGCATCATCCGCCAAGAGGCGCCCAAGGCCAAGATCGTCGCCGGAGGCACGGCGTTCTCGTTGTACTCCGAGCTCTTTATGCAGAAGCTGCCCGAGCTCGACTTTGGCCTGTGGGGCGAAGGCGAAGAGCGTTTTCCCCTGCTCATCGACAACCTCGACACCCCGCGGAAGGTGCCCGGCCTGTGGTTCCGCCACGACGGCGCCCCCACCTTCACCGGCCAGCCCGGCAAGCTCGACTTCGCGGCGCTCAAGCCCTACCGCAAAGACCTGCTGCCCTTCGCGCCTTACGCCGAGTCCAGCTTCGTGAGCATCGGGCTCCAGTCCAAGCGCGGCTGCGCGCTTCACTGCGTTCATTGCTCCGACACCTACCTCTTGGGCAACGCCGTTCGCCGCCGCACCCCCCAGGCCGTCGTGGACGAGATGCAAGAGCTGCGTGATCGTTGGGGCGTCAAGCAGATGTTCTTCTGCGACCAGATCTTCAACATCCCCGTCGAGCACAGCATCGCCATCTGCAAAGAGATCGTCGACCGCAAGCTCGACATCCGCTGGTCCGCGTGGTTCAACGAGAAGGCCGTCACCTTGCCCGACGAGCTATTGCGCTGGCTCAAGGCCGCGGGCTGCGGGCTCCTGAGCTTCTCGCCGGACCACGTCGATGACCGCATGCTCAAGAACCTCGACAAAAACTTCCGCTACAAGGACCTCGTCTACACCTACCAGGCCGCGAAGAAGTACGACATGGACGTCGAGTACAGCTTCTTCCTCAACGCCCCGGGTGAAGATTGGCGTTCGCTCTTTAGCATCCTCAAGTTTGTCGCGGACGCCAAGATGCACTGCGGCCCCAACTTCCGCCTGTTCACCCTGTTGATGATGCAGCCGATCCGCATCTACCCCCACTCCCGCCTGCACGAGCTCGCCGTCGAGACGGGCTTGGTAGACCACGACGCCGATCTCATCGAGGGCAAGTTCTGGAACCCAGGTGGCCTCCAGTACGCTGTCGCGGGCATCCAAGCCACGGCGCAGACCTTGTACAAGGCGCGTCAACGGTACAAAACGTTCACGAACGCCGGCGCGGCCACCTTGTGACGCTTCAGATGTCCTGACAAATCCTGCACACAAGCGATCCTGACTTGGCGCAGTGTGTAGGAACCCCCGCACGACAGGACGTCCTCGTATGCTCTTCATCCTCCTGATGGCCTGCACCTCACCTGAAGAGCCCCAGAGCAGCCTGGAGTCGAGCTTCGAGCTGGGGGAGATCATCCCGAACGTCGTCGTGGCGACGATTGATAGCCAGGTGGAGGGGGTGGCGTTCGTCGAGTGGGGGGCCGACACCGGCGCGACCCGGACGACGCGGCGCGCGCCCATCGCCGCCGGTGGGCGATTTGAGGGGCTCGTGGTCGGCCCGCCCAGCGGAGAGCGCGTGAGCTTTCGTGCGGTGGTCGAGACCTCCACCGGAGAGCGCCTGGAGGGCGCCCTGGAGACCCTCGACATCCCCTACGAGCCCGCCGATCTGCCCAACGTGAACACCGTGGGCAGCTTGCCCGGCGACGCCCCCGGCCACGTCTTCACCAGCCTCATCACCTCCCAGTCTACGCAGTTCGTCATCCTGGACGAGGAGGGTCGCCTGGCGTGGTACGTGAAGCTGCCGTCGAACGAGCTGGTGACGGCCTCCTCCTTGGCCCTCGACGGCAGCGGCGTCATGGTGTTGACGACGGACATGTCGCTCACCGCGCCCCAGACCGTGATCTTGCACTATGGCTGGGACGGTCGCCTCCTCCGCCGCATGATCTTGCCCGACGGCCACCACGACTTTGTGGAGCTGCCCGACGGCCGCATCGCCTGGATCCAGCTTGAGGCCGGGCCGATCACCCTGAGCGGCGAGTCCATCGACGTCGCCCAAGACGCCCTGCGGGTCTCGAGCTGGGCGGAGACGGCGGACGTCAACGGCCCCCCGCTGTTCTCGTTCCTGCGCGACTGGAAGGGCCCCGAGCGTGAGTGTGACCACCAACGTCACACCCTGTTCTACCAAGGCCGGGAGCTGCTCGACTGGACCCACGCGAACAGCCTCGACTACGACGCCTCCCGTGACGCCTTCTTGATGCTCACCCACCACATCGATCAGGCCTTCGTGATCTCCGCGGTGGACGGGGCCCTGCTCAACGAGATCACCTTTGACGAGGGCGATCCGCTCGCGGATGAGGGTGAGCCCTGGTCACACGCCCACTCCTCCACCATGAGCGCCGACCACCTCCTCCTGTTCGACAACGGCCTGCACTACAGCCCGCCCCGCTCCCGCGTCGTGGCCTACGACGTAGACCCCGAGACCGGCGCGCTCACCGAGACCTTGTCGTTGGAGGAGGCGGAGTCGCGCCTCGTGTACGCCCTTGGGCGACGTGAAGAGGCTGCCCGGCGACGAGCTGCTCACCTCGTGGAGCACCTTGGGCCGCATCACCCGCAACAGCGCCAGCGGCGAGGAGCTCTGGGCCTTGGAGACCTCCGTGGGCGCGGGCACGGGCCGGATCGAGTGGATGCCGGAGCTGCCCTGATCGAGGGGCCGCGAAGGTCTTGACACCCTCGGCACCCAACCCACCCTCGCCCACCGCTACACTGAGTGCTCACCTGGGAGTCGTGATGCTCTTCTTCGCAGCGCTGCTTGGCTGTCAGAGCCCCGATGGCGCCCTTCGGGCCGTCGATGTTCAGCTCGGCGAGACGATCCCCAACGTGCTGGAGGCGCGGTACGAGGCGGACTCCTCCGGCGAGTCTTGGGTGCGCTGGGGCTACAGCGAAGACGCCCTCATCCACGAGACCGCCCACCGCACGATGTCCCCCGGGGCGATGGAGCACCTCGTCGTCGGCCCGGCCTCTGGCCGCACGGTGTTTGTTCAGCTCGTCACCGCGCCCGACGGCGGCGACGAAGAGACAAGCGCCGTGGTCTCCCTCGACGTGCCCGTGGCCCCCTCTGGCCTGCCGCGGCTGTACGCCGAGGGCACCCCCGGCGACGAGGGCCTGCTGCTCACGGCGATCCTCTCGCTGGACTCGGGCTGGGTGATCCTCACCAACGCCGAAGGTGAGATCGCCTGGTACATGCCCCTGGCCTACCAAGAGATCACCAGCTCCGTTCAGGTGAGCCTCGACGGCGAGGCGCTCCTGGTGCTGCTTGCAGGACGCCTTCGACAACGTCACCGGCACCAAGCTCCTGCGGGTGGGCTGGGACGGCGTGCTCATCGAGCGCACCAAGCTCCCCTCGGGTCACCATGACTTCGTCGAGCTGGCCGATGGCCGCGTCGCCTGGATTCAGGACGAGACGATCACGATGGAGATCGACGGCGAGCAGCGCCCGGTGATCGGCGACGCCATCCAGGTGACCGAACAAGGCGGCGAGGCCCAACAAGACGCCGAGCCGATCTTCTCCCTGTTCGATTACCACACCCCGTCCGCCACCTGCCAACACCAGCAGTCCCCCATCTCTTGGCAAGACAAGACGGCGCTCGACTGGAGCCACCTCAACAGCCTCACCTACGACGCCCAGACCGACCGTTTTTTCGCGGTCTCCCACTTCTTGGACTCGGTGTACGTGATCTCGGCGTCTGACGGCGCGCTCATCGACGAGGTGAACCCTTACGTCGATTACCGCATGGTGATGGGCGGAAAACCCTGGTCTCACCCCCACTCCTCATGGATGCGTGACGGCGAGCTGCTCATGTTCGACAACGGCATGCACCACGAGCCGCAGGTCTCCCGGATCGCGCGCTACACCTACGACGAGGAGCGCCGGGAGATGACCCAGACCTGGGAGTACAACCACCCCAACAACGGCTTCGCCGTCGCCTTGGGCGACGCGCACCCCACGCCCAGCGGCAACATCCTCATCGCCTGGAGCCCCTTCGGCCAGATCGCCGAGGTGAACGACGCAAAAGAGGTCGTGTGGACGCTTGAGACCGAGGCTGGCGCGGGCATCGGCCGCGCGCGCTGGGTCACCGAGCTGCCCTAAGCCCCTGTGGCGGGCGTCTTTTACCGCCGCTCACGGCTGCGGGTGGCCCCAGCGACGGCGACGGCGAGCAGCGCCGCCGAGAGCGCGAACAGCGCGGCGACCAGCTCCATGGGGCTCATGCCCATGTCGGCGACGTCCGCGGGCTTGAGGCCCAGCTCATAGAGCGGCCCGGTCATGCTGCGCAGCTCCCAGCGCCCCGGCACACGCCCGGCCTCGCTGAGCTGCTCCCCCATCTTGAGCGAGAGGTCAAACGCGTACCGCGCCGGGGTCACCCAGGTGAGCACCTCGGCGGCGAAGCTCATGTCGCGGATCGAGACCAGCACGCTTGAGAAGCAGATGTTGGGGATGAGCAGCAGCGGCAGCGAGCCCACGGCGCCCTCAGAGCTGTCGAGCCAAGCCGAGACCGCGAGGCCCAGACACACGCCGACGAAGCCCGTGAGCACCTGAACGGCGATGAGGGGCGCGAGGTCGAAGCCGTAGCCGCCGAGGCCCATGAGCACAAACACGATGGCCGTGAACACACCACACTGGGCGATGTTCAGGGCGCCCAAGACGCCGAGCTTCGCGCCGAGGTACGGGATGAGCCCCACACCTACGCGGCGCTCACGCTCGTGGATGCCCCGATCGGCGATGAGCTCCCGCACCGCCAACGACATGCCGAACCACAAGCAGCTCAACGACACCATAAAGATCGCCCCCGCCGTGGCCGCGGGGAACACCAGGTAGATGAACGCGGCGAGCATCACCGGCTGCGCGGCGAGCACGATGAGGCCGTCCCGATCCCGCAGCTTCACCCTCGCGTATCGTGCGGTGAGCGCCCGGAGCTGATCCATCGAGCCCGGGACCGGTCGCGGGGCGGCGCCGGGGTCGGGGCGCCCACCGAGCCCACCCTGCCCCGCCCGACTCGCCGTGAACGACGGCAGGCCCAAGAGCGCGCCGCGGGCGGTCACAAACTGAGTGTGCTCTGCGCTCTCTCGCCAAGCGCGGGCCCACTCCTCGGGGCCGCGCTCCTCAAGGCGATCGAAGATGAGGTCCGGCGTCTCGACCTCAAAGTACTTGCAGGCCCGCCGGGGCGGCCCAAACCAGGCCACCTGACCCCCGGGCACCATCAACAGCAGGTGGTCCACCTGGGACATCACCACGGGGCTGAGGTCGTGGGTGACGAGGAAGACGATGCGCCCGCTGTCTGCGAGCAAGCGCACCTGGCGCACGATGTCTTGGGCCGAGCGCGGGTCGAGGCCTGAGGTGGGCTCGTCTAGAAAGAGCACGCGGGTGCTGCGGCTCATCAGCTCTTGGCCGAGGTTCACCCGTTTGCGTTGGCCGCCGGAGATGCCTCGGTGGAGGGCGTCACCGATGCGCGCGCGGCGGATGTCCGAGAGGCCAAGCTCGGCGATCACCCGGTCCACCTCGCCCTGCAGCGGCGCGTCGCCCAGGGCCCGGGCGTGCCGCAGCCGACCCGCGTAGTGAAGGGACTCCTCGACGCTCAGCTCGGGGTGGATGAGGTCGTCTTGGGGCACGAAGCCGACCAGCGAAGGATCCGCGGCGAGGAGCTGGTGAAAGTCGCGCCCGCCCAGGCGCACCTCGCCGCGGTCGTGCCGGGCCACGCCAGAGAGCGCGCTGATGAGCGTCGTCTTGCCCGCCCCCGACGGGCCGACCATGGCGATCAGCTCCCCGGCGAACACCGTGAAGTCGACCCCGCTCAAGATCTCCCGGCGGCCGATGCTGCGGCCAAGCCCACGCACGGAGAGCGCCTCAAAGCTGCGCTCCGCCCGGGCCCACAGCTTGTCTTCGTTGACCGTGAGCCGCCAGGGCCCCACCCGAATCTGGCTCTCCGGCGAGACCGGCGCCGAGCTGACGTGGTGACCGTCGACCAACAGCGGGCGCCCGCTGCCGAGATCCGTCACCCGCCAGCCATCAGCGCCCTTCTGCAGCACGCAGTGTTGGCGGCCCACCTGGGGGTCGGGCAGCACGATCTCGTTGCCCGGCCCGCTGCCCAAGGTGACGCGCTCTCCGCTAAGGCGCCAAGAGAGCGCCCCGGCGGCGTGGCGGGCGTCGTGAACGGCGAACAGCGAGGCCCCCACCATGCCGTCGAGGTTGAGCGCCTCGGCCAGCTCATCCAGGGCCCGGGCCTGGGGCGAACGAATGCCCCGCGGCGTCGCCGCCAGGGCGAAGAGCAGGTCGAGCAGGGCGACCGACGCCTTGGGGCCCCACAGCTCGGCGAAGCCCGCGGGGTCGAGCTGCTCGGCCTGAAGCTCAGAGAGCTGCTCTAAGGCGAGCTCCCCGAATCGTTCGCCGAACACCCGCAGCTCCTCTTTGGACAAGGACTGCCCAAACCGCGGCGAGCGCGCCAGCTCCAACAGCGTCTGGAGCGGCGCGTCAGAGAGGCCCGAGGCGCGCGTGAGCTGCTCGGCGAGCTGCGGGCTCTCCAGCACCACCGCGCGGCCGAGCCCACGCAGCGCCACCTGGAGCATGTCCGCGGCGAGATCGGCGCTGGTGCTGGGCGTTTGGCCTTGGGTCTCTAGGGCCTCCCGGAGCGCCCCCCGCAGCTCTGCGGTGCGCGGCACCCCGGTCACCCCAAGCTTCACGGCGACTGGCGCCAGGTCACCGCCATGCCGATCGCGGCCTTGGCCTCGTCTGAGACGGTGTCTGCGGCGTGTACGGCGACGTAGTAGGTGGCCGTGGCCGGCGCGGTGTAGGTCAAGACCGGCTGGCGATCGACGGCGTCTTCGTTCAGGAGCACCTGACCGTCGGCGTCATGCAGCACCAGACGCACGTCTACGGCCTGGGCGTCGGCGCAGGCGAAGATCTGGTACTCGGCGCCTTTGTAGAGCGTCACCGAGTACACCCGCGACTCGCCCTCTTTGAGCGAGGCCGAGGTGGAGGTGCGCACGGACCAGCCCTGGGCGTACCCCTCCAGCATCTTGTTGCGGAGGCAGTCATCGGCCTCGCCCGCGGAGACCGGGCGAACGAGCGCGGCGACGCTGAACAGCGCGACGAGGAGCGACAGGCGCAAGAAGAGATTGATCACGGGGCCCTCGCTCACAAAAGATCGAGCACAGCGGCGGTGCTCTGGTGAATCTGGCGGACCTCGGCCTCGCCGAGACGCTCGGCGGCGGTGGCCGTCGCGAGGGACTTGAGGGACTCGCGCAGGATCGGCACGAGCTGCTCTTGGTCGGGGCGGCCAGCCGGGGTCTCTTCGACATAGCGCTGGAACCAGGCGACGACGCCGGGGTGGCGGAGGAGATCCGTCGCCGTGTCGTAGTTGCCGCCAGCGATGATCGACGATGAGACGAGGTTCGCGCCCTCTAACCACGACCCGGCGCGGATCAGCGGCACGGCGCGGGGGCCAAGCTGGGCCTCAAGCTCGGGCAAGGTGCCGCCGGAGAGCGCGTCGAGCTCTTGCACCAAGGAGTCCCGGGTGAGCGCCTCGTTCTGAACTTGGGCGGTCAGCTCGTCCAAGGCGCTCAAGGCGTCGTCCTTCGCGCCGAGCGCGACGAGCCCCGCGCGGATCTCCTTGAGCAACCCCACGAGCTCCGGGGTCTGGGCGGTCTGGACGATGAGGAGGAGGTCTGCGAGGGCCACGCCGGTGCGAACCGCGAGCCGGTCGTGGTCTTCCCCGGCGGCCTTGAGCGGCCGAGGTTTCACCAGCAGCCCCTGGGGGCCGAGCAGGCCCGAGCGTTTGAGCGCCGCCTGCATCTCTAAGGGGCTCGGCACCAAGGCCACGGGCTCGGCGGCGGCGAGCTCCCCGACGCTGAGCGGCCCAACCGGGGCCTTCTCCTCGACGACCGGCGGGGGCGTCGGCGCGGGCGGGGCCTCGGGCGGAGGCGCGTCGCAGGCGGTGAGAGCGGCGAGGAGCACGAGCTGCAGGGTCAGTCGCATGAGGTTTGGCTCCGTCCAAGTCGGGCTAGGTGAGAATCTATCAGGCTGCGGATCTCCCCGTGAGCACGATCGCCGCGCCTTTACACGGCGCCGCCATGAGATCACGCAGCCCAAGCCCGGTGAGGAGCGCCGCCGCGGCCTCCTTTGTGCGCCGCACGGTGCGCCAGCCGAGCACATGATCAAAGAAGAATCGATCCGACGAAGGGCGCAGAAGATCGAGGATCACCGTGCCCCCCGGCGCCAACATGCCCAGCGCCACCCGGGTGAGCGAGGTCAGCGCGAGGTCGGGCACATACTCCAAGACACCGCTCACCACGACAAGATCCTGAGGAGAGAGGTGAAGGTTGGTGCGGCCCAAGATGGTGCGGGTGACGTCCTCGTGCACCAGGCGAAGGCTCAACGCGGCGCTGCGGGCGATCGTGGCGTGGTCGAGCTTCTCCAGGACGTCACGATCTCCGTCGACGCAGTTCAGCTCGCCGCCCGACTGCATCATCAGGCCGATGGCGCTGGGGATGCCGCCGCTGCCGCAATGAAGCACCGTCACCCGCGCGGGGCGGTCCTCTGGCAAGAGCGTGCCGACGGCGCTGAGCGTGGCCCGCTGGCGCTCCCGTTGGCCCAAGGCCGTGGAGGAGCTGAGCAGGGCGGCGTCTAAGGCCACGCCGACGGGGTCGGATCCTTGGGGCATCCCCCGCTCGATGTGGCGCAGGAGCGCAGGGTGCCCCGCCCGACCGCCGGGACGGGCGATGGTCAGCTCGGCGGTGTGCGCCCGAACCAACCACGGGGTAAGCTCTTTGCCCAAAACTTCACCCGCGGCCTCGGCCTCGCTCTGGCTGAGGCTGGCGAAGGTCTGCCGGGCGGCCTCCATAAACCGATCCCAAGCCTCGCCCATCAGCCGCACCCCGGTGGCGCGGTCCTCGCGGCGAAGGGGCGCCTCCAACGCCAGGAGCTCGGCCTTAAACAGCTCGGCGAGCTCATGGCCCGGCCGGGCGCTCAGGCCGGCGATGGAGGCGCCGGGCGCCCGCGTCGCCGTGTGGCTGCTGCGCACCCCTTTGCCCAGGCGCGCGGCGAGCATCAGCGCCAGCGCCCGGAAGAAGTCCCGGGCCAAGCCCGCGTCCGCGTCCAAGGCGGCGCGTAGGGTCGCCTCGGGCCAGCGGGAGAGGATCGTCTCCTCAAAGGCGCGCACATCGGCGGAGCGGGGCTCCCCAGCGAGGAAGCTCAGCTCGCCGACGACGGCGCCGGGGCCGAGCACGTCGAGGATCACCTCGGGGCGGCTGCGGGAGTCTACGACCTCGACGCTCCCGCGCTCCACCCGGAAGATGTCGCCCCCGGCGTCGCCGCGCCGGATGATGCGTACCCTCGCGGGCACCACGACACGCTCGGCGAGGCGCTCCAAGCGCTCGCGGGACTCAGCGGTGAGCAGCGTGAACAGCGACATGCCGCCGTGTCATAACGCCCTCACCCGTCAGGCGCGGCGCAGGCCCAGATCACTCGGGGTAAGACGCCTCAGCGTAGGCGCAGGCCGCCGCGTCGCCACGCTCGGGGTCGCCGACGTTGTTCTGGTACCAGACCTCGGCGAAGCTCGTGTCCCAGCACTCGCTCGCCAGCGCCGTGAGCCCGCCCAAGGAGCCGCCGGTGAGCACGGCGTCAGAGCGGCCCTCCCCTTCAGGCGTCCAGCGGGAGCGCACGATCCAGGCCTCATCGGTGCCTTCGCCGTCGATGTCCGCGAGCCAGGCGAGGTCCATCTGGCCCGGGCCGCTGTGCTCTTGGTCATAGGCGTAGAGCGCGTCCACCGTCTCGCCGCCGGCGTCGCCGAAGCCCTCAAAGGCCGCCGTGGCCGTGGCCCCCGCCTCATCCACGACGTAGTCGCTGTAGAACATGCCCTCGGCGTCTTCGTTGGGGTTCAGCTCGTGAATGAGGGTGAAGTTCACCGCGAAGCGCCCGGAGTAGGCCGCGTCGGTGGAGCCCGCGTCCACCTCGCCGCCGATGACGATCTGATCGGCGTCTTCACCGCCGCCGCGGGGGCGCTGCAAGAACACCCAGGTGTAGCCGCCATCGGCCTCCTCACGCACATAGAGGCTCGTCTCCACAGGGTCCAGCGCGTCAGCCCAAGGGCCCCACACCGCCTCGGTGCCGTCTTCGCCCACCGTCGTCGGCGGGTACTCCACGATCGTCGAGGCCAGGCCCAACACGCCGCCGATGAGCCCGTTCACGTCGTCGGTGATCTGCGCGGTGAACAGGTAGGCCTCGGACCACTCCCGCTCATCTTCGCCCGCCGCCTTGGCGGAGGCGCTCTGGGTGGGCATGTTGATCAGCACGCGCTCATCGGGAAGCACCCCCGCGAGCCGGTCCGCCGGGCTGGCGGTGCAGGCGGTGAGGCTGGCGATCAACACGAGCGGCGCGAGGAGGTTTCGGGCGGTCATCATCGTCTCCGGATTCTCTTGGGGTTCTGCCTCTTTGACCCCTACCCTCGCCGCCGCTGAAAAATCAATCGCCCCCCGAGGCGCACATTTTCGATAAACTTCGACCATTCGTGGAGGATCGCCGTGGAGCAGGAGATCGAGGCCCTCGTCGGGCGCCTACTGGCCGCTGATGACGACGAGCGTGAAGAGATCAAGGTTCGGCTCGTGGAGCTGATCAAGGGGCCTGGGGGCGTCGGCGCCCGGGAGCTCATCGAGAACGCCGGGAAAGGCCAAGTTCTTGAGGTGAAGTGGGAGATTGAGGAGGTGCTGGAGCGCACCGCGCCGCCAAAGCCCGCCCCCAAAGCCGTCGCGCCGCCGCCGCCCGAGCCTCCTCCCGAGGCGCCCAAGCCCGGCCAGCGCCTCACCGCGAAGGATCTCGAGATCGTCTACCAAGACCCTCGCGGCTTGGTCTTGCACAAGACCAAGGTGGGCGACCGCTGGTTCGCCACCCAGGTCAACCCCCAGACCCGCCAGCCCGAGACCTTCGAGCTGCACCCCAGCGAGGTCGCCGAGATCAAGGTTCAGCTCGCCTCCTCGCCCTACTGGGTGGTCGGCGGCGGCGGGATCACCACCCCTTAGCGCGGAGCCCTGCCGATGAAGTCCGGGCTCAAGAAGAGCGCGGGGGCCCTCCTGATCACCGCCTTGGCCTTGGGCTGCGGCGGCGCTCGGGGCAAAGTTCGTGACGGCGACGACTACATGAGCCGGGCGCGGTACGACGCCGCCGCCCGGGCCTACGGCGAGGCGGTGAGCCGCAAACCCGCCTGGGGCGACGCCCAGCGTAAGCTCGCCGAGGCCCTGCTCGCCGCGGGTGAGCCCGACCGGGCCCTGGTCGCCGCCCAAGAGGCCTGCCGTTTAGAGGCCGAGGCCTGCGAAGGCCCCCATGTGCAGGCCCTCGTCGAGGTCGGCCGCGCGCCCGAGGCCCACACCATCGCCCAAGACGCCTTGGCCCGGGGCGTGGATGACCGCGTCTTGCGCCTCGCCGCCGCCGACGCCGCGCTCTCCACCGGCGACGCCCACGCGGCCTCCCTGCTGCTCGCGCCCTTGGCCGCCGACGATCCCGCCGTGGCCGCCACCCGCGCCTACGCCTTGGGGCGCGCCGGGGACGTCCGTGGCGCGCGAGACCTCGCGACCCAGGCCCAGGCCCAGGCCCCGGGGCAGCTCGACGTGCTGCTCCGCGCCGCCGCCGCCCTGCTGCTGATCGGGGATGAGCCCGCGGCCCAGGTCGCCGTCGAGACAGCCCTTGGCCTCGACGGGGGCCTCACCGTCGAGGGGGGCGCCCGAGATCTCTTCTTCGCCCGCGCTGGCACCTTGGCCGCCCGAGGGGATCACGAGCGCGCCTTGCTCTACGCCTTACAGGCCTTCGCCTTAGACCCCTCCCAAGGCGCGCCCTGCCGCGCCGTCGGCGAGGCCTTTTTACGCCTGGGGGAGCCCGCGTTGGCGATCCCCTACCTAGAGCGCGCCTTACGCTCTCCGCCCTACGCCCTCGATGCGACGAGCGCCGGGGTCGCCCTCGCGAGCGAGGCCAGCCTCAGCGATGAGGAGCGCGCCGCCGCCCGCGCGGAGATCGCCCGGCAGCTCGTCGGCGCCGCCGCGGCGATCAAAGACGAGCCCCGGCGTCTCGCCGCCTTAGAGACCCTCGTCGCCGCCCAGCGCCCGCCCCAGGTGGAGGATCTGCTCAGCCTCAGCGACGCGCTGCTCACCGCTCGACGCGCCGAGGAGAGCGTCAGCGCCCTCAAACGCGCCGCGGAGCTCGGCAGCGCTGAGGCCGCCGCGCGCCTGTGCCGGGCCTACCTCAAGGCCGGACGACTGGACGAGGCGACGGTGTGGGGTGAGCGCGCCTTCTCGTTGGGCCCCGACGATCCCGCGATGGCGCTCACCTTGATCGAGGTCTACCGCGTCCGAGGCGATCTGCGCCGCGCCCAGGCCACCCTCGACCGCGCCTTGGCCAGAAACCCCGAGAACCCCCAGCTCATCGAGGCCGCGAAGGGCCTACGCGCCACGGTCACGCCCCAGGGCTTGCCCTCGGTGTTCGCCCCGCGCTGAGGGGCGCGCTTGGCGCGTCAGCCGCGGATCGCGCGGGCGATGGCGTTGGCGCGGACGGCGACCTTCTCGCGCTCCTCGGCCCACCCCGGGAGCGCACGAAGCGGGACCAACGCGGCGCAGTGGTCCATCCACGAGATGTCGTGCAGCTCAGCCTCAACGGCGAAGCGCAGCGCGGACATGCCCGCGTCCAGATCGCCCAAGAGCGTCGAGACCTCGGCGGCGGACTGCCCACGAACCGCACGAAGCAGGGGGTGCAGGCCGAGGATCGGCGAGAGGTTGGCGACGTTCACCAGCTCGGGCGCGCTGGCCCCGGCGGCGACCCGCTCGTAGAGCCCTCGCACAAAGTTCGCGAGCTCCCGAGAGCGGCCGGGCGGCAGCTCGGCGAGGTCGTCGATCGGCATCGGGCGGGGCGCCCAGCCCGTGAAGCGGCAAGCGAGGATGTACCTGGCGGCGCGCCCGGCGAGGCTCTCGTTGGGGTAGGCCAGCAGCTCGTCGGCGTCGTCCCAGCGTCCCAAGAGCGCGTAGCCCCGGGCGAGGTCAAGACGCGCGCGGTACGCCCGAGGATCAAGCGTAAGCGCCGCTTGAAGCCGGGTGATGCCCTCGTCGATGAGCCCGACCTCTAAGGCGATGTTGCCGAGCATCTCCTGCGCCCGCGCGAGGCCCGGGCTGCGGGCCAAGGTGGCGCGTAGACACTCCGCGGCCCCGGGGAGATCAGAGGAGTAGAGGCGAACGTGGGCGAGGGCGAGCTGGGCCTCGCCGCTCTCGGCGTTGAGCCGCAGCGCCCGCTCGGCGAACCCCCGCGCCCGCTGCAGGCTGGCCTCACCGCCGCCGTTGTTCCAGGTCAAGAAGCCCTGCCGGGCGAGGCTGATGGCGAGGCTCGACGCGACGCCGACGTCATCCGGCGCCTCCGCCGCCGCGCGGTCGAGAAGCTCGATGGCCTCGCCCAAGCCCTCATCCCAGTGGGTGCGCAGGATGGCGCGGCCCCGCATGAGCTTGTCGAGGGCCGCCACGGAGACCGGCGCCGCCCGGGCCTGGGGCTGAAGCTCAACAGCCAGCGCCCCGGCGAGGGCCTGGGCCACCTCATCACAGGCCGAGAGGGCCTCCTCAGCGGGCAAGATGAACCGTTTGGACCAGAGCTGATAGCCGTCCTCGACGCCGATGAGGCGAATCTTGAGGTGCAGCTTGTCGCCGCGCAGCGCGAGGTTGCCCTCGGCCACGGCGCGCACGCCGAGCAGGCGCCCTTGGGCGGCGGCGTCCGCCTGAGGAGGCAGCGCCAAGACCGCCGAGAGGGGCCGCACCCGCAGGCCGCGGGTGGTGGCCAAGGCGTCGATGAGCTCCTCGGTGAGCCCTTCAGCGAGGTGCGCGTCGGTCCCTTCGCCGATGGCCCGAAGCGGCAGCACCGCCACCGAGAGCGCCGAGGTGGTCGGCATGCTGCGGTCTAAGGTGGTTCTTGGCGATAACGCCCGGGTGGGCGTGAGATGAACATTGTTCAACAGCTCAAGGGCCGCCGCGGCGTCGGCGGGGCGATCGAGGGGATCCCGCGCCATGCTCCGGCGGACGAGCTCCACGAGGCCCTCGGGCAAGGGCACGAGCCGCGCTGGATCAGGCGGTGGGCTGATCAGCCGCGCCCGGGCGACGGCCTTGGCATCCGGGCCGGTCCACGCCGCCCGCCCGGTGAGCAGCTCAAACAGCACGGCGCCGAACGCGTAGAGATCCGCGCGGCCATCCAGCGCCAGCCCCTCGACCTGCTCCGGCGCCATGTAGGCCGGCGTGCCGATGATGCTGCCCTCTTCGCCGCCCGCGGCCCTGGCGATGCCGAAGTCGGTGATGAGCAGGCGATCCTGGTTGCAGACGATGAGGTTGTCGGGCTTGAGATCACAGTGCAGCACGCCGACCTGGTGCGCCGCGCCGATGCCCGCCAAGAGCTGCCGAGCGAGGCCGATCGTGCGGTCCAGGGGCGGCGGGCCCTCTTCAGCGAGCAGCCGGGCCAAGGAGCGCCCCGAGGCGAGCTCCATGGTGAGGAAAAGATCGCCGTCTTGTTCACCCAGATCGAAGGTGCGCACGATGTTGGGGTGGTTCACCCGACGGGCGAGGCGCACCTCTTGGCGGAACCGCGCCACACGCTCAGCGGAGCTAGACAGCTCGGGGCGGAGGATCTTGAGCGCGATGACCTCGTCCAAGGCGAGATCCCGC
The DNA here is from genome assembly GCA_016717595.1 of Deltaproteobacteria bacterium. Lineage (GTDB taxonomy): Bacteria > Myxococcota_A > UBA796 > UBA796 > CAJQPC01 > JADKFE01. Next base: position 20,663 of record JADKFE010000057.1, on the reverse strand, counting down.
GCCTTGTACACCACGCCCATCCCGCCCGCGCCCAGAAGACCGACCACCTCGTAGCGCCCGTAGAGCACCGTCGTGGCCGGAGACATCTCGACGGTGTCTGAGCCGGGCACCAGCTCATCGAACAGGCCGAAGAGGGTGGCGAACGCCTGCGGGGAGCGATCCATACCCCATACCCTAGCGACGGATTCGGGCAGCGTCGAGGGGGTGACCAACAATCGGCAAAGTCCGGACACCCAACCGGAACCTAAGCGCAGCCGCGCGCTTTACCGGCCTGCCGCCAGCGCCGTGAGCGCCTGAAAGACCTCCTCTTCGACCGCGGCGAGGCGATGGGACGAGAGCCCCAGACGATGGGCGAGCTCAGAGACCGCCCGGGCCTCCTCAACGCCGTACGCGCCGTCCACCACGCAGAGGTAGATGCAGGTGCGCAAGAACAGCTCTCGATAAGGCATCAAGGCGTCGATCGGCGCGGGGGCGACGTCGTCGTCTGCGGCGGTGATCGAGTCGATGAGGCTCTCGACGGCGACGAGCTCCGCTGAGCCCATGCGGCCATCGGAGAGCGCGACGTCTCGCAGAGACTCCGCGAAGCGTCGGGCGACGGCAGGGGTCATTCCAGCGGCGAGGATCTCTTCACGAAGACGCATCGGGTGTTCCTGAGTGCGGCCTCATCATGCCACAACCGCCCGCGACGGCCAAGCCCTTTGCGGTCCCCCGGTGAGGTGCATGGTTGTCGAGCGGAGTTGACAACGCGCGGACACGCGATGGCGCTATATTGCCCGTTCGCTAAGACACGCCCCAGTCCCTCTCCGGAGCACCCCTCGGATGCCGAACTTGACGCTGCGGCCCGCCGCCTCCCTGATCCTCCTCCTGGCCCTGGCCCCCATCTCCGCCCTGGTTGTGCCTGGGGTGGCCCACGCGCAGCAAGGCGGGGCGATCTTCGGCGCGGCGGGGCTCATCGAGCCAATGCCGGTCGGCCAGATCGCGGCAGACGGCGCCACGCCCGTCACGCTCCACGTCCTGATCCTCAACCCCGACGGGTCGCCATCTGTGGGCCAGAAGCCCAAGGTGACCGCCGCCGAGGGCAAAGTTGAGGGCTGGAACGACCTCGGCGCCGGGCTTTATAGCTTCACCTGGGTGCCCCCCTCACGCACCACCGCCGCGGACGTCACCTTCACCTTGAAGGGCAAGACCGCCGACAAGGCGCCCCTTGAGCGCTCGTGGTCGGTGCCTGTGGTGCCGCCGATGGCCCGCAGCATGGCCGTCACGGCGAACCCTCCAGAGCTTGTGCTGGGTCAGGATCCCTCGGCGTCTTTTAGCGTCACCCTGGCCGGTGGCGCGGGGCAGCCGGAGATCGGCGCCAAGCTCTTGATCCGTTCGTCCGTCGGAACGGTCGAGAGCCTCACCTACATCGGCAACGGCGTGTTCACCGGGCGCTACACCCCGCCCGCGGTCAACTTCCCCCAGGTGGGCCTCGTCACCGTCGTCGATGAGCGGGCGCCGTCGTCCACCTACGGCGCCTACGCCGTGCGGCTCTCGGGCCAATCCGCGGGCTTCCCGGTGCGCTCGGTGCCCAACGCCACGGTCATCGTGCGAATTGACGGCCGCGACTTCGGCCCCTACCCCACCGACGCCACCGGCGCGGCGAAGGTGCCGATCAAGGTGCCCCCGGGCATGACCACGGCCAAGCTCATCACCGTGGTGAACGGCCAGACCACCGAGGCCCCCCTCGACCTCAAGGTCCCCGAGACCCGTCGCGTCGCGCTCTTCCCCACCCAGGCCGCGATCCCCGGCGATCCCAAAGCCTCGGTGCCCGTGCGCGCCTACGTCGTCACCCCCGGCGGTCAGCCCGACGCCGCGGCCAAGGTGAAGTTCAGCGTGAGCGTCGGCACGGTCAGCGACGCAAAACACGTCGGAAACGGCATCTATGAGGCGATGTGGACCCCGGCGGCGATGCCCGCTGGCGGAAAAGCGAACCTCACCGTCAACATCGACGGCGGCGCGGCCATGCAGACCGACACGCTGGAGGTCCTGCTCGCGCCCCTGCGCCCCGGCAGCCTCAGCCTCACCGCCGACCCGACGAGCCTCCCCGCGGGCGCCACGGGCTTTAAGGTGTTCACCAAGCTCAACGCGCAGGACGGCTCGGGCCTGCCGGGGCGTGAGGTGATGTACGTGAGCGGCGCCGCGCGCCCCCAGGCCGCCTCCAAAGATCTCAAGGGTGGCGACTACGAGACGCTGTTCGTGACCAACAGCGGCGACTCCGTGCGGGTGGTGGCCGTGGCCGCCGCGCCGGTGAGCGGCAACCGCCTGCGTCACGTCATCGTGTTGCCCTCTGAAGAGCGCCTGCCCAACGACAGCCGCAGCCAGGTGGCGCTGACCATCCTCTCCGTGGACGAGTTTGGCTACGCCGTGCCCCAGGTGGCGGTGAACCTGAAGCTCTCCGGCGACGGCCAGCTCATCAAGCAGGTCACCACAGACGATCGTGGCGTCGCGACGGTCTACTACACCGCCGGAAAAGCCGCGGGGCTCGTCACCGTGCGCGCCCAAGCGGGCGATGTCGGCGGCGCCGCGGCGCTCTTGCAGGTGCCCGCGGGTGTGGCCGCCGGGGTAGACCTCCCCGACTCCGGCTCGGCGGAGCTCGTCGCCGCCCGCGTCGCCGCCTCAAAGCTCGTTCGTGAGCTGGTGGTGCCCCGGCAAGGTGTGGCCGGAGTGGCCGCGCCCAGCGAGTCCACGAAGGCCGGCCCGGTGAGCGTGTTGACGCTCAGCGCCATGCCCGCCCGGGTGGTCCCCGGCGGCACGGTCACCGTGCGCATCGACGCCAAGGACGCCCAGAGCCGCGGCGTCGGCGGCGAGGCGATGAAGCTCTTGGCCTCCAACGCCTCGGTCTCGCCGCTGCGGGATCTCGGCAACGGCACCTATGAGGCCACGGTCACGGCCACGGCCACGGCCACGGGTGAGGCCACCTTGATGGTCACCACCGCCGACGGCTCCGTGGCGAAGGCGCTCAACATCCCCGTAGACGCGCCGGCTTGGGGCACGACGGCCACGGGCCCCACGGCGCCCACGACGCCCGACCCCACGACCACCCCCACGACGCCCGACCCCACGACCACCCCCACCGACCCGGCGACGGCGGGGCTCACCCCCACCGAGACCAAGCCCGAGAAGCCCCCCAAGGAGCCCAAGCCCCCGAAGGAGCCCAAGGCGCCCCGCGCTGCTGGGGAGTTTAAGGACATCCGCGCCCGGCTCACCTTCGTCGGCGGCCGCTACGCCTACACCCAGAACCCCCTCACCGAGGATGGCCCCCTGTGGGACGACAAGGTCTCCTTGGGCCGCGACGGCAACCCCGGCGCGGGCGTGGCCGGCGGCAACCTCGACGCGTCGGTGTGGGTGATGGACTACGTCGGCGCCGAGCTGCGCTTCCGCCTGCCCAGCTACACCGTGCAGTGGCCCGGCGCGAGCACCGAGATCCGCAACGCCTTGCCCCAAGGCGCGGCGCACGTCATGGGCCGCTACCCCATCACCCTCGCGGGCGGCAGCCAGCGTGTGGCGATCGGCGCCAAGGCCGGCTTCTTCTACGCCGACTTCATGACCTGGCAGAACGGCGCGTCCCAGAACCAGGTCGAGTGGGCGGCGATGAGCTTGCCCGGCTTCGACGTCGGCGCTGAGATCTCCTACGAGCTGAACGACCTGCTCTACGCCCGCCTGGAGTACACCCAAGGCTTCTTCGGGGTGAACCCTTACTCCAAGAACCTCGGCCTCGACCTCGACCTGACCGTGGTCGGTCCGCTCACCGCCTCGGCGGGCTTCGGGTTGACCTCTCGGGAGATGGTGATCGTCGCCGCCTCCTCTGGCGTCACCTTGGGTGAGCTCTCCGACCAGCAGCTCTATGGGCGTGTTGGCCTCGGCGTCGCCTTCTGAGCAGGGCGCCTCTCTGGCGTCGGCGAGGGTGACGATCCCCTCGCCGACGTTAGACCGCTGGTCTAATCAACTCAGCCCCGCTGAATCGTGACCTTCTTGAGCACCACGTCGGTGACCGGCTTGTTCCGGGGGCCGACCTCGACGCTGATGATCGTCTGAATCGTCTCTTTCGGCGCACACTTCCCGAAGATCGTGTGTTTGCCGTTGAGGTGATCCGGCAGGGAGTCGGTGATGAAGAACTGCGAGCCGTTGGTGTTCGGCCCCGAGTTCGCCATCGCCAAAAGCCCAGGCTGGTCAAAACTCAGGCCGTTGTCGACCTCGTCTTCAAAGCGGTAGCCTGGGTCGCCGGTGCCGTTTCCCAAGGGATCGCCGCCCTGAATCATGAAGCCCTTCATGATGCGGTGGAAGATCGTGCCGTCGTACAGGGGGCGCTTGACCTTCTCGCCGGTCTTGGGCTCGGTCCACTCCCGGGTGCCCTCGGCGAGCTCCACGAAGTTGAGCACGGTCTTGGGCGACTTCTCTGGCCACAGCTCGCAGGTGACCACGCCCAGGGTGGTGTCTAAGGTGGCCGTGAGCTTCTGGCCTTCGGTGATCTTGAGCTTGGTGTAGACCTCGCGGCGTTTGTGATCGTCCACCTCACGCTGCAGGCGCTCGGCCCGGGTGCGTAAGGCGTCGCGCTCACGCTCAACCCGCTCCTTCTCTTGGGTGAGCTGCCCGACCTGCTGGGCGAGGGCGTCCTTCTCTTTGACCAGCTCAGGATCGGGCCCGCAGGCCACGAGAGAGAACAGCACGAGGGGGATAAGGCGCATACGGTCCTCCGTCGCCCGAGATGGGCATGAACTCTGCACACTCACCCGTCCAGAAGGCTCCGTCAAACCCCTGGCGTGGCGGGGCGGCGACTAACCGAATACGCTCGGTTCCTTGTCTCAAAGGCGCAAAAACATGATGGTCACGGCGTTCCTCCGCACACCCCTCTTCGTCCTCACAGGCCCCGACCGCCACGCCCCCGAGGGCGTCTCGGCCGTGGTCGGTCAGGTGGTCTCACGAGAGGGCGGCGTCACGATGCGTGTCACCCGCTGGTTAGACGGCCGCGGCCGCGAGCTTGAGGGCCCGTCCCAGACGCTCTTTTTGCCCGCGGCCAAGCTCGACCACGTCTGGCATCACGAGGCTTAGACCATGCGCGCGTCTGCTCAGTCCATCGCCCTCGCCGCGCTCACCTTGGGTGTCTTCACCGCCTGCGGCAAGATGGCCATTGACGGCGAGGTGGTCGACGCCGCCGGGAACCCCGTCACCGGCGCCCGCATCGGCGCCGTCGGCAGCCTGTGTGAGGCGCACACCGACGACGCCGGGAAGTTCGCCTTTGAGTGTACGCCGGGCCCCTACGATCTCTCGATCACGATGCCCGGCTACATCGGCGAGGCCGTCCCCACCGTGCAGGCCACCGAGCGCAAACGGTACGACGTCGGCCGCCGCCTGTTGGTGAAGGTGCCCGAACAAGAGGGCCTGCTCGTCTTTGACGGCCAAGCCTACCGCGCGCTCAACCCCGGCCGCTTGGAGCGACGGGCGGGAGGTGTCGGCGCCAAAGCGTTTAAGCACTACTGCCTGAACGACAAAGAGTCCCAGGCCAACCCCTTCGCCGCCGGGCCCCAGCCGTTCTTCGACAACCGCACTGAAGGCAAGTGGCGGGTGTTCCGCCTCGACGAGGACGGCTGCGCCTACCGCATGTCGCCCAAGTCCGACACCCAGTGGGGCATCGACTACGCCGAGCGCCTCACCCCCACCACCAAGACCGTCGAGCAGGGCCGGGACATCGTCGTGATGGACCTCCAGCCCGGCAAATACTTCGTCGCCGACTGGGAGGCCGGGTTCTTCGTGAAGCTGCCCGGCGCCGGTGAGGGCTACTCCGGCTATCTCCTTGAGGTCAGCGGCTGAGCGCGCTCAGCCACCCCACCGTGGGCTTCGCGCCCAGGCGAACAACACCAAGATCCCGGCGACGCCTAGGGGCAGCTCCCCTGCCCCGCCCAGCGCCACCGCGCTGAGGCCCAAGGCGACCCACAGCGCGCCGCCGCAGAGCGCCACCGCGCTCACGAGCGCCGCCCCCCACGACACGCTGAGCGCGAGCAGGGCTGAAGCGCCAACCAGGAGCGCCGCGCCGATGGGCGCGAGGCCCCGATGCATCGCCCAGGCCCGCGCCGCGGGATCCGGGTGCGCCCGAAGCTCGCTCAACGACGCCTCCTCCATCCCCAGGCGCCGGGTCACCAGCGCCATCGCCTCGGGCGGCGGCAACAAGGCCGACACGGCGGCGTCTGAGAGGGGCTCTGCGGAGATCCCGCCGCCCTCGAGCCTGCGCCCGAGGGCCCCCTGGGCCGCCCATCCTTCACCCGCGGCGGCCACAACACGCGCGTCGATCCGGGCGTAGGGCCCGGCGTTGGGCAAGATGGTGACCCCCCAGAGCGTGTCAGGGCCTACACCGGCCACACGCACGAGCCCACGCTCGGTCTGATGCCACGCCCCGACGACCTGCATCGGGTGCCCCTCGGCGGCGGCCTCCCGGCCAAGGGCCGCGTCCCGGGCCCACGGCGTGAGCGCCTCGGTGAGGCCCGCAACGGCGAGGCCCGCGGCGACCGCCACCCCCAGAAGCCGCCCCCGCAGCGCCCCCGGAGAGACCCCGGAGGCGCCCAAGACGACGAGCTCTCCCCGCGACCGCGCCCGCGCCACCGCCAAGGCCGCCCCAGCGCTCAACAGCGCGGGCCAGATCTCCCGGGCCAAGAGCGGCAACCGCAGGATCACCAACATCCCCAAGCTCTCCGCGGACTGCCCCCGGGATCGCTCGACAGCCTCGACGATCCCCAACACCGCCAGCCCCGCCGCGAAGGTGAGCGCCATGCCCCGCCCAAGGAGGATCGCCACAAGCCGGGTTGTGGTCACCGATCCCTCCAACGCGCCCACACCCAGGCCGCGCCGATCGCCAGGGCCAAGGTGGGTGTCCAGGCGATCACGAGGCCTGGCAAGGCGCTCGCGAGCGGGTCAACGAGGCGGTTGAGCGCCCAATACAGGAGCACCCACAAGAAGATCCGCCCCGGGCGACCGGAGAGCGCGAGGGGCAGGCTGAGGATCGGCAGGATCGCCGCCGCGACGGGCGCCGCGTCACGGCGGTACAGCCAGGCGCGCTCGACCTCGGCCCGGCGACCCCGGGCCTCCATTCGGGCGATGAGCGCCCGCAACGATGAGTCGCTGCGCTCGACCAGCTCAACCCGCGCGCTGGTCTGGGGCGCGGCGAGGATCGCCCGGCCAAAATCAACCCGCAGCTCGGGATCGTCGGGGTGGTGGAGCACGCCGCGCTCCAGCACGACCCCCTCGGCCTCCCATGAGGCGCGCGCGGCCCAGCCGACGGTCTGGTGCCCCTCCCGATCCCACATAAAACGAACGTCGGTGAGCGCCGCGCCATCGACGCCCGCGCCGATCATCCCCACGGGGCCAAGCTGGATGAGCTGGTTTGGCCTGGGTCGAAGCCCGGCGCGGGCCGCGGCCTTGAGCGCCGCCCGGGCGCTGGGCTCGACCTCATGCTGCAGGTGCCAGCCCACACCCCCTACGCCCAAGGCCAAGACGAGGGCGCCCGGCAAGAACGCGCGGCCCCGAACCCCGGCGGCGCGCAGCGCCGTCCACCCCCCGTCGGCGCGCTGACGCCGCGCGGCGGCGGAGATCCCCACGGCCAGCGCCAACGGCATCCCCGGCCCGAGCACCCCCGGGGCCGCGGCGAGGCCGATCTGCGCCAAGGTGGAGAGGTCGGGGAACACCGGGGCTCTCAGCGCCTCAGCGACCACAAACACCACGCCACCCGCGGCGCAGAGGCCCACGAGGGCGACGAACCCTGGGCCCGCGACCTCGCGGAGCAGATATCGAGTCAGCGTAGGGGAGATCGTCGCCTCGGCGTGAGAGCCTGATTGACCAGATGATCCCGTCAGGTTAAGTGCTCAGGTCTGATTCACGGCGTCCAGACAGCGTGAACGCGCTTTCTCCGGGCTACCCCCAAGCCCCCTTTCTTCTCTCACAGCCCACTCCTTGGGCTGCGACGGGCGCGCGGGGCGGGTCAGGGACACCGGATACAGGAGCAGCGGTGCAGTTTAAGGTCGGTGACAAAGCGGTCTATCCGGCTCACGGGGTCGGCGTCATCATCGGGATCGAGACGCACGAGATGGAGAAGGTCAAGCTCACCTTCTACATCCTCAAGATCCAAGACAACGGCTCGACCATTCGTGTCCCCGTGCAGAACGCCGATCGAATCGGGATGCGCACGGTGATGGACGCTGAGAAGGTCGATCGGATCTACGAGATCCTCCGCGACCGCGAGTCCCCCACGGACACGCAGACCTGGAACCGCCGCTATCGTGAGTACATGTCCAAGATCAAGACCGGCGATCCCCTCGAGGTCGCCAAGGTCCTTCGGGATCTGGCCTTGATGAAGATCGAGAAGAACCTCTCCTTCGGCGAGCGCAAGATGTACGACCAGGCCCGGAGCCTGCTCGTGCAAGAGATCTCCACCGCGCGGGACGTCGACGAGAAGCTGGTCGAGGGCGAGATCGAGGCGATCTTCTTGCCCGCCGACGCCTCAACGCCCGCCGAGGGCGTCGCCGAGCCCAAGGTCAGCAACGGCTCAGCCGCCGCCGAGCGCGCCGATCTGGACGACGACGACGACGACGACAACGCCGCGGCCGCCTCAAGCTGAGCCGCTCCCCCACCCACCCCGTCGCCCTTCGCGCGGGGTCAGGACCCGTCATGTCCGTGCCGACCCTCCGTGTGTACAACACCCTCTCTCGCTCTTTAGAGGTCTTTGAGCCTCAAGAACCCGGGAAGGTCCGCCTCTACGTCTGCGGCATGACCACCTACGACTACTGCCACATCGGCCACGCCCGGGCGATGTTGAGCTTTGACCTCGTCGTGCGTTACCTGCGCTGGCGCGGCTTTGAGGTCACCTACGTCCGCAACTACACCGACGTAGACGACAAGATCATCGACCGCGCCGCCGAGCTCGGCGAAGATCCCCTCGCGCTCTCCGACCGCTTCTGCCGCGCGCTGGATGACGACCTCGCCGCCATGGGCCTCGTCTTGCCCGAGGTGCAGCCCAAGGTCAGCCAGCACGTCCCCCACATCCTCGCCATCACCCAGCAGCTCGTCGACAAGGGCCACGCCTACGCCGCGGGCGGCGACGTCTACTTCTCGGTGCAGAGCTTCCCCAGCTACGGCAAGCTCTCGGGCAAGAAGGTGGACGAGCTCATCGCTGGGGAGCGTGTGGAGGTGCGCGACACCAAACGCCACCCCGCCGACTTCGCCTTGTGGAAAGGCGCGAAGCCCGGCGAGATCGCCTGGGAGAGCCCCTGGGGCCCGGGCCGCCCCGGCTGGCACATCGAGTGCTCGGCGATGGCGATGGAGTACCTCGGCGAGACCTTCGACATCCACGGCGGCGGCATCGATCTCGTCTTCCCCCACCACGAGAACGAGATCGCCCAGTCCGAGTGCGCCAACGGCCACGGCCCCTACGCCCGCTACTGGATGCACAACGGCCACCTCACCATCCTCGCGTCCAGCGCCGAGGAGGCCGACGAGTCCGGCTTCGTGAAGATGTCCAAGTCGTTGGGCAACTCGCTCACGATCCGGGCGATCATGGAGCAGGTGCCCGCCGAGGTGCTGCGCCTCTTGTACATGGAGAGCCACTACCGCTCTCCCCTGCCCTTCTCCGCCGAGCGCCTGGCCGAGGCCACGGGCTCCCTCGATCGCCTCTACGTCGCGAAAGAGCAGGCTGAAGAGCTCAGCGCGCGGCCCATCGGCGACAAGCCCGAGGTCATCGCCAAAGAGCTCGGCGACGACGGCCAGGCCCTCTACACCTTGGCCAAAGGGTTCCGCGCCCGCTTCCAAGCGGCCATGGACCAAGACTTCAACTCGGCCCAGGTCGTCGGCGACCTGTTTGAGCTCTCCCGGGCGATCAACCGCCTGGCGAACGACAAACGCGCCAAAAAGCGCGCTGAGCCCCTGATGCGGCTGGCCCTAGAGGCCTTCACCATCAGCGCCCAGGTGCTCGGCATCGGCGGTGCGACCCCCGCCGACTTCTTTGAGGAGCTCAAACACAAGCGCCTCAAGGCCCTAGGTTTGGCCGTCGAGACCGTCGAGGCCAAGCTCAACGAGCGCGCCCAGGCCCGCGCCGACAAAGACTGGGCCCGCGCCGACGCCGTGCGCGCCGAGCTTGAGGCCCTGGGTGTGCTGGTGATGGACACCGCCACCGGCGCCCGCTGGCGGATGCGGGTGGGGTGAGCTGGGGGCGCTCGCCCCTCAGCGCCGCTCACACCTTAAAGTACCGCGCCTGCGGGTGGTGGAAGACCAGCGCCGCCGTGGACTGCTCGGGGTGAAGCTGCTCGTCCTCGTCCATCTTGAGGCCGATGCGCTCGGCGCCCAGAAGCTCCAAGAGGTGCCGCTGATCGGCCATCTCGGGGCAGGCGGGGTACCCATAGGCGTACCGTTTGCCGCGGTATTGGGCTTTGAGCAGATCTTTGACGTCGCGGGCGTCGTCGCCGGAGATGCCCAGCTCGCTGCGCATCTGGCGGTGGACGAGCTCGGCGAGGGCCTCAGCGGTCTCCACACCTAAGCCGTGCAGGGTGAGGTAGTCGCGGTACTGATTCAGCTCAAACCAGCGGCGGGCCTCTTCGCTCGCGTGCTGGCCGATGGTCACGGCCATGAGGCCCAGCACGTCGCCGTCCTCACGCACGTAGTCCGAGAGGCAGCGACCGCCGCCGGGCTGGCGCGGGAAACGCAGGCGCACGCCGGAGTCGTTGAGCACGATGGTGTCGCCGTCACGGTGGCAGCGGAAGTGGCCATAGACGGCCTGGGGACGGAAGATGTCCTCGTTCTCTACCCGGCGGATCATGTCGAGCAGGATCGGCCGCACGACCACACGGAGCTGCTCGGCGTGCTCCTCAGAGCTCATGCCCTTCTTGAGGTAGCCCCACTGGAACTTGAACAGCACGTCCTCGTTGAGCAGGGGCCACAAGGCGCGCAGGGGCACACGCTCGAGGAGCTTGGGGCCGTACTCGGGGGGCGTGGGCGGGGTGATCTCGGCCAGAGGCCCGGTCTCCAGCTCGTGCTCGGGCAGGGGGCGCCCGGCGCGACCTCTCGGGGCCATCGTGGCCGGGGCGGCGGCCTCGGCGGCGGGGCCCACCTCTACGGCCTGGGCCCAGCGGCTCGGCGCACCTTCAGCCCGGGCGGCGGCGAGGTCATCCATAAAACGCAGGCCCGCGAAGGCGTCGCGGCCATAGGCCACGGCCTGCCCGTAGGCCCGGGTGCAGTCGTCCTCCACAAACCCGCGGGTGAGCGCGGCGCCGCCCAACACCACGGGCACACGCACGCCGCGGCGGCGCATGTCCTCCAGGTTCTCCTTCATGATCACCGTGGACTTCACGAGCAGGCCGCTCATGCCCACGGCGTCGGCGTTGTGCTCGGTCACGGCCTTGAGGATGTTCTCGATGGGCTGCTTGATGCCCAAGTTCACGACGTCGTAGCCGTTGTTGCTCAGGATGATGTCCACGAGGTTCTTGCCGATGTCGTGAACGTCGCCGCGCACCGTGGCCAGGACCATCCGGCCTTTGGACACGCCCTCGACCTTCTCCATGAACGGCTGAAGGTACGCCACGGCGGCCTTCATCGTCTCGGCGGACTGCAGCACGAAGGGGAGCTGCATCTGGCCCGAGCCAAAGAGCTCGCCGACCACCCGCATGCCGTCCAACAGCACGTCGTTGATGATGTCTAAGGGTTTGCGGTTCAGCATCGCGGCGTCGAGATCGGCCTCGATGCCTGGGCGCTCGCCGTCGATGATGCGCTGCTTGAGGCGCTCCTCGGGGTTCATGTTCGGTTTGCGCGGCGCCTTCACCGCCTCGGCGTCGGCGAACAAGGCCAGAAGGCGCTGCAGCGGGTCGTACCCTTCGCGGCGGCGGTCGAAGATGAGGTCTTCGGCCACCTGGCGCTGCTCCTCGGGGATCTTGTGCAAAGGCATGATCTTTGAGGCGTGCAGGATGGCGGCGGTGAGGCCACGCTGGCGGGCGTGGTAGAGGAACACCGAGTTCAGCACATGGCGGGCGTGGGGGTTCACGCCGAAGCTCACGTTGGAGAGGCCCAGCAAGATGCCGCAGCGGGGGAAACGCTCGGCGATGCGCTCGATGCCCTCCAGCGTCCACATCGCCAGCTTGCGGTCGTCTTCGTTGCCCGTGCAGATCGTGAACGTGAGCGGATCAAACAGCAGATCGTGCTCGGGGACGCCGTATTTGCCGCAGGCGAGCTGGTGCAGGCGGGTGGCGATCTCCAGCTTTCGCTCCGGCGACTTCGCCATGCCCTCTTCATCAATGGTCAAGGCGATGAGCGCGGCGTTGTGCTGCTTCGCCAAGGGGCAGAGGGTGTCGATCTTGTGCTCGCCGTCCTCCAAGTTGATGGAGTTGATGATCGCTTTGCCGCCGACGAGCTTGAGCGCGGCCTCCACAACCGGGTTCTCGGTGGAGTCGATGACGATGGGCGCCGCCACAGAGCCCCGCAGGCGGCTGATGGCTTCAGTCATGTCGGCGACCTCGTCGCGGCCGACGTAGGCCGTACACACGTCGATGGCGTGGGCGCCGCCTTTGACCTCACGTTTGGCGAGGCTCACGATGCCGTCCCAGTCGCCAGCGTCGAGGAGCTCCTTAAACTTGCGGGAGCCGTTGGCGTTGGTGCGCTCGCCGATGGTGAAGATGTCGGAGTCTTGGCGTAGGCTCACCGGGCTGTAGAGCGAGCTGACCGAGGGCGTGAAGTCGGGGCGGCGCAGCTTGGGCTTGAGCGGGCGCACCCGGCGCACGACGGCGCGGATGTGGTCGGGGTTGGTGCCGCAGCAGCCGCCGACGACGTTCACGCCGTCCTCTTGCACAAACCGCATGTGCCAGTCGGCGAGCTCTTCAGGGCGCAGGGGGTAGTGGGTGCAGCCGTTGACGAGCTGGGGCAGCCCGGCGTTGGGCAGAACCGAGATTCGTTTGCGGCTGTGGCGGCCCAGATACGCGACGTGACCGGCCATCTCTTGTGGGCCCGTGGCGCAGTTGAGCCCGATGATGTCCACGACGTCTAGGCCGTCGAGCACGACGTTCGCCGCGCCGATCTCCGCGCCGATCAACATCGTGCCCGTGGCCTCCATCGTCACCTGGGCCATCACCGGCAGGCGCACTCCGCGGCGTTTGAACACCTGGGAGATCGCCGAGAGCGCGGCTTTGGTCTGGAGGAGGTCTTGACAGGTCTCGACGAGGAGCACGTCGGGGAGGCCATCGAGGAGGCCCTCCACCTGCAAGACGTAGCCCGCCTCAAGCTCGTCCCAGCCGATGTGGCCCAACGACGGCAGGCGTGTGCCGGGGCCGATGCTGCCGGCGACAAAACGTGGCTGGGCCTCGGTGCTCGACGCCAGCGCCGCCTCCCGGGCGAGCTCGACGGCGATGCGGTTGATCTCCCGGGTGCGGTCGGCGAGGCCAAACTCTCCGAGCACGAGCGGCGTGGCCCCGAAGGTGTTCGTCTCGACGATGTCGGCCCCGGCGTCAAAGTAGGCCTGGTGAATGCCCCGGATGATGTCGGGCCGGGAGAGGTTCAGCACCTCGGAGCAGTTCTCGAGCTCCCAATAGTCGGAGAGCGGCAGATCGCGTTCTGGAGCATGGTGCCCATCGCGCCGTCGAAGATGATGACACGGTCATCTAAGGCGTCGAGAAACTGGCTCATCGGGGCTCCAGGCGGCGGGTTCGGGGCGGCAATGTACCTCGTCCCGCCCCCGAATGCAGGGCCCGCGGCGGCGCTCAGCCCGCGCGCATCGCCAAGCCGACCAGCGCCGCCATCGAGCCGCCCCAAAGCGCCAACAGCACGACGAAGAGCTTGTGCTGAAGCGCCCAGGCCTCATCCACTTGCCCAGCGCCGGCCATCTTCGTGGTGCGCACGACCACGGCGAGGCCCAAGATCACGAAGGTGTAGGCCAGAAGGTAGACCTTGTCCATGAGCATGAGGTAGCCGACCTCGGGCAGATCCGCGGAGAAGGTCATCTGCAGGGCCACGATGGTGAGGAGCGCGGTGATGCCCACGCCCACCCGGGCGTCCGCCATGCCCGGGGGCAACAGAAACATCAGCCCGGCGCAGAGGATCACGGCCAAGACAGGCAACAGCAGCTTGATGGAGTAGGCCACCGGCGGGCGGGAGAGCGGCACGCTGAGCTTGGCGCGGGAGTAGCTCGCGCCGCTGGCCGCCCGGGGGTCACCGAAGGCCGTGGGGTACTTCCAGGGCTCCACGGTGAGGGTGATCTCGCCGATGCGGTAGCCCGGGAGCTGCACCGAGGGGCTCACCGTGGGCGACTGCGGGTCTACCTCGTACACCACGGCGCTCTCGTCGTGCTGGGCGTCCTCCATCAGCAGCTCCAAGACCTGCCGATCGAAGGGGTAGTTGAACAAGGGCATCTTCTTGGAGAAGGTGCCTTGCACGCGGAGCACCTGGTAGAGCGAGCCGTCGGGCAGCTCTTCAGCCTCCTCATAGATCGGCGTGACCATCAGGCCCCACTGCTCGATGGGGTTGGCGATCTCCATGGTGCTCGCCGGGTCAAGATCGGGGTTCTTCCACAGAAACCAGACGTAGAAGTCCATGGCGTAGGAGTGGGTCATCAGATCGACGGTCTGGATGTCGCTGAGATGAACGCCGACCTTCACCCGCTCCGGGGTCTCGTAGACCACCTCGGGCTCGGCCTCGGCGCCCTCCTCACGCCCTCCTCGGCGGGCTCGGCCTCCCCCGCCGCCTCGGGCTCACCCTCGTCTTGGGCCCAGGCCGCCGTCGGGAGACTCCCCAGGAAGACACACAGGATCCCCACGAACCACACACGCAGGACGCTCACCATGACGCACGCTCCAGGCAGACCGGAGAGCGTACACCACGGCGCTCAGAACATGCGGTTCGCGCGCTGAAGATCGTAGCCAGGGGCCGCGCGGGGCCGCCAGAAGCTGCCCTGGGCGTCTCTCTCCGGCGGCGGGGCGATGACCGAGCGACCGATGAGCTTTAAGGCCAAGGCCACGGGCGCGAGCGCGACCCAATAGACGAGCGACATCAGCACGAAGTTTTGGGCGGCGACGAGGTGGTGCGCGAGCGCCTTCCAAGATCGCCAGATCTTCTTCATCACCGTGAGCATGGCCCCATCTTCGCACCACTGGGCGGACGGCGTCAAGCCCCAGCGTGGCGACTCGCCCCGCGCTGTGCTACCTGCCTGCGTCTGTCTGCCTCGTGGAGAGTCCCGTGCTGAGCGCTCCCCTCCTCACCTTGCTCGTCGCCGTCGCGCCGTCTTTTGCCGGTGAGGTGGACTGGGAAGGCCATTACCGCGGCCGTGGTTTGGTCTTCAACTCGCTCTCGTTGGCGGACGAGGCCGATAACGCCAGCGCTGAAGGCGCCTCGGCCTGGACCGACCACCGCCTGCGCCTGCAGCCGACGTTCTGGGCGCACTCCAAGGTCTCGATTCACGCCCAGCTCGACATGCTGCCCCTTGGCGAGTGGGGCGACACGCCGAACACCTACACCGACACCTGGACCGACTCCGCCGTGCCCCTGGCGTTCACCGACGGCGTGGCGCCTTACGACGACGAGGCCGACGGCGGCTCGTACCTGCGCAACGTGAGCCTCACCCGGGCCTGGGGCGAGGTCTACACCCCCATCGGCAAGCTCTCCGCGGGCCGCATGCCCCTGGACTGGGGCGCGCAGATCATGCTCAACGACGGCTTAGACCCTGAAGACGAGTTCGGCGACACCGGCGACCGCGTGCAGCTTCAGAGCAAGGTCGGCCCGATCTACCTGCTCACGGGCTTAGAGACGGTCAGCGAAGGCTTCAAGAGCGTGTCCGACGACATGCACATCGCCGACGTCGCCCTCGCCTATCGCCGGGAGACCGTGGGCCTCGGGCTGTACAACCGCGTTCGTTTCCAAGACTTTGGCGAGACCTACCTCGGCTACACCGGCGACCTCTGGGGCTTCGCGGAGCTGGGCTACGCGACGATTGAGGCCGAGGTGGTCGGCGTGTTGGGCCGGGGTGACCTCGACACCGGCGCGAACGACGTGCGGGTGAGCGCCATCGGCGCCATGGTCTCGGCGACGGTGGAGCGTGACCGGCTCTATGGCGCGCTGGAGCTCGGTTACGCCAGCGGCGACCAAGACCCGAACGACAGCGAGCTGCACACCTTCGCGTTTGATCGGGACCACAACCCCACGATCATGCTCTTTGAGGAGCCGATGCCCACCTTAGAGCCCGCGGTGCTCAACGACTCCAACGGCGGTCGTGAGCTGGGCGCGGTGCGCACGGGCGAGGGCATCTCAAACGCGATGTACCTCAACCCCAAGGTCGGCTACCTGCTCACGGATGAGGTGAGCGGCGATCTCTCGGTGTTCGCCGCGCGTATGGCGCGCCCGTCCAGCGTCGAGGAGGGCCGGCCCAACTACGGCGTCGAGCTCGACGTCAACCTGCGTTACCAGCCCGTCGAGAACTTCTACCTCAAGGGCACCGGCGCGCTGTTTCTGCCGGGCAGCTACTTCTCGCAGTACGAGAGCGCGGAGCTCGGCGGGGGCTTCGGCAACCCCGCCGTCGGCGGCCGCTTGTACGGCACCTTCACGTTCTGAGCTCTCCCAACCGCGGCTAGGCCGCCGAGGTCTGTGATGCGCGGAGTGCACACGGCGCTGGTCACCCCCTTCGTCAACGACGCCGTCGATGAGGCCGCCCTGGACACGCTCATCGAGCGGCAGCTCCGCGCGGGCGTCGATGGCCTGGTGCCCTGCGGCACCACCGGGGAGTCCGTCACCTTAGAGCCCGCCGAGTGGGAGCTCGTCGTCTCCCGGGCCGTGGCGCTGGGTCGGGGCCGGGCGTTTGTCACCGCGGGCTGCGGCACCAACAGCACCCGCTCCACGGTCAAGAACGTCGAGCGCGCCGCGGCCTTGGGCGTGAACGCCGCGCTCATCGTCTTGCCCTACTACAACAAGCCGAACCCCGCCGGGCACAAGGCGCACCTCCAGGCCGCCCTGGAGGTGGGTCTGCCCGTGGTCGTCTACCACGTCCCCGGGCGCACGGGGCAGCGGCTCTCGTTGAGCCTGCTCACCGAGCTGTGTGGGATGCCCGGCGTCATCGCCTGCAAAGAGGCCACGGGGGATCTGCAGCTCGGCTCGGATCTCATCGCCGCCACGTCGGTGAGCGTGCTCTCCGGCGACGACTTCACCTGGCTGCCGCTCTTGAGCGTCGGCGGGCGCGGCGTGATCTCCGTGCTCTCAAACGTCGATCCGGTGCGCTGCGTGGCGCTGTCCCGCGCCGTCGCCGAGGGCCGCTGGGACGACGCGCGGGCGCTGCACCACGCCCTGATGCCGCTCACCCGGTTTTTGTTCTCTGACTCCAACCCTGTGCCCTGTAAGGCCGCGCTCGCGAGCCTCGGG
This sequence comes from Deltaproteobacteria bacterium, assembly GCA_016717595.1. Lineage (GTDB taxonomy): Bacteria > Myxococcota_A > UBA796 > UBA796 > CAJQPC01 > JADKFE01. Next base: position 3,269 of record JADKFE010000057.1, on the reverse strand, counting down.
CTGTGTAAGAACGAGCTCCGCCTCCCCTTGGCCGCAGGAGCGTCGCCCACGGCGGCGCTGTTGGCCGACGTCAAGGCGTGAGCGAGGAGCGTCACGATGTCCCAAGAGCGTTCAATGACCCGAATCGCCGTGAACGGCGCGGCGGGTCGCATGGGCCGCATGGTGCTCGCCGGAGTGCTGCTGGATGAGGGCCTGCAGCTCGTCGCGGCGACGGATCGGCCGAGCCACCCCAACCGCGGCGCCGACGCCGGGCAGCTCTGCGGCAAGTGGACGACGGGCATCGCCTTAGACGCGCCGCGCCCGGGGATCTACGACGGCGCCGACGTGGTGGTGGACTTCTCCCTGGCCGAGGGCATCAGCGAGCTCCTCGCCGCGCTGGGCGGGCAAGCCTTGGTGATGGGCACCACGGGGCTCAGCCCGGAGCAGCTCGCCGGGGTTCAGGCCCACGGCCAGCGCGCCCCCGTCGTGCTCGCGTCGAACTTCTCCACCGGCGTCAACCTGCTCATGGGCCTCGTCGCCCGGGCGGCCCAGCTCTTGCCCGACTACGACGTCGAGATCGTCGAGATGCACCACCGGCACAAGCGCGACGCGCCCTCGGGCACGGCCTTGTCGTTGGGGCAGGCCGTGGCGATGGGCCGGGGCGAGGTCTTTGACTCCCACGCGGTCTACGGGCGCCACGGGATGCTCGGCCCTCGGGAGCCCTCACAGATCGGCCTGCACGCCCTTCGCGGCGGGGACATCGCCGGGGAGCACACCGTCTACCTCGCCGGGGCCGGTGAACGTCTGGTGTTGGGTCACCTCTCCACGTCACGCGAGGCCTTCGCGACGGGGGCCTTACGCGCGGCGCGTTGGGTCGTCGCCCGGCCTCCTGGCCTCTACGACATGATCGACGTGTTGGGCCTGCGCACTTAGGGTGATCCGCTGAGCCGCTCGTGGGGTCTTGGAGGGGGTGAGGAGCGACACCACGCCAGCTTTTTGGGGCGCGGGATCAGCCCTCAAGGAGTTCACCGTGCGCCCGCTTGAGAACGACACGCCGATGGAGCCCGCGCTGAGCCCTTGGATGGAGCGCGCGAACGTGCTCTTGGACCACCCCGCCACCTTGTTTGGCCTCCCCGCCCTGCTCGCCGCGGCCACCCGCCTCCCGGCCATCGGCGCGGGCCTCCCCTACGCCTGGAGCGCCCAGGAGTCCGCGGGCGCCTTGGTCGCCGACCCCGCCGCCGCGCTCAAGGCCCGCCTCGTCGTGGCGCTCTTGGGCATCGCCAGCGCCTCCGGCGTCGCCCTCGCCGGCGCTCGCCTCGTGGGCCGCCGGGAGGGCCTCATCGCTGGCCTCATCCTCGCCCTGGCCCCGGCGAGCATCCGCCTCACCTTTGAGCCCGCCCCCGAGGCCGCGCTGGTGGTGCTCGCCGTCGCCGCGCTGTGTTTGTTGGCCTTTGACGCCCGCCGAATCGCCGGGCTCACCGCCGCCGCCGTCGCCGCCTTGGCCGTCTCGCCGCTGAGCCTCTTGCCCACCGCCGTCGCCGCGAGCCCCGTGGCCGCCCGCCCCGAGGGCCTGTTCGGCGCGCTCTTCGTCCTGTTCACCGAGGCCTTGCCGTTCTGGGCGCTGCTCGCGCCGGTGGGCCTCGCGCTGCTCGCCCGCGCTGATCGTGGCGCCGCCGTGCTCACCGTCGCCTTGCCCGCCGCCACCGTCGTGTGGGCCGCTCGGCACGACGCCGATGACGTCACCGCGCTCTTGCCCGGCTTGCCGAGCCTCTGCCTGCTCGCGGCCATCGGCGGCGTGAGCGTGCTGCGTGGGCTCTGGCGCCAGCTTGAGGGCCCCGTCGCGGGCTCCGCCCTGCGCATCATCTCTTGGGCCGCCCTGCTCTCTCCCGGCGCCTTGGCCTTGCCAGAGCTGGTGGAGCGGGTGCAGCGCCCTGAAGACAGCCGCAGCGTCCTGCTCAGCCAGGTGCGCGCCCAGCACGTCGGCGGCGCGGTCATCGCCGTCCCCGTCGAGCTTGACCTCGCGCCGAGCGAGCTCGTCGGCCTCAACGTCAAGATGGTGAGCCTGCGCGACGGCGGCCCCGAGGTCTGGGCCGCTGAAGGCGCCCGGTACGCCCTGGGCAGCCCCAGCCTCCTCGTCTCCGAGGGCGCAGACGGCGTGGCCGCGACCTTGGCCTGGATGAGCGAGGCGGAGACCACGCTGCGCGCTGGCGCCGGGGCCTGGCCGGTTGGGCGGCCCGTCGTCTCCCCCACCGTGGCGCTCTACTCCTTGCCCGCGCCGCTGCCGAAAACCGCCGCCGCCACCGCCGCGCCGAGCGCTCCTGCGGTGACGGCCTTTGATCGCCAGCTCGACGCCAACAGCTCGAGCGCCTGGATGGCCCTGCCCTCTACCGCCGCCCAGCGTGTGGACTTCACCGCCCAAGGGCTGCGCCTCCGCGCCGACCAAGACGCCTACCAGGTCTGCTCCGTCGAGCGCATCGCGGTGTCGGGCCCGGTGCGGGTGAAGGGCTTCTGGAAGCTCACGGCGATCTCCAAGGAGTTCGGCGGCGCCCGGGTGACGCTGCGCTGGCTGGATGACCAGGGCCGCACCATGGACGGGGTGCTGGCGACGAGCATCGCCCACGCCTCCGGCAACACGCCCCGCAAGCCGATCCAAGAGATCGTGACCCCGCCCCCCGGCGCGGGCCGGGCCCGGCTGTGCATCGACGTGCCCAAAGGCTCGGGAGAGCTGCTCGTGGACGGTCTGCGGGTGAACCTCACCCCGAGCTGAGCCCAAGCGGTCCCGGGCGGTTCTCGCCGGGGCCAAGTCGCGGTAGGCTCTGCGCGTGACACTCCGCTCCTGTGCAACCCTCCTGGCCCCGCTCCTGCTGGCCATGGTCCTCCAAGGCCCCGCCTGCCGGGGTGGCCTGCCGACAAACGCCGGCGCTGAGGCGTCGATGAGCGCCCTCACCTTGTTCGAGACGGCGCCTACGGGCACCACGCTCAGCCAAGACGACCTGCCCGACGCCGATCAGGTGTGGTTGGCCCAGGTGCAGAGCGCGCAGCGAAGCCTCGACTTGGCGCACTTTTACCTCGTAGACGAGCCCCCCAGCCGCCTCACCCCGGTGATTGATGCCGTGCTCGACGCGGCGGGACGTGGCGTCGCCGTGCGCCTCATCGCCGATGAGAAGTTCTACGCCACCTACCCCAGCCTCGTGGATCAGCTCGCGGCCACGCCCGGCGTCGCCGTGCGACGTTTTGACGGCCCGGCGCACATGGGCGGCGTCCACCACGCGAAGTACTTCATCGTCGAT
>JADKFE010000056.1 GCA_016717595.1 Deltaproteobacteria bacterium | reverse complement strand
GCGCGAGCGCCCGTCTCAACCGTCGAAGGTCGTCGTCTTGAAGGCCCTCGGCCTCGATGACATACACGAAGGGGTCGCCCTGCCAGCTCAACACCCCAGCCACCCGCGACAGCACGCTCAGGTGCTCCCGCGCTTGAAACAGGCTCACGTAGCGGATGGCGTCAGGCTCATGCGACTCATCAAACGCGATCACGTCGGCAGCTTCTGCGCCGAACGGAGCGAGTGATTGTTGAAGCGCGCGCATTGGGAGCCTTATGCCATAACGCTACCTAGGCGTCAAGCGCGCCCTTCGGCCACAAGCTCACAGCGCTACTCCTGACAAGCCGCCATCGTCCCCGCCGCGCTCAGACAGAGCTGCAGCGGCCGCTCGGTGCCTTGCTCCGACGCCTTGGCGTAGTCCAGCCACTCCCGGGCGTACTCTTTGGCCAAGGCGCGGTAACGTTCGGTGGTGGCCTCGTTCTCGTCGGTGGGCTCGACGATGAGGACCTGCTCGGCGTCTTTCCACAGCTCGGCGGCGGCCTCGGTGCGCACGCGGTAGAGGTGGTACAGGCGCTTCTTGTAGACGTCGCCGGTCCACTTCTGCTTGTTCTCCAAGGCGTAGCCCGTCCAGCGGATCACCTCTTCGCCATAGGCCACGCCTTTTTTGGAGAGGTGCAGGGCGTAGCGGAAACACATGTCGGGATCGGCCCGGCTGATGTCCTCTAGGTGGCGCTTCATCAGGCGCTCCCAGGTCTCCCAGTCTTGGTTGGCCTCGGCGTTCGCGATGAGCAGGCGCGAGAGCTTGTCGCGGGTGGTCTGCAGCTCCTTCATGTTCGCCAGGCGGCGCTCGACACACTCGATGCGGCCTGGCGAGAAGATGCCCATCAAGGCGTCGGGCTCCATGCCCACAAGATCGGCGCAGGTGTTGTCGGAGAGCTGGGGCTTGGCGGGGCCCGTGGGCGCCACGACGACGGCGGTGGTCGGGTTTGTCGCCCCGGCGTCGGGCTTGCCGTCCTCGGGCTTCTTGCCGCCGCCGTCCGCGGGCGGTGGCGTGGTGGCGCCGGCTGGGGCGCTGAGCTTCGAGGGGTCGGCCAGAAGCGCCCGAGCCTGGGCGGCGGCGGGCACGGGCACGGCCCAGGTGATCGACACGCTCGAGGCCTCGTAGCGGCGCAGCACGTCCTCCACCAGCGCTTTGCCTTGGGGATCGCCCGCTTGGGCCTTCTGAACCGCGTCTTGCAGGGCGGCCTCGGCCTCGGCGTTGAGGCCCTCGATGGCGTTCGCCAGGCGGCGGTCGCGGTCGGCCAAGGACAAGGTGGTGAAGGTGGCGGGGTCGGGGCCCTTCTCGGTGGCGCCTTCAGCCAGGGGCAAGGCCGCCACCTTGGGGCGCGCCTCCACCGACGGCGTCACCGGGCGGCCCATGGCCACCCCGGCGGTGAGCACGTACTGCTGGGCCTCGGCCACGGTGACCACCCCATCGGCGGCGCTGCCGTCGGCGCCGTCGGCCCAGCCGCGCAGGGCGCCCAAGGTGAGGTAGGTGAACAGGCCGTGCGCGCCAGCGGCGGGGTAGATCTGGGCGTGGCCGCGGGTGTCGGCCACCCAGACGGTCACCTTGTTGTTGTCGGCCTCGGCCCACTTGAAGGTGAGCGGCGGGGCGTCCAGAGCGAGGAGCTCGTCGCGGCCGCTGAGATCAAACGGCGCGTCGATGATGATCACCACGCGGTCGGCGCGGGAGCGGGCGGCCATCGCCTCGAGCTCAGGCAGAGAGAGGGCGCTTGAGAGCTCGTCTTTGGTGGTGTCGGTGCCGAAGATGCGCGCCGTGCCATCGACCACCGCGCCTTGGCCGGAGTAGTAGATCCAAAGCGTGCCGCCGGGCTTTACGCGGGCGACCCCGCGGGCGACGACGGAGCGCAGCTCGTCATCGTTGGGATCCTCGGCCACGAAGAGGTAACGTTTGTTGACCCCCCGGGTGTACTCCAGCCACTCCGCGACCTCCTCGGCGTCTCGACCCGCGTGCAGGGCGGTCCCGAGGTGATCGTAGTCTTGCACCCCGATCACCACCGCCGTGTCTTTGGTGTTTCGCGCGCCGGTGCGAACCGGCTCGTCTACGGATGGCAGCTCAGCCGCCGCTACGCTCAGCACGAGGGAGACCCAGATCATCGGTCTTTTGCGCTCCTAGCCGGGGGTATGGTGACACGAGCGGCGACGAAGGGCAAGGGATCGCCGCCCATCGAATGGATCAAGGCCCCGGCCCCGGCGGTGGTACGCTAACGGCGACGTGATGCACCCAATCTCCCTGGAGAGAACGCCATGAAGGCTTCATCCCTCGCCCTGGCCCTGTTTTTCACCTTGGCCGCCTGCAAAGACGAGAGCTCCGATGTCGGCAGCGACTCGACGATCACCGGCACAGACTCCGACACCCCCGACGACACCAACGCCCCCGACGACACCAGCGCCCCGACGGACAACGACGGCGACGGCGTGCCCGCCGATGAGGACTGCGACGACAACAACGCGGAGGTCTTCCCCGGCGCCGCGGAGTCCTGCGACGGCCTGGACAACAACTGCGACGGCAGCGTTGACGAGGGGGTGTTGAGCACCTTCTACGTCGATGGGGACGGCGACGGCTACGGCGACACCGCCCAGCCCGTCGAGGCCTGTGAGGCCCCTGAGGGCGCCTCGGCCTTGGGCGATGACTGCGACGACGAGGACGCGGCGTTTAACCCCGGCGCCTCGGAGACCGACTGCGACGACCCCAACGACTACAACTGCGACGGCTCCACGGGCTTCGCCGACAACGACAGCGACGGCTTCGCGGCCTGCCAAGAGTGTGACGACGGCGACGCCGCGGTGAACCCCGACGCGGCCGAGGTCTGCGACGAGCGCGACAACAACTGCGACGGCGCGACGGATGAGGGCGTCACCTCGACCTTCTACCAAGACCGCGACGCCGACACCTACGGCGACGTGGACTTCCCCGCCGAGGCCTGCGCCGCGCCCTCGGGCTACACCGCCGACGCCACGGACTGCGACGACGACGCCAGCGCCGTGAACCCCGGCGCGACGGAGGTCTGCAACGACCTCGACGACGACTGCGACGCCTTGATCGACGGCGACGACGACAGCCTCGACAGCGCCTCGGCGACGAGCTTCTACACCGACGACGACAACGACGGCTACGGCGACCCGGAGAGCGTCGTGTTGGCCTGTGACGCCCCCTCCGGCGCGGTCACCGACAACACCGACTGCGACGACAGCGAGTCCGATGTCTACCCCGGCGCTGTGGAGACCTGCGACGGTGAAGACGACGACTGCGACGGCAGCGTGGACGAGGACGCCACCGACTTCGGAACCTACTACGCCGACGTCGACAACGACGGCTACGGCGACGCCGACTTCAGCGTCGAGGCCTGCAGCCCGCCCACGGGCTACGTCTCGAACACTGAAGACTGCGATGATGGCGACAGCGCCGTGAACCCGGCGGCGTCGGAGACCTGCGACAGCCAAGACAACAACTGCGACGGCCTCACCGACGACTCCACCTCCACCGACGCCAAGACCTACTACGCCGACAGCGACGGCGACGGCGACGGCGACCCCTCGGTCATCGGCAAGGCCTGCTCCCGGCCCACGGGCTACATCGGCAACAAGAAGGACTGCGACGACACCGACGCGGCGATCAACTCCAAAGCCACGGAGATCTGCGACAGCCAAGACAACGACTGCGACGGCACCATCGACGAGTCCGACGCCAGCGACGCGAGCACGTATTACCTCGACGCCGACAACGACGGCTACGGCACGTCCAGCTCCACCACGAAGTCCTGCTCCTTGCCCACGGGCTACTCCAGCGTGAGCACGGACTGCCGCGACAGCGACAGCACGGCGTACCCCGGCGCCACCGAGGTCTGTGACGGCGTTGACGACGACTGCGACGGCGACGTCGACGACGGCCTGCTCGGCACCGGGGCGTCCTGCGCCGCGGTGGACTGCGCGGAGATCCTCGCCGACAACCCGTCAGCGGCGGACGGCAGCTACAGCCTCTACGTCGGGAGCAGCACGTCGGTCGGCACCTACTACTGCGACATGACGACGGACGGCGGCGGCTGGACCCGGGTGAAGGAGGCCGCGTACGTCTACGGCACCTCCTACGACACGAGCTACTACAACAGCGAGGGCTTCACCTGGCAGGAGGCGCTCTTCGCCTACAGCTCGGGCTCGGTCTCGGCGCATTGTTCGTTCCCCGGCTCGATGACCGGCTGTAACCCCATCGGCTTCCAGTTCGGCAGCGCCAACTGGGGCGTGGCGCTCAACTGGGGCTCGTCGATGTGTGGCATGGCCACGACGTCGTACACCGCGGCGACCACCTACGTCGGCGGCTACGACTGGGTCATCGACTACGGCAGCTCGACGACGACGACGATCCGCCTGGGCACCTTGGAGGGCATCTCGGGCTGCACCACCAGCGACAACCCGGGAACGGCTACATCGACGTGCTCGTGCGCTGAGGAGGCTACTGGCCCCGGCGGAGGAGCTCAATGGGCCCTCCGTCCGTGGCCCGGGCCGAGAGGCGGCGCTGGTGCTGGGGCGGCGAGGGCTCGACGGCGACGACACAGGCCGTCTCGCCGTCACGCCCGGCGCCCGGCTCCCCGGCGATGGCGTAGCCGGGCAGCCACAGGCGCACGCTCGGCGGCGGCAGGGCCGGGCAGCCCAAGGCGCCGACGAGCCCCACGACCTCGGGCAACATGGCGCGGAGCACCTGCTCCTCTTGGCGGAGCGACTCCGCGACGGCCCGGGCGCGGGCGGCCTCTCGCTCCTCCGCGGTGACCCCGCCGCCGACGAGGCTGAGGCGGCGGTCTCCGGGGCTCACCGTCGGCCCCGTGGCCACGGTGACGGCGCCGTTGAGGCGGTTCACCCGCAACAGGCCCTCCTCCCCCTCAAAGCTGGGCTCGACGGGCAACGACACGAGCAGGAGCGGCCCGTCTTCGCCGAGGCGCACCCGCTGCGGGCCCGGGCTCATCCAGGTGGTGTCGTAGACCTCGACGTTCACCACGCCCTCGGGCTCAAAGGCCAAGGCGCCGACGAGCTGCCCCCCGCCGTCGTGCAGGCGAAACACACCTCGCTCCCAGGCCAGAGAGGTCTCGGCTTGGGCGGCTTGGCTGAGCGTGAGCGCGGCCTGCAGACGTGGGGCGTCGGCGGGGCCCGGGGCGCGGGCGAGGCTGAGGTCTCCGGCGAGCCCGGCGCTGGGCAGGACGAGCCGGTCCTCAAGAAGCTGCGCGGCGGCGACGGCCTCACCAAAGCCCGAGATCACGGGGGTGTAGAGCCAGGTCTCGGCCCCCTCCACCCGCACCTCACAAGGAGCCGCCCCCGCCGTAGACCAGCCCGGCCCAGCCAGGGTGAGCGTGCAGCCGTCCCCCCGAAGCTCCCCGAGCACCCCTTCGCCCTCAAGCGCCCAGACGCCCGCGGGCAGCCGCGCGGAGGGGGGTGAGTCGTCCCCTCGGCAGCCACAGCCAAAGAGGAGCGCGGCCACGACACCGATGTCGCGCTTGCGACCCCAGCGAGAGGCCGTGTAAAACGACGTCGTGCGGTCAGGGCGAGACGGAGACAACATGCGCTGGACTCTACTGGTGGGGCTCGTGGGCCTCTTGGGCTGTGGTGACAAGGATACCGCTGTGGATGACAGCGGCGGCGACGACAGCGCTGATGACAGCGGCGGCGACGACACCGGCAACACCAGCCTGCCCGAGTGGAGCTGGTGCGCGGCGGGCGCCGGGGTCGGCGGCGGCTGGGACGGCGCGCTCACGATCTCTGAAGACGCGCTCTTCTGCGGCGAGTCCCGGGAAGACCGCAGCCTCGACGAAGAGCAGGCCGCCAAGGTGCAGGTCATGCTCATGCCCTCGGCGCTGGACTTCCCCATCGAAGGCGGCAGCGGCCTGATCACCCTGCCGGCGTGCGCGGCCTTCGCGCCGGACGAGGAGGGCCTGCAGTCGAGCGGCGAGGGCGTGCTGAACATGACCGTCGTCCCCTACGGCTCGGACACCTACTTCAACCTGTTCATCGAGCAGCCCATGGTCGGCCCGGACGGCGTGGAGTGGACGCTTCGTGTCGCGATGAGCGGCACGGGCAAACCCGAGCAGCTCGAGCTGCACGGCGACTACGGCGGCCCGTTCCTCGACCCCCAGATCGGCGTGACCCTCTGCCGTGGAGACTGCGGAGACTACACGGATCAGCGCGCGCTCGGCTCCTGCACCTTCGACGGCGTGAACAGCCAACACCACGACCTCACCTTTGAGGGCGGTGAGCTGGGCTTAGAGCTGCGCATCGGCGACAGCTTCGCGAGCACCGAGCCCGCGATCCTGCTCAAGGCTGAAGGCAGCCTCAACGGCGAGGCCTTCACCCAGACCGACTACTGGTCGCTCGTCTACAACCCCGAGCACCACCACTTCTCCCGCGACGCGCGGGTGTGGCTTGACCAGCCCATCGGTGAGGTCTGCGCCTTGGAGGCCCTCGGCTTTGACCCCTGGGGCGAAGACCCAGCCACGACGGTGCGCGCCCTGGGCTGCGACGGGGCGCTGCTCTCTGAGCTGCCCCTCACCGGCGAGGCCTACACCCGCGACGAGTAGGCCCTACTCGACAGACGAGCACTCCACCCGCAGAGCGAAGGGCGCCTCGGTGCCGCTTGGGGCGTCCACCACCACCAGGAAGCGCTTCTCCTCAAACTCGTGGCTGATCTCCACCGAGCCTGAGCGGCCCAAGCCGTCGCCTTCACACACGAAGGTGGTCTCGCCGCCGAAGGTGGGGCACTCATCGGGGGCCCAGCGGAACGCGGCGATGGCCATGTCTTGGCAGGGGAAGCTGTAGTAGATCGTGGCGGTGGTGTACTCCGGCAGCATCAGCTCGTAGGCGCGCTCGGGGCCGTCGTAGTTCTCAAAGGGCACGAAGCAGTACGAGTCTTCGTACACCTCGCCCTCGATCTGGTTGGTGCCGCCTTCAGTGGTGCCCTCGATGCGGTCACCGCAGGAGATCACCCCGGTCAGGCAGTCTGGGCCGCCCGGCGGATCCGTCGAGAGCTGATCGTCGTCACAATCCGGGGGATCCACCCCGCCGCCGCCGCCGTCGCCGTCGCCGCTGTCTCCGCCGAAGATGCCGCCGCCGGAGTCCCGGCTGAAGATCCCGTCCCCATCCCCTTTGCAGGCGACGAGGCCCAGGCCGAGCGCGCTGATGGCGGCGAGGAGGCTCAGGTGCCTTGGCATTCGATCTTCACGGCGAAGGGAGAGGCCTCGGCGCCATCGACGATGAGCAGGTAGCGGCTCTCGCGGTCGGACCACATCGTGAGCTCGGCGCCGCTGGAGTCCTCGTGGCCCTCGCAGGAGGTGATCGAGTGGTCCTTGGTGGGGCAGCGGGTGTCGTCTTCCCAGCGGGCGAAGGCGATGGCGTGGTCGCTGCACGGCGCGGAGAGCGAGATCGTGGCCACGACGTCCGCGGGCAGCTCGACCTCATACACCCGCTCGGGGCCGTCGTAGCTTGAGAACGGCACAAAACACTTCGCCGCGGTGTAGAAGTCGCCGTCGTAGACGTCGCTTCCGCCCTGGGTGGTGGCGGTGATGATGTCGCCGCACTTCAGCGCCCCGGTGAGGCAGTCCCCAGCGCCGGGCGCGGCGGTGGAGTAGCTGGCGTCGCAGTCGAGGCCAGGATCCCAGTCGGTGTCGCCGTCGGCGTCGCTGTCGGCGTCGCTGTCGCTGTCTCCGTCCCCATCGGAGTCAGAGTCGGCGTCACCGTCGGCGTCGGCGTCCCCTTCAGGGTCGTCGGTCTCGCTCTGGCCCGGGACGGAGTCATCCGCCGCGCCAGAGTCTTTGTCTTTCACGTTGAACTCGAACAGGCCGCATCCGGCGAGGATCGCGGTGAGCATCAACCCCACCATCCGTCACCTCCTGGCCCACCCTAACTCAAGAGGGGCGACTTCCGCTGAACTTTCTATGAGTTAGGACACGCTTGTGCGGCGTGAGTTGGCGAGCGGTCACGCGCTCGAGTTGACTTCTCTGCGCTTGCCTGCGAATCTGTTCCTCGCCCCCCATCACTCCCGGCGGAGCGCGTGCTCAGCGTCCCCCCTCCACCGTATCGCCCGTCGCCTCCTGGCTCGATCCACGTCGAGCAGGAGACATACGAGGCGTTCTTCCGCGCCTGTCGTCAGATGATGACCCACCGCCAGGCCTTGGCCTATCCCGTGGTGGAGGACTTCATCCTGCGCCATGTAGACGTGGGCACGCCCAACGCGGCCTTGCTCAGCCACATCATGGCCGAGTCGCTGTTCAAGCGCCTCGACAGCAATCTGCTCGAAGGCAAGAACATCTACGTTCAGTCCTTCGATATCCCGCAGATCAAGATGTTCTACAAGATGGCGAAGGCGTACCCTCACATCTTCGTGAGCCACGACATCGCCAACCAGCACCTCGCCCACGGGATGAAGGAGCTGCGCGACATCACCATCTTGGAGCTGGGCATCGGCAAGGGGGTGCAGCTCTGGAAGCTGCTCACGCTCTTGATGTTGGACTGGAACTGCCGGGTGGAGCATGTGCGGGTCATCGGCGTCGACCCCGACCCGGCCAACCTAGAGGACACCGGCGCCAGCTTGGCGAAGCTGCGCAAGATCCTCCCGTTCAACGTCACCTACAAGCCCGTCTGCGGCATGATCGAGGACTTCTCGGAGGCCGAGCTCGCGGCGATGGTGAGCGGCGGCGAGAACCTCTTCGTCAACGCCGCGTACACCCTGCACCACACCTACTCCCCCCCCGACGACAAGACGACGCGCCTCCGCCTGTTTGAGCGCTTCGCGCGCCTGCGGCCTCGGGTCTTCACGCTCATCGAGCCCAACTCTGACCACGACACCGAGAGCTTGAGCCGCCGCTTCCACCACTGCTGGAACCACTTCGGCACCGTCTTCGACCTGATCGACGAGTCGGAGCTCTCCTCGGGCGAGAAGTTCAACATCAAGGAGAAGTTCTTCGGCCGGGAGATCCGTGACATCTTCGGCTCCTCAGACCGCTTCCGCTGCGAGCGCCATGAGCTCTACGACACCTGGCTCTTGCGGTTCGCCCGCTCCGGGTTCAAGCCGGTCTGCGACTTCAAGCCCGAGCTGATCGTCCCTGACAACTGCGAGATCGAGTACTCTGATGGCCTCGCGCGCCTAGGCTTTAGAGGACAATGCGTCATCGCGGTGTTCGCGCAGACCATGTACTGAATCCAGCACCTTAGGAGACAGGATGAGCGTACCCCCCAACGATTCCCTGATGATCTCTGGGATCTTCCTGGCAGGATTTGCCCAGTCCTGCGTGAACCTGAACATCGTCGCTGGACAACGCGCCACGCGCCTGCTCGCCAACTACGAGTTCGGCGCCTGGTATCCCTACGGCCAGTTCCGCGAGCTGCAGGTCAACTTCTTCGAGGCCTACTCGAACGGCGCGCCGATCTTGGAGCGGGTCGGCATCGAGATGATGCGCGCGTGGTATCATTTCGGCCCTGGCAAGGACATCGTGAAGACCGGAGTCGACTTCTTGCACTTCCAGACTGGTTCTCAAGGCTACGCGAGCGTCGTCAAAGGGCCCGTGCACGAGGTCGGCTCCTTCGTCTTGGAGGACGTCAACTCGGAGCGCGGTTACGCCCGCATCCTCTCGACCACGCCTTTTGACCGTGACATGGAGCGCGGCGTGCTCATCGGCGGCATGAGCGCCCCCGGCGACCTCGACTTCGTGGACGTGACGTATGATCGCGCCTCCAACTGTTACATCGTCGAGTTCCACTGAGCCCGCCCACCCAAGCGTCAGATCCCGCGATCCTGCGGCGGAGTCCTGGATGAACGGTTCCACAACATGGCGGCGACCCCACGACTCGGTCGTGATGGGCTCGCCGACGAGGGCAAAGACATGACCCTCGAAGAGCTGCTCGCGCTCCACGCGCCCCCGGCGGACGCCGCCCTCAGCCCCCAAGAGCTCGTGCGCTTCTTTTGGAAGTACAAGGGTTTGGTCAAGGAGCGTGAGCGCGCCAACGCCTACTGGAGCACGACGAACGACAACCTCAAGCACGCCTATGAGCGCCTGGACGAGAAGGAGCAAGAGCTCGCTCGCGCCAACGCGATCATGCAGGACGATCTCCAGGTCGGCAGCCAGATCCAGCAGGCGCTCATGCCTCGGGACGCCAGCGCCTTGGGCGCGGGCTTTGAGGTCGCGGTCTACCATCGCCAGATGACTGAAGTCGGCGGCGACTACTACGACTACTACCGGGTGAAGGACGGCAGCGTCGCCACCGGGGTCTTCGACATCTCCGGCCACGGCGTCTCCGCGGCCTTGGTGATGGCCTGGCTCAAGTCGCAGCTCGCCCAGGCGATGGGCCACTCCGACTCCCCGGCGGAGATCCTCTCCCAGGTGAACGACGTCAGCTACGAGTTTCTCCGCGAGGTCAAGAAGTACGCCACGGTGAACTTCGTCGTCTTCGGCGAGGGTCACCTGCGCTACGTCTGCGGCGGCGGCTTCGGGCTCCTGTTGAGCGGTGATCAACACACGAGCTTCGACAAGAGCCAACACTTCTTGGGCCTGCGCAAGAAGCCCTACGTCGAGCACAGCCTGCCGTTTAAGACCGGCGATGTGCTGGCGCTCTACACCGATGGCATGGTGGAGGCCCAAGACGCCGAGGGCCGCGACTACACCGTGCGCCGGGTGAACTCCCTGGTTGAACAGCACCGTGATCGTCCTGTCCAAGAGATCGTAGACGCGTGTGTGGCCGACTACCAGGCCTTCCGCGGGCGCGACTCCGACGACATCACGCTCATGGTGCTGAGGAAGGTGGGGTGATGGTGGGGCCCTCTCCCATAGGCGGATCCGAGCTTGAGAGTCAGCTCGCCAAGGCGAACATCTCGATCTCGTATGCTTTCTCCCCGATTCAGTTCATCCTGTGTGATCTCAGCGGCTTGATCGGCAACTTCTGCCAAGAGCTGCTCGGCGCCTTCTACCCCCGCATCGTCAGCAAGCGGGCCAACATCCTTATCAGCGAGCTGGTCACCAATGTCCTCCAGAACACCGTCGAGCCGACGAGCCAGATGATGCTGGACCTCGACGTGAACCAGGACCGGCTCATCATCCGCGTCAAAAACGCGGTCACTTCAGACCAATTCGACAAAGTCCGTGTCCAGGTGGACAGGATCAATCAGGCCGAGGACCTCAAGAGGCTTATGCGAGATACCATCCGGGAGCGTAGGCGGCTCAAAGAGAAGGGGGGCCTCGGTCTGATCCGCCTGGTCGCAGAGAACAAGTCGCAGCTTTCTGTCAGCTATGAGGGCGGCTATCTGGTCGTGACCTCACAGCTCGGCGTGGGAGGTACGCCATGAGGGTGCTCACCTACGGGGACATCATGGACGGTGGGCAGTCCGTCTTCACCTCGGTGGCGCGCTTGGACGGCGACCACCTGGAGGTCGCCTTCAACGGCGTCATCCGCGTGGAGAACCCCCACAAGGAGCTCAAGAACTACCTCGACGAGCTGTCTAGCATCTTGCCGGACTGCGGAGCGAGGAAGGTCACCTTGGACTTCACGGGGCTGTCCTTCTGCAACTCGAACGGCTTCTACGTGATCATGGACATCACCGAGCTCATCTACCAGTCGGTAGACGGCCCGGTCGTCGTGAAGCGCCTAGAAGAGGACGATTGGCAGCAGGAGACCTTGCCTATCCTTCTTGACATCGAAGAAGAAGAGGTCGGCGCTCGCACCCGGTTCGAGGACGTGAAGGAGCTCTGAGCCTCGCGCTCAGGGCGTCCTGCGTCAGAGGGGACCTATGCGCTCGCGCAGCATCTTAGATCTGGTTGAGTTCGTCGTCTTCGAGGTTCGAGGCGACGGCCAGGTCAGCGCGCGCAACACAGGCGCGGTGAAGCTGCTCGACGCGCTCCTCACCCCAGAGCCCAGGCTGCAGGCCCTCTTTAACAAGGCCACCGTGCCCGAGGTGACGTCAGCACCTCGCCGCTGGGGAGGAGCTCTACGCCGAGCTCAACCTCAAAGACGGCAAGGTGGTCTCGGTGAAGTGGCAGATCATCCCGGTGATGACGCCCGAGGGTGAGGTGCTGGAGTGTGTGACCGCCAACTGGGACCCGGTCGTGGGCCTGATGGAGACCTTCCAGAAAGAGAGCCTGCTGTTTAAGGAGCTGGCGCTCAACATCATCCCTCGGCACATCGCCGGGGAGCTGATCAACACCCGCGCCGTGCGGCCCCGCGCCTACCGCGACTGCACCATCCTGTTCACCGACGTCGTCGCGTTCTCTAAGCTCGCCTACTACTTAGAGCCCGTCACCTTGGTGCGTAAGCTGAACGCCTACTTCTCAGCCTACGACGACACCATGGACCGCTTCGGCATCGAGAAGATCAAGACCATCGGCGACTCCTACATGTGCGCGTCGGGCCTGCCGATGAAGAAGGAGTCCCACGCCGTCGATGGCGCCTTGGCGGCGCTGCACATCATGCGGCTGATGAAAGAGATCCGCAGCGAGCCCCGGGTGGTCGGCGGCTTTGACCTCAACAACTGGGACATCCGCATCGGGATGCACTCCGGGCCCTGCATCTCCGGCGTCGTGGGCAACAAGAAGTACTTCTTCGACATCTGGGGCCACTCGGTGAACGTCGCCGCCCGCATGGAGAGCGCCAGCGAGCCCGGCCGCATCAACATCTCCGCGGCCACCCACGAGCAGATTCACGAGTTCTTTGACTCCAGCTTCCGGGGGCTTCAAGAGGTCAAGAACATCGGCGAGGTGGGCATGTTTTTCCTCGACCGCCTCAAGCCCCAGTTCAGCGCCGACCCTGAAGGCTGGACACCCAACGACGCCTTCTACGCCGCCTACTGCGCGCACTTCAACATCACGGCGACCTCACGAAACCTGCACGTCTACCCCGACGGGGTGCAGACCTTCTTGGGCCTCAAAGGCAAAGCCCTCGCCCCGGGCGACGAGGGCTGAGCCCGCTCAGACGCCGGTGAACGTGATGTCCATGGCGCGCCGGAGCGCCGGGCGCTCGCCGAGGCGGTTGAACCAGGCGGACACGTTGGGGAACCGCTCAAGGTCAAGCTGGATGAAGCGCCGCCCGTCTACCCAGGGCCAGGTGGCGAAGTCGGCGATGCTGACCTCGTCGCCGCCCAGGTACGGCGCCTCGCCGAGCCGGGTGTTGAGCACTCCATAAACCCGGTCCACCTCCTCGCGGAAGTGCGCGATGCCCACGGCGTCGTCGCTGTGGCGGCGCAGAAACTGCCCGAGCTGCCCGGCCATGGGGCCCACGGCGGACATCTGGAAGTGTAGCCAGGCCAAGGTGGAGGCCCGGGCCTGGCCGCTCGTCGGCAAGAACGCGCCGAAACGCTCGGCGAGGTGCTGGAGGATCGCGCCGCTCTCAAAGACGACGATGGGCACGCCGGAGTCGGTGTCGACCAAGGCGGGGATCTTGCCGTTGGGGTTGAGCTTCAGAAAGTCCGGGGCCTTCTGGGCGCCGTCCAGCGGCACCGGACGTAAAGTGTAGGGCGCCCCGAGCTCTTCGAGCAGGATGAGGGGCTTACGTCCGTTGGGGGTGTTCCAGGCGTAGAGGGTGATCACGACGGGTCGCTCCGGGGGTCAGAGGAGGGGAAGAGTTGGAGAATGACACGCCTCAAAGCTCGCCTCCGCGGGTGCGGTAGAGTAGCCTCTTGGGCGTGAGGTGTGGATGCTCGTCGCGGGTGATCGTATCGGAGAATGGGTCGTCGAGAGCCAGCTCGGCGAGGGCGGCATGGGCGCGGTGTTCGCTTGTCACAGCGGCCTGAGCCAGCGGGTGCGCGCGGCGGTCAAGGTGCTCAAGCCCCACGACCTCGGCGCGGCCCGGGAACGATTTGTTCAAGAGGTCGAGGTGTTGGCCTCGCTCAAGCACCCCGCCGTGGTGCAGGTGCTCGGCGGCGGCGAAGACCTCAGCCGGGGCCTCTTGTACATGGCGATGGAGCTCGTCGAGGGCGAGCCGCTCTCCGAACGCCTCAAGCGTGGGCCTCTGGGCTGGGACGAGGCCTGCCGCCTGTTCTCTGAGCTCGGCGACGGCCTGGTGCTCGCCCACCGCGCCGGGGTGACCCACCGCGACATCAAGCCCGAGAACATCATGATCACCCGGGAGGGCCGCCCCGCTGCTCGACTTCGGCGTGGCCGTGCAGACTGGCGCCGAGCGGTACACCCACGACGTCAGCGTCGCGGGCACCTTGGCGTACATGGCCCCCGAGGTGTTTCAGGGCGCCCAGGCCGACCCCCGCGCCGACATCTACGCCTTGGGCCTTGTGCTGTGGGAGGCCCTCACGGGCAGGTCAGCGTTTGGTGGGGAGAACGACTCCGGCGGCGCCGTGGTGGCGCGCATGATCGGCGCGAAGCTCAGCGCCGAGCCCATGGACCCGGGCCCAGGCTCTCCCGAGGCCGTGCGGGACGCCGTGCGCCGGGCGACCGACCCCATCCGCGAGAGCCGCTTACACGACCTGGAGCAGCTCGTGCTCGCGCTGCGCGCCGCGCGTGGCGAGACGAGCAGCCTCCCGCCGCGCCCGCCCACGGACGCCCGGCCCCCGGTGAGCGACAACAAGACCGGGGCTCAGAAGCCGAGCGGCGGCATGGGCACGGGCGCGAAGGTGGCCATCGGCGTCGCCGTGGCCTTCGTCGCCCTGTGCGGGTTCGGGTCGATCGCGACGATCGTGGCGCTCACCGCCCTCGGCAGCTCCTTAGACACCCTGTTCACCGGGGTCTCCGACACGGTGGAGCAGCAGAGCGGCGGCGGCTCCACCACCATCCCCGGCCTCGGCGCGGGCAAGGTGCCCGCGGGCTTCCCGTTTGAGGTGCCCAAAGACGCGGAGATCATCTACGGCGCGAAGAACAGCTCCAACGGCCAGGTGAGCTACGCCGTGACCTTCACCACCGACGGCGACCCCAAGAAGCTCGTAGAGAAGTATCGCCGGGACTTCGTCGCCCGAAAGATGGAGCTGAGCGAGTCCACGAGCGAGACCTCCGACGGCGTGACCGTGAGCGTGAGCGGCTACCGCATGACCGGCGAGGTGGCCTCGGTGACGACGATGCCGAACCCCATGGGCTCGGGCAGCTACGTCAGCCTGAGCTACGTCCCGGCGAGCCGCTGAGTCGCCGATGAGCCTCAAGCGCCTCACCGTGCTCTGGCTTGGCGCCTGCGCGTTGTTGGGGCTTGGCGTTGCTCTTGGTGCGCGGCGCGGGCCGTGAGGCGCCGAAGGTCACCCGGGCGCGCCCAAGCCCGCGGAGGTGCCCGCCGAGCCCACGCCGCCGCCCGGCCCGCCCCCGACCCTCGTCCGCGACGCCGCCGGGCCACGCCCGCGACCCGCCCCGCGGCGACGGGCCGGGTGCGCCTCCCTGGCGCCGAGCCCGCGGCGCCCGGCGCCAGGCCGCCGTGAAGACAGCGACGCCCCCGCCGGCGGCGTCGACCCGTCGATCCCCCTGAACGCCGAGGGCATCTCTTCAGTGTTCCCCCAGCTCCGCGAGTCCATCGCCGAGTGTATCGACGCCTGGGCCGAGGTGGACCCGTCGATCTCCGGCAGCGTCGTGTTGACCTTCAGCTTGGGCCCAGACGGGGTTCAAGACGCCTGGGTGTCCGAGCGCCGCGACATGCCCGCCGCCGTCACCGGCTGCTTCTCAACGGCCGTCTACGAGCAGGCCTGGCCCCCGGCGCCGGGCGGGATCGAGGTGAGCCTGCCCTTTGAGGTCGACGCGGGCCTCACCCCGGCGGAGCCCGGCAGCGCGCTCAAGGACCGCCGCGGCGAGGCGCCGCCCCCGCCCGCCGAGGACTGAAGGCGGCGCCGCGGGACTGTGCGTCATCCCCCGACGCGTAACAAGGCCTCGCCGCTGAGGCGTAAGGCCGGGGCGGGCACCGGGCGCTCGGCGGCCCAGCGCTCGGCGGCGGCGAGGCGCTCCTCACGGTCGATCTCCCGCCACATCGTCAGGAACGCCTGGGCCTCGCCCACCAAGAACGGGCGCAGGCCCCAGCGGGGGTCTTCGCTCACGAAGAGCTTGCCCGACTGTACGTCAAGCACGGCGAAGCGGTCGCCGGGCTGGGAGTTGGGGCGAAGGGCGTCCTCCATCAGCAGCAGAATGCACTCGATCTGCCGTTTGGAGAGGCTGCGGCTGCGGAAATGCAGCTTGATGACCGTGCGTTGTCCGTTGAGCAGGAGGCCCAGCTCGGGGTTCACGCGGATGCCGAGGTCTTCACGCTGCCACATCACCGGCTGGGGCTCGAACCAGACCGCGCTCTTGCGGCCCAAGAATCGTTTGTATCCGGCGACGGCGGCGCGGTAATGTTCGCGGCGGGGCTCGGGCTGTTTGTTCACCAGCTCATCGAGATCGTGCTTGTCGATGAGGCCCTCGCGGTGGAGGTGACGAGGCCATCGCGCAGATCGCGCCAGAAGTCGCGGATGGGGTCGTAATCGCCTCGGCTGCGGATCTCACGAACCAGGGTGAGCCGCGCGCTGCCGATCCGGGTGACGAAGTTCACGAAGTCAGTGAGAGAGATCTCGGGCATCAATGCTCCCTTCTTGGGGGTTTTTAGGCGCAGGCGGAACATGGCATGACCTGACATGACACAGTGAGGACCGCGCTGGGGGCGGCCCTGGAGGTGGTCTTTCGGGGCTTGGGCGGCAGCTTCCCGCGATCGTCGCGGGCTCCTCGTTCAGCCCTAACAACATAACATGAGACGGCCCCGGAACAGGCCAAACGCTGTCCGGGGCCGAAGGGATGTGCGTCACGAGATCAGCGGCTTCACCGCCGATTCTTGACCGGATGAGGCCGAGAGATCAGGCCAGGCGGACGTACTCAAACTCGACGGGTTTGCCGTCGATGCCGCGCCGGGGAGCGGCCACCCAGTTCGCCATCTTGCCGGGCTCGATGACGGGCTGCATGAGGCTGGAGACGTAGGCGCGGTCGGCGTCGCTGGGCAGCCACTCGTGCGCCCGGGCGCCGAACTCGTCCGCGGAGATCAGCTCACCCGTGGGCGTGAAGTGGGCGCTGGCGTAGATGCCTTGGCGGCGGAAGAAGCGCGAGGACGGCAGCTCGATGCGCTCATCCGAGCCCTCCTCAGCCAAGGCCTCGTTCCAGCGCTTCACCACGCGGGCGCAGTCCTTGATGTAGGACTGGCGCAGCACCTCGTTCATGGCGTTGCGCAGGGGCACGTCCTCCACCTTCAGGCGGCCACCCTCGACCACAGGCAGGCTGTACATCTGGTTGAGCGCGCTGTGCTCGGTGAAGTCTTTGGCCTCACGCCAGCGGCCCTTGAGGCCCGAGGCGAAGTAGTCCGCGGCGTTGGAGCTGATCTCCGAGCCGAAGAGGTCCAGCGAGTAGCTGAACCAGTAGTTGATCCACTTACGCACGGTGCCGACGTCGATGCCGCCTTGGTTGCGGGCGTCGCCGTTGGGGTCGAGCTTGGCGAGCTGGGCCCCGCGGCGCAGCACACGCTCAACGCCCGTCTCGCCGACGCTGAGGTGGTGGGCCTCTTCAGTGAGCATAAACTTGCAGGTGCGGGAGAGCGGGTCAAAGCCCGACTCGGCCAAGGCGCCGAGCTGGTATTTGCCGTCGCGGTCGGTGAAGCAGGTGAAGCAGTAGAAGGTCAACCAGTCGGGGCAGGGCTGGTTGAAGGCGTCGAGGATGCGGGGCTTGTCGGGGTCGCCGGAGCGGCGGGCGAGGAGATCGTCGGCCTCGTCGCGGCCGTCCTTGCCGAAGTGCGCGTGGAGCAGGTAGACCATCGCCCACAGGTGGCGGCCCTCCTCGACGTTCACCTGGAAGAGGTTGCGCATGTCGAGCACGGACGGGCAGGTCTTGCCCAGCCAGCGCTGCTGCTCGACCGAGGCGGGCTCGGTGTCGGCCTGGGTGACGATGATGCGGCGCAGGGCGTTGCGGTACTCGCCGGGCACCTCTTGCCACACGGGCTCACCGGCGTGGTCGCCGCCGGGGATGACGCGGCCCGTCTCAGGGGCGTCCAAGAAGATGCCCCAGCGGTACTCGGGCATCTTGACGTAGCCGAAGTTGGCCCAGCCGCCGGGCTCGGTGGAGACGGCGGTGCGCAGGTACACGTCGGAGGCCTGGTAGCCCTTCGGGGCCCATCTCGTTCCACCAGTCCAAGAACGCGGGCTGCCACTTCTCTAAGGCGCGCTGGAGGCGCCGATCCGTCGAGAGGTCCACGTTGTTGGGGATCCTCTCTTGGTAGTCGATCGAGCTCATGGTCTCTCCGTCTGTGTGGGTGTGGCCCGCGGGGGCTGGTGGTCAGGTGCGTTTGTAATCGAAGGTGGGGCGCTCGGGGTGGCCGTAGAGGGTGAGGGCCCCCTGGGCGCCGACGGCGTTGGGGCGCTGGAAGATCCAGTTCTGCCAGGCCGTGAGGCGGCCGAAGATGCGGGTGTCGCAGCTCTCGGCGCCGACAAACCGCAGGTTTTGTTCCATGCCGGTCAAGGCGTCGGGGGAGAGGCTGGCGCGCTCCTCGACGCTGATGCGCAGCTCATCGTCCCAGTCGATCTCATCGGGCGCCGAGGTGACGAGGCCGTGATCCGCCGCGTCTTCAGCGGTGATCGCCTCGTCGATGGCCTCAAGCTCATCGACCTTCTTGGGCTCGCCGTAGTAGCGGACCTGCAGGCGGGTGCGGCCGTTCATCATCGGGAAGGCGCCGAAGTTCGCCGGGCCCAAGGCGGAGGCTGTTTTTGCCGTCGTCATCGGCCAGCATGAACGAGCGGTCGGCGGCGACGGCCAGCTCAAACAGCACACCGGCGAAGGCGTGGCCGGGGCGCAGCACGGCGTACATCGAGCGCGACATGTTGTCCATGCGGCGCAGCGTGCGGCGCTGGAGGCAGATCGTCTGTGTGGCGAGCCAAGAGCCCTCGGCGGCGAGGCTGGCCAGAGCCTCGTCCCAGGCGAGCACCTGGGCTTGCTCACCCGCCGTCTCGATGAGCAAGAGGCCCAGGGTGGGGTGGTTGAAGCGCAGCTCAAAGATGAGGCGCTCCAGCTCACGGAAGGCGGCGATGGACCAGGCGCCGTCGCCCAAGGCCAAGAGCGCCTCGTGGGTTTTGGGCGGCGCGGTGGTGGGGCCCTTCACGGTCAGCGTGGCGGTGCGCCCGGCGTCGTCGAAGGTGACGGAGACGTGCTCCCCGGCGAGGCCGCCCTTCACGGCGCTGATCTTGAGCGGGTTGAGCGTGACCCCTTTGGAGCCGACGGGGGGGCCTAACAGCTTGGCCGCGGCCGTCTGCGCGACGGCTTTGACCCCTTCAGCCCAGCGGGAGCGGGGGAAGGCGCCATCGACGAAGCGGCCCTTGAGGGCGTCGCGGGCCTTAAAGCCCTCGGCCTTGGTGCAGAAGAGGTCGGCGAGATCGCGGCGGACCTTCCGTTTGTCGGTGAGGCGGGTGAGGCCGCCGGTGCCCGGCAGCACGCCCAGAAGCGGCACCTCGGGCAAAGACACGGCGGAGGAGCCGTCGTCCACGAGGTAGATCTCGTGGCAGGCCAGGGCCAGCTCATAGCCGCCGCCGGCGCAGGCGCCGTTCACCGCGGCGATCACCCGGGGGCCCTCGGGCTCCTCCAGGGAGCAGCGCGTCTCGTTGGTGAACTTGCAGAAGTTGACCTTAAACGCGTGGGTGGACTGGGCGAGCATCTTGATGTTGGCCCCGGCGCAGAACACGCGGTCCGTGGCCGAGGTGACGACGATCACCTTGACCTCGGGGTGCTCAAAACGAAGGCGCTCGACGACGTCGTAGAGCTCGATGTCGACGCCGAGGTCGTAGCTGTTGAGCTTGAGCTCGTAGCCCGGGCGTAAGCCGCGGTCTTCGTTGACGCTCATGCGCAGCGTCGCGACCTCGCCCTCAATGGCGAGCTGCCAGTGGGTCCAGCCGTAGGGTTGAACCTCAAAGGACACGGGGGTCTCGACACCTTCAGCCATTGGCTCATCCTCGCATGGGGGGAGGCACGCAGTATAATGCGGAAGATCAGGTTTGCAAATGAAACGTAGTGAATTATACTGCACCCATGACCAAGACGAGCCTCCCCCAAGACGGGCATGCCCTGCTCACGGAGCTGGGCCGCCGCCTCCGCGACCTACGCCAGCGCCGCGGCCTCACCCAAAAAGCCCTCGGCGAGCGCGCCGGGGTGTCACCGCGGTTTCTGGTGCAGGTCGAGGGCGGCGAAGGCAACCTCTCGGTGCTGCGCCTCATGGAGCTCGCCGAGGCCCTGGGCGTGTCGTTGACCCAGCTCGTCGTGGGCTTGGGCCCCGGGGACGATCCCGACGATCAGCTCGCGGCGCGGGCGCTCGCGTTGCCCCCGGAGGAGCGCGCGGCCCTGCTCAGCACGCTCGGCGCTCCGCGGGAGAAGATCGCCTTGGTCGGCCTGCGCGGCGCGGGCAAGTCCACCGTGGGGGCGGCCTTGGCCGCGCGCCTGGGCTGCCCGTTCGTGGAGCTTGACCGTGAGGTCGAGGCCCGGGGCGGGATGCGCATCGCCGAGCTGTTTGAGTACCACGGCGCAGATCGATACCGCGCCTTGGCGGGGGAGGTGCTCTCGGCGCTCCTCGCCGCGCCGGGCCCGGCGGTGATCGAGCTCGGCGGCTCGGCGGTCACCGACGCGGCCCTGTTCCTCCGCCTTCGCCAGCGCGCCTGGGTGCTGTGGCTGCGCGCGAGCCCCCAGGAGCACCTCCGCCGGGTGCAAGCCCAAGGCGACCTGCGCCCGATGTTGGGCCGGGCCGACGCCTTGGGGGAGCTGCGCGGCATCCTCGCCGCCCGGGAGCCGATCTACGCCCAGGCCGATCTCACCCTGGACACCGAGGCGTTGGGCATCGACGGCGCCGTAGAGACGGCGTGTGCGCGCCTCAGGCCCAGGTGAGCCCGCCGCCGTCGATGACGATGGCCTGGCCGGTGATGCTCGCCGCGGCCTCGCTCAACAAGAAGCGCACCAAGGCGGCGACCTCTTCAGGCTCGACCATGCGCCCCGTGGGCACGCTCGCGTGAAGCTGCTCGGGGCTCATGCCCAGGGCGAGCCCGCGAGACTCGGCCATCTCGGTGCGGGTCCAGCCGGGACACACACAGTTGACGGTGACGCGCCGGGGCGCGGTCAAGGTGGCCAAGGAGCGGGTGAGGCCCAAGACGGCGTGTTTGGCGGCGCAGTAGGCGGGCTGGTCGGGCACGCCGCGCAGCGAGAGCACCGAGCCGATGTTCACGATGCGCCCGGCGCCGTCGGGCAGATGTGGCAAGGCCTGTTTACAGACCTGCCAGGTGCCGTGAAGGTTGGTGTTGAAGATCTGGTGCCAGAGGGTGTCGTCGTCGTCTGGGCCTGTGGGGTTGGACCCAGCGACCCCGGCGTTGTTCACCACGGCGTCGAGGCGGCCAAAGGTGGTGAGGATCTCGGCCACGGCGGCGCGCACCTGGGCGGGCTCGGCCACGTCACAGGCGAGGCGTAAGGCGGCGGGGCTCTCGGTCAGAGACTCCAGGCGTCGGGCGCAGGTGGCCACCCGCCAGCCTTGGGCGGTGAGATCCGACACAATGGCGGCGCCGATGCCTCGGGAGCCGCCGGTGACAAAGACGACAGGGGAGGGGCTCATGCGGCGGTGAACCCTCCGTCCACGGGGATGACCGCCCCGGTGATGAACGAGGCGGCGTCGGAGGCCAAAAACACGATGACGTTGGCGATCTCCATCGGCGCGGCGAAGCGGCCCAGCGGGATGCTCGCGGTGTAGACCGTGTCGGTTCCTGCGGGGAAGTCGGCGGGGTATCGTTCGCCCAGGATGCCGAGCACCTTTCGCAGCATCGGCGTGTCGGTGGAGCCCGGCGCCACACAGTT
Source organism: Deltaproteobacteria bacterium (assembly GCA_016717595.1). GTDB lineage: Bacteria > Myxococcota_A > UBA796 > UBA796 > CAJQPC01 > JADKFE01. The sequence goes on along the minus strand of JADKFE010000056.1, from coordinate 4,786 downwards.
CACCCGCACCCCGGCCCCGCCCCAGTCCAAGGCCGCGCTCTTGGTGAGCTGGGCGATGGCGGCTTTGCTCGCCCCATACACCGAGGCGTGCCGTTTTCCGATGAAGGCCTGATCGCTGGCGATGTTCACGATGGCGCCGCGCCGCTGGGCCACCATCGTTGGCATGACGGCCTTCATCAGCAGGATCGGCGCCTTGAGGTTCACCGAGAGCACCCACTCCATGTCGTCCTGGGTGACCTCCATGACGTTCCCAAAGTTTGTGACCCCGGCGTTGTTCACCAGCACGTCGATCCGGCCCTCACGACCCACGATCTCCTGCACCCAGCCCTCGATGGCGCCCAGGTCGCTCAGGTCGTGCTCGGGGAGGTCGAGGCCACACACCTTGGCGCCTTGGGACTCCAGCAGGGCGGCGACGGCCTGGCCGATGCCTTGGCGGTGGCCGGTGACGATGGCCACGGCGCCGCGCAGGTCAGGAAAGACGGGAGAGCTGGGGTTCATCGGGGCTCCTGGGGTTTGAGGCGCCACGATCTTACCATCCTTCGCGAAGGATCAGGCGGACTCCGTCGCCACCATCAACAGCGGCCTGCTGCACGCCGTGCAAGCGTCCCACAAGGGCGCCTCGGTGAGCTGCCCGCCGGAGAGCGTGATCTTCGCGCCGCAGGCCGGGCACTCGCCGCGGGCGTCGGTGAGCTTGGCCTCTGTGCGCCATGCGCTTCGGGCGGCGATGAGCCCGGCCAGGGGCAAAAGCCAGGTGGTGATGAGGTGAACCGCGGGCACAAACACGAAGATCCCCGCGCCGAGGAGCCCCAGGGCGGCAAACCCGGCGGCCCGGCCCATTCGTTCGCCGCGCTCGTAGCGGGTCAGGGTGGCCGTCGCCGGGCGGGTGGCGCCTTGTTCAGAGCGTAGGGTGATCTGGACCTCTTGGGCGCTCATTTTGCCTCCGCGCTGGCCTGGAGCTGCACCAAGAAGCGGTCACCGCCCTCGTCCTCATTAAAACGACACTGAATCTCGGTGACCCCTTGGCGCAGCACGACGGTGGGGGCCTCCGGGTCACCAAACGAGCTCACCGAGCCCCCGGCGATGATCGCCTCCGCCGTCGTTTTGCCGTTATCCCAGCGCAGGAGCGCGTCGCCGGTCACCAGGCACCCGGCGCTGCCGTCCATGGCCGGGGAGTCGTCGTGGTAGAGCGCGGGCAGCTCGTCCGCGCCGAGCACCCCCCAGCGGCGCAGCTCATTCAGGCGCCAGGCCTCCAACTTTGAGCCGCCGGTCAAGGGGCTGCCGAAGGTGGTGGTCACGTAGACGCCATACCCGGCGAGGCCCGTGCACAGGATCGCGCTGCCGGCGACGGTGAGCAGGAGCACCATGTACGCGGCGAGCCCGAGCTGGGCGATGGCGCCGAGGATGCCGCCGGGGGCGTCTTCAGCGGATGGCGGCTCGTAGAGGGGAGAGGGCATTGGAACCTCCGGTGGAGGGGAGGCTTAACCCGGCGGGGGCGGTTGGGGGGGGGGGGCGGTTGGGAGCTCGTTTGTGGGTCCCAAGCCGCAGAGCGGGCTCTCAAGGAGGTGAATCGTCTGGTCAGTAGCTTGGGACCGACGGATGAGGGCGCTTGGGCCCGAGGTTGGATTCGGCAGCGCAGGGGAATGCCTAGCCCCATCCTCAACCCTCAAGCTAGTAGGCGAGCGGGCTCAGAGAGATCGCGCTGGATCGGCCGGTTGGCTCTCTGAAGCGGTCATGCGCCGATTCTGGGCGCCAAAGCGGCCCCACCCAAAACAGCGCTTGACCTCTGTGGATTCGTGAGGCTATCCTGGGCTCATCTGGCCTTAGGCCCGTTGTGAAGGTTCTCCTGCTTAGGGAGCGTCGATGTTGAACTCGCAGAGGCGCGCCGCCGCGGCGCTTACGGTCTCCTCAGCGCCGGCTGTCTCCTCTGCGCTTGAGCCGCTGTCCGCGGTCCCAGCAGCTCTCGACGCGGTCGGCAACACCACGGCGCTCTCGGCCTTGCTGCACGGCGACGACCTCGACGGCTGGGGCGCCTTGGTCACCGACGCCACGACGCTCAGCCTCGCCGGGATCACGCCCCACGCCGGCCCCGCCCAAGGCTCAAACCAGGCCACGCTGGCGGTGATGCGCCTCGCCCGCGCTGAAGGCGTCAACCACGCCGCCCTCGCCAGCCTGCGCCTCGGCGGCGGTCGGCCCTTGCCGCCCGCGATCCTCGCCCGGGTGAACGCCGTCTTCGGCGCCGACTTCAGCCACGTCCGCCTGCACCAAGACGCCGCCGCCGCCCGGATGGCCGAGGCCGCCCAGGCCCGCGCGTTCACCGTCGGCCACGAGATCTGGTTCAACGCGGGAGAGCTGGATCTCGGCACCCCCGAGGGCGTGGATCTGCTGCTGCACGAGCTCACCCACGTCATGCAGCACGATGAGGGCCGCCTGCCGTCGTCGCCGGGCCTCTCCGTGTCGTCGCCGCATGACCCCCACGAGCAAGAGGCCGAGCGGGTCGCCGCGAGCCTCGCCCCGGCCTGGGAGTCGGCGTCGTGGGCCGAGGATCCGGGGCTCGTCGGCGATGGGCTCTTGGATGACGCCGCCTGGGCGTCGGCGGTGGACGCGGGGCCAGCGTCGTCGGCGGCCGAGGGGGTGGTGTCGCGGGATGACGAACGCGAAGGCGTGGTGAGGCAGGGCGCACCTGCCGAGGATCGCCAGGCACCTCCAGGCCAGCAGGTCGGCCAGGAGGTCGGCCCGCAGACCGGCCAGGAGGTCGGCCAGCAGACGCCGAGCGACCAGCAGCCTCCAGGCGGTCAGCAGGTCCTAACGGGCCAGCAGGTCGACCAAGCGCCGCTGCCGACACCTGCCAGCTCACCAAGCGCAGGTCCTGGCGGCGATCACGTCGGTCCGCAGGCACCCGCCTCCGCTCCGCCGGCGGCCCCGGCGGCCCCGGCGATGGAGGCGCCCGTGCTCGCGCCGATCGAGACCGCGCTCCCGGCGCTCGACGCCGGCCCATCGCTGCCGTCTGCGGCGCCGGGAGGCCCCGTGCAGGCCACGACCCCGGCCGCGGCCGAGCTCACGGGTGATGTCCAGGCCGCGCGTGACGCGGTGCATGAGCGCGCCACGTCCGAGGCGAGCCGGGTAGAGGCGTCGATCGCCGCCCACGCGGGCTCGCTCGTCGGCGCCATGGGGGCGTCGATCTCGGCCGCGCGGGCGTCGGTCGACGCCGCGTTCGACGCGCAGACGGCGGAGATCGAGGCGGCCGCCGCCCAGGTCCAGGCCCAGGTCGACGCGGCGATCGCGAGCTGCCTCGCCGACCTCTCGGCGGCGCACGAGGGGCAGATCGCCTCCGCCGAGGCCGACCGCGCCGCGCGCCACGCCGACGCCGACGCGCAGGTTGAGGCCATTCGCGAGCGGATGTGCGCGCTGGGCGAACGTGAGGCGGAGCGTGCGCGGGCAGGCAGCGAGGAGCGTGCGGCCAGCGCGCTCGAGCTCGCGAACTTTGACGGCTCGGGCGACGCCCAGTGCGCCGCAGCGCAGCGCCAGGCCGCCCAGCGGATCGCCGAGAAGACGGCGAGGGAGATTCGGTCGAAGGGCGAGTCGATGGCCGACTCCGCCCGGCAGGCGGCTGACGACGCCTCGGGCCAGCTCGATGGCTCGGCCGACAGCTACCATACCGAGGTCGACACCCAGTACGACCAGGTGATCGAGCAGCTCGGCGCCACATTCGAGGCAACCTCCACCGCGGCGCAGGAGCAGGTCACGGGGGTGGGCGAGCAGGTCGCGGCGGTGTCTGCGGGCGCCGCTGAGCAGCTGTCCGCCCAGCGCACGGCGGTCCACGGCGACCTCGACGCGCTTGAGGCCCAGGTCATGGGCACGGTCGAGGGCGCGGCGACCTCGCTGTCGGAGCCGCTGCAGGCCCGGCATGATGCGATCCTCGCCGACGTAGACGCTGCCACGGCCGTTGCCACGGTCGAGATTGAGGCGGCTGCCGTGACCGATCCGGAGGGGGCCGCGGTGATGGCGTCCGAGCTCCTCGACCAGCTGCAGGCGACGAACGATCAGCTCGGTGTGGGCTTCGACGAGCTCGAGGCGACCTCGCTCGCTGAGCTCGACGGCGTCGGCGCCTCCCTCGACGCCAAGCTCGCCAGCGTGGTAGAGGCCGCGGTCGGGGTGGCCGAGGGGTGCGGGCAGGAGGCGGTGTCGCGGCTGAACGAGACGGCGACCACCGCGACGCAGGGGATCGCCGAGCTCGCGTCCCGTGCGAGCGCCGAGGCGACCTCGATGCTGACCGAGGCGCAGGCCAAGCTCGACGAGGGGCGGCAGGGGCTGACCGACAACCTCGAGCAGAAGTCGTCGGAGGTCGAGAGCGAGCTTGTAGACGCCGTCGATGCGGGGCTCGCCGAGGAGGACGAACAGCTCGCCAACAGCCGGGCCACCGTCCAGCAAGCTGCGTCCGAGATCGCAGGCCAGTACGGCAACAGGCAGGCCCAGACTGAGGGCCCGTCGGGCAACCAGCAAGTCCAGCGCGGGTTCTGGTCTGGTGTGGCCAACACCGTGTCGACCGCGCTGAGCTCCTTCGCCAACTGGTTCATGGGCAGCTTCCTGCCGTGGCTCGGCGGGGCGATCCTTGGGTTCCTCGTCACCGCAATCATCCTGGTCGTCGCGATGCTCGTCGTCGGCGCGCTGATCGCGGCCGGCCCATGGGGCTGGGCGGTGCTCGCGGTGCTCGCGGTCGTCGTGATCGGGATGGCGATTCAGCGCCGCTACGACGAGTGGGTGGCCGACATCGGCGAGCCCGGGTTCT
>JADKFE010000055.1 GCA_016717595.1 Deltaproteobacteria bacterium | reverse complement strand
CGGCGTCGGCGGGGCGCCGTCAGGCCGGTAAAAGCTGCCGAGCTGGTCGTAGCGCGCGCGCTCCTCAGGGCTAGAGAGCACGGCATAAGCCTCGGCGATCTCCTTAAAACGCCGCTCAGCGTCGAGATCGTCGGGGTTTCGGTCGGGGTGGTACTGGAGCGCGAGCTTCCGAACGCACGCTTGATGTCGTCCGGGCGCTCGCGCCGCGTTCTACGCCGAGGGAGTGTGTAGTAGTCGACGCGGTCCACGCGTGACTCCCGCCCGGAGGGTGGCAGGCGCGCTCCACACAGAGTGCACGACGTCGATGTAACCCGCGGACGCGGCGGCGCCCTCCCCAAAGCGTCGTAGGCTCAGCCCAGCGCGGCGGCCGGGGGCACGAAGGCGCTGGTGCGGGCGGTGTAGTCCTCGTAGCCGGGCTTCACCTGCTCCAAGGACCGCTCCAGGAGCGCCACGCCGGAGACCTTCACGATGAGCCGTATTATCAACACCGCGCTGAGGACCGGCGATGGGCGTCCCGGCCGCCACACAGCAGCAGCGCGAGGCCCCACCACTGGCAGGGAGTCGCCGGAAGTAGTCTGGGCCGGGTGTACCGCCACAACCCCGTGGTGAGTAGCTTGCCCTTGTTCGCCGGGTCGGTCTTAAACCGGGCGAGCTGCCAATCCCCGCCCGCCTTAAAGACGAAGCCGAAGGCCCACACGAGCGTTCCTGACGGCGTCGAGCCAACCCAAGGGCGTCTCGCCGAACATCGCCCCCAAGAGCGTGAGGCCCACGAGCGCCGAGAGCCCTCTGCAGCCAGAACACCTGGAACAAGCTCAGCCACCAGTACCGCTCTTCGGCCGTGCGGCGGCGGAACTCTTGGTACCGGAAGTCTTCACCGTGGCCTTGGCGACGCCACAGCAGGTAGAGGCCAAGGCGCAGGGCCCAGATCCACACGAGCGCCAAGGCCAAGCTCGCCCGGCCACCATCAGCGCCTAAGGTGAACCAGACCGTGCCTTGAATGGCGAAGGTCAGCCCCCAGGCGGGATCGACGATGCTCACGTCACGCAGCGGGATCGAGATCAGCCACAAGAGGGTGAGCGCGGCGAGCACGGCGCCGAGGCCTTTGAGCCAGAGGGCAAAAACGACGGTTCCATGAAGCTCCTTGTCTGTATGCCCTGTAAGCCGTCGCGTGAGGCGAGTCGCGCGAAGAATCTCCGTGACCTCAACCCTCATCTCCGCTAGCCAAACGCCATAGTCTGATTCAGCCGCCCTTTCACGCCCTGCTCCGGCCCCTCGCCCTGTGCTCCCTGGACGACTGGCGGACGATGCCCTGGCGAAACGGCGGCGGGGTCACCCATGAGCTGCTCAAGCTCGGCGAGGGCGCGCAGGGCTTCGCGCTGCGGGATCTCCGTGGCCGAGGTGACGGCGGGACGGCCGGTTCTCACGGTTTGAGGGGGTTGATCGTGCGCTCTGCTGCTTCAGCGGCGCGGGCATGACGCTCACTCCGCCTCGCGGAGACCGCACCCACCTCACCCCGCGACGCCGCTCCTAGCCGTTCCCCGGGCGAGGTCGCCCCCAGAGCGCGCTGTTCGACGGCCCCACCACCGATCCCCAAACGTCATGAACGATCGCGCCACGCCTCCGCCGAGGTGCGCTTTGGCCTCGGCGAGATCACCGCCCTCCCCCTTCATGCTGCGCGCTGGGCAGGTGGACGGTGGGGTCCGCCCGCGCACACCTGCTGGTGCGCCCCGGAGGCGCCTGGTGCGACGCGCCGATGGTGGCGATCTCTGTCAACGTGCACGATGGATGAAGATCCATCGGCGAAGATCCCCAAGAACCTCAGCGCTGTCGCAGATCTGAGCCCCTCGGCCAATTCTTGTCACGGGCGAGCCCAAGGCTGACCGCGCTATACTGGCGGACCGGCGGGCCAGCCGGGCACGGAGGCACCATGCGGCGCGCGTCATTCCTTCTGACGGGAGGAGGGCTACTCGGACTCTGCACGCTGAGCCTCGCGCCGTCGCCTGCGCGCACGGCCTCGGGCGCGTGCCCCGAGGTCGCCGGAGCCGTCGTCATCAACGAGCTTCTGGTGAACCCCACGGGCACCGACGGCGGCCAAGAGTGGGTTGAGCTGTACAACCCCGGCGCCACGGACATCACGCTCACCGGCTGGGCGTTTCAGCGCGGCAAGAGCTCCTCAACGCCGATGAAGACGCGCCACACCTTCGGCGCCAGCGCCGTGATCCCCGCCGGGGGCTACTACATCCTCGGCGACACCGCGCTCACCAGCCCGACGCCCGATGAGGTCACCACCACGGCCTCTACGCTGGATCTGGGCAACGGCAACAGCAGCGTCCCAGCGCCGACGCCGTGCAGCTCTTGGACTGCGACGGTGAGCTCATCGACGTGATCGTCTACGGCGTCGCCCCCAACTCCGATGGCTGGACCGACGAGACCGGCGCCTTGGTCGCCGACGCTGACCTGGCCCCCGAGCCCGGCGAAGGGGAGGTGCTCGCCCGCATAGACGACGGCGCCGACACCAACCTCAGCGCCACGGACGTCTGCGTCGACACGGTCTCCACACCCGACGCCAAGAACCGCACAACTGCGCCGGAGACGGTCCCCCCGGGACACCGGCGACACCGGGGATCGTCGACACCGGGCGACACCAGCCCCCTGGACACGGGCGGCGACACTGGCGGCGCGGCGACTCCGGCACATCCACCCTCTGCACCCCAGGCGCCCCCGGCGGCCTCGTCATCAACGAGGTGCTCTACGACCCCGCCGATGACGCCACGGGCGAGTACGTCGAGCTGTACAACAAAGGCGGCAGCCCCGTCGGCTTAGGCGGCTGGACGCTCAACGCCGCGAAGGGCTCCTGGCTCAAACAGCTCACCTTCGCCGACACCGACGAGATCCCCGCCGGGGGCTACCTCGTCGTTCACGACGGCGGGGTCACCGTCTCCGCGGGCAGCGCCGCCGCCGTGGCCAACCTAGACTTGGGCAACGCCGGCTCTAGCGGTGACGCCGTGCGCCTGGATGACTGCGAGGGCCGGATCATCGACACGGTGATCTACGGCGCCAACAACACCGACAGCTTCTTGGATGACAGCGGCGCCGTGGCCACGAGCTACGCCCCCAAAGCCAGCGAAGGCCAGGCCATCCGCCGCGACGCCTTGGGCGCCGACACCGACCAGAGCGGCGTAGACTTCACCGTCGGCGACCCCACCCCCGGCGCCGCCACCCCCAGCGGCGGCGGCGACCCGGACGAGTGTGTGCTGCTCGGCGGCGTCGTCATCAACGAGCTGCTCCCCAACTCCGCGGGCAGCGACAACGCCGACTGGCTTGAGCTGTACAACCCCGGCACCTCCGAGGTGACGCTCACGGGCTGGACTCTGGAGTACGGCACCAGCACCTACTCCAGCGCCAAGTCCCTCTCCGACGTCGTCATCCCCGCCGGGGGCTTGGTCCTGATCCACGACGACGGCTTCACCCCGCCCAGCGGCGCCACCGGCTACAACCTCAGCATCGATTTGGGCACCGGCTCCAACTCCGACGCCGTGCGTGTGGTGAACTGCCTCGGCGAGCCCGTCGACACCGTCGTCTACAGCGACCCCAACGAGAACAGCTGGGTGGACGACTCCGGCGCCGTCGCCACGAGCTTCGCCCCCAAGCCCAACTCTGAAGAGTCCATCGGTCGCCGCATCGACGGCCACGACACCGACCAGAGCGGCGAAGACTTCACGCTCTACCTCGTGAGTGAGGTCACCCCCGGCCAGCCCAACCCCGTGCCCTTTGACTGCGCCGCCGACGGTGAGCTCGAGGGCCTCGTCATCAACGAGATCATGACCACCCCCGACACGGCCCTGGCCCCGGGCGAGTGGATTGAGCTCCTGAACGTGAGCGGCGGCGAGCTGACCCTCACCGGCTGGACGCTGAACACCGGAAAGTCGAGCTACGACAAGACCTACGCCCTCGACACCTTGACCGTGCCCGCCGATGGCTATGTGCTGGTTCACGACCCCGACTACACCACCGACGTGAGCACCTTGGCCCCCGAGGCCTTGACGATGGTGGTCGAGCTCGACCTGGGCAACGCCACGTCCAACGCCGACGCCGTGCAGATCCTGAACTGCGACGGCGAGCCCGTAGACACCCTCGTCTACGGCAAAGAGAACACCGACGGCTTCTTGGACGACGTCGGGGACATCGCCGAGTCCATCGCGCCCCTCTCCGGCAGCGGCGAGTCCATCGGCCGCCGCGTGAACGGCGTCGACAGCGACCTCTCCTTTGAAGACTTCACCGTCTTTGAGCTGAGCGAGCTCTCCCCCGGCTTTGAGAACCCCGAGCCGCCGCCCTGTGACGTGAGCGGCAACGGCCTCGTGCTGATCAACGAGGTGCTCACCGACGCCGCGGGCGCCGACGCTGGGCAACACTGGATTGAGCTGGTGAACCTGGGCGCCGCCGACATCGACCTCGGCGGCTGGGAGCTGCAGGTCGCGCCGAGCACCTGGCCCGACTTCGGCGAGGGCCTCTCGTTGCCCGGCGGCACGATCCTCCCCGCGGGCGGCTTCTTGGTGATCTACGAGGCCGACACGGTGTTCACGAACCTGCCCGAGGGCGCGCCCACCTTCGTCGTCGCGGCGGGTGAGCTCGATCTCGGCAACGGCTCCAGCGAAGACGGCCTGCGCCTGATGGACTGCGGCGGCGACGAGGCCGACGCCTTGGCCTATGGCCCCACAGGCACCGCCGGCGTTGAGCTCGACTGCGGCAACGCGGCCTTCCCCACCCTGGCCCCGGCCCCCGGCGAGTCCCAGACCCTGGGCCGCAGCGCAGACGCCGCCGACACCGACCAGTGCACCGACTTCACCCTCTTGCCGACGATGAGCCCCGGCGCCGAGAACGCCAACAACGACTGCGTGCCCACGGACGACGCCCCCAAGAGCGGCTGCCGCGGTCGTGGGTCGTCCACCGCCGACCCCTGCGGCGGCACCACGGCCTATGAGCCCCCGGGCCGCTGCGCCACCGCCCCCTTCGGCGGTCTTGAGGCCGTCGTGCTCGCCTTGGCCCTGTTGCGCCGTCGCCGTCCCTGAGCGCCTCGGTCTAGGTTAGGCTTGAGCGTGGAGGTTCTCCCCATGCTCTTCGCCCTCTGCCTCAGCCTGGCCGCCTTCGCCGAGGAGCCCGTCGCTGACACCCGGTCACGCGGGATGCGGCTCTACCTCTCCGGCGGGGACGCCGTCGTCGGCGGGAGCCACAGCGGCTTCGCGTCCATGGGCGTGCAGAGCGTGCAGCAGGGCACCATCGTCGGCGGCGCCTTCGGGGGTGAGCTCAGCGCGTTTCAGCCCTCGGGCTCTCAAGGGGTGCTGCCCGTGCTCAACCTCGACGCGTCGTTGCGCCTCACCCCCTGGCCCGACGCCAAGGTGATGCCCTACCTCACCGGCGGCCTGGGCCTCTCGGTGTTGATCATCATCCCCTTCCCCGACGTGACGCTCTCATTGGGTGCGGAGCTGCCCATCGGTGAGCTGCGCCTGTACGCCGAGCTGCACCAGCGGGCGATCTTGCCGCTTTATCCAGGCACGGAGCAGGTCAACGTCAGCTCCTTACGCCTCGGCGTCGGCTTCTAAACGACGACGGCCCCGGGGGACATCGCCCCCGAGGCCGCCGAGCCCGCCCCCGCGCTTAGCGCAGCACGAAGGGGTAGCTGTAGTCCTGGGCGCTGCCCTCAAAGCCGGGGAAGGTGATGCCTTTGATCGCCGTGCCCAAGCAGCCGTCCAGAGACGTGCCCTTGTACTGCTCGGTCTTCACCGACGCCGCCGTGGTCTTGCCCGAGGGCTGAACCGTGAGCTTGACGTCCACACGAGAGGGCAGCTCGCCCGTCTCTTGTTTGTAGAGCACGAAGCACTTCTTCACGTTGGCGTTCGTCTTCAGCATGGTGTCGAGCACCGAGAGCGGCACCCCTGAAGAGGCCGGGGCGGCGGGCGGCTTGCTGGCCGTGGAGCTGCCGGAAGACGAGCTGCCTGAAGGTTTGCTCGACGAGGAGCTGCCTGAAGACGAGCTGCCCGAGGGTTTGCTCGACGAGCTGCCCGAGGACGAGCTGCCCGAGGACGAGCTGCCTGAGGACGAGCTGCCCGAGGAGGTCGGCGTCGAGGCCACCGTGGGCGTTGTGGTCGCCGTCCCTTGGCCCGTCGGCTCGGCGGGGGCGGGCGGCGGGGTCTCCGTGGGCAACGCCTCCGTGGGCGCGGTGGGCGGGGCCGTGGCGACCGCCTCCGTCGCCGCCGTGGCCTCGGCGGGCGGGGCGGCGGCGTCGGCGCCTAAGGTGGCCATGGCCTCAGACACGTCCCCTTCTGGGGGGGTCGTCTCGGCGACGGCGGGGCCCTTGGGCTGCGCGGCGTAGAACGCCCCGGTGAGCAGGCCCGAGAACACCACACCCATCACCGTGGCGCCGACGACGCTGGCCTCGCGGCGGCCACGATCGCCGGTGACCAGCACCATGAGCGAGGTGATCGCCGACCACAAGGAGATGCCCAGGCCGATGAGCGTCTGGGGCTGAGAGCTCGACGTGGCGAGCACACCGGCGCCGATGGCCGAGCCGAAGCTGGCGATCATCACCCAAGACAGGTCTGGGGCCGGGTCGTGGGCCCGGGGCGGCGCGGCCATGGGCGCGGCCTGGGGCGGATAGGCCGGGAGCGGCGCGCCCTGGTGGACGGATGGGCCCCCCACCGGGAAGGCGCCCGTCGGCGGCCCACCCACGGGGAACGCGCCGGTCATGCCCGGGTTCTGGGGGTACTGGGCGTTCATCATCGCGAGCTGCTGTTGCTGCGCGGCGTAGGCCGCCTGCTGCTGCTGCGCGACGTAGGCGGCCTGCTGCTGCTGCGCGACGTAGGCGGCCTGCTGGGCGGCCTGCTGCTGTTGCTGCGCGGCGAGCTGCTGGGGGGTGGGCCCAGACGGCGGCGGGAGCGTCGGCGCGTCGTTGCCTCGGGCGCTCATGCTCGCGGCGAAGGCGGAGTCCCGGGGGACCGTGGCCTCGCGGGGCTCTGGCGCCGGGGCGCGGCCCATGGCGGCGGGCACCTCATCGGCGCCACCAAAACCCATCGGCGGGCGCATCGGCGCGCGGCCGCCGCCCTCGTTGATGAGCGTGCTCGCGGCGTCCGCGGACAAGGTGCCGTCACCTTGGGCCCCTTGGGCGGCCTGACCGCTCTCACCGACGCCAGGCTCGGTGTTGGGGCCCTCCCGGCGGGAGATCACGATGCGATGCCCACACTTGCGGCAGGTCGCGTGATTGACCTCCTTGACCAGCTTGCTGTCTGGGATCTTGTAGGAGGCGCCACAGTTGTCGCAGACTACCCGCATTGCTGGACCTCATCGCGTGTTGGACCGGCGAAGGCCGGTTCATCCTGTTGTTGGCGGCAGACCGCGCAACGAAGGGGGCGTCACAGGGTAAAGAATACAGCGGGGGCTGTCAACGCGCTCGGCCCGCTGGGTCTTCGTGGAGTCCGTTCAACACGGCCCCGGCGAAGACGACGAAGACCTCGGGGTGAGGTCTTCGTGTTCGGCGCGCAGCGTTCGGGATCGTCCTGCCAATCGCCGCGCGACGTCATGCTTGGCGACCTTCTGGCCGCCTTCAGATCACTCCGCGGCGTCGTCGGAGTTCTTGGCCTCTTGCACGTTCAGGCGGATGTCCTGAGCGAGCGCCTTGATGTCTTGCATCGCCTTACGCACGCGGGTGCCAGCGGCCTTGTTGCCCTTCTCGTAGAACTTGACGGCATCAGCCTCGGTGTTCGCGATGAGGGTCTTCAGAGCGGTGAACTTGTCGATGGACATTGGGAACCTCCGAGTGGAGTGGGCTCCTCTCAGGACGATGAGGAGCTGTTGGATCGGGCACGAGCCGAGGGGACTCCCCCCACGGGCGCACAAGCCTATTGGAGCCCCTACGGGCCCGTCAACCGTGAATGCCGCCCTGGAGCGGTTTTTTTTGCAATCGACCCTACAAAAAGCGCTCAACCGCCCGCTGAAACTCGATGCGATCGGGGATCTGGGTCAAATAATCAAGCTGACCGGACTCCCACACGAGCACCGGCGAGAGCTTGTAGCCGCCGATCCACTCCTCGTAGAGCCCGTTCAGGCGACGCAGGTAGGCCAAGGGGATGGCCTGCTCCGAGGGGCGCCCGCGCTGCTTGATGCGGCGGCGGATGCCCTTCACGTCGCAGCGCAGGTAGATCAGCAGGTCTGGGGGCTGAAGCGCGGCCTGCATGGAGTTGTAGAGCTCCATGTAGGTCTGGTAGTCACGCTTCTCCATACATTTGCTGCGGTAGAGGTTGGTGGCGAAGATCTCGGCGTCCTCGTAGATCGTGCGGTCCACCACCACGGTGCTCGTGGAGGTGTTGAGCCCGTGGTGCAGCCGAAACTTGTGGGTCAAGAAGTAGAGCTGGGAATGAAAGGCCCAGCGGTTCATGTCGGTGTAGAAGTCGTCGAGGTAGGGGTTCGTGGTGTAGGGCTCGTAGATGGGCTCAAAGCCGTACTTCGCGCAGAGGAACTGCGTCAGGGACGTCTTGCCCGCGCCCATGTTGCCTGCGATGGCCAAGAACTTCTTCACAGCGTCGTCGCCCCCTCGTTCTGGTAGCCGTCGAGCACCCGGACGCTCACGGCGCCCTCGGGCGGCGAGAGGCGCAGGAGCGTGCGCGAGGACGTCGTCTCCCCGGCGTCGAGGGTCTCGTCGAGCTCGGATCCATCGTCGAGGGTCCAGGTCACGGTGATCGGCCCGACGACGGGGTTGTCGCCCGTGGAGCGCCCGTCGAGGTGGATGAGGCGCCAGCCCGTCGAGGGCGCCGCCAGCCACACCTGCAGGCCCTCGGCGACCACCGCCACGGAGAGCTCGGCGGGCACCACCTCAAAGGGCTCGGAGGAGACGGTGTAGCCCTCGGATGGCCAGGGCCAGGCGCTCGCGCCGCCGGTGTAGCGCTGGCCGTTTACGGTGAGGCGGTAGGTGCCCAAGGGCAGCCCGGCGCGGTCGTGAACGTGGGAGACGGCCTGCCAGCCCGCCCACCAACGATGGGCCTGGTCGTCCTCGTAGGGGTAGAGCGGGTCGGGGGTGTGTACGGTGAGGATGTCGCCGAAGGTGTCGGAGACCGGGCGCCCGGCGCGGGTGGTCACCGTCGTCCAGGTGTCGCCCTCAAGGCGCTCCAGCACCACCTGGGGCAGGTCTACGGCGGGGTCGCCGCCCTCCCAGGCGAGCTGCACCACACACTGCACCCGGGGGCAGGTCTCGGGCACGGTGAGGTCCACGGGGAGCTCCCGCGGCGTGAGCAGGTACTCCGGCGGCGTGTCCAGGCGAGTCCCGGCGGTGGGCGTGAGGTCGGGGCTCTGCTCGGGCAGGGCCTTGTCTTCATACGTCGTCGGCGCCCACCAGCCCAAGGGGTCGGGATCTTCCCGTTTGTCCGTCGTGCTGAGCACGTCGCCCGCCATGGTGAGCACACCCTCCATGATGTGCTCGGCCTGGAGCGGCCCCCAGACGTTGATGTTGGGCTCGTAGCCGCCCGCCAGCCAGTCTTCAGGGATGAGCAGGTAACCCTCGTGATCTTGGGAGTAGCCCACCGCCATCGCCATGGTCTGCCCCAGCTCGGCCTGGGCGCGGCGGCGGAACTGCTCCACGAACATGCCCGTGGTCTCGCCGGGGAAGAAGGCGACGAGCCAGTCGTCCTCAACGGCCTCGCCGTCGGGCATCAAGATCGGCAGGGGGCCCATTCGCACCGCCGTGGTGCCGGCCTTGAGGTCTTCAGGCAAGGGCAGGGGGAAGGTGTCGAGCTCAAGCTCAAACACCCCGGCGATGAAGCCCTTGAGGAAGTCCACCCGCACGCAGCCGGAGTAGGGGAACACGTCGGTGCCCACGCCCGCGCCGGGCACGAGGGGCACCTCGGAGCCGCAGAACGCCGCGCCCGAGGCCGTGCCGAAGTCGTCGATGGGGCTGAGGATCTCGCCGTCGTCGCCGTAGATGATCCCGTCGGCGGTGTAGTCGTTGTAGTCGTAGTTGCCGTCCTCATCCACGGTGTACTCGATGGGGGCGTAGCTCCAGTCCACGGCGCCATCCCGGGTGACGCGGAGCTGATCCCGGGACTCGTCGATGTGCCGGGAGGCGGTCTCTAGGCGCATGGGCTCGCTGGAGGTGGCCGTGCGATCCCAGAGGTCCATGATGGCGTCCACAGCGTACTCGCCGAGGCTCTCGGCCCGGGCGAAGTCCTCATCGCTGCCCGCCGGAGAGGCGTCGCCGCCGCCGGTCTGGAGGTGCATGACCACCGCCGGGGTGTCGAGCTGGTCTTGCACCACGGCCTCGACGCCGCCGGTGGAGTCCGTGGAGTACATCCAGTTCTCTTCGCCCAGGAGCGTGCCGTGCATCCCGAACGCGAAGACGATGGCGATGGGCTCACCCGTGGCGGCGTCGTCTACGCGGGTGAGGTGCAGGTAGGGATCTTTGTCGTAGCCCGGCGGCACGTCGTCCCAGACGGCGAGGTTGTCGTTGTCGCCGCGGCGGTCGCGGTAGACGCGGTCGTTCGGGTCCCAGTCCTTCTGCCAGGCCTGGCCGATGGCGGCGGGGCGCAGCTCCGCGTAGGCCTCAAGGGCCGTGTCCGTGGCGATCTTGGCGTAGCGCTGGAAGTTCTCGGGGTTGAACTTGTCGCCGCCCAGGTAGAAGTGGATCTGGTCGGAGAAGTTGGCCGGGCCGTTGTGGGTGTGGCTGGCGCTCATCACCACGCGCCCGTCGAGGTCTAAGCCCGTCTCGGCCTCCAGCATCTCGGAGATGGTCTGCACGAGGCCATCGAAGCTGTAGATGGTGTCGGACTTGATGAGCACGAGGTGCTCGCCGCCGACCTCCAGCCACACGACCTTCACCTGGGGGCGGGTGTGGACGCCGGCGCTGCGCATGAACGAGAGCGCGTAGGCCGAGTCGCGGTTGTCGATCTTCGAGGTGCTGCCCAAAGCTTTGCACCGAGAGGAGAAGCCGCCGAGCGGCGTGCCGATGGGGAGATCCAGGCTCGCCTCGGCGGCGCCGGCCCGGGGGGCGCCCAAGGTGATCGGCGGGGAGACCTGGGGCTCGGGGATCTCAGGGCCGCAGGCTGCGGCGAAGATCGCGGCGGCGGGGAACAGGAGCGGGATCAGGCGCATGGGGCTCTCCTCGCGGGGTCAAGGACGATAACCGGTCTCTCCCCCAGATCGGTCAGAAGCGTTTGAAGCCTCCGCCGAACTCCCTGCCCCGCTGTGATCGCTGCCGTATGCGCCAGCCCTGGTGCTACTGCGCAGAGATCCCCCAGCTCACCGCCGCGGCGCAGGTGGTCATCCTGCGCCACGTCAAGGAGCGCACCCGGGCGTCGAACAGCGGCCTGATCGCCCACCACGCCTTGCCGGGATCCCTGCTCTTTGATCTCGGCGCCCCCGACAGCCCCACCCCGCCCGAGCTTGGCCTCGCCGGGGACTGGCTGCTCTTCCCCGGCCCGGTGAACCTGCCGCCGCCCGGCGCGCTGCGCCGCCTGATCGTGCTCGACGGGAGCTGGAGCCAGTGTCGCAGCATGTTTGGTCGCCTGACCAAACTTCACACCATGCCCCGGCTGAGCCTGCCGCCGCCGACGCGCCCCCCGGCGATGCGAATGCGCACCCAGCAGCGTGAGGACGGCATGGCCACCATGGAGGCCATCGCTGAGGCCCTGGACGCCTTGGGCGACGCGGAGAGCGCGCAGGGGCTACGCGCCCTGTACGACGTGATGGCCCGGCAGCACCTCGACCAGCGTGGGGGGCCCGCCGCGCTGGGGCCCGCGGCGCTCGGGCCCGCCGCCGGGTTAGAATCGGCCCCGTCGAGCCTCGACGCTGATGCCGATGATGACCAAGGCGGTTCTTAGGATGAGCCCGCGCCCCTCTCCCCTCCCCGACCCTCGCCCGGTCCTGGTGACCGGCGCCGCGGGTTTTATCGGTTACCACGTCGCCGAGGCCCTCCTCGCCCGAGGGGAGCGGGTGCTGGGCGTCGACAACCTCAACGCCTACTACGACCCGGCCCTCAAAGAGGAGCGCCTCGCGCGCCTCTCGGCCTCGCCGGGCTTCGTCTTTGAGCGTCTGGATCTGGCCGAGCCCGCCGCCACCGCCGCGCTCTTCGCCGCCCACAAGCCGCGCCGGGTCATCCACCTCGCCGCCCAGGCCGGGGTGCGCTGGTCGGTGAGCCACCCTGAAGACTTCGTCACCGCCAACCTCGTGGCGTTCTTGCAGGTCTTGGAGGGCTGCCGCGCCATCGGAGTAGACCACCTGGTCTATGCCTCCTCAAGCTCGGTCTACGGCGATCAGGCCCGCCAGCCGCTCCAAGAGGCCTCGGGCGCCGATCACCCGCTCTCGCTCTACGCGGCGACCAAACGGTGCAACGAGCTGATGGCGCATAGCTACGCCCACCTGTTCGGCCTGCCGTCCACGGGCCTGCGCTACTTCTCGGTGTATGGGCCCTATGGCCGCCCGGACATGGCGGTGTACCTCTTCGCTGAGGCCATGCGAAACCGTCGCCCGATTCAGCTCTTCAACCACGGCGACATGGTGCGGGACTTCACCTACGTCGATGACGTGGTGGCGGGCACCTTGGCCGCCCTCGATCACCCGCCCGCCCCGGGCCCAGAGGACGACGACCCCGCGCGCTCGGCGGCGCCGTTCCGGGTGTACAACCTCGGCGGCGGCAGCCCCCGGCCCCTGGTGGACCTCGTGGACGCCTTGGAGCGCGCCTTGGGCGTCACGGCCATCCGAGAGCTCGTCGGCCCCCAGCCCGCCGACGTGCGTGAGACCCGCGCCGACGTCTCCCGCCTCGCCGACGCCGTGGGCTACGCGCCGTCGGTGCCCTTGGAGGAGGGGGTGCGGCGCTTCGCGGCGTGGTATCTGAGCCGCCCCAACCCCTGACCCCGGGCCCCTCGATGGACGACCGCCTCTACCTTCGCCAGCTCCGCGCCGGTCGCGACTTTGGCCGCCAGAACCCCGTCGCCGCCCAGATGGCGAACTTCATCTACCTGGTCGGCGACCGGGTCACCCGCGAGTGTGTGGTGATCGACCCGGCCTGGGACGTGCGCGGCGTGCTCGACCGCGCCGCTGAAGACGACATGAAGGTGGTCGGCGCGATGGTGACCCACTACCACCCCGACCACTGCGGCGGCACCATGTTCGGCTTCACCGTGCAGGGCCTCCCCGAGCTCCTCGCGCTTGAACCCCTGCCCCGTGCACGTTCACGAGGCCGAGGCCCACGGCGTGCGCACCGTGACCAAGCTCTCGGCGACGGACCTCACCTCCCACAGCTCCGGCGACAAGGTGAAGGTGGGTGAGGTGGAGATCGAGTGCCTGCACACCCCCGGCCACACCCCCGGCAGCCAATGTTTCCGCTGCAAAGGCGCGCTCATCGCCGGGGACACCCTGTTCTTGCAGGGCTGCGGCCGCGTAGACCTCCCCGGCGGCAACGCTGAAGAGATGCGCCGCACGCTCACCCAGCGCCTCGCTACGTTGCCCGGTGACCTCATCCTCTACCCGGGGCACAGCTATGGGGAGGAGACGACACCACGCCGGGATCGGCGTCGCTGACGGACGTGCGGCGGCGGAATCAGGCGTTGGGGTGGTTTTAGGCGGCCCGACTCCCCTCCTAGGCTACACTACCCCCCATGATCATCCTCGGTGTGGCGGACAACCACGACGCTGGCGCCGCCCTCGTCCAAGACGGACAGCTCCTGGCGGCGTGCTCTCAAGAGCGGTTTGACCGCAAGAAGGGCTCGGGCGCCTTCCCCTGGGCCGCCATCGACGCGGCGCTGGACACCGGCGGGGTGAAGGCCCGGGACGTAGACCGGGTGGTCTTTGGCACGGCGTTCACGCCCTCGACGCTCTTGCGGCGCTTTCCCGCGCTGCACCACAACCGCAAGGCCGAAGGGGGGGCAGTTTGACCCGCTGTTGAGCGCCTACATCGCTTATCAGGTGGCGCTGCGCCGCACGGGCCTGCACGCCGTGGAGGTGGAGGCCAGCCAGCGCCTGCTCGCCCACCGGCTGCGGGAGCGGGGCTTCCCAAGGCCCAGGTGGTGATGATGGACCACCACGAGGCCCACGCCCACGCGGCGTACCGCGCCCAGCCCCACTCCACGGCGCTGATCTTGACGGTTGACGCCATGGGCGACGGGCTCAGCGCGACGGCGTGGGTGGGTCAGGTCGGCCAGCTCAACCGGCACTGGGCGCAGTCGGGCCTGGCCGCGGTGAACACCTTCTACTCCCGCATCACCGAGTGGCTGGGCTTCACCGCCCTGCGCCATGAGGGCAAGGTCACCGGCCTCGCCGCCTACGCCGAGCCGCCGCCAGAGCTCCTGGAGCACATGGCCGAGCGCCTGCGCTTCGTGAGCCCGGGCTTCAACCGCCTCAGCCCCTTCCTCGTCGAGACCAAAGACAGCCCGTTTTATCGGGCGCTCGGGGAGTTTCGTCGGGAGGAGGTCGCCGCCGCCGCCCAGCGCACCCTGGAGGACGCGGTCACCGCCTTCGTGGCCTATTGGGTCGAGCGCACCGGCGTGGCCGACGTCGCCGTGGCCGGCGGGGCCTTCGCCAACGTGAAGCTCAACCAGCGGGTCGCCGCCTTGCCCCAGGTGCGCAGCCTGTTCGTCACGCCGCACATGGGCGACGGCGGGCTGGCCTTGGGCGCGGCGCTTGGCGCGGCGGGGGCGCCCCCAGAGGCGCGGGTTCGGCTCGACTGGGGCCCCCGCTACACCAAGAGCCAGATCTCCCGAGAGCTGCACATCGCCCGGCTCACCGCCGTGAGCGGCGTGGACGCCGTCGAGCACGCCGCCAGCCTGCTCGCCCGGGGCAAGACCGTCGCCCGCTTCGCCGGGGGCATGGAGTTTGGCCCGCGGGCCCTGGGCAACCGCTCGATCCTCGTGCGCCCGGATCTGCCCGAGGTGAACGATCGGCTCAACGGGCAGCTCAAACGTACGGAGTTTATGCCCTTCGCGCCGATCTGCGCCGCCGAGAACGCCCCGCGGCTGTTCGTGGGCTTAGAGAAGACGCCGCTCTCGGCCCGGCACATGACGGTGTGCTGCGACTGCACCGAGGAGCTCCGCCGCCTCGCCCCGGGGGTGGTGCATGTGGACGGAACAGCGCGGCCCCAGCTCGTGGACGCCAACGAGAGCCCCCGACTGCACCGGCTGCTGCGGCGTTTTGAGGAGCTCACCGGCGTGCCGGCCTTGATCAACACCTCGTTCAACATGCACGAGGAGCCCATCGTGTGCTCCCCCTTCGACGCCATCCGCGCGTGGCGGGCGGCGAAGCTGGACGCATTAATGCTCGACGACGTGATCGTGGAGCGAGATCGCTGATCTCGGTTAGCGATGTGGTGCTATTCTACGGGCCCCGGCATCGCAGGAGGCGAACGTGAGCACGCAGAGCACCCAGGTCACCCCCCAAGTCGCGGCCCCCGAGCAGGCGACGGCCACCCCCGAACAAGGCGACAACGCCGTCGGCACCGTGGGCTGGGCGATGAACCTGGCGCGCACCGCCGGGAACAACCACATGATGGGCATCTTGGGCGGCCTCACCGGCGGCCCCGTCGGCTCGGCCCTGGGCTGGATGCTGGATCTGGGCGCCTCCCGCCTGCCCGCGAGCAGCCCCACCGCCACCGCCGCCACCCCCGAGGCCGCCCCCGCCGCCGCGCCCCAGCTCAAGGTGCGGGTGACGGCGTCGAAGCTCAACGTGCGCAGCTCACCGGACTCGGCCTCGTCCTCGAACCTCCTCGGCCAGCTCGCCCAAGGCAACGAGGTCGCCGTCGTCGGCACCCAAGGCGACTGGATCCTCATCGAGTACAACGGCCAGCCCGCCTACGTCAGCGCCCGGCACACCACGCCGGTTCAGGCCGCCGGGACGGGCACCCCCAACGCCACGAACGTGACGCCGCCCGCCGAGAACGTCACCCCCGTCGCCGGGGCCACGGATCAGGCCACGGGCACCCCCGCCGCCGCCGAGACCGACACCGGCGGCGCTGTCGCCGCGGGCTCGGCCACCGCCGCCCAGCGTATCCTCTCCTTGGCGAACGACTTCAACTCCATCCCCGTCTGGGCGCCGGGCGTCGCCGGGGATCAGGCCCCGGCCACCACGTTCCGCACGCCGTATGTGCTGAACACCGTCGATCAGGCCGACGAGGCGGGAACGATCAAGGCCCAGCGCATCGCTGAGGGCCGCCCCAACGCCGGTCAGACCGTGAGCCAGGCCGCGGGCAACAACGCCTTCCTGGGCAAAGGCACGCCGCAGCAGATGCAGATCATCGCCCAGGCCTGCGTCGACAACGGCCTCGCCACCACGGCGACGATTCAGAACTACGTCAACATGGGCCGGATGCGCAACAACACCAGCCGCAACGGCAAGTTCGGCGTGGACTGCTCGGGCTTCACGGGCATCGCCATGAACGAGCTTGAGGGCGACGGCCGCGTCGGCAACACCTCCCACAACGCCGCGGCCTACAAACACGACGGCTCGCGGGACTTCACCCCCGTCTCCCCCGACGACGCCGTCGCCGGCGACGTGATCTCGTACGAGTACACCAACCACGTCGTCGTGGTCTACCAGACCCAAGACGTGAACATCCCCATGGTCGGCGCCACGGGCGAAGGCGGCGCCACCCGCCGGGCGGTGAAGCTCTCCGTGGCCGAGTCCACGGGCAGCCAGAACGCCACGAACAACCAGTATGTGCGCACCGACCGCGGCTTCTGGTACTTCCCCAACGCCACCCAGGTGTTTGGCCAGGCGAACCCCGCGGGCCCCGAGTGGCTGTTGGCCGGGGCCGTCGGGGCCGAGCAGCCCAAGTTCCAGAGCGCGCTCGGCGCGGCGAACTACTCGGGCAACAACGCCTGGACGGGCGGCTTCACGCTCAACTGCGCCAACGACCCCGCCGGGACCAACCTGCGCACCCGCGGCGCCGATGGCCGCTTCACCTCCACGTCGAACGTCGTGGCCAACGGCGCGGCGAACGTCGAGTTCAAGGAGGTCAGCGGCGACATGGTGCGGGTGCGGGTGAACGGCCAAGACACCCTGAACGGCCTGGAGACCTGGGCCCCGCTGCGTTACGTCGCCACCCAAGGGACGGGTTACACCATCCCCACGAACGGCCAACCTCGCGGCATGAGCGCCAAGAAGTACAGCGTCGTGCGGAACCCTGACCTGCCCGCCGCAGCAGCCCGCCGCTGAGCAGCCCACGACCGGGCCCCAATAGGCCCGGTTGACAATACGCTCCTGGAGCCTGAGCCTGCATGCGTGACCTCCCTCTCCGCCGTGTGGTCACCCCGCGCGGCGCCTTCGCGGTGCGGGAGGTGGGCCCGGCCGAGGGTCGCCCGCTGATCCTGGTGCACGGCAACGTCTCCAGCGGCCGGTTCTTCTCCGCCTTCGCGGCCTCTCTGGTCGAGGCCAGCGGCGGCCGCCTGCGGGTGATCGCCCCCGACCTTCGCGGCTACGGCGACACCGAGGCCGGGCCCATCGACGCCACCCGCGGCGTGCGTGACCTCTCCGACGACCTCATCGCCTTGGCCGAGGCCCTTGAGCTCGATCGGGCGGCGTGGTTCGGCTGGTCCATGGGCGCCGCGGTGGTGATGCAGCTCACCATCGACCGCCCCGGCCTCGTCACCCACCTGATCTTGCAGGCCCCGGTGTCGCCCGTGGGCTTCGGCGGCACCCAAGGCGTTCACGGCGGCCCCAACGCTGAAGACTTCGCGGGCTCTGGCGGCGGGGTGGCCTCCCCCGACTTCTGCCGCCTGCTCGCCCAAGGCGACCGCAGCGCCGACGCCCAGCAGTCGCCGCGCTCCGTGCTCCGGGCGTTCTACTTCAAGCCGGGTTTTGCCCTGCCTGAAGACGAAGAGGACGCCCTCGTAGACGCGATGATCAAGGGCAAGCTCGGCCCCGGCTATTACCCCGGCGACTTCACGCCCTCGACGAGCTGGCCCGGCGTGGCCCCGGGCGACTCAGGCATCAACAACGCGATCTCCCCCAAACACCTCGACCTTCGCGCCTTCGGGCGGGTGAAGGCCGGGCCGCCGGTGCTGTGGATTCGGGGCGCAGACGACAGCATCGTCTCCGACAACTCGGCCTTTGACCTCGCCTATCTGGGCTCCTTGGGCTTTGTGCCCGGCTGGCCCGGCGCCGAGACCTGCCCGCCGCAGCCGATGGTCACCCAGATGAAGGCTGTCCTCGACGAGTACGCCCAGGCCGGGGGGCAGGTGGACAACCTCGTGCTCCCAGACTGCGGGCACTCGCCGCACATTGAGCGCCCGGATGAGGTGCGCGCCGAGCTCCTGCGGCTCTTGGGCTGACCGAGCCCATGCGCCTCACCCTCCTCGGCGCCGCGCTCTTCGCCCCTCTGCTTACGCCTTCTGCCCACGCCGAGCCCGCGGAGCGTGCGCTCACCGCGTCGTTTGAGCGCGGCACGGCGATGCAGTTCTGGACCTGGACGCCGACCTCGTCCGTGGAGCTCGCGGGGCGGGTGCGCCTGGAGCCCGGCGTAGAGCTGAGCCTGAGCGCCCGGCGCCTGCTCGGGGACACTCTGCGCTCCCCCACGGCCTTTGAGCTCGCCGTGGCCGCCCGGGCCGCCCCCGCCATGGCCCAGGGCACCTTGGGGGAGCAGCCTTGGCGCTGGTCTCCGGCGGTGGGCTTAGAGGTCGGGCTCACCGGGGCCAACCGGCACGACTGGGACGCCGTCGCCGCCGAGAGCCCTTGGGGTTTAGAGCGTGAAGACACCTCCGTGGAGGACGTGGTCTACGCCGCCGCGCTGCTCGACCCGATTCATGGCCGCGTGGGCCCCGTGGCGCTCAGCCTGGCCTCGCTCTCCTTGGGCTCGACCTTGCCGAGCTGGGGCCAGCTCGCCCGGGTAGAGCTGACCTTCGCCCGCGTGGGGGTGGTGTTTTGAGCCCGCTTCTTGTGCTCGCCGCCTTGGGCTGCGCCCCGGCCCCAGAGTTATTGACCGAGGGTCAGTTAAGCGCGGCCCTCGCCGTCGCTGAAGAGGTGGACACCACACGCCTCACCGACGACGTGGCGATGCTGGTCGAGGCCCACGCCGCGGACCCAGGCGAGGTGGTGTCGCCGTGGGATCGGCCCCACAAACGCCGGGGCGGCGAGGCCACGCTCCTCGCCGCCTTCGCTAAGCTTGGGGTCGACTTCAAGATCGAGGACCACAGCGGCGAGGGCTGGGAGGTCCACAACATCGTCGTCGAGTTTCCTGGCGCCACCCGGCCGGACGAGGTGGTGCTCGTCACCGCGCACTACGACGTCTGGTACCAAGGCGCCGATGACAACTCCTCCGGGGTCGCCGTGCTCTTGGAGCTGGCTCGGGCGCTCATCGGCAAACAGCACGCGCGCACCATACGCATCGTGGCCTTTGACGCTGAAGAGGTCGGGCTCATCGGCAGCGCCCGCTACTTCCGCCGCCACACTGAGGACGACGTCCGCCTCGTGATCAACATGGACTCCGTGGGCTTCGCCTCTTCCGAGGCCGGCAGCCAGGTGGCCCCGCCGGGCTTCACCTTGCCCGAGGTCGGCGACTTCATCGTGCTCATGGCGAACGACGTGGCCGCCCGGGAGGCGCTCATCATGGGCCAGCTCGCCGGGGCCTTGCCCGAGCCGTTGGCGCTCCAGGGTGCGGTGGGCAGCGACGATCACCGCAGCCCCGGCACCGGCGACTTCCACCGCTCCGACCACTC
Source organism: Deltaproteobacteria bacterium (assembly GCA_016717595.1). GTDB lineage: Bacteria > Myxococcota_A > UBA796 > UBA796 > CAJQPC01 > JADKFE01. The sequence goes on along the minus strand of JADKFE010000055.1, from coordinate 6,390 downwards.
CCAGGCCTGGGCCCAAGGCACGCCCGGCCTGTTCTTGACCGACACCACCAACTTCCGAAACGAGCACTACCACACCGAGACCGACCTCCCCGACACCTTGGACTACGGCTTCTTGACCCAGGTGGGCCAGCTCGTCGTCGCCGGGGCCTGGGCCATGGCCGAGGAGGCGGAGTGAGCCTCTTTTTGTGGATGGTGGGCTTCGCCGAGGCCGCCGAGCTGACCTTCGCCGTGGACGCGGGCTACGTCGGCAGCGACGTGGTCATGGGCGGCTTCGGGGCCAGCGCCGGGCTGCGCCTGCCGATCACCCACCACCTCTCGGCCTATGGCGACGTGGGCGGGCGCCTGTTTTTGCCCGCCAGCGCGGAGCTGGGCCTGGGCCTGCTCGCCTCGGGCACCGTCGGCCATTGGCGCCCCGGCGTCGGCGTGGAGGTCTCGGCGTTTGTGGGCGGCCGGGTGCAGCGCTTCACCCCCGACGCGCTCACCCTACGCGACGGCCCGGTGCTCTCCGTGCGCGGCGTGGCCCGTCCCCTGGCCTTTGACCAAGGGGCCTGGGTGCTCTCCGGCCCGGCCCTCGCCTTGGGTGTGGCCCAAGGCGGCGGGGTGTCGTTTAACGTCGAGATGGTCCAGGTCGCTTGGTGCTTCGGGACTTGACCGGGCGGTCAAAGGGCGCGTAGACGAAGATGTCGTGGCGGTTTGAGGGGAGCTGAAGGGCCCGCACCTCCCGCGCGCCCCAGCCCTGAATCTGCTCAAACAGCCGCGGCAGAGACTCCACCGTGGCGTCGTCGTTGAGCTTTAGGGTCAACAAGAGGCCCTTGAGGTGGTCACGCACGGGCACCACGAAGCGGCGGACCATGTTCAGCGCGAGCACCGGGGCGAGGTGGATGTCGCAGGCGATCCAGGTGACCTCCTGCAAGGGCAGCTCCTCAAACCGTAGGTCCCCGGCGGCGCGGCGGATCCAGCGCATCGACGGGTTCACGAGCAGGCTGTCGTCCATGGGCTGGGTGTCTACGGCGAGCACCCGGGCGCCGCGCTCGAGAAGCGCCAAGGTGCCGCCGCCGGGCGCGCTGCCGAGCTCCAGCACCATGTCTTTGCCGCCGACGGCCGCGCCGGACCAATAGAGCCCTTCAGCCATCTTCGCGTAGGCGCGTGAGGGCGCGTCGGGGCGCGGGGCCACGGGCATCCGCCCGCCGGGGCCGTGGTGGCGGCCGGGGCCGTGGTCGTGCCAGCCCACCACCAAGGGCTCACCGGGGCTGGTGACGACGTTGAGCACACGATCGCCCTTGTTGGGCTCACCCTCAGCGAAGCGGCCCGAGGCGCGCAGCTCGGCCTCGACCTCAGCGGCGTGGCGGTTGACCTCGTCGATGCGCAGCGGCGGCACCATGTCGGGGAGGCCCTGGTCGCGGGGGGCGATCCAGAGGTGGGTGGCGTTGACCCGCTCGGCGACGGCGAGGGCGTCCTCGATGGACTTCACCGGCCCCGCCGCGCAGGCCCACACCCGGGCGAACACCGAGCTTGGGGCCTCATCGGGGCGGAAGGGCTCACCCATGGCCTTGAAGGTGACCACGCCGGGGCGCTGGTAGCTGGCGTGCAGGTCGGGGCGAACCCGGGCCAGCTCTTGTTTGAGCCAGGGCTCGGCCCCCGCTTGGCAGAGGACGAGGGCGAAGGGGCTGGTGGTCATGGCGTAGGCTCGGGGGAGGACGGGGGTGGCGCGGCGGCGGGGGCCAAGGCGGCCAAGGTGGCCAACAGCGCGAGGAGGTCTTGGGGCACGATGCCTTCGGGGGGCGTGAGCACGAAGGTCGTGGGCACTTCAGCCAGCACCTCCCAGCTCGACAGGGTGAGGGTGAGGCGCATGTCCAAGGGCGGGATCTCGACCAAGACCAGCTCTGGCAGGAGCGCGCCGCCGACGTTGACATAGGCGCCATAGGTGGCGGAGAGCGCCAGCTCCCCCGACGCGCCGAACGCCCGCACGGCCTGGGTGGTGAGCGTCGCCTCGTCCACCTCCACCTCGGCCTTCGCCCCTTGAGGGCTGGCGAAGGTGAGGCGGGAGACGCCGTCTTCGCGGCTGGAGTCTTGCAGCGTGGCCCCGGCGAAGGGCAGGCGCCCAGAGAGCACGCTCACCACGTCGTTGAGCCCGGCGGCCCCGCCGGTGAGGCTGCGCAGCGCGCCCTCAGCGTCCTCGGCCTGCAGAAACGCCCCCCGCGTCGTCGAGAACAGGCGCAGGGCCTCGCCGTCCGCCGCCAAGAACAACAGCGGCGTGCCGATGGGCGAGAACAGGTCGAGGCGCACATGGCCAGGCTCATGCAACAAGAGCCCGCCGCGCGCCGTGCCTTTGATGCCCTGGCGCGGGGCGTCGATGTTCAGCGAGACCTTCGCCTGAAGCGCGCTGGGCACGGCGCGGGCCCAGGCGGCGTCGCGGACCTGCTCCACGGTGTCGAAGCCGCCGACCGCGGGCAGCGGCGGCTGCTTGGGGCCGCAGCCCAAGGTGATGAGCAGGATCAGCGGGGCGAAGGAGGTTTTCATGGGAGCGCTCCAAAGGAGGCGAGGGCCGCGCGTGTGGTCGGCGGGGCCGCAGGAGACCGGGCCGCACGCTCTAACGCGGCGCGGGCCTCGGCGCGGCGACCAGCGGCGGTGAGGGCCTCGGACCACAGCACGAGCGCCCCCGGCCAGTGGGGTCGCAGGGCCACGGCCTCGCCGAGCGTCACAAGCGCCGCCGCCACGTCGCCGCCTGCAAGCTGGGCCCGCCCCAAGGCCAGAAGCGCCGGGGGCCAGCCTGGCGCCTGACTCAAGAGCGCCTGACTCGCGGCCTCAGCCTCGGCCCAGGCTCCTTGGTTCAGCAGCGCCTCCACCGCGACGAACGCCGCGCCGACGCCCTCTTTGGCCTGGGAAGGATCGTCGAGGATCATCACCTCCTCCAAGAGCCACGGCGAGCGGTGCGCGCAGTCTTCCCCCGCCATGAGCACACAGGGCCGATCCTCGGGGGCGAAGGCGGCGAGGCGGCGCACCTCCTCTGGCGGACGCGACAGCCAGCGGTTCACCAAGGCCGTGGGCTCCTCCGGCGGCTCCTCCAGGCGCCACAGCGCGATCTGCGCCGCCCGGGCGTCCCCGGCCCTCCAGGCGAGCTGCAACAGCGCGAGGTTCAGCGCGACGTCTGCGGGCGCGGCCTGGGCGGCGGCCTCGATCACGCCGATCCCCTCCCCTGGCCTCGCGGCGACGAGCCCCACCCACGCCGAGATCAGCGCCGGATCTCGCACCCCGCCCTGAATCGCCCACCGAAGGCTCTCCCGCGCCTCGTCCTGGGCCCCCAACACCAAGGCCAGCCGGGCGCGCTCGGCGTGCTCCACCGCGGGGGCGCTCGCCGTGAGGCTCCAGCGGTGGAGCACCCCCCGGGCCTCCTCCGCCGCGCCCACCTTAAAAAGCGCCTCCCCCAGCGCCCGCGGCGCGACGACCTCGGCGCCAGCGCCGAGCGCCTCCCCCAGCGCGGTCTTCGCCTCGTCCACACGCCCGAGCGCCAAGAGCGCCTGACCGTGCCCGACCATCGGCGTGAGCCCGCCGGGGTCAAACAGCAAGGCCCGGGCGAAGGCGCGCTCGGCCTCCACCCCCTCACCCAGGGCCAAGGCCATGAAGCCGCGGATCGTGGCGGCCTTCGACAGCGGCGTGGGCTCGGACACACGCTCCCAAGGCGCGGGCGGCGGTGAGGTGGTGGCCCGAGGCGCGCAGGCCAAGCCAAGGATCGAGAGGAGCACGAAGCGGGACATGGTGGGCTCTGACACGGGCCAATGAGGCGGGTGCCTCCGCATCATCGCATCCCGCGCCGTGCATGCCGACGACCAAGCCCGACAGCGCGGCGGATCTCCGCGTTAAACTTCGGCCCTCTCCTCGGAGCCGCCCATGCCCGTGATCCAGTCCTTCGGCGACCTGCTGCTTCAGCTCCCGCGCGGCGCGATGGCGCTCATCGGCGTCATCATCTTGCTCGCCGGGGCGCGCATCTACCCCTTCGTGATCATGGCGCCGGGCTTCGCGCTGGGCGTGGCGCTGGTGCTCTCCTTGCCCATCTCCATCGATCCCACGATGCTCGGCCTGGCCGCGGTGATCGTCGGCGCCGCGGGCGCGGCCTTGTGCCGCAGCGTCGAACGGTTCGCCATCTGGGGCATCGGCGCGGTGATCACCGGCACCGCGGCCCTGTGGCTGTGGCCGCTGTTCCGCCCGGGCGAGGCCCCGTGGACGGTCTCCCTCGTGGGCGGCGTGTTGGGCCTGCTCCTGTTCCCTGCCCTCTTCCGCTGGGCGCTCAAGCCGATCACCGCCACCTTGGGCGCGATGTTGATCACCTGGAGCCTGGGCTGGCAGGAGCGGCCGCTGATCTTCGCCGGGTTGTTGGCGGTGGGGTTGGTGTCGCAGCTCGGGGTGTTTCGGGGGAAGGGGAAGGAGGAGGGGTGAGCGTCGGGGCACCGCTCACAGCGGGCCTCCAGCTTGGTGGCGTCTCGGTTTGGGCGCTCGGTGGGATCCGGGGCGTTGAGCGTCGGGGCGATCTCAACGCGCGGGGGTCGGCCCCTGTTCGTGATGGGGCTCGGGGTGCCTCTCGCGGGAACGCTCCTCCCGGCCCGTCAGGGGGGTGCGGTCGACTCGTCGAGGGGTTGGGGGCGGCTGGGGTTGGGCTCTCGGTGGCATGACCGGCGTTGAGCGTCGGGGCGATCTCAACGCGCGGGGGTCGGCCCCTGTTCGTGATGGGGCTCGGGGTGCCTCTCGCGGGAACGCTCCTCCCGGCCCGTCCTGGGCCGGAAGTCGCTGCGCTTCCGCGCTCCTCTCGCGCATCACGCGCTTCGGAGCGCTCCAGAGCTCCCGCGAGAGACACCCGCTCACCCCCACACGCGGGGCCGGCCCCCATACGCGCTAACATAAGTCACCCCAAGGCCCTCTCGGCGTGACCTGTAGGCGTCGTCTCCGACGGGACTCCAGCAGGCGTCTCCGACTCGGCGCATCCGCGCGTCGAATGTGCCTCGGGCTGAGGTAGCCCATGACCGCCATTGCGATGTTGTGGACGGCGCTACTCCAGACGCGCCATAGGCCGATCCCCAAGGGGGACGCCGTAGGGGGAAAAAGCCCGCCATTGGCGAGCGATCGTGTCGGCGAGGACAACACCAATGAGTTTGGAGTAGATGTACGCGCGGGCCAGGTTGGGGTCGTCGGCGCGAAGCTGGTCGATGCCAAGCAGAGACTTCCACCGCTTAAAGGCGAGCTCAATCTGCCATCGGAGGCGGTACAGCTCGGCCATGGCGGTCTCGTCGGCCTCGCTCGCGGGGATGCTGGTGAGCAAAAACACAAAGCGCGCTGCGGCCAGCGTCCGCGCTGAAGGCTGCGTTCCTCTCCGCTGCGCCTCCCGGTTGATGTGGGTTTGAGCGCGCTCTGTGGCGCCTGCAGCCTTCCTCACCACGACCAGCCGCAATGGCCGGGCGCGCTGGCTGTCGGAGCGGAGGTACACCACGACGCCCTCTGTACGAGGCGGTCTTCCTGCCCGGGAGCGTCGGCGCGTGGCGAACTTCATTGGGTCGAATTCCTCCCCATTCACGTCTATGAGCGGAACAGCTCGATGACCGATACGCACGAGGACGTCAGCGCCGACCTCAAGCGCCTCTCGAATGCGCACCTCGCGTGCGTAACCACGATCGGCGACCACGAGGTCACCCTTGGCGAGCGGGACGCGCCCCAGGTGCTCTGCGCCGCGTCCATCGGTGAGCTCGACGGCGTCCACCGTGCCGGTCGAGAGGTCGTAGCTCGCGTGAAGACGCCAGTCGGCGCCAGTAGACCCAGGAGCAGAGAGCGTCGTAGCGTCCACGAGACGAACACGGCGTGGGAGATCCGAGACGGGCCGCGCGGCCACCTGACGGGTCAGCATCGCTTGAAACACCGCCTCCAAGAACGGCCAACCACGCCGAAGCCGCCCTAAGACCGCGACATCCGAGAGCTGGCCAAGGCCGTGATCTGCGCTCCATGCCGCGACCGAACGCAGTGAGAGGTCGAGGAGCCCATACGCCAGCGCGAGCCGGAGGAACTCCAGCGGCGACTGAATCGCCCGACGACGCTGGAAACCGCCGCTCTTGGCGGCGAGCGCGTCGAGATCATGGGGCAGCCATGCGGTGAGGTCTTCCCAGGCCGCGGACGAGAGCAGGGCAGAGATGGAGCGTGACATGCGCCATCTTTATCCGATGCTGATCATGTGTCCACTATGTTAGCGCGTATGGGGCCGGCCCCTGCGCTGGTTGTGGGGATTCGGGCTCCAGGAACGGGGCAGAAGGGGCAGAAGGGGCGTCTCCCTTAGACGTCTCAAGCATCGCGGCGCCGCTACACGTTGAGCCATCCGCGCCCGCTGTGATAAACCAGCGACCATGAGCAAGC
>JADKFE010000054.1 GCA_016717595.1 Deltaproteobacteria bacterium | reverse complement strand
CCAAAGATGGGCGAGACCCTGAGACGTCAATGAAACTGCGTACCCTGGGCCTGCTGCTGCCCCTCGGGGTAGCCTGTAGCCCCGCCGCGCCCACCGCCGACGCGGGTTTCATGGTGAACGGCGCCCCTGGGCAAGCCTTCTTGTTCGACGGCTCCCAATCCTCTGGCGACTCGCTCACGTTCTCCTGGTCGGTCGTCGATGGCCCCGCGTCCGCCGAGCTCTACGACGCGGACACGGCGTGGCCCACGCTGCTCCCCGACGCGGAGGGCGTCTACACGCTCAACCTCACCGTCTGCGACGCCCGCGGCGCCTGCGACGAGGCCGAGACCTTCGCGCAGGTCGGCGCCTCGGCCTCCTCGCGCCAACGCTTGATCAGCGCCGCGAGCCTCAGCATCGGCAGACCTCACGGCGGCCTCAAGCCTCTCGGCGACAACGATCCCCCGCAGGCCGAAGCCAGCGCCCGCCGCAGCTTCGCCAGCATGTCGACGATCAAGCTCGACGGCTCGGCGAGCAGCGATCCCAACGGTGACACCCTTCGTTACCGCTGGCGTTTTGTGAGCCGCCCCGCCGACTCGGCCCTCACCGACGCCGACATTCAGGACAACACCTCCGCCCTCGCGTCGTTCACCGCCGATGTGGAGGGGACGTGGCAGGTGAAGCTCACCGTGCGGGATCAGAGCCACGCCGACGCGGTCTTGTTGCCCGACATTGTCCTCAAGACGCTTGAGGATTCGACCCCCTGGGACGACCTCAACCGCCGCCCCGGCGCGCTGCGCGGCCTGAACGACAACGATCCTTGGGACTAACCCCGCCCCCCACCCCGCCCCAAAGAGGGGCAATCCCCCGAGACACCCATGAAGCTCCGCACCCTGGGTCTGCTGCGGCCGGTGGCCAGTAGCCCCGCCACCTCCAACCGGCGTCGCGCCTCTGAGCTGAGCCCGTGACCACACGCCCCTTCGCCGATGACGCTCTGAATCTGATCACGGCCCTGCTTGACGCCCCCGAGCGCGCCGTCGAGCTCGTGCGCTCGCTGGTCGCGCACCCTTCAGCGGAGGTGCGCATGCGCGCGCTGGAGGCGCTCATCGACGTGGAGCGCCCCGAGACGGTGACGATAGCCGCCCAGGCGCTCAGCGACCCAGACGCCACGGTGCGGGTCGCCGCCATTGAGGTGCTCACCGCCCAAGGGCGTGAGGAGCACACACAGACGATCTGGCGCCTCGCCGTGTCTGATCCCGACCCGCATGTGCGTGAGCAAGCCCTGCTCAACCTCAGCGCGCTGAACGGGCCCCTGGACGTGGATGAGCTGGTTGAGCTCGCAAAAAACACCACCGGCGCGCACCAGGTGGCCGCGGCGAACTTGCTCTGCGCGCGAGGCCATCGGGAGTGGCTCCTGCCGCTCTTGGAGGGGCTCTACGACCCGGACTACCTGACCCGCGCCATGACGCTGACCGTGTTGGAAGACCGCATCGAGTCCCAAGAGCGGCCGTTTGTGCGACGTCTGCTCGTCGAACGACACACCGCAGAGGACCTGCCCGCGGTGCGAGCGCTGATCGAGACGCTGGTGGGCGAATGGAGTGAGGGCTGACGGCGGCTCGGCCCCATCCGGCGGCACGACCGTGTGACGTGGATGAGACGTCACACCTCACGCGAGCGTCGGCGCTGGACGGTGCGCAGCCGTCTAGCGGACCGGCGCCACCCCGCCGACAACCACCTCACCGCCCCAGCCGCCCCGTCACCCACTTCTGCAGCCCGGGCTCCAACAGGGGCACCCCCCGCGCCTTCGCCCGGCCTGGCGCCGCGTCGTGGTGCTCGACCACCTCGCCGTCCTCGGGCACCCGGCAGCGCGCCGCCAGGCCCTCCGCCGCCAGTCGTGCCCGCAGCGCCGCCCGCGTCGTCGGGCAGTGGTCGAGGGCCTCCAGGTGGTTGAACACCACGAGGCCCGGCGCGAGGCGGGCCAGGGCCACGAGCTCGTCGATGGAGAAGAGGATGTCTCCGCCTAGGCCCATGTTCGCGGCGCCCGCCGGGGCCAGGATCACGTCCGGGCGTAGGCGGGTGATGGCCTCGGACACGCCGAGGCTGAGCACGGTGTCGCTCGTGACGTACACGCTCGGCTCATCGGGGTGCGCCAGGTACACCCCTGCGACGGGGCCCATGAGCCAAGACAAGGCCCCGTGGCCGTGCTGGGCGGGGATCACCTCCACGTCGAGGCCCCAAGGAGTCGGCGGTCCAGGGCTCGGCCTTGAGGCCCCGACCGCGCAGGGCCGCCACGTCTGTCGGCGCCGCCCACACGGTCAGGCCCCTGGACACGAGCCACGCCACGCCGGGGCCGTCGAGGTGGTCGGGGTGCTCGTGGGTGATGATCGCCCCGGTCGCGCTCGTGAGGGCCGCATCCGCGCCCGGCGGCAGGGGGACGAGGGGGTTTGGGCGACGGCCGCCGCCAAACATCTTGAAGCCGGGCATCACCCCGGGGTCGGAGAGCATGGGGTCGATCAGCAGGCGGTGGGGGCCGAGCTGCAAGAGGGCCGTGGCGTTGCGCAGGTGGTGGAGCTTCATGGGGCGCCTCGGGTGGGTGTGTGACCCATTGAACCCTCGCACAGACGCATGACCAGCGCTAAGATCGGGCCAGCGTCATCCGTTTTTGCTGGGTGACAGCGGAGCCTCGCCGTGAGCCTGGACTGGTCGCTGCTGTGTACCTTTGAGGCCGTCGCGCGGCTGGGCAGCGTCACCGCCGCGGCCAAGGCCCTGGGCGTCAGCCAGTCCACGGTGAGCCGACACCTCGACCGCCTGGAGGCCGAGGCGCGCTCACCCCTGGTCACCCGGGAGCGGCCCGTGCGGCTCACCGAGCGGGGGGCGCGGCTCTTGGCGTCGATGGGGCCGATGGTGGAGGGGGCCTTGGCCGCGCGCTCGGCCTTGGAGGATCAGGACGAGCTGGTGGGGGAGGTCACGATCTCGACGGTGGCGGAGATCTTGCGCTGGGAGCTGAGCCCGCGCCTGCCGGAGCTGCTCTCGCGCCACCCTCTGCTGCGCCTGCGGGTGCTCACCGGCAACTCGCTCGTCAGCCTCGCCGCGGGGGAGGCCGACATCGCCCTGCGCTTGCGCCGACCGGAGACCGGCGATCTCCTCGTGCGCCGCGTCGGGCAGTACGAGCACGCGCTGTTTCTCGCCGTTGACGTTGAGGCCGCGCCAGGGCTGCCGTGGCTGGGGCTCACCGGATCGTTGGCGGGCATCCCCGAGCAGCTCCACGCGGCCCGCGCCTTCCCCGATCGCCCGCCGCGGCTCATGGTCGAAGACGTGGAGTCGCTCGCGCTGGCCGTGGCGGCGGGGCTGGGGGTGGCGATCTTGCCCCGGGGCCTCGCGGCGCGGGTGGGCGGGCTGCGTGAGGTGGGCCCTGAGGAGGTCGGCGCCCAGGTTCATGGCCCGGTGGCGAGCCGCGCGCTGTGGCTCGTCGTGCACCGGGCGCGGCACAAGCTCCCCCGGGTGCGGGCGGTGGTGCGTTGGCTCTTGGGGGAGGAGGCGCCCGACGCGGCGGAGCAGGACTCGCCCAGCCAAACTTCGCTCCGGACTTTCCCGCCGAGTTGATCTACGCTAAAGGCTCTCTCCCCGACGCGCTCTCGGAGCCTGTACCCCCGCCTTATGCCTGCGGACGACGAGGAATCTTGGGTCATCCGCCTCCTGGCTCCCCCTGTGGCCGCCCTGCCGCCTGAGGTTCGTGTCGGGATCGGGGATGACTGCGCGGTGTTGCGGGATGGTCGGGTGATCACCGTCGACACCATGGTCGAGGGCGTTCATTGGGACGCGCGCAGCGCCGCGGCCGATGTCGGCGCCAAGCTCGCCTTCGTGAACGCCTCAGACGTCGCGGCCTGCGGGGCGGTGCCTACCCTCGCGCTGCTCTCGCTCTCGCTGCCCGATCCGGTGGACCGGGCGTGGGTGTTGGGCTTCGCCGAGGGGCTTCGTGAGGGCCTCGCGGCCTGCGGCGCGGCGCTCATCGGCGGCGACACCACCCGCAGCGCCGGGGGCGTCGTCGTGAGCCTCACGATGATCGGGCAGCTCCAGGCCGAGCCGCTCTTGCGCCAGAACGCCCAGGTCGGCGAGGATCTTTGGGTGAGCGGCACCTTAGGCGACGCCAGCCTCGGCTTCGCCACCCAGGCCCCCGAGGGCCTGCGCGCGCTCTGCCGCCCCAACCCGCCCCTGCGCCTCGGCCCGGCCCTGGCGCTGCATGGCCTCAGCCGCTCGGCGATGGATCTCTCCGATGGCCTCGCCACCGACCTCCCTCGGCTCTGCGCCGCGGCGGGGGTGGGCGCCGAGGTCTGGCCCGAGGCGCTGCCGGCCTCTGATGAGCTGCGCGCCGCCGCCCCCGACCCGATCCCCCACCAGGTCGGCTTCGGCGATGATTATCAGCTCGTGTTCACCGCGCCGCCCGCGCGTCACGACGACCTCCTCGCTTTAGGCGCCGACCTCGGCCTGCGCCTGAGCAAGATCGGCCGCGTGACCCAAGGCCCTGAGGTGACCCTCCGCGGTCGCCCTTGGCCTCTGAGCTGGCAGCACTTCCCCGGACCTCAATGACCGACCCAGTCCCCTTATCGGGGCTCCTCCCGCTCATTGGCGGCGCCGCCGCTGAGATTGACCTCGTCCCCGCGCTCGCCTTGGCCGCGACCTTGCTGAGCTTCTCGGCGATGTTCTCGGCGTCCGAGACGGCGATCTTCTCTTTGCAGGCCACCGACCGCGAGCACCTCAAGCGCGAAGGCCTGCCCGGCGCCTTGGTCGAGGCCCTGCGCAGCGACAAACGCCGCACCTTGCCGTCGATCCTCATCGGCAATGAGCTGGTGAACATCTCGCTCTCGGCGGTGTTCGCGAGCTTGATCCTCACCTTGAGCCCCACCCGGCCCTGGCTGAACCTCTTCGTGGCCACGCCCCTGCTCATCCTCTTCGGTGAGGTGACGCCCAAGACCTTGGCCATGGCCAACCCCCGCCGGGCGGCCCTGTTTCTGGCGCGGCCCCTGACGTTCTGGTCGTTGATGATCACCCCGGCGCGCTGGTTCTTGATGCTGATCGCCGACTTCTTCACCCGCATCTTCGGCGTAGACACCAGCCCCCGCTCTGAGGTGATGCAAGAGGACGAGGTTCGCCAGCTCATCGACCAAGGCAGCAAAGCCGGGGCCATCGGCGCCAACGAGCGCGCGCTCATCGACCGCCTGTTCGACTTCTCCGACACCACCGTCTCCCGGCTGATGACGCCGCGCCCCGACATCATCGCCTTCCCGATCAACACGCCGCTGGAGCGCCTCATCGACGAGCTGCAGCGCAGCCGCGTAAGCCGGGTGCCGATCTACCAAGGCCGCATCGACAACATCTTGGGCCTGTTGTTGACCAAAGACCTCCTGCGCTTCAAGGGCCAGATCACCCCGGGCTCAGGCGAGCTGCGCGCGCTTTTGCAAGAGGCGTTCTACGTCCCGGCGAGCAAACGCGCCGCGGACATGCTCAAGGAGTTCCAGAAGCGCCGCAGCCACATGGCCATCGTCGTGGACGAGCACGGCAGCGTCGTGGGCCTCGTCACCTTAGACGACCTCCTGGGTGAGCTGGTCGGTGAGCTGCTCGATGAGCAAGACGAAGACTCCCAAGACGCCGTGCCCGTGGGCCACGGGGTGTGGACGGTCATCGGCTCCATGGACGTAGACGACTTCCAAGAGCGCGTGGGCATCACCTTGCCTGAAGGGGAGTACCACACCGTCGGCGGCTTCATCTTGGACCGCGTCGGCCACATCCCCGAGAAGGGCGAGCGGGTGATCCACGAGGCCCACGTCTTTGAGGTGATCGGCGTCGATCACCGCCGCATCACCAAGGTGAGCGTGCGGCCGCTGGAGCCCGTCGAGGGTGAAGAGGTGGCGACATGACGCTCACCCTCGCGCTCACGCTGTTGGCCGTGTTCATCGTCACCGAGGGCTTCTTCTCCGGCAGCGAGCTGGCGATGGTGAGCGCCGACCGCCTGCGCCTCAAGGCCCGGGCTGAAGACGGCGACCGCGGCTCAAAGCTCGTCCTAGAGATGTTGTCCAAGCCCAGCCACCTGCTCGGCACCTGCCTCATCGGCACCAACATCAGCGCGGTGTCGTCGTCCACCGTCGTCACCGCCGCCATGGTCCACGCCTGGGGCGACGACGTCGGCGGCCTCCTCGCCGTCGCGACGTTGGTGCCGATGGTGCTGCTCTTCGGCGAGCTCATCCCCAAGAGCATCTTTGAGACCTACGCCAACACCCTCGCGCCGCGGGTGGTGTTCCCGCTCTACGTCTTCTCGGTGCTGTTTTTCCCGGCGCTCAAGCTCTTGGAGCTCATCACCGACACCCTGCGCCGCACGCTTGGCGTGAGCGGCGAGGGCCAGGCGATCAGCCGCGAGGTCATCCAGAACCTCCTCGACAACGAGCGCACGACGGCCTTGGACGAGGGCGACCGCGAGCTGATGCTGCGGGTGTTTGAGTTCTCCTCAGCCACCGTCGAAGACGTGATGAAGCCGCTGATCGAGGTGGTGTCGATGCCCGAGAGCGCCACGGCGGCCGAGGCCATCGCGCTGATGGTCGAGCACGGCTACTCCCGGATGCCGATCTTCCAGGACCGCGTCGATCAGGTCACCGGCATGTTGCACCACAACGACCTGCTGTTCTTGAACGACCTCTCGACGCCGATCCGCGAGGTGGCCCGCCCGGCGATCTTTGTGCCCGAGAGCAAGAAGATCGAGGAGCTCTTCCAAGAGATGCGCCGCACCCGGCAGCGTGTGGTGGTGCCCGTAGACGAGTACGGCGGCGCCGTGGGCCTGCTCACCATGGAGGACATCCTAGAGGAGCTCGTCGGCGAGATCGACGATGAGTACGACGAGCGCACCCGCGTCGCGAGGAAGGTCGGCCCCGACACCTGGGTGATCTCCGCCCGCGCTGAGGCCGAGCTGCTCGACTCCTCCTTGGGCTTTGAGCTGCCCGAGGGCGACTTCGACACCCTCGCCGGGCTCATCCTCGTGCGCCTGGGGCATGTGCCCAAGGTCGGCGAGAAGATTCTAGAGGGCCCCTGGGAGCTCGTCGTTCACAAAGCGAACGATCGCGCCATCCTAGAGGTGAAGATGCGTCGCCTCGACGCGCCCAAACGTGCAGATCGGACAGCGTCGGTAGAGCGACCGGGATAGGGGTTGGCTGGGCGAATGAAGGCCCACGAAGGAGCCACGGATGAGAGCCATCGTCTTGGAGGCCGACTGGGACCCGCGCCCGGGCTCTCGTGTGAGCGCCGCCGAGCGTGAAGCCAAGAAGGCCATGGGCAGCGCCGTGTGGCGGCACCCGCGCTTCGCCGCCGCCCAGGTGGCCGACCCGACGCTGGGCCCCCGTGAGGTGATCATCCAGGTGCGCGCCTGCGGCGTGTGCGGCTCCGACACCCACTGCTACGAGACCGACGCCGAGGGCTACATCATCTTCTCGGGCCCGGTGCGCCTGCCGGTGATCCCCGGCCACGAGTACACCGGCGTGGTGGTGGCCAAAGGCGCCGAGGTGCGAAACCTGCACGTCGGGGATCTTGTCGCCGCTGAAGGCATGCTCAACTGCGGGGTGTGTGAGGCCTGCCGCGTGGGCCGCCCCAACCAGTGCCCCCACCTAGAGATGGTCGGCTTCTCGGCGCCGGGCGCGTACGCCGAGTACATCGTCACTGAGGAGCGCTTCTGCTGGAGCCTCAACGGCCTCGCCCAGCGCGTCGGCGACGCCCAGCGCGCCTTAGAGCTCGGCGCGCTCATCGAGCCCATCGCCTGCTCGTACAACGGCATCTTCGTCTCGGGCCGGGGCATGCGCCCTGGCGACCACGTCGTCATCCACGGCTGCGGGCCCATCGGCCTTGGCGCCATCGCCTTGGCCCGCGCCGCTGGGGCGGCCACGATCCTCGCCTTCGACGTCTCCCCGGCGCGGTGTGAGGTCGCCATGGCCATGGGCGCGGATGAGGCCCACGACCCGCGCAAGCTCAACGAGGAGGGCTCGTCCCCCGCTGAAGAGGTGCGCCGCGCGACGAAGGGCTGGGGCGCCGATCTCCAGATCGAGGCCGCTGGCGCCGCGAAGTTCACCATGCCCGAGATCGAGCGGTCGTTTGCGCCAGGGGGTCAGATGATCTACCTCGGCCGCACAGGCGAGCGCGCGCCGGTCATGCTCGACGCGCTCGTCACCGGGGCGTCGAGCATCTCAGGATCCCGCGGCCACGTCGGCGGCGGCTGTTTTCCCCAGGTGATCCGGCTCTTGGAGCGGGATCTTCTGCGGGCGGAGCCAATGATCACCTCTCGGCTGCCCTTCGACGAGGCCCTCGGCGCCCTCGCGCAGAGCTGCACGCGCCAAGACGGAAAGATCATGCTCGTGTACGATCAGGCGGCTCAGGTCCCCTCTGCGGGGGGCATGACCACTTAGCGACGGATCAGAGCTACACTCTGGCGCAACGACATCGCCCCCTCCAGGCTCTCTGGAGAACGGGTTCATTGACGTGTCCAGGCTGTCCGTGGTAGTCAGCCCTGGCAGACTCTCTTCATCCAGGCAGGCAGCGGTCCATGGGCAAAGCCATCGGAATCGACCTCGGCACAACCAACTCCTGCGCGGCCATCTTCGAGAATGGCCGGCCGCGGCTGATCACCTACAAGGGCGGTGAGACCACCATCCCTTCGGTGTTCGCCATCGACGAGCAGGGGAATCGTCTCGTGGGTCACGAGGCGAAGCGCCAGGCGCAGCTCAACCCGAACAACACGGTGTATGGGGCCAAGCGCCTCATGGGCCGCAACTACCACTCGAAGACCATCGACAAGATTCGTCAGGTCTTCACCTATGAGCTGCGCGAAGGAGAGCAGTCCGAGGTGCTCATCAAGGTGAAAGATCAGATCTTCACCTTGGAGCAGATCTCGGCCGCCATCCTTCGCAAGATCAAAGAAGTGGCTGAAGAATCCCTCGGGGAGCAGGTCGATCAGGCGGTCATCACCGTCCCGGCCTACTTCAACGACCGGCAGCGCCAGGCGGTTCGCACCGCCGGGGTGTTCGCTGGGCTCAAGGTGCTGCGTGTGCTCAACGAGCCCACGGCGGCGGCTTTGGCCTACGGTCTCGGGCGTAACCTCGAGTCCCGGGTCGCGGTCTACGACCTGGGCGGCGGCACGTTCGACATCTCCGTCATCGACATCAAAGACCGCATCTTTGAGGTCGTGGCCACCGGAGGCGACACCTTCCTCGGCGGCATGGACTTCGATGATCGTGTGATGCAGAAGATCCTTGAGGACTTCTACAAGAAGCACAACATCGACCTGTCCATCAACCGCGTCGCCATCCAGCGCATCCGCGACGCGGCCGAGACGGCGAAGATCAGCCTCTCTGAAGTGAGCTCCTACACCATCGAGATCCCCGCGATCACGACGACTGAAGAGGGCAGCTTCAACATCAACATCACGATCACCCGGGACACCCTCAACGAGTGGTGTATGGACCTGGTCGATCGTACGATCGCCACCTGCACCCGCATCATCAAAGAGGCCGGCTGCACCGTGAAGGACGTCGACGAGATGCTCCTCGTCGGTGGCCAGTCCCGGATGCCCCTGGTTCAGCAGAAGGTGACCGAGTTCATCGGCAAGGCGCCCTCGAAGGGCGTCAACCCCGATGAGGCCGTGGCCATCGGCGCGGCGATGATGGCGCACTCGTTGTCGAGCTCTAGCGCCGAGCCCGAGAACAGCCTCACCTTGCTCGACGTGCTCCCGATGCCCATCGGCATCAACAAGGTGGATGGGACGATGCACGTCCTGTTCAACAAGAACCAGCCCCTGCCGGACTACAAGACCCGCACGCTGACCACCTCCAAAGACAACCAGCGCTCGATCATGCTGCGGCTCTACCAGGGCGACAGCAAGATGTGTGACGAGAACGAGCAGCTCGGCACCTTCATCTTCTCGGGCATCCGCCCCGCGCCCAAGGGCCAGGTGCAGATCGAGGTCACGTTCCACATCGACTCTGAGGGCATCCTGAACCTCACGGCGAAGGACAAGGCCACCGGGCAGACGGTGCAGCAGACCCTCCAGATGGGCGGCAACATCACGCCCGGCGGGAAGTCGTCCAAGGTCAAGACGGCGGCGTCGAAGCCCAAGAAGCCCGCGGCCAAGCCCGGCGTGGCGCCGAGCCCCCTGATGATGGGCTCGTCTTTGGCGAACAGCGTGGCCCCCGCGGGCGGCGAAGATCCCGCCTCGGACGTCTCGGACGTCCCGTCAGAGCCCCAAGCCGTCACGGCCGAGGACACCGCGGCCGCCGCGGAGCCCACGGCCACCGCGCCCAAGGCCCCCGCGCCCGCCGCCAGCACGACGCCGACGACCCCCTCCACCGCCGTCACGCCCGTCAAGCCCCCCGAGAAGAAGGGCTTCTGGGCTTGGCTCAAGAGCCTGTTCGGCCTGGGATAAACCTTGTCGAGCGACGCGGACGTCGCGCCTCCAACGTCGGGGGCGCGAATTGTCCTGGTTCACCCGCTGTTCCCCGGCAACGTGGGGGCGGCGGCCCGCGCCATGGCGAACACGGGCGTCGATGAGCTGGTGCTCGTCGATCCGCCCGCGTTTGACATGGAGCGCGCGCGCTGGATGGCGACCGGGGGTGTGCCGCTTCTAGAGCGGGCCCGGTTTGTCGGCGACGTGGCCGAGGCCGTCGAGGGCTGTGTGCTCGCCGTCGGCACTTCAGCGCGGCCGCGCCGCTGGGGCTGGCCGGTGTGGTCACCCGAGGAGCTCGCGCGCCGCGTTCACGACAGCCCGGGCCCGGTGGCGATCCTCTTTGGCCGCGAAGACTCGGGCTTAGACAACGAGAGCCTGGGCCGCTGCCAGGCCATCCTCAAGATCCCCACGGCGGCCGAGCCTAGCCTCAACTTGAGCCAGGCGGTGTTGATCGTCTGCTCGGCGATCTTTGAGGAGGGCCGCCGCCGGGGGCTCAACCAGACCACCGAGCGGCCCCAGGCGCCCAAACCCAAGGCCCCCAGCGACCGCGCGCCGATTGACCTTCAGCGAAAGCTCATCGAGGCGACGATGGAGGCCCTGGCGGAGACGATCTACCTCGACGGGCGAAACCCCGATCAGGTCTTCACGACCTTGTCGATCCTGCTGGAGCGCGCCCAGCCCACGCGCGCGGAGCTCGACGTGCTGCGGGGGATGGTCGCCAAGACGAGCTGGTCGCTCAAGAACGGGCCCAGACAGCGCTGAGCCCGCTCCTTTCTGCGAGAGAACTCAGTCGCAGACGGTGGAGGTCCAGGACTCGATGTTGTTCGACTCCTCACACTCATAGATCGTGCCCGCGCCGACGTCGTCCTCGTCGGCGGTGACCACGGGCGTCTTGCCCTTGAGCTTCGAGGCGTCGGCCTCAAAGGTGATGACCTCGCCGCTGGTGCCCGCGGGGATCGCCGCCGTCGTCCAGCCGATGGCCAGCACCTCGCCGCCAGCGCCCGCGCGCAGCGTCATGAACACGCCCGCGGGGGCCTCGACGTTGCCCGCGTTGAGCGCCCGCGCCGCGACCTTCACCACGCCCGACTTACACTCCTCTTCGCAGACGTCGAGCACCTCGGCGCGCAGGTCGATGTACTCGCTGGGGGGCAAGCCGACGTCGCCGGAGCGGAAGCTGTTGTAGCTAGAGAAGTTGTTGCCGACGCCGGAGGGGATGCCGCCCAGGGCCTCGACGTTCGTGATGCTGTAGCCGTGCTGGTTCCAGATCTTCCGGCCTGGGGGCCAGGTCTCATCGGCGTCGCCGTAGACCGTGACCGCGCCGATGCTGCCGTTGCCGTTGCAGTGGCCGAGCACGATCTCGACCTGGTCGTCGTTGTCTACGTCGGCGACGATGGGCGTCTCCAAGATGGTGTAGGAGGCGTGGTCGCCGCTCGTGAACTTCACCGAGCCGTCGAGGCCAGAGAAGAACTGGATGCGGGTCTCGTCGGCGTAGAGCACCTCGGGGTAACCGTCGAGCTCAAAGTCGAAGAGCACGGGGCCCGCGGCGCCGGAGCTATCGCTGATGCTGGCGCGCCACATCTCGACGCCGCCCCACTTCATCGCGATCAGGACGTTGCTGGCGGCGAAGACGAACTCCGGGAGGCCGTCGCCGTCCATGTCGTCGGCGGCGGGGGCGCCGAGGTTGCCGCTGTAGGTGCGCGGGCCCCAGGCCGTCGAGCCGTCGGTCTCTAAGCCGTAGACGTAGATGCCGGACGTCTTCACGATCTCGCCTTGGCCGTCGCCGTCGAAGTCGGCCACGGCGACGAGGCCGTCGGGGGTAGACGAGGACCAGATCGTGGCGCCGTCGGGGGTGTAGGCGGCGTTGCCGACCACAAGCTCCATCACGCCGTCGTTGTTCATGTCGACGGGCACAGACATGGCGCCATAGGTGCTCGACCCGCTGCCGCCATAAGGCGCCGCGCCTTTGCCGAGGGTGCCTTTGCCGCGCACCTTGCCGTCGATGCCCCGCAGGATGGCGTTGCCCGCGAGCACCTCGATGTTGCCGTCACCGTCCATGTCGGCGATGGCGGGGTAGTTGTAGCCGCTGGGGTCGAGGTTCGCGGCCAGGCCCGTCGAGCACCACTTCTGGGTGCCGTCTCGGCCGTTGAGCGCGCAGACCTGGCTGGAGGCGGCGGTGACCACCTCGGGCCAGCCGTCACCGTCGAGGTCACCCACGGCGAAGCCGCCGTCTTGGCCGTAGCCCCCGGCTGAGGTCGCCCAGAACGGGCCGCTGCCGTCGCCTTTGAGCGCGATCACCTTGTTGCTCTGGTAGATGATGACCGCGGGGAGGTCGTCGTCGTCGATGGCGCCAGAGCCGTTGGAGTCGACGATCTGGGCGACGGCCGCCGGGCCGCAGAACGCGCCGTTGCCCCACTTCCACTCTTTGACGGGGTTGAACTTGCCCGTCTGGAGGTCGACCTCACACTCGGTGTTCAGCTCGACGGAGATGGGGGTGGGGCTCTCGGGCTCGCCGCAGGCGTCGAGGGGCTCGGCGCTGTCGTCGGTGCCGCTCTCGCCGAGGGGCCCGGTGTCATCAGCGCCCGCGGCGTCCTTGTTGGGGTTGACCTCATACTCGGTGCACGCGAGCAAAGAGACGAGGGACAGGCTGGCGCCCAAAAACGCGGTTCGCATGGGAAGACTCCATCAGCGCGGCAGAGAAGCTCAGAATAGCCGCTTCCGCCCCCAACCGCTCGGTTGATCTCTCCAGCGGGGCGCGGCGCGCCCTCGCTCGTTATGATGGCGAGGCCTGGATGGTGCTCAGGAGCGCTCGTGCAAGACAAGCTGATCTTCCTCATCGGCCCGCCGCGGTCTGGATCGACCCTGCTCATGCGGATGGTCTCGACCCACTCCCAGATCTACAGCCGCCCCGAGCCCCACTTGATGACGCCCCTGGCGCACATGGGCGTCTACGACAACGTCGATAAGGCGCCCTATGACCAGCTCCAGTCGGCGCAGTCCATCGCCGAGTTCATCCGCGACCTGCCCGGGGGCGAAGAGGACTACCTCGACGCCGTGCGCGCCTTCTCGGACGTCATGTATGGCCGGATGCTCAAGACCCAAGAAAAGCCCTACTTCTTGGACAAGACCCCGGCCTACAGCCTGATCTTGCCGTTTCTGGTGAAGGTGTTCCCGCGCCAAATACATCGTGCTCACCCGGCACCCCTGCTCGGTCTGGGACAGCTACGCCGAGAGCTTCTTTGACGGCGACTACGCCGCGGCCAAAGACTTCAACCCCATCCTGCCGCGCTACGTCCCGGCCATCGCCCGCTTCTTGCGCGAGAACGCCGTCGAGCACGTCCATGTGCGCTACGAAGACATCGTCTCCGACCCCGAGCCCCAGCTCCAGCGCATCTACGCCCACATCGGCGTGCCCCACGAGCCCGAGACGGTCAACTACGGGCGCCAAAAGCCCAAGGTGGAGGGCGGCCTGGGCGATCCGCTCGGCGTCAACAAACACAGCCGCCCCGTGACCTCGTCCATGGAGAAGTGGGCCCAGAACGCCGCCGCCGAGCCCGGCCGCGTGGAGATCCTCCGCGAGATCTGCGGCGGCCTGCACCCCGACGACGTGCGCGCCTGGGGCTACGACCCGGCCACCCTCTTTGAGCCCCTGGACCGCGTGGACGTGCCCAAGGCCCAGCAGAAGGCCCTGGAGGCCAAGAAGAAGGAGAAGTGGGACCGCTACCGCGTGCAGCGCCGGGCCTTGGTGGTGTTGCGTCGCGACATCCACAACAAGGCCCTGGGCAAGCTGCTCACGAAGGTGCGCTTCTTCTGTGATGTGCTCCTGCGCGGCGGCGGCGAGAGCTTCAACCTCTACAAAGACCTGCAGTACGGCGAGCGGGGCGCTCTGCCCAAAGCGCGCCAGCCTGAGCCCGACGACGGCGAGTAGACCGCTGGTTTAGCGTGCCGGAGGGCGCTCACACCCACTCAATGCGCAGCTCCTCGATGAGCTCTAGCATGGCGCGGATGGCCCGGCGGGCGCGCTCGTCGTCGTTGCGGATGGCGGCGCGCTGCACGTCGCGCACCTGTCGGGCGAGGTCTTGCATGCCGTAGCGCTCGGCGCGGTCGTGGAGGGACTGGGCCAAGGTGGCGAGGTCGGGGAACCGCCGCTCGGAGAGCGCGGCGCGCATGACGGGCAACGAGCCCCGGCACTGGCGCAACCTCGATGCTGCGGCGGCGGGCGTCGTCTCCGGCGTGGCCGGTGACGGCGAGGATGGGGACGCGTTCACCGCCGGGCAGGCCGCGGAGCGCGATGGCGGTGTCGTGTCCGTCGAGCACGGGCATCTCCATGTCGAGGAGCACGACGGGGTGCACGGGGGTAGGGACTGTGGGCGAAGAGCACCCGGCTGGTCCCCGGAGGGCCTCGCGGTTGGAGGCGTCGTCGTCCACGACGAGCACCACAGGGCCCTGCTCGACGAAACGTTCGACGGCGCGGATGAGGCGGCTGGGTGCTGCGTAGCCTGCCGTGCGTGATATGCTCCGTTTTCCGGGATGAGGGAGTCCTTCGATGTCGAATCAGCGAGTCGCACAACGTGTTGAGCTCAGCGAGACGGGCTGGCGAGGGCCCTCAGAGATCAGCCAGCGGACGTTCACCTCCCCTTGGGCGAGCGCCGCGGGCTTCGCTGGCGAGGATTGGAACTTAGCCGTCCAAGACTCGGTTGATGGGTTCCTGTATGGATTCGGACAAGGTCGAGTGGCCGAGGGGCGTCAGGGGCCCTTTGATGTCCTCTTCTTTACCCGATCGCTGACCGGCGAGTTCAGGGCGAGCCATGTCTACCTGAACGCTGAGCGGGTGCCGCTCGCTGAGGCGTATCCAGACAAGAACAAGATGGGCGCTCAGCGAAGGAGCGTTCTTAAAGCCCTAAAGGCATCGCCCGCTCATGTTCAGGAGTACTTCAACACGAGCTCCGGGGCGAACGTTTGGAAGGTCCGCCTCACCGACATTCGGGTATTCGATGATGCTCCTGTCATTGCGCCGCTTCGCGAGACCGACCTTCGCTTCACGAACGCCTATGACTACAGCGAGTGGGAGGGGTGGGACGACCTCCTCGGGCGCGCAAGACCTCTCCACGCCACCCGCGTAACGCCAGCGGAGAGGCCTCGAGTCAAACGATTTAGTGTCACGCGGTATCGCGCTTTTCAGCAAGCCGAGCTTGAGCTCGCGCCGCTCACGTTCATCATCGGGCGCAACAACGCCGGGAAGAGCGCATTGTGCCGCGCCCCTTGGCTCGCGACGCGCGCTTGGTTGCGGGACGCGCGCCTGCCAGCGCCGCTCCGCACCGCCGAGCTTGACCTGGGCGAGAGCATCCGCGATCTCATCTACCGAGGTGACCTACAGGGGATGGAGCTTGGCGCTTGGTTGACCGAAGGCTCCTCGCCCAGCTACGTGAAGCTAGGGATCGCGTATGACGGCAAGAGAAACGCGCGCCAGATCATCTCGCGCTTGGAGGTCGCCCACGCCGGAGAGCCCCCTGAGTCTCAGGTGCTCCCCGCTTGGCAGACGGTCAAGGACCGGCTCGCCGAGCTTCCGGCGCTTGATGAGCTCGCCCGTGGCGTCAAGCTCGTCACCGGCCTGCGGGCGCTGCCAGAGCGTGGGGCGCGCTGGGATGGCTTCGCGGCGGAGGACGTCAGCGCGACCGGCCGAGGAGCCTATGAGCTCTGGGCGAGCGCTCTAGAGGACTCCTCCGACGATCCCCAAAGGTCCGAAGGGCTTCGTTTGCTTCGTGAGTGGGCCGAGCGGGTGCTGCTGATCACCCCGACGTTGAAGGTCGTTGCTGGCCGTATCGACGTGAGCATCAAGCGCGTCAACAGCACCTTCGGCGCGCATCTCCAAGACTCAGGCGCGGGTGTCGGGCAAGCGTTGCCGCTGTTGATCATGCTCACCTTGACTCAACCGAAGGATCAGCCTTGGCTGTTCTGCATGGAGCAGCCGGAGCTCCATCTTCATCCCCGCGCCCACCCGGAGCTGACTGAGCTGTTGAGCTCGGTTGCGACGGCTCCCGATGGGCCGTGGTTCCTCATTGAGACCCACTCCGACGCGATGATCCTTCGCGCCCGTGTGCTCGTCGCCGAAGGGAAGCTTCGCCCGGACCAAGTTCGGGTCTACTTCGTCGAGGAGTCCGAGCAGGGGGGAGAGCTGCGTGAGATCAAGCTGAACGACCGCGGAACGCCGGACTGGTGGCCCAAAGGGGTGTTCGCAGAAACGCAGGAGGAGTTTCTGAGGCTCCGTCGTGCGCTTGCCCAGCGAGATGCGCGATGAGGGTGTTCATCCCGGATGCGGCAGTTTTTGAGAATCCCGCCGCCTTTCGGAGCCTTCATCGGCTCTGGACTCGCGTTTTTGGTGATCACCATGAGCTGGTAGTCGCGGACGCGGAAGCGGTGTTGGAGAGTGAATTCGCCAAGCAGGGGGTGGCCCCCTATGAGCGCATCGAGTGGGAGGAGCTTGTACGATACGGCGTGCTGGACCTCGACTTCCGGGAGCGCACGGCGGAGCCTGGACAGGCGCCGGGCCGGAAGCACGTCATGGTCGTCGCGGCGGCGCAGGTCCCGAGGTCACCTCAATGTCTGCGCACCTTGTCGGCCGAGGAGGTCGGAGATTGGGCGGAGACCCCTCTTCGCCTACTTGTAGAGAACTACGTGGACCACTGGCTGCTGTTGGGGACGGCGCGGGTGAGCAGTCTAGCGCGGAGGAGATGACTTGGCTTGAGATCGCGATTCAGGACAAACAGCTTCATGTGGACGGGCGGGGGGGGTGTGGTGAGGTGTGGTCAACCCTCCGAGAGATTCCCAACTTGACCTCACCTGACGTTCGGCTGTTCATCATGCTCGACAGCGACACGTCCGGCGAAGGTGCTGATGTTGTTAAGGCTCAACAAAACGTGAAGCGCCTTGTGGACGAACTTCACCTCAACACACCACAACAGGCCGAGGTCCACTTCCACCTGTTGACCAAACGGGAGGTGGAGAACTACGTTCCACGGGCCCTGCTGAAGAGCGAGTGCTCTTCGACGGCCGCTGCGAAGCGGGCTTTCCGAGGGTGGGATAAGCTCACCGCCAAGCAGCAGGACTATGCAGACATCAAGAAGCTGTTCGGTGAAGGGCCCATGAAGGCGTGTATGAAGGCCATGAGCGAAGGTAGAACCTTCACGTTAGCCGACCTAAAACAGCGCAGGCGAAGAGCTGAGCGAGTTTACTCGAAGCGCTCAGGAGCGGCTGTGAGCGTCATCCCCAAACTCCAGGCGAAGCCCCGAGCGGAGACGCATTTCGTTGAGGACATCCTCAGCAACATTCGAAGCGGACGTCTACGAATCCCTTCGTGGCAGCGCGTCTTTAAGTGGCAACATGAGGATGTCCGCAAGCTCTTTGAGAGCATCTACCTCGGCTACCCCATTGGCAATCTGCTGTTCTGGGCGCGAGACGAGCGGTCGCCAGACATCGTGATGTTCGGCGAGGTCCAGATTCACGCACCTCCGAGAACCGATGCTTGGCAGGTGGTGGACGGCCCACAGCGTCTCAAGTCCCTCGCCGGTGTGCTGCTTCGCCCCGCGAGGGAGGAGGGCGAGCAGGAGCGCCCACGAGGTGCTCCGAGCATGTTTGAGCTGTACTTCGATCTGGGGAGGCGTGTCTTTGTCCATCCGCCCGCAGGTCTGGCAGCGGGTACAATTCCATCCTCGTGGATGCCGCTCAACATCGTCTCTGATACCATCGAGCTCTTGGGTTGGCTCGGCGAGTACCGAGGTCCGAAGGAGCACAAGAGCCTCGCGAGCGCGGTCGCCAAGGCCATTCGTGAGTACCGGGTGCCGGTCTACATCGTCGAGACCACCGATGAGCGCATCCTTCGGGACATCTTTGACCGCCTCAACACCCAGGGCAAACGCCTGACGGACGGCGAGGTGTTTAAGGCCCTTAGCCCTGATGGCTCGATAGGCCGTATGGCCAGAGTGTTCGAGGTCGAACGTTTTGGTGTTCCAGGGGATGACGTGCTCGTGAAGCTGCCCCTCGGGGTGGAGGGGCTCGACATCACCCGGCGCGCGAGCGATGGGTTCCGCGCGGTCAAGAACATTGACGAGGTCGTCTCTCGTGTGGAGCGGGCGCTGGTTCCTGTCATCCACCTCATCCGCGATGAGGCTAAGATCCCGCACTTCGAGCTGTTGCCCTATCGTGTGCCGCTCCACATCCTCGCGCGCTTCTTTACGCTCTATCCCCAACCTTCTGAGAGCTCGCGTGCGCGGCTTGTGCAGTGGTTGTGGCGGGGCGCGGCGCTTGAAGCGTACCAGGGCAACTATGTGACCCGGGTGCGTCACGCTGTAGGCCGAATGCCAGAGGACGATGAGCTTGGGGCGGTAGAGCACCTCTGGAGCGAGTTCAGTCGGCAGTCCCTCCCAGCGATACGTCTTGAGGACTATGACTTCCGGAAGGCTCACTCCAAGCTTGGGGTGTTGGCGCTCTCGCACCTAAAGCCCCGACACCTGGGCACTGGAGAGCTGCTTCACTTGCCAGACCTGCTCAACGATGAGCCGGCCAAGCTCGTGACCATGATCATTCGGAAATCCAGCAATGGCGCCGGAGCCGACCAACTTAGCCAGCTCGCCAACCGCTTGATTCACCCGCTACGCCCAGGGGAGGCCGCGTTGTCGCTCCTCAAGTCGGCATCAGGGGACGACCTGTTGGCCAGCCATGGCATCTCGGCAGATGCGTTCGCCGCGCTTCAGGAGCAGGAGTACGGGAGGTTCTTGGAGATTCGCGCTGCGGATCTCAAGTCGCTTGTCCACGGTGTCGTCGCGAAGCAGGGTGGCTGGGAGCCTTAGCCTTAGCCTGAGCCCGACGACGGCGAGTAGACCGCTGGTTTAGCGTGCCAGAGGGCGCTCACACCCACTCAATGCGCAGCTCCTCGATGAGCTCCAGCATGGCGCGGATGGCTCGGCGGGCGCGCTCGTCGTCGTTTCGGATGGCGGCGCGCTGCACGTCGCGGACCTGGCGGGCGAGGTCTTGCATCCCGTAGCGCTCGGCGCGGTCGTGGAGGGACTGGGCCAAGGTGGCGAGGTCGGGGAAACGCCGCTCGGAGAGCGCGGCGCGCATGACGGGCAAGGATCCGCGGCATTGGCGCAGAAAGGCGGGGGCTCGTCTTGGTAGCGGCTCGACCTGCACCCAGACACCTTCAGCGGGGGCGGCGGCGACGGCGGGGCGGGACTCGGTGGGCGGGCGGACAGCGGGCCGCCGGGGAGGCTGAAGCAGGCGCACGGCGTCGAGGAGCTCTTTGGCGGCGCAGGGGCTTGACGAGGTGCTCGGTGCAGCCGGCCTCTGCGCTGCGGCGGCGGGCGTCGTCTCCAGCGTGGCCGGTGACGGCGAGGATGGGGACTCGTTCACCGCCGGGCAGGCCGCGGAGCGCGATGGCGGTGTCGTGTCCGTCGAGCACGGGCATCTCCATGTCGAGGAGCACGAGGTGCACCGGGGTGGACTGGGCGATGTCCAGGGCCTCGCGGCCGTGCCGGGCGAAGAGCACCCGCAGGCTGGGCTCGGCGCGGAGGTAGTGCCCGAGGAGCTCGCGGTTGGAGGCGTCGTCGTCCACGACGAGCACGACGGGGCCCTGCTCGACGAAACGTTCGACGGCGCGGATGAGGCGGCTCGGCGGGATGGGCTTGGTCAAGAACTCATCGGCGCCGGCCTCTAAGCAGCGCTCGCGGAAGTCTTGGGTGGCGTGGGCGGTCAACATCGCGATGGGGGTGCGGGTGAGGCCGAGCTCCTCCTCCAGAGCGCGCAGGCGGCGGGTGGCCTCGACCCCGTCCAGGCGCGGCATGTGTACGTCCATCAGGATGAGGTCGTAGCCGCCATCGGGGGCCATCTCCAGGGCCTCGATGCCGTCGTTGGCGATGCGTACGCTGTGGCCGCGCTGCTCCAAGGCCGCGGTGACGACGGCTTGGTTGTCGGGGTTGTCCTCGACGACGAGGATCCGCATCTTCTTGGGCGCGGGCGTGGGCGCTTGGGCGGCGCCGAGGTCGATGTCGAGGCCTTGCTCGACGGCCTCGCCGCGGAGGCTCGCCAGGGCCTCAAAGATGTGCTGGCGGCGCACGGGACGGGCGAGTCGGGCGCTGAGGCCGGGCAGTTTCTGGAGGTCGGCGGGCGGGCGACCCATCGGCACCAGCGCGATGGACCGGCAGCGCGCGGCGTTGGGCAAGAGGCTCACCCGGCGCAGAAGCTCGGGGAGCTGCAGCACACGCCAGTCGATGATCAGGCCTTCAGGGGCGTCGCTCAGCGTGTCTAAGGCGCGCAGGGCCTCTACGCCGCTGCTGCAGGGCATCGGGATGGCGCCAAAGGCGGAGAGGGTCTCGTCGAGCAAGGCGCGCTCGTGGGCGCTGGGCGAGACGATGAGCACCCGGCGGCCGGTGAGCACCCGGCGCCAGACCCCGGCGTGGGGGCCCTCACGCTCCTCGACGGGCAGATCGAGGTGAACCTTAAACTCGGAGCCGAGGCCCAGCGCGCTCTCCAAGACGACGGTGCCGCCGAGCAGCTCAACGAGGCTCTTGGTGATGCTCAGGCCCAGGCCCGTGCCCCCGGGCGCGGAAGCTGTGCTCGGCTGCGCCTGGAAAAACTTCTGGAAGACCATGCTGCGGTCGGCGTGGAGATGCCGACGCCGGTGTCCCGCACGGAGATGGTCAGCTTCGCGCGGTCGAGGGGGAGTCCTCGTCTAAGGTGACGGTGAGCACCACCTCACCCTCTTGGGTGTACTTGATCGCGTTGGAGACGAGGTTGGTGAGGATCTGGCGCAGGTGGCGGGGGTCGCTCAGCACGCGGCTGGGCACCTTGGGGCTCACGAAGCAGGACAGATCGAGGCCCTTCACCGCCGCGCGCTCGCCGAGGCCCAGGGCGGCCTCCTCGATGAGATCCCGCAGGCGGAAGGCCGTGATCTCCAAGCCCATCTGCCCGGCCTCGATCTTGGAGAAGTCGAGGATGTCGTTGATGAGGTTGAGCAGGCTCTCGGAGTTGGACTGGATGGTGGTGAGGTACTCGCGCTGAATCGGGCTCAGCTCCGTGGTGAGCGCGAGGTCGCTCATGCCGATGATCGCGTTGAGCGGCGTGCGGATCTCGTGGCCTGCGTTCGCCAAGAAGTCGCTCTTGCGTGGTTGGCGGACTCCGCGGCGTCTCGGGCGGCGCGCATGGCCTCGGCGGCGGCGTGGCGCTCGGTGACGTCGCGGCTGTGCACCGCCACGCCGGTCACCTGCCCATCGGTGAGGATGGGGTTGAGCGACATCTCAAACACCGTCGAGACGCCGTCGCCCCGTTTGGGCAGGCTGTCCTCAGCGGAGAAACGCTGGCCGGAGAGCGCGTAGCGGTAGAGCTGGCGCCAGTGGTGGCGCTGGCTCACGGGGAGGAGCTCAAGGGCCGATTGCCCGATGGAGCAGCCCACGTTGAACGCCGCGCTGTAGTTCTGGGCGAAGGCCTGGTTAAACGCCACGAGGCGAAGATCGCTGTCGACCGACCAGAACATGTCCTCGCTGCTCTCGATGAGCGCGGTGAGGTTGGCGCGGCTGAGCAGGAGCTCTTCAGAGAGCGGCCCGGTGCTGGTGTCTTCGTCGTGCTGGGCGAGCTCGACCCCGGCGGAGTCGGGCATGCCCGAGGCGAGCTGCGACCACAACGACCACAGCTCGCTCAGGCGCTCTTGGCGCGCGGCCAGGGCGCCGTCGTCGGGGGAGAAGAACAAGAACACGCGGTCGGACGCCCCACGCACGGCGGTGAGCAGGCCGACCCCCGGCGGAGGGTTGCCCAAGGCCTCGACCAGGGCCTCGGGGCTCAGCGGCACGATCTCCCCGGCGTGGGCGCTGTCTAAGGCGGCGGCCTGCAGGCGCGGCGCTCGCTGCACAGGGCGGGTGGCGGCGAGCACCCGGCCCGGCGCGTCACCCGGCCAGGCCACAAGATAGGCGTCGGTGAGGCCCAGGCCCAAGGCCTCCAGCACCCGGGCGAGGCGCGCGGTCGGCGGCGCGCTGAGCGCCTCCAGAGCCGCGAGCAGGCGGCGCGTCGAGAGCGGGTTCACGAGCGCCGCATCGTGGCGCACGCTCCCCAACGCCGGGCCGCATCATCAGGGGAGAGGGGCTGGTTCATCTCGTCAGTGTACCGCAGGTGCCGCCCCCGGAGCGACCTTGTCAGGGCAGCGTCGTCCAAGCGCCCGCCGCGAGGGCCGTCATCGCCCCATAGAGGAGGATCTCCGCGTTCTCCGTCCAGGGCTGGATACGACGCAGGGCGCCGTAGGCATGAACAAGGGTCATGCCGAGACAAGCGATAAAGATGATCTCCAGCACATAGGCGTGGGCCGCCGGGTCGCTCGCCGCCCGCATCGCGAAGAGCGTGATGGTGATCGCCAGGGTCCCTGTGCACCGACCAAAGTACTCGGCGAGCTGATGGAGGCCGACGTTCTCCGGGGCGTCGAGGGCCTCGGGCAGGGGCCACTGAAACCAGCGCGCCCAGCGCACCGGCACAAAGGTGAGCGGGAGCCCATACGCGAGCAAGAAGCCGAACGAGGCGAGCCACAAGAACCCGCTCGCGAAGGGCTGATCTGCGTTGAACATCGTCTGCTCCTGCCCGAACGAGTGATGCGCCAATGGTAGAGCTTACGCTCACCCAGACTCGCCGATGATGATACTCTGTTCTCTTGGCGCGTCGCGTCAGGCCCCGCAATGAGCTGCGGAGCGAACTCGCCGCGGAGCCTGTGGTGTCCACGTCCTCTCTGAGTGACCCGGATCTCCTGCTCTCTTCGACCTCGGACGACAGAGACGGCGTCGCCTTGCTCTCTGCGTATGTGCCGAGCCTCGCCCTGGCCGACCTCGCCTTCGGACGTGAGCGAGAGGCCCAGGGCATGCGCGCGGGGCTCATTCTCGCCGATCTTCAGCACTCCACCCGGTTTGTCGCGAACCTCACCCACCGGGGGCCCCAGGGCCTCGACACCCTTCAGCGGGCGCTGCGGGCCTGGTCTGAAGGCAGCGTGCGGGTGATTCACGCGGCGGGCGGGGTGGTCTATCAGTTCGCAGGGGACGCGATCCTCGCCTGTTTCCCCCAGGGCGTTGGTGAGCCCGACGCCGCCTTGGCCCAGCGTGTCGCCGAGACCGCCCTTCGCCTGGCCTCCTTCGCCGAGACCACCCGCGCGGTGCAGACCCCCACCGAGGCCCTTGAGCTTCGCTGCAAGTTTGGGGTGTCGATGGGGGAGGTCCACCGGCTCATCTTGGGCGTGGCTGAGCTCTGGCTGCACCCGTTGTTGGTCGGAGATCCTGTGGCGGCGGCGGTTCGCGCCGAAAAACGCGCCTCGGGCGGGGAGGTGGTCGTCGACATCGGCGTGGCCCGGCACCTGCCCCCGGCCTGGATTCAGCGCACCTTAGACGACGTGTCGATCCTGGTGGCGACGCCCGCCGCCGCCGCGCCGTCCCACCGTCGCGACACCCCGCCCCACGCCGGGCTCGCGCCGCGCCTCTTGCACCCATTCCTCGCCCGTCGCCTCAGCCACGAGCGCGACGAGCTCATCGCCGAGCTTCGTGGGGTCACCTGCGTCTTCCTCAAGTTTGAGCTTGAGGGCGCCCCAGGGCCCCTGATCGAGCGGCTGCCCGAGCTGCGCGCCTTCTATGAGCTCGCCCAGCGCGAGAGCCTACGCTTCGGCGGCTTCTTGGCCCAGACCGACTTCACCGACAAAGGCAACGTGGTCTTTGTGGTGTTCGGGGCGCCCAGCGCTGTAGAGCACCAAGAGCTCATGGCGACCCGCTTCGCCTGGGCCATCTTACAAGGCGCGGAGAGCCTCGGCGGCGTGCGCGGCGTGCGTGTCGGCGTCGCGACGGGGCCGGCGTACTGCGGCATCATCGGCGGCGGGGGCCGCCGGGGCTACACCACCTTGGGTGAGGTGGCCCACGTCGCCGCCCGGCTGATGACCTTGAGCGAGCGCGGCGTGCTGGTCGATGCCGCCACGGCCCGCACCATCGCCAAAGACTTCGCCTTGGGAGAGCCCACGGCGCGCACGCTCAAGGGCATCGATCATCCTGTGCTCACCTTGCCCGTGCTCTCGGCGCTCAGCAGCGAGCGCGCGCGGGTGGTGCCCGAGCTTGTTGGGCGTCAGGCGGCGCGCAGCCTGCTTCGGCGGGCGCTCGGCGCGGCCTTGGGCGGCGGCGGCGCGGCCACGCTCCTGGTGGGAGAGGCCGGCGTCGGCAAGTCAAGCTTGGCCGAGGCGCTGGCCGCGGAGGCCCGGGGGCGCGGCGTTCATGTCGTCGAGGGCGCCTGTTACACCTACGAGCAGCGCACCCCGTTTTACCCTTGGCGTGAGCTGCTGCTCCGCCTGTTGGAGCTGCCCCCGACCTTACCGCTGCCCGAGCGCATCAAACGTTTAGAGGCCGAGGTGCGCCAGGTGGCCCCCGACGACCCCGGCGCGGGCTCGCTGATCGTCGAGCTGATGGGCTGGGAGAGCGAGGCCCCCCGGGCGCGGGCGCTGGACGCGCGTGGTCGTCGCCAGCGGCTCAGCGCGCTCGTGGTGCAGCTCATCGCCGGGCGCGCCGCCCGAGGGCCGCTCCTGTTGTGGTTGGAGGACGTCCATTGGGCCGATCGTTCCTCCTTGGAGCTCATCGAGCACGTCGCCGCGCGCCTCGACGCCTTGCCCGTGGCGATGCTGATCACCACCCGGCCCAGCGAGGCCGACGAGCGCCTCTCCGGCGCCTCCGGGGTGCGGCGCTGTGAGCTCGGCCAGCTCGCTGAAGACGAGGCCCGGGCGCTCACCCGGATGCTCCTCGCGCTGCCCGAGCCCCGCTTAGAGATCGAGACACGCATCCTCAGCCGCGCCCAAGGCAACCCGTTCTTCATTCAGTCCATCGTCATCGGCCTGCGCGAGACCTACGGCGACTCCTTGGAGGGCATCCCCGAGCGGGCTGAAGACATCGCCTTGCCGCACTCTGTGCAAGAGGTGCTGCTCTCCCGGCTGGATCGTCTGGGGGAGGCGGAGCGCGCGTTGCTCAAAGGCGGCTCGGTGATTGGGCGAGTCTTCGCGCTGGACGCGGTGCGGGTGATCTGGAGCGAGTCCCTCGATGGGGACGTCGTAGACGAGGCGCTGCGGCGCCTCAACATGGCGGCCTTGGTGTCGATCGAGTCCAGGGCGCCCCTGTTCGCGGCGTTCCAGCATGTGCTGATCCGCGATGTCTGCTACACCACGCTCTTGCCGGGCGTGCGCCAGGCGATGCACCGTCGCTTCGTGCTCTATCTGGAGGAGGCCCTGGGCCAAGGCGCGCGCGGGGCCTCGGCGCTCTTGGCGTACCACAGCGTCGAGGGCGACGACCCCGACCGCGGCCTCCGCTACACCCTGATGGCCGCCCGGGACGCCCGCGACCAGTACGCCAACGACGACGCCATCGCCCACTACCGCCGGGCGCTCGGCCTCGTGGAGCAGGCCGAGCTCGCACCGGACGACCAGGCCGCCGCTCGCCACACCGTCGGCGTCGAGCTGGCCGAGGTGCTGGTGAGCGCGGGCAAATACGTCGAGGCCGTGGAGCTGCTCCAAGCGGGGCGAGCCGCGGCGCGAGACGATCAGGAGCGCGCGGAGATCCAGGAGGGCTTGGGCCGGGCCTACCAAGAGCGCGGCGACAGCCACCTCGCCATCGACGCCCTGGAGGCCTCGTTGGGGCTGTATGGCCGCCGGGCGCCGCGCAGCCTGCTCAGCCTCGTGCCGCTCACGCTGATGGGGGTGCTGACCTTCTTCTTGGGGCGTGACCCCGAAGGCAGCGGCAGCGCCAGCCGTGGCCCTGGGCGTCGGCAGCTCACCACCTTGGTGTCGCTCATCCGAATCTACTACTTCTTGGACATCGCCAAGCTCGCCTGGGCGACCTTCGCCGCGCTCAACCTCGGGCGAAAGGTGGCCTCGGCGCCGGAGCTCTCCCAGGCCTACACCTACTACGGCACGATGTTGTCGGGCGCGGGGCTGCTCGGCGGCGCCGAGAGGGCCTGCGCGCATGGCCTCGACCTGGCCCGGCGGTGCCACGACGCCGTCGCCGAGGGCATCGCCTTGAGCCGGCTCGGCACGCGGCACACCTTCGCCAACCAGCTTGACGAGGCCATCGCCCTGCACCGCGAGGCGCGGGCGGTGTTTATGCGTGTCGGTGAGCAGTGGGAGACCCAGACCGGGCTCATGCTCCACGCGACGAGCCACTACCTCAAGGGCGAGTTCGCCCGGGCCCTGCCGATCTTTGACGAGATGGGGGAGCTGGCCCGCAGCCTCAACGCCAAACGCCACCAGGCTTGGCGGCTCTCGTGGTCGCCGATGTGCCGCTACCTTCTGGGCGTCACCGGCGCGCAGCAGGCGCTGGAGGAGCTTGAGGAGGCCCACAGCATCAGCGCCTCGTTGGCCGACCTCGCCAACCAATGCGCCGCGCTCAACCATCAGGCGAACATCCATGTGCTCGAGGAGGACGCTGAGGGCGCGGCGAAGGCCGCTGTCCGCGCCTTCGGCGGCGTGTGGCGATACCACATCCTCGTGCCCTTCTTACAGATCGGCCTCGTCGACGCCGGAGAGGCCGCGCTCTACGCGCTCAGCCACGGCGCCAAGGGCGTGCCCGCTTGGCGGCTGCGGGTCATCGTGACGCTGTGCATGATGAAGGCGCAGGTCTTGGGGATCCTCTACCCCTACCTGCGTGGGCCGGCCTTACGCCTGCGCGCGCGCTGGAGGCAGTGGCGCCTGGGCCCTGAGGCGGCGATGAGGCTCTACGAGCGCGCCCTGGCCGTGCTTCGGACGCAGCCAAACCCGTATGAGCTGGCCGTCACGCTGCAGGCGGCGGCGGAGGCCACGACCGGGGACCGACGTGAGGCCCTGTTGGCGGAGCTCGCCCAGGTGCGCTCGGGCTTGGGCCTCTTTGCGAGGCGGGCGGCCTGAGCCAAACCCCTTGAGACCGTTGAGGATTCTCCATCCAGGGCGAGGGGATCTTGACCACAGGAGCGGGCACCAAAGAACAGCGGGCGCCGTGCTATGGTCGCCCCATGAACGTCCTTCGCACCCCCGCCGCGGTCTGGCCGTGGGTCGTCGGGATCGCCGCGCTGACCGGCTGCGCCGCGGGCTCCGACGACACCGGCGACTCTTCTTTGCCCGGACCGCAGCCCACGGGCTGTGACCGCGCAGACGCCTACGATCAGGCGGCCATGACCGCCGACCTGGCCTACCTGGCCTCGCCGGAGCTCGACGGGCGCGCGCCAGGCTCGGAGGGGGATGAGCTGGCCCGGGACTTCGTCGCCGATCGTTTCGCCTGCTTAGGGCTCACCGAGCTGGGCACCGGGGAGGGGTTCCTGCAGCGGTTCACCGACGACGAGAACAACGAGACGGCCAACGTGCTGGGCATGATCCCCGGCGCCCAGCCCAGCGTCATGGGCGAGTCGGTGGTGATCTCCGCGCACCTCGATCATTTTGGCGACGGCTGGCTCGGCGCCAACGACAACGCCTCGGGGGTGACCGCGCTTCTGGCCATCGCCCAGCGCTTGATGAACGAGGGGGAGCGGCCCGACCGCACCATCGTGTTCGCGGCCTTTGGCGCCGAGGAGACGGGATTCCAAGGCGCCGAGCGTTTTATGCGGCGCGCCCCCGCCGAGCTCGACCTCGATCAGGTCGTCTACAACGTGAACATGGACATGGTCGGGAGCTACGCCTCCTCCGCCACGCTCTACGCCTTGGGCACCTTCCGAGGCACCGCGGGCCGCGAGGCCGTCGGCGCGCATGTAGACGACCACCCCACCCTCGACGTCTCGTTGGGCGACGGGAGCGACCAGTCCGACAACTACAGCTTCTGCTCGCGCGGCGTGCCCTACGTCTTCTTCTGGACCGAGGACGAGCCCTGTTACCACGAGCGGTGCGACCGCTCCGAGCGCATCGACTACGAGGCGTTGACCGAGATCGCCTCGCTCAGCGGCGCGACGGCGCTCACCCTGGCCAACAGCGACGCGGACCTCTTGGGGGCGGTGCGCGCCGCGCAGAACGTCTGTTTTTAGCGGCCGATCAGGCGCTGAGGAAGCCCTCTAAGGAGCGGCAGCCCTCGGCCCGGCGCAGCTTGGCCAGAGCCTTGATCTCGATCTGGCGGATGCGCTCGCGGGTGAGGTTGAACTGCGCGCCGATGGCCTCAAGGCTGTAGTGCGCGGGCTCGCCGATGCCATAGCGCATCCGGAGCACCTTCTCTTCGCGGGGGCTCAGGCTGCACAAGACGTCGTTGATCTCTTCTTTGAGCGAGGCCTCCTCCAGCGGAGCCGAGGGCAGGCCCGTCGTCTCGTTCTCGATGAAGTCGCCCAAAGACGACTCGGAGTCTTCAGAGACCGGGGCGTCGAGGCTCATGGGCTCGCGGGTGAGCTTCATCAGCGCGTTGACCTTCCGCGGGTCGAGGTTCAGGCGCTCAGCGACCTCCTCAAGGGTGGGCTCGCGGCCGATCTCTTGGAACATCGCCTTCTGGGTGTGCCGGACCTTGTTGATGACCTCGAGCTTGTAGATCGGGATGCGGATGGTGCGACACTGGGACTCGATGGCGCGGATGATGGACTGGCGAATCCACCAAGAGGCGTAGGTCGAGAACTTGAAGCCGCGGTCTGGCTCAAACTTCTCGACGGCGCGCATGAGGCCGATGTTGCCCTCTTGCACAAGATCAGCGAGGGGCAGGCCACGGTAGGAGTATTGGCGGGCGATGGAGACGACGAGGCGAAGGTTGGCGTTGGTGAGGATGACCTTCGCGATCTCCGACTCGGGGCCACCTTCACGCACACGGCGGGCGACCTCGATCTCGTCTTCACGCTTCAGGAGCGGGATGTTGCCCATTCGCTCCAGGTACTTGTTGAGGAGGACCCCGCTGGGGGACTCGTCGATGAGCTGACGACGGGGGCGCTTGCTCTCGGCGGGGCTGTTCATGCGCTCTCCTCTTTGGGACTTGGGCCAGGGCATTGACTCATTCACTTGGCTTGCAAAGTCCATGCCAACTTCCAGTTTTTGAGGTGCGAATCCTTCACTTCTTGAGCTTCTAAGGACACCAACCCAGAGCGTTTGCGTCCAGGGGCAGATCACTCCCATCGTTGAGCGGCCACGCCGCGATCCTCCATGATCCTTAGATGGGGCTGGGACCGTCCCAGGTCAAGGGCTCGTGTACGAGGCCTGGGACGGCGTACAAAAATCTGAACACCTCCTGTCCCAGAGTTTGGCGGGAGGCGGCGTTGGCCGGGGTTGACCACGACGTTGATGTCGTGTGATGGTGAGTCCGACCGCGCAGAGGGAGCTGTGATGCCGCGTCGTGTGCTGAGCGTCTTTGGAACCCGCCCTGAAGCCATCAAGATGGCGCCCGTGGTTCAAGCCCTGGCCGCCGACCCCGACTTTGAGGGCCGGGTGTGCGTCACCGGACAGCACCGGGGGATGCTCGATCAGGCGCTCTCGTTGTTTGGCATCACCCCCGACCACGATCTCAACGTCATGCGCCCCGGGCAGAACCTCACCGAGCTCACCGCGCGCATCTTGACCGGCATGAAGGACGTGCTGGAGGTTGAGAAGCCCGACGTGGTGCTCGTTCACGGCGACACCACGACCACGCTGGCCGCCACCTTGGCCGCGTTCTACGCCCACATCCCCGTGGGCCACGTCGAGGCGGGCCTTCGCACCGGGGATCTCAGCTCGCCGTTCCCTGAAGAGGCCAACCGGGTGCTCGCCGACCAGCTCTGCACCTACCTCTTCCCGCCCACCCAGGGCTCGATGGAGAACCTCAAGCGGGAGCACCTGCCCGTGGAGCGGATGTGGGTGACGGGCAACACGGTCATCGACGCCTTGTTGTCCGTTCGGGACCAGGTGAAGGCCCGCCCGGCGTCGGACTGGGCCGAGGCCTTGGGGCCCACCTTGCCGCTGTTCGCCGCGCCAGAGCGCCGGATGGTGCTCATCACCGGCCACCGCCGGGAGAGCTTCGGCCAAGGCTTCTTGAACATCTGCGAGGCCGTGCGCACCCTCGCCGAGCGGTTCCCCGAGGTGGCCTTCGTGTACCCCGTTCACCTCAACCCCAACGTGCAGGGCCCGGTGTACAGCCTGCTCGGGGAGCGGGAGAACGTGCTGTTGATCCCGCCCTTGGACTACGCGCCGTTTGTGCGGCTCATGGACCGCAGCGACATCGTGCTCACCGACTCCGGCGGCATTCAGGAGGAGGCGCCGAGCTTGGGCAAGCCGGTCTTGGTGATGCGGGAGACGACGGAGCGCCCCGAGGCGGTGCACGCGGGCACGGTGAAGCTTGTCGGCACCGACATCCAGGCCATCGTCGGCGGCGTGAGCACCTTGTTGACCGACCGCGTGGCCTATGAGGCCATGGCCCGGGCGGTGAACCCCTACGGAGACGGCCTCGCCAGCGGGCGGATCCTCGACGCGTTGCGCCCCACACGCTAAGCGCGCACGCTATGAACGACGCCTTCATCGTCAGCTTTCTCTCTGTGGTGCCCAAGGGCCTCGGCTCTCAGCTTCAAGGGGCCGTGTCTCGGGCGGGGCTCTCCAAACACATCATCCGCTGGTACGCCGGGCGGTATGGCGTGAACCTGGACGAGATGGTGGGCACCCCAGAGGACTACGCCACCCTCCAAGACTTCTTTGTGCGCCCGCTCAAGCCCGGCGCGCGGCCGATTGACCCGGCGCCTGAGGCCCTGGTGTCTCCGGCGGACGCCCGGGTGTACGCCTTCGGCACCTTGACTGAGGACGGCCAGCTCCCCCCCGAGGCGAACCTCGGCCTCGACGCCATCGAGCTCGTCGGCGGGGATGGCCGCTACCAAGGTGGGCAGTTCGCGGTGCTCTATCTGAGCCCCAAGGATTACCACCGCGTTCATCACCCCCTCGACGCCGAGATCGTCGGCCAGCGTTACCTGCCGGGGGCCTTGTGGCCGGTGTTCCCCGAGGCCACGCGCCGGGTGCCCAACCTCTTCGCCGTGAACGAGCGCCTCGCGGTGTTTGTGCAGAGCGAGGCGGCGGGGCAGGTGGCCGTGGTGCTCGTCGGCGCGTATGGCGTGGGCCGCATGACCACGGCGTTCTCCCAGATCGTCACCAACACCGGGCAGGCGGCCTCTTACCAAGGCTTCAACCCCAGCTTGCCCGTGAAGCGTGGCGACGAGCTCGGGCGGTTTAACCTGGGATCGACGGTGATCTTGGTGACCGAGCCCGGTCGGGTGGACTGGGAGCTAAGCGTCGGCGCCGACGTCAAGGTCGGGCAGCGCATCGCTCGGGTCGTCTCCTCCGGCGTCTCCGGCGCCTGAGCAGCGCTCGGCGGCGCGCACCAGCACCTCGGCGAGCTCGTCGGCTTTGCCTTCGCCCGCGCTGAGCTGCTGGAGCATCACGGCCTCGACCAGGGCGTAGGCCAGGGCGTGGACTTGGCGACGGGTCGGCGCCTCCCCCAAGGCGTTGAGCGTGGCCTCATCGGCGTTGAGCGCGGCCTCGACGCGGCGGGTGAGGCCCCGGGTGGCGGTGAGCCCGGCGGTGAGGCGGGTCGTGGCGTCGACCACGGCGCGGCGACGGCGGCGCAGGGTGTCTTTGAGGGCCCGCTCTCGCTGCACGGCGCGCTCTCGCTGGGTCCAGACGGCGGGCTCAGCGACCTCGAAGCCGACCGCGCTGACCAAGGCCCGGCTCTCGGGGCTGTCCAAGAGCACCAGCGGTTTGCCTTTGCCCAGGTCTTTGTCACCGAAGAGCAGGCCGCGCCCGGCCTGGGCCTTCGCGGCTTGAATCAGGGAGATCGGCGCCTTGGGCGTCGGCAACAGCGGCAGATCAAAGTAGAAGCGGGCGCCTTGGGGGAGCTTCTCGGCGTCGAAGGGGCGCGGGGCGGCGGCGCGCAAAAGCCCGCAGAGGCGCTCCCGAGGGGCGCTCTCGGCGACGAGGCGGGTGACGCAGTCGCGGGCGAGGGACTCCTTGAGCGTGGCCAGGGCCTTGAGCAGCTCGGGCAAGGCGGTCACCACGCCGCCCGGGGGCATCTCCTTGAGGTCGAGGATGGCCACGACGCCGGGTGTGGACTCGTCCGCGCCGGTGATCGTGGCGCCTTTCACCCGCAGCTCCACCCGGGACGGCCCGAGCTCGGCGTGGATCGCCGCGAGGGCTCTGAGGCGTTTGTTCTCGAAGGACGCCACGGCCAGGGGCTCGACGTCTGCGGGGAGCTCAAAGGGCTGGGCGCGGGCGGTCAGCGCCTCAGCGACCCGGCGGCGCTCTTCAGCGCGGCGGTGCTCGGCGGGGGCCTCGGCCTCGGCGTCACGGCCGGGCAGAAGCGGCTGGAGCAGCGCGCGCTCGACCTCGCTGAGCTGGATGAACGGGCGGTCGGCGTCTTCGCTGCGGCAGACCACGCCGAGGCTCACCCAGCGGCGCTCTTTGAGCTTGCCGACGTCCCGGGCGCTGAGCGTCTTGCCGTCGCCGGTGGCGAACACGGGCAAGGTCACCAGCCGCCCGAGCTTGCCTTTGGCGCTCCCGAGCTTGGAGGGGTGGTTGAGGTTTCGCGCGAGGAGCCGCAGGATGAGGCCCCGGTCGGGGACGGGGTCGAGGCGGTCGATGAGCGCGGCGAGCTGCTTCTGGGTGAGGTCTTGCACCGCGTTGAGCGCGGCGCTCAGGTGGGCGTCGGCGACGGCGGTGAGCGTCGTCTTGTCGGCGTTGAGGGTGGGGGAGCTGAGCGCGCCGACCACGGGGATCGGCCCGGGGGCGTCCAGCTCACCCAGCGGCCGCCAGTCCTTGTAGAGCCGCAGGCCGGAGGCGCCGTCGCGGCGAACCTGCACAAACCCTTCGCGCCCGCCGCCGTGGATCGGCACGGTGAGCAGCACGTCGGGGCCGGTCTCGGGCGTGGGTCGGCTGGGCGGGGCGCTCAGGTGCGCGACGAGGCGCGCGTCGAGCTCAAGCTGGGCGCCGTAGTCTTCAGTGACGCCCCAGAAGGCCAAGGCGTCGGCGGTGGTGGCGTCGGCGGGGATGGCGGGGCGGTCGGGGTCGCCGGTGCCGCCGCGCTGGTGAGGCTGCACGACCCGCAGCGCGCCGCGTCGGGCGACGGCCTTGAGCTGGGCGACGGTGAGCCAGCGGCCCTCCTCGGCCGTGGCGATGAGCGGCAGGCGGTCCCAGTCTTTGCCGACGGCGCCGGTGGCGGCCCAGGCCAGAAGCGCCAGCCCGGCCTCCTGCGCGTCGTGCAGCGCCAGGGGCTCACCCTCATGGTGGTGATGCTCTTTGGGCGATCGGGCCTGGGCCACCCGGTGCATCAAGGTGTGAATCACGAACGGGATGAGGTCCTCGAC
This sequence comes from Deltaproteobacteria bacterium, assembly GCA_016717595.1. Taxonomy (GTDB): domain Bacteria; phylum Myxococcota_A; class UBA796; order UBA796; family CAJQPC01; genus JADKFE01. The sequence continues at coordinate 15,502 of JADKFE010000054.1, read as the reverse complement.
GGCGTCTTTGGCCGGGCCGGGCCGAGGCGCGGAGAAGGCGTCGTCAGGCGTCAGCTCGGGGTGCTCCACCCGCAGGCGGACGCCGGTGTCGCAGGGGCGGTCCTCGGTGAGCAGGGTGCGCCCGCCCACCCGCCACTCCACCCGCAGGCCCTTTTGGCGGTCGAGGGGGATCGCCGCCCAGATCGAGACCTTGTTCTCGTGGTGGGTGATGGCCGCGGCGACCTGGGCGGCGGCGGGCACCAGGGGCTCCACGCCCAAGACCTGCCAGCGGCGGCGGCCGCTGAGGATCTGGTCGATCTCGGTGACCCCTTCTGGGGGCAGGCGGCCCAAGACATGCCGCAGGCCCTCCTCGTCCTCTCGGGCGACCCGCAGAAAGAGGCGGTCCTCTGGAGGATCATCGAGGGTGACGCCGGGGGGCACCACGCGGAGCTGGCCCAGGCGCAGGGCCTCCCGGGCGGCGCGTAGGCTCACCGCGCCGTGGCCGATGGCGTCGAACAGCGGGGCGTCGGCGAGGGCGTCCCGGGCGGCCTCCCGCTGGGTGGGCGGCAGGCTCTGCGTGGCGTTGGCGTCGTGCAGCCGGGTCAACACCGCCCGCTTTTGCCCGACGGTGAGCCCCCCGGCCTGCAGATCCACGAGCAGCCGCGCCAAGCTGGCCTCGGTGAGCGCGCGCCAGGCCTTCACCGTGGCGGCCTCGTCGTGGAAGCCGTCCATCGTCTCGTTGGGGGCCAACGCCGGGCCCCGCACCACGGCCACATAGGGCGCGGGGAACGGCAAGGTGACCCGTTTGAGCAGGCGGCCCTCGTGGAGCGCCCGAACGTCGAGGCCTGCGGGGGCGTCGGCGCCCAAGACCAGGGCCAGCTCACCCTCCCAGCCTTCGCCAGAGACCGCGGCGGGGTTGAGGTGCTGGCCGCGGCCCAGGCGCTCGGGCTCCACAGGCCGGGCGTAGAAGCTCAGCCGCGCGGCGCGCACGGCCCGAAAGCCGCTCGGTGACGTCGAGGGTGGACGCCTTGCCCAGACACGCCAGCAGGGCCTCCACGCGGTCCTCGTCGAGCACCATCAGGCCGTCGGGGAGCGGCACGCCGGGCTCGACGGGCAGGCTCACCCAGGGGATACGCGCGTCGCGGTGGGCCTCACGCCAGCGTCGGAGGTCGTCGGCGCTGTGTAGGCTCCCCGCCGCGTCCCGGAACAGCGGCAGCGCCATGAGCGCCGGGCGGGCGACACGATCGTGGCACAGCGCGGCGAAGAGGTATCGCGGCAGAGGCGGGCGGCGATCGGGGGCTTGTTGGGCGACGTAGCCCTCGGCGGCCTGCTGCACCAGGGCCCGCAGCGCGGGGTTGAGCAGGGTGGCCAAGGCGGCGGAGGCGGCGCTCACGCTCTCAAGGCCGCTCCAGGCGCGGTTGGGCTGGGCGCCGTCCCACTCGACGCTGGCCAGGCCGCAGGGCGGGCCGTCGGGGAGGTCCACGACGGCCAAGTTTACGCCCTCGTGCAGCACGAGCGCCCGAGCGGGCTGAGGGGTAGGGGAGAGGCCGATCTCGCCGCGGAGGCTGGCCAGGGTGATCGGCGTGACGGCCTCGGCGTCTTTGGGCAGGCGCGGGGACTCCTTGGGGGCGGCGCGGCGGCGGCGGGCCTCGGACTCCTCCAACAGCGCCCGGGTGGCGTCCTCCAGGCGATCGCGCAGGGCGTGGCGCAGGGCCTTGACCTCACCCTCCTCCAACAACAGCACCCCCGGCGCCACCGAGGGCGGCGTGGTGCCCCGGCGCAAGAACCGCACGGGCTCGGCGGACTCTCGGGCGGCCTGATCGACGATGTCGCCCAGGGTGCGCGCGCCGCCGTCGAGGGTGCCGAAGCTCAGGGTGGTGAGCGCCTCGGCGGGGATTCGTTGGCGGAGCTGGCGCCGGGGCGTGTCGGCGGCGAGGCGGTCGGTGATCTGCGTGAGCCAAGCTTCAGCGAGGGCGTGGCGGTCGGGGTCGTTGGGGTTGGAGACCACCTCCGCGAGCAAGGTCCGCGCCGCCGCCCGCGCCGCGCGGAGGGCGCGCTGGGTGTGCTCGTCGCGGGTCACCTTCTCAAAGGTGGCGTCGGCGCGCATGCCTTGGGCCTGCACCGTGGCCACCAAGGGGCCGGGCATGTCGTCCTCGACCACCAGCTCCACGGGCAGGCCGTCTACGCGCAGCTCGATGGTGAGCCCCAGCTTGGGGTGTTTAAAACGCGCCGGGCGCGTGGGGCCGACGCCGACCCAGCCCTCGACGCCGACGTCGGGGATGGCCTTGAGGTGCCGGGCGGCGAACCGCAGGCCCTCACCTTCTCGGGCGAGGCGCTCGCGGCGCTCTCGGCCCTGGGCGTGCTGCTTGAGCAGGGCCGTCTCCCGGCGCATCGTCACGCCGCTCTGGGCCTTGAGCGCCGCCCGGGTGAGCGCCAGGATCATCGGCTCTTCGCCGTCGTCCTTCTTCTTCTCTTCAGGGAGCTGGGGCCAATGGATCTCCGAGGCCGGGGAGAGCTCGGCCTCCACCAGGGCCACACGACCCAGCTTGATCACGTCCTCAACGCTAAACCATCGGTCTAGTAGGTCGCGGATGAGCTTGAGGCCGAGGAGGTTTTTTCCTTCGCCCCGGGCGATGAGGTCCAAGGCGGCGGCGCGCAGAGGCTCGGGGAGGTCAGCGCCCTCACGCCCGGCGAGATGCTCCTCGACCAAGGACGCGGCGACGGTCACCAGCTCGGCCACCACCCGCTTGTAGACCTCGTCCTCGATGGGGGCGCTGCGGGAGGCGTTGAGGCGCAGGGCGTCGGCGAGCTTGGCGCCGCGCAGCCGCAGCGGCCCTCGGGTGACGGCGGCCTGGCCGACCACCACACCATCCCGGATGAGCGCCACGCCGGTCAGCGCCTCTGGCGCGGCGAGGCTCTCGTCGGGGCCCTCCAACCACAGACGTTGGCCCTCTTGAACCCGCACCGGGCGGTCGCTGGGCGTCGGCCAGGCCTCCCGGGCGCTGGGCAAGGCCTTGCCATTGAGCACGATCGGCACCGGGCAGCACCAGGCGTAGCGCCGCAGGAGCTTCGTCTCGTACACCGCGTCAAACGGCCTGGAGAGGCCCTCACGCAGCACCTTCCACGAGAAGCGCTCCCGAACATGAACCCGCACACCCTCGGTTCGGGGGCTCGGGGCTTGGATGGGCTCCAAGGGGTCGGTCAGGGTGAGCTTGACGCCGGGGCGCTCCAAGTGAACCCAGCGCGGATCCAGGCCAACGGCGCCGAACAGACCTTGGCTCAGGTGCTGCAACATGCGCGCCCGGCGGTCGTCGCTGCGGGTGAAGATCCAGTCGAGCAGGGCCTCTAGCTCCTCCGCCGTGGGGTGGTCACCGTCCCACTCGATCTCAAAGTCGTCGGAGTCATTCACCACGGTGATCTTGGTGGCCCCGGCGCAGACCGCGGCGGCGACGAGCTCTAAGGTGTAGCGGTGGGGGTCTTCGAGCTGGTGGTGGCTCAGCTTCTCAAAGGCCCGGCGGCGGTCGAGGCGGAAGCTGCCTTTGGCCAAGACGGTGGCGCCTTCGAGGAGGTCGTCGTGGTCGGGCGCCTTGTCGGGCGTCTGTGTGGGGTCGCTCATGGGGTGACCTCCCCGGCGAGGCGCTGGAGCAGGGCCTGGGCGGAGGGCGCGCGGTCGCCGACGGCGCGGCGGGCGAGGCTCCACAGCGCCGGGCCGCCGATCTCCGGCGGCAACACCAGCAGCCGGGCCACGAGGGGGTGATCGAGGTTCACGACCAAGGCGCCCCGGGACTCCTCCTCGCCGTGGCGGCTGAGGCGCCCGGGCTGGCGCTGGCGGGTGGCGACGCGGTCGCGCAGGGCGTCGCCGCCGCCGGTGAACGAGGCCGCCACCACCACGGCGTCTTGGCCGAGGCTCGCGCCGAACTTGGCGGCGGCTTGGGTGACGGGGTGCTCGGCGAGGAGCCTGGGCCGCCAATACAGACCGTGGACCTCGGCGGGGGTGCCGCGCCCCATGAGGCGCCCCAAGGCGAGCTCTGGGCGGCGCTCGGCGGGCCCCGCCAGCACGAGCTGACCGGCGGCGTGCAGGGCCTCGACCACAGGGGAGGGGCCTTCAGCCCACAGGCTCGGCTCGTTGCGCTGGGTGAACCCTGGTTTGATGGCTCTGAGGCTCACCCGGCCGCCGTCGGCCGTGGCCAGGAGCGCCTCGTCTTCAGGCAAACGGCGCAGGTCGGCCACGGCGAGGCGTAACAGCGCGGCGTGGCGCTCGGCGGGGCCGCTCTTGTTGACCGCGCGCAGCTCCGTGAGCCAACGATCCCGCAGAGGCCCCGCGGCCAAGGCGCGCAGGCGCTCAATGACCTCGGCGAAGCGGCGGTCCCGCACGACGTTGTCTCGGGTCAAGGTGTGCTCAAGCGCGCTGGCCTCTACCTTAAACGTCACCCCGGGCACCACATCCTCGACAGACTCCAAGAGCGTGAGCCCCCGGTTGAAGAAGCCCACGGGCGCCTTGGCCTCGTGCCAATAGCCCATGACCGCGCGGAAGCCGGGCTCCTCAATGAGCACAGTCACCGGGCTCTCTACGGCGAAGGGCGCCTGAACCCGGGCGGGGGGCCGGGAGAGGCCCTTGACCTCGGCGCTGGTGATCACCTCGGCCCGGGCGTATCGGCACCAGTGCTGCGCGGCGTCCAGGAGCTCCTGGGCCAAGGCCGCCGGGGCGTCGTCCCGTTTGGGCACCTCCAGGGTGACGAGGGTGCCCTCGACGGGCTCGTCTAGCTCAGCGAGGGTGTAGTGGCGCTCGGCGTCGAAGATCACGCGGTAAAACTTGCCGTCGCGGCCGGTGTCGACGATGACCCGCTCGGGGCGCAGCGAGAAGACGGAGGCGAAGCCCACGCCGAACTTGCCGATGCGGGTGCGGTCGCGCTCTTTGGACGAGCTGAACAGCACGAGCAGGTAGTTCTGGATGATCTCCAGGGTCATGCCTTCGCCGTCATCTCGCACAGAGACGATCAGCGCGTCGTCACGCTCGGCGACGTGCAGCTCTACCCGGCCGCTGCCGGCGTCGAGGCTGTTCTGAATCAGCTCACGCACAAACGCGCTGCGCTGGCTGAACTGATCGACCAGGGCGTTGAGGGCCTCAGCGGCGGGGTCCAAGCTCATTCGGGCACCGTGTAGCCATAGGACAGGTTCTTTGAGCGCATCCGGACGAGCTCGGCGCGGTGGGCGTTGAGGTCTTCAGCGGCGACGGCCCACTTGCGCTGGTGGGAGAGGCGCAGACCGGCGCTGGCGTCGGGCACGGGCAGCTCTGGGGAGAGGGGATCGTCGATGTGGTGCTGGGGAAGCTCAGCGGTGAGGCGGCTGAGGCTGGCCGAGAGCTTGACGCCGTGGTCGCCCTCGGTGACCGGGCCGATGACGCCCAGGCCAAGCTCAACCACGCTCACGCCGTCGGCGGTCAACAGGCGGGCGGCGCCAACCGCCCCACGCTCGGCGGCGGAGGCCAGGCGCACCCGCAGGGGCTCCGAGGCGCGCACGCTGGGGCCGTCGAGGCGCAGGTGTCGGCGCGCGGGGTCGAGGAGCCGCACGACGAGGCGCACGAAGCGCGGCGCGCTGAGGTCGTACAGCGTGAGGCTGAGCTGGGCGGTGAGGCCCTCGGGGGCGTCGTCCACCAGGGCGAGCTCGGGTGGGTCATCCTTGAGGGGGCGGATCTGGGCCAAGGCGCGCAGGGCGTCGGCGCGCTCGGCGGAGCGGCGGTCTCCGGCGGCGGCGAGCACGTCGAGGCGGGGCAAGAGGCTCGGCGCGAGCTCCCGGTCGGCGCGCACCCGCAGCCACTCTTCAGGGTGGGGCCAGCCCGTGGTGGGGCAGCGCCGCAGCCGGGCGCCTGGGGGCAAGGTCATCACGCCGCCGAGGTGCTCGGCGAGGGCCGCGGCGGGCGGATACGCGTGGTTTAACCGCAGCGCCCCGAGGGCGGCGATGAGCTGGCGGCAGCGACGAAGCTCGACGAAGTTCATGGGCCCGAGGAGGTTGCGGCCCGGGGAGTATACGACGCGAGGAGGCCTCAGCCACAACGGACCGCAGAGACGCTGTGGCGGCGGCGCTTGGGGGGAAGGTCTCAGGCCGCCGCCGAGGCCTTGGCCTGACCCTAGGGTTTGTGTGCCATGGGGGCTCGGCTGAGGGGGCATCGATCAGCGTCTGTTCTCTCGGTGTTCATTGGTGTATCCTTCGCTGAGGAGGTCTGAGATGTCTACGGTACAAGCGAAGCTCTGGGTGTCGCCGATGGGCTGGCCGGAGCTGGAGTCCCCCGAGGTCAGCGCCCGCGAGCCCATCGGCCTGTGCTTCTCCGGCGGCGGCGCACGATCCCTGGCGGCGAGCTGGGGGCAGCTTCGTGCGCTCTACGCCTTGGGGGCGCTCGACCGCGCGCGCTACATCTCCGGCGTCTCCGGCGGAAGCTGGGCCTCGGGGATCTACACCTTCCAGCGCGTGACCGACGAGGCCACGTTCTTGGGGCCGCTCCTGCCCCCGAGGCGTTGACCCTCACGGCCTTGGCCGAGCCGCTCACGCCGCAGAGCTTAGGGTTCGCCGCCACCCGGAACGTCTGGGGGTTCTTGGCGGAGTCTACGCGTGACCCCCAGGTGCCGCCAGACCGCCTGTGGGCCGACGTGATCGGGCGTCACATGCTCGCGCCGTATGGACTGTTTGACCACGGCGCGCCCGAGGCCGTGGCGCCGAACGACGCCTACGTCGACGCCCTGCGCGCCCGACCGGGGATGGCTGAGGTCATCGCGGGCTGGACGGTCCGTACACCCGCCCGGGGGCCGTTCCTCGTCGTCGGCGCCTGCGTGCTGGGCCCCGAGTCGATGTTGCCCTTGGACGTGGAGCGCCCCGCCCCCATCGACCTCACGCCGCTTTATTGTGGTGTCGGGGAGGCGGTGACCGGCGTGTTCCAGCGGCGAACAGGCGCCTTGAGCAAGATCAAGGATCGGCTCCAGCCTGGAGACCCCCCGCCGGAGGTGGTCGCGGTGCCCGTGGGGGGCGCGGTCGTCGAGAGCGTGGTGTTCGGCGGCGGCCCCGCCCCGGCCAAAGGGGGCGTTCAAGCCCTGCCCGCGCCCAACGCGCCGTGGTCTCTGGCGGACATCGTGGGGGCCTCGTCTTCAGCCTGGGCCGGGGTTCTTGAGGAGACGCCGGGCCTCGGTCGTCTCCACAAGCTCGCGCCGACGGTGTCGTTGTGGCCGGCCTGGCGCGATGGCACGCCCCCAGACACCCGCTTCGCGCTGGGGGACGGCGGCATCTTAGAGAACTTCGGGCTCATCACGCTGCTTCGCCGAGGGGTCGACCGCGCGATCGTGCTGGTCAACACCTCAACCCCGCTCGACACAGACTGGGATCCCAACACAGACGCCCCCAGCCCCGATCGTATCGACTCGTACCTCCCCGGCCTCTTCGGGCGGCCCCAGAAGAGCGTCGGCACCACCACCGTAGACAACATGGTCTTCCCCACCGCCGAGCTGGCGCCCTTGGTCACAGCGCTCCAGGCCGCGCGCAGGGCCGGGGAGCCGGTGATGGCGCTACAGACCCACCGGCTGCTCGACAACCGCTGGTGGGGGGTGGCGGGCGGCCGCGCGGTGAAGGTGCTCTGGGTGTACCTCGACCATGTGCCCGCCTGGGAGGCCCAGCTCAAGGATCCCGAGCTCAAAGACGCGATTCAGGACGGCGACCGGAAGATCCTGCCGTCGGGGCCGCTCAAACATTTCCCCCATTACAAGACCAGCGGCGAGAACCTCGGAGGCAGCATCTCCTTGACCGACACCCAAGCCCGCGCCCTGGCGGAGCTGACCTCGTGGGGGCTCCTGCGGCGGCGGGAGCTGGTGGAGGCCCTGCTGGGCGGCTGAGCGTCACCCGCCGTAGTCCTTCACCAGCCGGTCACGATAGCCGCCGTTGTTGATGGCTTGGCGGGCGAAGGTGGTCATAAACACCTCGCCCCCGGCCCGGCAGCGCGCGGCCTCGTCGTCAGTGAGCTGGATGAGCACGTCGTAGTAGGCGGCGGACTGATTCCACACAGAGTGCAGGTAGATCGTGTCGCCTAGCTCGTAGAAGGTGGACATCCAGCCCGCTACGTCGAACAGCAACCGCGCGGGCTGGCCGTGGATAATCAAGGGGCCGCCGGGCATCAGCGGATCATGGGTCGGCGTGACTTGAGCGGGCGTTTTGAGGGCCGCGTGGCCATGATCGCCTCGATCTCGGCCACACGCGCCGCGGCGAGCTGGCGAACAAGCTCAACGGGCAGAGGCACGTCCAAGGCAAAACGGGCCGTCGCTTTGCCGCTCTGGTAGGGCGTGAGCGCGTCGCCCACGGCGTCCCGCATGGCCTGGGTGATGGGGTAGAGCCCGACATGATGGGCGTAGCCCGCGCAATAGACGGCGTAGGTGCCGTTGAGGCGAAAGCAAGGGATCTGGTAGCTGATCACCTGCTCGGCGGTGGGCAGCACCTCAGCCAAGGTGGCGCGCAGGAGCGCGAGGTGGCCTTGGGTGGCCGGGGGCTGGGCTTGAACGTAGGCGTCAACGGGGTGAAGTGGGGGCACGGGGGCTCCGGCGGGCCAAGATCGGACGGTGAAGGAGAAGAATACGCGACTTAGCGCCGAATGTCGAGTCAGTGTCGAGTCAGAGCGGCGGGGTCTCGCGCCAGGCCGTCAGCGCCGGCAGCAGGCCCTCGGCGAGCAGGGGGAGCTGGGGCACGAGCGCGAAGGCCGCGATGACCTGGAGCGAGCGGGCCGCGTTCATCAGGCGCAGGGCCTCGGGGTGGTGCGGGCGCAGTCCCCGGGCGCGGGCGGCGTCGTCATACGCGGCGAGGGCCTCCGGCGGCAGCCCGGCGAGGTCCCACTCGATGGGCCCGAGGCACACGTCCTCAAAGTCGGCGAAGCGTGGGCCGGTGGTGGTCTGGATGACGTTGTACTGAGGCGCGTCGCCGTGAATGGCCTGAAGCGTCACGCCGGGCAGCGCGGCGCCGAGGGCCTCGGGGCTCTCCAACAGCGGCGCCAGCACGCTCCAGTCGGCCAACACATGGGCAAGATCGGACTCCGTCAGGGGGCCCGGGGCTTGGCGTAAGCGCGGCGAGGAGCGTCGGCAGATCGAGCTGGGCGGGGCTGAGCAGGCCGAGGGGCGCGGTGGGCATCCCGGCCAAGGCGGCGTGTAAGGTGGCGGTGGCCTCAACCCCGGCGTCGTTGTACGGCGCGTGGTCGGCGGAGACCTCGGCGAGCTCCCAGAAGGTGACGCTGAGGCCCTCGCGCTGCGCCGGACGTCGGGGGACGAGGGGGCTCGGCGCCACCACGGGCAGCCCGGCGGCCTGGAGCCAGGCCACGGCGTCCAGCTCACGCTGTTGGCGCTCGGCGAGGCGGGGGAGGGTGAGCCAAGGGGGCAAGACCACCGGCACCCGGGCGACGACGGGGCTCGGCGCGAGGTGGACGACGACGGAGAACACGTCATGCAGCACCGCTGGGGCGCTGACCTCGAGGCCGAGGCGACGGGCGAGGGTGACGGCGGTGTCTACGGCGAGGGCGCTGCGCGCGGCGATGGACTCAGGGGTCATCTGTTTGTCTCAGGGGATCGAGGGGTCTTCGGTCGGACAAACTTCCAGGACACGATCTCCACAGCGCTTAACACGGCCCTGGGCGGTGTTTGGCGGCTTGGCGGTCAACTCTGCCCGCCGAGCGGTCGGTTGAGGCGCACCTGCCCTCACCGCACGCGTGTATACTCCCCAACCCGGGCCAAGACGGCCTGGACGGCGAGGCGCAGCGATGGAAGTTCAGGAAGCTGTACTCAGCACATTGCTCGTGGTCTACGCGAGCGCGGTGCTCATCAACTCTCTCGTCGCGGGGCTGCTCTGGATACGCCAGCGCGACGAGCTCACCCGCGCCCAGCTCTTCATCTGGGCGTCCACCTTCGGCAGCCTCGTCGTGCAGGGCCTCGCCGGGAGCACGATGCCCCTGGTGCTCGTCGGGCTCACGGCGGTGTTCACCGTCTCCTGCGCCATCGCGCACCTGCTCTCGGTGAGCTCCGGCGTCGCCGTCCCGTGGCGGCGGTCGTTTTTGTTGCTGGGCCTGGGCTGGGCCGTGGCGCTGTTCAGCGACTTCGTCGGCCTGCCGTTCTTTCTGGTGACCTTCCCGCTCTTGTGCGGCGTGGCCTTCCCGCTGCTCTCCACCGCCGGGGAGCTGCTGGTGCGGCACCGGGCGCGGCTCAGCTCCTCCGAGCTGGGCATGGCCATCGCCAGCCTGTTTTATGGCGTTCATATGCTCGACTTCGCGCTCTTGGGCGACAAGCCCGAGTGGGGCCCCTTCGGCTTTAGCCTCGGGTTGTTGTGCATCTTCGCGCTCTCGATCTTCGCCCCCGCCGTCGTCGTCGAAAAAATCACCGCCACCACCGCGCGCACGGCCGCCGAGATGGACGCCGCCCGCCGCATTCAGATGCAGCTCTTGCCCCACAACCCCAAGCTGCCGGGCCTGGAGCTCGCCTGCTACATGAAGCCCGCGGACGAGGTCGGCGGCGACTACTACGACGTTCACCACATCGGCGACCGCGCGTGGATCCTGCTGGGCGACGTCACCGGCCACGGCCTCTCGTCAGGCCTCGTGATGTTGATGGCGCAGAGCGTGATGTCGAGCATCTTGCACACGCGCTCGTCCATCGGCCCCGGCGAGCTGAACATCCTCGCCAACAGCGTGCTGCACCAGAACCTCGCGCGCATGGGCGAGGAGCGCACGATGACCATCGTGTCGTTGTGTATGGAGGGCGAGGACGAGCTCGTGCTCTCGGGCTCCCATGACAACCTCTACGTCCACCGCAAGGCCACCGGGGAGGTCGAGGTCGTCACCGTCTCGCAGTTCCCGTTCCAGCTCGGCCTCATCGACGAGATCCCCGCCGACATCGTGAGCGAGACGCGCCTGCGCATCGAGCCCGGCGACACGCTCTTTGTGATCACCGACGGCGTCACTGAAGCCGCCAAGACCGGCGACTACAAGCAGGGCATGTTTGAGGAGTCCCGGCTCATCGAGTTCATCAAGCGCCACGCCTCACAGCCCATCGAGGCCATTCGTTCAGCGCTCAACGACGACCTGGAGCGTTTCACCCAGGGCGTGTACCACGACGACGTCACGTTCATCATCGCTCGACGGCAGGAAGCCTGATGATCCTACGAATCTCCATCGCCAAGACCCGCGCCGAGGTGCTGCGCTGCCAGTACTTCATCGCCGAGATCTACAACAGGCACTACCAGATCATGTTCTCTGAAGACGGGCACGATCTGGACGCGCGCATCGAGCCCTACCCTCAGAAGTACCTGATGGGCACCGTGGACGGCCTGCTCGTCTGCGCGTTTGGGCTCTACACCCGCAACACCTACGTCGAGCGGTACGGCGGCCTCACCGACGAGGAGGTGTTGGGCCAGCTTGAGGAGGCCGGCGTGGCCGATCGGTACGTCGGCGCCACCCGCCGCGAGCTGACCAAGCTCGTCGTGCGCGACGGCTGGGAGTCCTTCGGCCTCGCGCGGATGATCCTCAACGCCGCGCACAGCCGCATGTTCTGTGAGGGCGACTGGGACGGCGACGGGCGCCCCGTCTTGCTGCTCATCTGCGGCAAGGTCTCCATCATCGAGCGCTTCTGGGCCCCCAAAGGACCGGTGCGCGCCCGTTACCTCGCGCCGTTCCCGCGTTATCCGGTTCATTCGGAGTACCGCTCTGAGAAGGACCCGATGCAGAGCCGCCTGATCATCCCCGACGTCGACATCCCCGCCGCGCTTCGTGAGCTGACCTTGCCCGTCGAGCTTGAGATCACCGCGCGCGCGCCAAAGGTGGGAGGCTGAGATGGACCTCGTCGGACAGGTAGGGGACACCCTCACCCCCCAAGATCCCGCGGAGCGCCTCTCCAAGCTGCGGGTGGAGCTTCTGCCCATCGACCTCATCGTGCAGTGGCGTCGGTGCAGCAAGATGGCGGACTTCTTGGCGGGCTACTTCGAGTACCACTTTGAGGACCGCCCCGTCGCCGCCCAGGTGCTCAGCACCGGGCTCAACGAGCTCATCGAGAACCTGGCGAAGTTCTCGGCGAACAAGCAGAAGCCGGTCTCGATCGAGATCAACCACTACGGCGAGCTGCTCACGGTGACCACCGAGAACGAGGCCGCGCGCCCCCAGACCACGGCCCTGCGCGCGCGTCTGGCGCGTATGGCGACGACGGACCCTGAAGAGCTGTTCTTGGAGCAGCTTGAGCACACCGCGTCGAGCGACCGCGCGGCGTCGGGCCTGGGCCTCATCAACCTCAAGAAGGACTACGGCGCCCGCCTCGCGGCGGAGATACGCGCGGTCCCCGACGATCCCGAGCGTTTTGTGGTCTCGCTTCAGCTTGAGCTGAACGTTGACGCCATCGAGCGCGGCTGACATCATCTCGTTTAGGAGCTCCCGATGAGCGTAGAGGCTGAGTACAAGCTGGAGATGCGCGCGGACGGCGCGACCTTGTCCGGCGTGATGCGGTTGGTGTCGCCTGCGGCGTATCGCAGCGCGCTGGCCGCCGTACACGACCAGATCGACGCGGCCACGGGCCCCCTGGAGCTCGACCTCGCCGGGCTCCAGTTCCTCAACAGCTCGGGCATCACCGCGCTCTCTCGCCTCGTCATGCAGGCCCGGGAGCGCAGCGTCACGATGACGGTCATCATCGACGAGCAGGTCTCGTGGCAGAAGAAGACCTTGCCGTCTCTGGCCCGGCTCTACCCCAAGCTCACGCTCAAGGGGCGCTAGGCGGGGCGCTCATCCAGGGATGGTGCCCGCGACGGTGTAGATCGTCACCGAGGCCAAGAACCGCCGGGCGTCTTGGCGCTCCCGCAGCGTGGCCTTCACCTCGGCGACCTCGGCCTCGGTGAGCTGCCCGGTCTGCACCGCGGTGATGAACCCGGCGTCTAAGTTGCCGAGCTTCTCCAGCACGTCGAGGTCCAAGAAGAAGGCGACGTGCGCGGTGAGGTCGAGCTCGACGAGGCCCAGCTCACGGAACATGCCGAAGAACTGGCGGCCGATCCACGGGTTCTTCGCCTGTCGTTGGGCGAGGTCGTGGTACTTGAGCACCGCCGGGGTGGGCGGGGCGTCGAGGATGTAGGTGCCCCAGTCGGGGTCGCTCAACACCACACGCCCGCCGGGCCGGGTGATGCGCACAAGCTCGGCCAAGGCGTGCATCGGCGCGGCGAGGTGCTGGAACACGCGGTCGGCGCGCACGGCGTCGAAGTGGGCGCTCGGAAGATCCAGCTTGTGTACGTCGCCGACGGCGAAGGAGATCGGCAGGCCCGAGCCCTCCCAGCGTCGGCGGCTCTCGTCCACCATGGCGCCGGAGAAGTCCACGCCCAGGGCGCTGCCCGTGGGCCCAACGGCGGCGCCGACCTTGGCGGTGTCGTCGCCGGTGCCGCAGCCCAGATCCAGGGCGCGGTGCCCCGGCTGTAGGCGCATCAGCTCAATCGACCGCCGCTTGTACTCGCCGATGGTGTCTAAGGTGCGGATGGTGTCGAGGTAGGCGGCGAAGGCCTGGGTGTCGGGGGCCTTGTCGACGTCGGACCAGGCGTGCTGGTTGGGGCGGGTCTCGTCCTGAGACATGAGGGTGGGCTCCTGAGAGGGTTCCGGTGGCCCGACAGTGTACGCCGTTGAGGCCGCCTCGGCGCGTCGGCACCGCGCGGCGGGTTCGGGATCGTCCGCACGATCCGCGCCTTGCATATTTCAGTTACAGCTTATATAAGCGTAGGCGAATGTTCAACCGGAGCCTGAGCATGGACCTCGACATCCTTCACCACCTCGGCGCGTCCGCCCGCGCCGTCACCCGCCGCGAGCATGAGGGCCGCCCCGCCCGTGTGGTCGTGGCCACCCGCGCCTACAACACCGACGCCGAGGATCTCTTCGACGCCCTCACCACCGCCGAGCGTATCCCCCGCTGGTTCCTGCCGATCTCCGGTGAGCTGCGCGTGGGCGGCCGCTACCAGCTTCAGGGCAACGCCGGGGGTGAGGTGCTCGCCTGTGAGCCGCCGCGCCGCCTCAAGATCACCTGGGAGATGCACGGCGAGGCGAGCTGGGTCACCGTCACCCTGAGCCCCGCGGCCCCGGGCTGGACGACCCTCACCTTAGAGCACGTCGCCTTCGTGCCTGAAGAGTTCTGGTCGCAGTACGGCCCCGGCGCCGTCGGCGTGGGCTGGGAGCTCGGTCTTCTGGGCCTCGCGCTCTACCTCGGCGCCAAAGACGCGCCGTTTGACAAAGAGGCCGTCGTGGCCTGGACGATGTCGCCGAGCGGCCTGGACTTCGCCCGTGGGGCGGCGAAGGCCTGGGGTGAGGCCGCCATCGCCGCTGGAGACGACGCCGAGGCCGCCCAGGCCGCCGCCAAGCGCACCGCGGCGTTTTACACTGGAGGTCAGTGAGGCCCGACGATGCACGCCCTCGATGTTCTGGGTGACCCCGCCCGCCGCCGCGTCTTAGAGCTGCTCGCCGAGGGTGAGCGGCCCGCGGGGAGCCTCGCCCAGATCCTCGGGGACGAGCTCGGCCTCTCTCAGCCCGCGGTCTCCCAGCACCTCCGGGTGCTGCGTGAGACGGGCTTTGTGGTGGTGCGCGCCGACGGCACGAGGCGACTGTATTCGTTGAGCACGGCGCCGCTTGAGGCCGTAGACGCCTGGCTTGAGCAGTTCCGGGGCCTGTGGGTGAGCCGCCTCGACGCCTTGGCCACAGAGATCGCCCGGGGCAAACGCCAGCGCCGCCTGGAGTCCGCCGCCCAGGAGGCCCCGCCGGAAGACGATGAGGCGCCGCCGCGGCCCTAGACCCGTCGCCGCCCAGGCCCCGAAGATCGTCTCCTTCGTCTCGTGCCTTTTGGGGAGTCTGAGGAACTTCCCGTGGCGCGGGTGTATGCTCAGGAGAGGAGGTGCGCTCCGATGCTTGAGCCCACCGTGCTCTTCGTGACCGATCTCACCGGTGATGTGCAGGGCGGCCTGGCCATCGCCGCCCGTCTCGCCGCCGAGCGCGCGGCGACCCTGCTCTCATCCTGCACGTCGTGCCCCTGCGCGCTGAAGACGGCGAGGGCATGCTGCACACCACGGTGGATCTGGCGAGCGGCGCCGCCGAGCGCGCGCTTCTCCGCCTCGCCCCCCACGACGGGAGCGTGCCCTATGTGCACCTGCTGGAGGTCGGCGACCCCGAGACCAAGACGCTCGACGTGGCCCGCCGCGAGCACGCCGAGCTGATCGTCATCGAGCGCCGCCCCCGCTCGGCCCTGCGCAGGCTGCTCTCCCGAGATCTCGGCGAGCGCCTCGCCACCCAGGCCCCCTGCCCCGTGGTGATGTTTCGCGCCCAGACGGCCCACCGCCCCGCGCCCCGCCGCCCTCTCGGCGCGCCCACCCACCCCGTCGAGGGCTTGGACCAGCTCACCAGCCTGCTCAACGCCCGCGTAGACGCCCTGCGCCTGTGGATGGCCCAGCGCCGCGCCGCCGCCGCGGAGATCGTGGTGAGCGCCGGGGTTCAGGACGCGCTCTTCGCCTTGGC
>JADKFE010000053.1 GCA_016717595.1 Deltaproteobacteria bacterium | reverse complement strand
CCTACCCGGTCTTGGACCCAACCCTGGTGTTGCTGCGCTGATTGCCTGATCCCCCCTCGGCGGTTTATGTGTGTGGCGCGAGGTCTGCTCCTCGCCCCACCCGCCGAGGTGCCCGTGCTCCTGTCCTTCGCCCTCGTCGCGCTCTTCGCCTGCGCGGACGCACCCCCCGCCTGGGCCACGGGCTCCGCCACGGCCACCGCCGAGACGTCCGGGCTCAGCGGCACACACGTCTGGACCTTCTACGACGAGGGCTGGCAGCGCCGCCTCTCCGAACAAAAGCGCCGCTGCGATCTGCTGCAGTCCCTCGACGGCGTGATCATCGGCGAGCTTGAGGGCTGCGAGCGGTGCTTGGTGATGATGGAGGTGCAGCTCCGCTCCATCGAGGACGACTGCGACGGCGCCTACGCCGACGATCCCTCCCTGGAGGGCATCGTGGCCTTCGGCGTCGGCGCGCCCCCCGAAGACTCCGCGGGCCTCGACCCCTACCCCGGCCAGAGCCTCGGCTGGTACGTCTCCTACGACGGCGAGACGGCGATGCCCCAAGGCCTCGTCTACCCCGAGGCCCTCGACCTCGGCGAGACCCGCGACGGCACCCCGAGCTGGACGCCTGGAGAGACCTACCGCTTCGTCTCGACTTGGGCGTGGTCGCTGTAGCGGCGGCGCCGAGGCTAGGCTATGCTGGCCAAGGCAGGCAGGGTCGTCTCTGGAGCGATGATGTTCGTTCTCTTCGCGCTGATCGCGCTGCTGCCCGGCTGTACCCCCATGGACGCCACGGGGCGGTTCGACAGCTCCGACACGGCCAGGGCCTCTGACGACACCGCCGGAGAGTCCGACACCATGTCGTCGGACTCCGGCGCGCTGCCTCCGGTTTGGTACACCGTCGGCGCCACGGCGAGCCTCAGCGGCGGCCTGCTCACCGCGCTCACCGTGACGACCACACTTCTCCCTGAAGAGCCCGCCGACGGCCCGATCTGTGAGAGCCTCCGCGCCCCGATCTCCGCCGTGGACGTCCCCTCGCCCGACCCGGCGATCTACCACTGGTGGCTCGTGGAGCTCCCCGCGGACGACGGCGCCTGCGAGGGCGATGAGGAGCTGCCGACGACGATCCTCCTCGGCCTGGGCGAGCTGCACCCCGACATCACCGCTGGCCTCAAGGACGACGACGCCCAAGCGGCCGCGGGCTCGCTCTACGGCGCTTACATCGCCACCGCCGGGGTCAAAGAGGACGGCCAGGCCGAGACGATCTACATCTACGGCTACGCGGGCACCTCCGCCGACCTCTCGGGCGAGACGATCCCCGTCACCGCGCCCCCAGCGCCCGATGGTGACTACACCCTCTCGCCGGTCTATGTGCTCAAGCTGCCCGGCGACGGCGCCTGAGCGCGAGAAGGCCGGCCAGCGCCAGCAAGACAGACCCCCGGCTGGCCGTCGCGGAGCAGCCCGCGCCGTCTAGCTCGGCCCGCAGGCCCTCGATCGGCGGGCCATACCCTCGGTCTCGCCAGGTCTTCACCTCGCCGTCCTGCGTCGCGACGGTGATGAACGCGCTCTTCGCCGCACGATCGGGCGGGCAGCGGGAGTCCCCGCCTTGGGCGGCGCCGGCCTCTAAGCCCCGCATGAGGCGCTCCTCCATCGGCTCACCCTCGGCGTCTTGGAAGGCGGCGAAGGTGTCCTCAACGACGAGCGCCCCGGTGAGCAGGTTTCCTTGCACGGTCAGCGAGCCATCGCCCATGGACAGCGCGACGTCCTCCGTCTCGGCGCCGGTGAAGGCCGCGGCCTCGCCAGACAGCGCGGCGACGCCATACTGCCGCGTCTCAAACGCAGGATCAAAGGTGGGATCGGTCAGCTCAACCAAGATCTCCGCTGGGGTGAGCCCGGCGCTGAGGCCCTCGGCGGCGAGGTCACGCCCGTCGAGCAGGGTGTCGGCCTGGGCGACGACGGCGCCGCGCCCGGGGACCACCTCCGCGATGAACCAGACCATCTTCCCGCAGGTGGCCGCGGCGGCGCCGACCTCGCCGGTCGCAGGATCAACGGCGACGAGGGACCAGGTGGCCCCAGCGGGGGGCGCCCAGGCGGCGAGCGCCACCGCGGTGAGCAGGGCGACGGCTCGAGACAACATCAGGCACCTCGGCGGCGGGGGAGGGCGGTGGGCAAGGCGTAGAGCGTGATGATCAACAGCCCGCCCAGCTCACGGGCAAACTCGACCTCGGGCCGGAGCATCTTCATGTCGGAGACCAGCTCGTCTAGGGTGACCGGCCCCAATGAGGGCACGAGGCTCAGGGCCCACAGCGCGGCGACGGCGGCGAGGCCCCGGGCGAGGTTGGGCGAGGGGCGACCGGCGGCGTTGAGCCCCGCGAGGGCCGCCGCGACGAGGTACACGATCGTCCAGCCCAGGGGGTCGGGGTCGTTGAGCTGCACCGCCGCTGAGAGACCAAAAAGGCCCACAGCGAGGAGATGAAGGGCACGTTTGAGCGGGTTCACCCCGTCCCAATGCCCCGGCGAATGAGGCTCGGCAAGTGCGCACGATCACGCCTTGTTGCGAGGTCAAGGGGAAATGAAAACAAAACGAAACAGATCCGGCCTGGGAATTGACGTTACATTGACCTTGTACAGTTCTGGAATACAATCTCCTGGAGAGAAACTATGCTTCGTTCACTCATCGTCACGCTCGCGCTCGTTGTGGGTTCAATCGCGATCGCCGGGCCCAAGGTGGATGACGCCGCGCTCAGCGCGCTCTCCGCCGACGCCCGCACAAACCTCGTCGACCCCACAAACGCCCTGGCCGCCGCCGAGTCCGCCGTTCGTGACGCCCGCGCCAACCTGGAGGCCGCTGAGGCCGCCGAGGCCGCCGCCGAGGCCGCCCGCGCCGACGCCAAAGACGACGTCCAGGCCGCCAAAAACGCCGCGGACGCCGCCGATGGCGCGGTCAAAGACTCCAAAGGGGACGTCAAGGCCAGCAAGAGCGACGTGAAGTCCGCCAAGGCTGACGTGCGCGAGGCCAAGAACGAGCTCGCCGCCGTGAAAGACCAGGCCAAGGCCGTCGAGGACCAAGGCAAAGCGAACATCGCCGCCCGCGAGGCCGTGTATGAGGCCCGCAAAGCTGAAGAGACCGCGGCCAAGGTCCACACCGCCGAGGCCAGCGCTTCGGTCACCGCCGCGAAGGCCCGCGTGGTCGAGGCCAAGGCCGCCTACAAGGCCCGCAAAGCCGAGCTCAAGGCCGACGCGACCACAAAAGACGTCGTGAACGACGCCAAGGTCGCCATCAAGACGGCGAAGTCCGCCGTGAAAGACGCCAAGTCCAAGGCGCATGACGCCAAGGCCGCCGAGAAAGAGGCCGGGGCCCAGGTGAAGCTCGCCAAGGGCGACGTGAAGGCCGCGAAGGCCGAGGCCAAAGAGGCCAACGACAAGGCTGATGGCGCCGTCGCCGCCCAGAAGGACCAGGTCGGCGCCCAGAAGGATCAGGTCAGCGCCACCAAAGACGCCGTCGCCGAGGCCAAGCAGGCCACGGAGATGGAGCGCGCGAACGCCAAGGCCGCCGAGGCCACCGTAGACGCCCGCGCCGCCGACGCCAGCGAGGCCAAAGGCGCCGAGAAGGCCGAGGGCGCCGAGGTGAAGGCCGCTCGGGCCAAGCTCAAGGAGGCCGAGGCCCGCCGCGACTACGCCGCCGCGGTGTTGGAGCTCGCTGAGGCCCAGGCCCTCATGTCCGCGGGCCAGGCCATCGACCTCAAGCCCTTCCAGGACGAGGTGAGCTCGCTCACTCCCAAGACGGCGACGACCAGCGCGTCGCAGTGATCTCCGCGCAGGACGGCGGCGTGGGCAAGGCCCGCACCGCCTCCTCCGACGCCGCGCAGCGCTCCCCAAGCTCGTCCAAGTCACCTTGGGCGAGCTGCGCCTGCTCCCAGGCCCAGGTCTCACACGAGGCCAAAAAGTCGGCCTCGTCGTCGTAGCCCTTCGCCGCCCAGGTGAGCTGCTCAGCCTCTAAGCAGGCGCTCGTGGCCTCGGCGACGGCGTCGCACAGGGTGAGGCACTCAGCGGGCGCCTCGGGCACGCAGCCCCCGAAGAAGGCCGCGAGGGCGAGCGCGCTCCTGAGGGGGCGGTGTCTCATCCCGATCACAGCCAGTCCAGGTCGTAAGGCGCCAAGGTGAACGTGATCGGGTCGTCTGGATTTTTGAGGGCGCAGGTGGCGAGGTCCACGACGTAGATCCCCGGCTTGTCGTTCGTCGGATCCGCCCAGCCCCAGCGGGCGATCACCCAGGCCTCCCCCCGATCGTTCACCTCGACCTTGGGCAGATATTCGGAGAAGGTGCCGAGCTCGGTGAGCGCGCCCGTGGCCAGATCCGCGCAGGTCATCGTGAAGGTGGCGTAGTCCGCCGAGGGGGTGAGGATCAAGGCGTCAACACCCGCCGCCGCCACGTCGCTGATGGCCCCGCCGAGACGATCCCCGTCGATGAGCTTGGTGAGCTCGTCCTCGTCGGGGTCCAAGGACCACACCCCGGCCCCGGCGCCGTCAATGGACTCAGAGGAGACGAGCAGCCCGGCGCCGTCCCAGTCGTGAAGCTCGGTGTTGCCGCCCACCGCCCAGCGCCCGGTGACGGCCTCCCCAACACAGTCCACCTCCACCACGGCGCCGCCGACGCTCTCCCAGCCGTTGGCCTGATCGAGCCCGTTGAGCGCCACATAGAGGGAGTCACCCCGCACGATGATCTCCGTGGCCTCGGGCTCTGGCCCGCCCTGGATCACCGCCTCGCTGAGATCCACCTCGCTGAGCAGATCCCCCGTCGTGGGGTCAAGCACCGCCAAGGCGTCGTCATTGTACAGGCTCACGAACAGCTTGCCCGCGCAGGTGGCGGCGTCATAGGGGTTTGTGCGATCTCCGGTGGAGCGCTCCCACATCGGCGCCGCCCACTCGCCGGGGGTGTAACGCCGCAGGTTGTCGTATCCGTAGCGGTTGAGCTGGTAGATCACCCCGTCGTTGACGCTCACCGCGGCGTCACCCGTGGTCAAGAAGAGGTTGTCGTTCACCGTCCAGTCGTCCAGAGACACCGTGGCGAATCCGCCCGTGGCGTAGTCTTGGGCGACGGTGGTGACCACGGCCAGGGGCCCCTCGGCGACGGGGTTCGTGTCATCAAGGATCCCGTCCTCCCCACCTTTGCAGGCCATGAGGCCCACCGTGGTGAGGGCCATCCAGAGCGTGTGAGAAGCGCGCGTCATTCTGTCTCCTCTGGGCTTTGGGGGGCCCAGCGTAAGGTGAACATCAGGGTGCGCCCGGCGAGGGGATACCCCACGAAGTCGGTCATCGGCGCCACGATGAGGGCGTCGTCGTCTGGGTCTGTGGGGGATCGATCGACGACCTGGGTGATTCGGTTCGTGAGATTCAGCACGGAGAGCTCGGCGGAGAGGCTCTGCGCGGTCACCCGGGCGAAGGCCCCATGAATGGCTCTCGGCGCGGCCTCATAAAAATTCGTCGCGTCCCAGTAGTTGCCGTCCACATAGCTCCAGGTGTGCCCAAGCCGCAGCGCGGGGACAACCTGCGCGCTCGTCGCCTGGCTCAGCTCCCAGACCGGCACCCGGGGGAGCTGGTTTTTGTAGAGCTCCGGGCGGTCCACGAGGCTCTCGGAGCGGGTCCAGGTGAGGTTTGTCTGGCTGTCCAGACGATCCAGCACAGTGAGCGTGAGGGCCAGCTCGGCGCCGAGGGTGCGGGCCTCGCCCAGATTCACCGGCACGGAGCTGCGCTGGGCGTTCTGCACGAGCACGATGAGGTCTTCAGCGTGGTTGATAAACCCGGCGACGTCCAGCCACACCGCGCCCCAGGCGGGGCTCCACTGGGCCCGGGCGCCGAGGTCGGCTTGTACGCCACGCTCAGGCAGCAGCGTTGGGTTTCCTTGAATCGCGCCGCGCTCGCCGAACAGCTCGGTGAAGTCGGGCGCGCGCAAAAACCGCCCGGCGTTGGCGCGCAGGGCGAGCCAGTCTGTGGGCTGCGCCGAGACGCCAAGGCGCGGCGTGAACGCCAGAAGCAGGTGCTCACCCTCCTCCACGATCGGCAGCTCGGTGACCGGCACCGCGCCGAGCCCCCGGGAGTTGAGCGCCTGGCCTTGGAGCACCGGGCTCAGCTCCCAGACGCCCTCGCCGAGGTGCATCGGCAGGGCCAAGGCCGCGGATCCGGCGAGGCGGCGCCGGGGGTCGTCGGCCTGGCCGCTCGTGAGGTCGGTCTGCGTGACGCCGTCGAGGCGGCCGCTGAGCGTGAGGCTGGGGTTCACCCAGGGGGCTGGGGCCCAGGCGCCGTGAAGGAGCAGGCCCGTGGTGGCGAAGGCGCTCTGCTGGTGCAGCCCGCCGCTGCCGAGCTCGTCGTCGCGGTCGTCAAACCGTTCGACCCGGTCGGTGCGGAAGGCCCGGGCCTGCACGATGGCGAGCTCGCCGCAGCGCTCGGCCTCCAGCACGCCGACGTGGCGGGTGGTGTCTAAGCCTGCGCGCAGCGCGGGGCTCTCCACGGGGCCGGGCAGGCCCTCGCCGCGCTGCAAGAGGCTTGAGACCAAGGTCACCCGGCCCGAGGCGCCGATGTAGCGGGCCCGGGCGTGGGTCATCACCTGGGCCTTCTGGTTGTTGAGCCGGGGGCCGAGGTCGTCGTCGAGGGGGTTGTAGGGCGTGGCGTTGTCGGAGAAGGCGTCGAAGTCGCCCTGCGTGCGCAGACCTTCAGCGATGAGCCAGAGGTCGGTCTGACCGCCCCAGCGCGGGGCGCTCGCGCCCCCTGAAGCGCCGCCCTGCAGGGTGCCGTAGCTGCCGACGGAGGCGCGGGCCCGGGGTGTGGGCGCGCCGGGCTGGCTCACGAGGTTGATCACCCCGCCCATCGGCGCGGCGGCGAAGACCGGCGGGGCGTTCCCCCGGTAGACCTCCACCCGGGAGAAGGCCTGGAGCGGCAGCTCGGAGAGGTTCACCACAGCGCTGCCGTCGGGGTTCAGCGGCACGCCGTCGAGGAAGACCTGCACCTGGCGTAGGCTCGACCCGCGGATGCTCACCGCGCTGAGATCCCCCAGGCCGCCGAGCTGCACCACCGTGGTGCCCGTGGCCGTCTCGATGACGTCGGCGAGATCCGCCGCGGCGGAGAGGCGCTCATCCACCTCGATGATCGTGACGCTCGTGGGGTCGTCCAGGGCCCGCGCGCCGGGGGCCTGGGCCTCCACGGTGATCTCCGCGCCAGACTCATCCTCCTCCGCCGGGGCAGAGCGCGGCTCCTCCTCCTGGGCGAAGGCGGCGGTGAGCGAGAGCAGGGCGAAGAGGGTCATAAGTCCTCCGCTCTCAAGGCAGCGCCGAGCGCCCGCGATCGCGGAGGAGCCCGGCCCTCCATCCCCGGAGAGCGGTCGTGTCGTCACGATGAGGCCGGTCTCCTGGCTCCCAGGTCAAGCCGTCGCTCCGCGCCTTCCCGCGCCGATGGCGCAGTGGCATGTGCGGAGGACGTCCCTGGTCACAGTGGCGGGGGCCGCGTCGGAATCGGCCCAAAGGCCCTACCGACTTCCCGTTTCACCCCACGGCGTCGCCGTGAGGCACCTCATGCGGTTGGGTTGTCAGAGAGCGTCGGGATCATAGCTGAGATCCGCGCCGGGGCCAACCGATTTGACGGAATTGCCAGATTGGTGATCGGGCTGTTGTCGGGTTGGATCAGGTTCACCTTCGGCGAGGCCCGCCTGGACCGCCGTCGTCTGCGCGGCGCCTGAGGCGAAGAAGCCCGTCCCCAAGATCTCCGTGAGGCGCGCCGCGAGGGGCTCCGCCTGCTCTGGGCCGACGCCCATCGCCGCGAAGTGGCCGTCCACAAACATGCGGGCGATGCCGTAGACCATGGCCTGGCCCGCGAGGCTCAACAGCGCGGCGTCGTCGAGCCGCACCCCGGGCTGGGCGACCGCCGCGTCCACCATGGCGTCCACCCGATCCTGAGCGGGCTGGAGCTGCGGCTTGAGGGCCTTCAAGACCTCGGGCAGGTTCATGACCCGGTAATGCACCGGGTTGTGCGCGGCGAAGCGCACCGTGGCGATGCCCATGGCCCGGAACTGGGAGAGCGGATCGGCCTCGCGGGCGGCGGCCTCTTCAGCGCACAGGGCGTTCAGGCGCTCCAGCCCCTCCACGCCCAGGGCCACCAAGAGCGCCTGTTTGTCCTCGAAGTGACGGTAGGGCGCGCCCGGCGAGACCCCCGCGCGGCGGGCGGCCTCTCGGAGCGACCAGCCGTGGGGGCCGCCGTTCTCTTCGATCAGCGCCATCGCCGCGTCGAGCAGCGCGCGCCGGAGATCGCCGTGATGGTAACGTTCGTGGGGCATCGGCAGGCTCTTAGCGTGTCGTGGGGGGCGGTCAACGGTCGCCGCGTCATTTAAATAAGCGTTGACCACATTGTAAACGTCGTTTACACTGAGGAACAACAACACCCTGGACGTGCCTGATGAACGCTCAAGCCAAGCTCCCGGCCGACTGGCGGCCGCTGAACAACAACCTCTCCCGCGGCCATGGTTTTGAGCCGCTGCGGATCGAGGGTCGTCTGCCCGAGGGGCTTCACGGCACCCTCTACCGCAACGGCCCCGGGCTCTTTGAGCTGCACGGCAAGCGCCTGCGGCACGCCTTTGAGGCCGACGGGGTGATCTCGGCGGTGCGTTTTGGCGGCGGCGCCGCCCAGGGGGCCGCCCGGGTCGTCGAGACCGACGGCCTCAAGCGTGAGCGCGCCGCCGGTCGGCGCCTCTACGGCTCCGGGGCGCCGTGGCTCACCCGGCTCTACCACCAGCTCAAGGGTGAGAGCCGCAACCCGGCCAACACCAGCGTCTTCTGGCACGGCGGTCAGCTCTTGGCCCTGTGTGAGGCGGGGCTGCCCACGGTCCTCCACCCAGAGACCTTAGAGACCCTCGGCGAGACCACCCTCGACGGCGCGCTGCTCGGGGCCTTCTCGGCGCACCCCCACCGGGTCAACGCCCGGCGCACCACCTACAACTTCGGGCTGCGTTACGGCCGGGTGACCACCCTCGACGTCTACGCCATGCCCGACGGCGA
Source organism: Deltaproteobacteria bacterium (assembly GCA_016717595.1). Lineage (GTDB taxonomy): Bacteria > Myxococcota_A > UBA796 > UBA796 > CAJQPC01 > JADKFE01. The sequence goes on along the minus strand of JADKFE010000053.1, from coordinate 18,494 downwards.
GCCCGTCAAGCGCCTCTGCGCCATCCCGCTGGACGCCCCGGTGATGCTCCACGACTTCATCGTCACCGAGGGGCACCTCGTCTTCTTCGTCTCCCCGGCGGTCGTGCAGGTCTTCAAGGCCATGCTGGCCCTCGGCGACCTCGCCAGCCTGTTCAAGTGGGAGCCCGAGCGCGGCACCGAGGTGATCGTCGTGCCCATCGACGCCCCCGACCAGCCGCGCCGCTTCACCACCGAGGCCTTCTGGTGTTTCCACCCCGTTCAGGGCGTCTCGTTGGCGAACGAGCAGATTCAGGTGGACTACGTTCGTTACCCCAAGCTGAACCTGAACGAGCTGGCCAAAGAGACCGACGACGTGAGCGCCGAGAGTGACGCCGGGCGGATTCACCGGGCGACCCTCAACCTCGCCGCCGGGACCCTCTCCAGCGAGGAGCTCTGGGATCAAGGCTGTGAGTTCCCCCGGGTCCACCCCGACCGGGAGGGCGGCACCGCCGAGCGCATCTGGACGGTCTGGGGGGCGAAGGAGCAGGGGATCGCGCGGCTGGACTGGCGCGAGGGCCGGCATCGGGGCTGGGTGCCGCCGTCCCACTGGCGCTGCAGCGAGCCCGTGCCGGTGAAGCGTGGCCCCGAGGAGCAGGACGTGTGGGCGCTGACGCTCATCTACGACGGCCACCAGCAGGTCAGCGGCGTGGGTGTGCTCGACGGCGAGCGCCCCGAGGACGGCCCCGTCGGCGTCGCCTGGTTTGACCACGCCGTGCCCGAGACCTACCACGGCGCCTGGGTCGGTTAGCGCCGGTCGGGGGGGGCGTCGGGCGTCGGGCCAGGGGATTGACGGAATTGCCAGATTGGTGATCGTCTTGTTGACGGGTTGTGGTTTATCCGATAGGAGTTGAATGACCCCTCCAGCAGTTCAGGAGGGAAGGTCATGCTGAGAGAACACGCACCCCAATGTGCGCTCCAGCATTCGGCGCCTGAGCGACGCGGGAGAGGCGCCAGAAGCTCTTGGAGCAGGGCTGGACGGCGCGATCTACCTTCACGGGTACTGGGTGGAGTGACGATGAAGTTCCGTCTGATGGACCATTTCAGCGTGTCGACAGCCTGGAGGCGCTGGAACCGGTGCTGAGCGCTTCCCATGAGCGGCATCTGGTCATCACCCGCACCACTCCATCGTGGATCTCTCCGCCGTTTCATCCGGGGGCCATTCGCCTTCGTTCGAGGGCCGCGTCTTCGCAAGAGTTCAGTCGGCGCTGTTGCGCGTCCAACACTGTGGCGAGGTGGTCTTCCGAGCTGCGCTATTCTCCAGAGCCGGGCCAGCAGCTGAGGCCGAGAGTTTCAAGGAAGCGGCCCAGATCCATCGTAACGTTCATCCTCAACACTACTGAGGTGCTATGGCCCGCGATCCACGCATCGTTCAGAAGTTGACGCAAGCGGCCTGCGTCAAGAGTCTGGCCCCCTCGCGAGGGTTGACTTTGGCCGATGGCCTGCATGACTACATCTATTCATGCTCATCATTGACACCAGCTTGGAGGCTCATGGAGTACCAGCGCCAGGACCTGGTCTGGGAGGCGTTGCGAAAGCACCTGGAGGACGCGGAGCTGGTGAAGGTCTCCCTCACCCTCGCCTTCTCTCCCCAGGAGCCCGAGGCGCGTCATGCTCTGGAGGACTTCAGGCTCGCCTCCTGACCGCCTCCGCGCCTGCGGGTTAAGCTCCTGGCTCTCCAACCGCACGACAGGAGCGACCGATGGACGGACTCTTCACCCCCCCGCCGCCGCAGAACGAGCCCGTGAAGGGGTACGCCCCGGGCAGCCCCGAGCGTAAGAGTCTGGAGCAGGTGCTCACCGCCATGGCGGGTGAAGAGCAAGAGCTGGGCGCGGTCATCGACGGGGAGCTCGTGCTCTCGGGCCATCGCCACCCGGTCACGATGCCGTGTGACCACCAGCACATCCTCGGCTACTGCCATTACACGCCGGCCCATGAGGTCGAGCGCGCCATCACCTCGGCCTTGGACGCCCAGCCGGCCTGGGCGGCGATGCCCTTCGCCGAGCGCGCGGCGATCTTCCTCAAGGCCGCGGAGCTGCTCGCTGGGCCCTGGCGCGACGTCATCAACGCCTCGACGATGCTCGGCCAGGCCAAGACCTGCCATCAGGCGGAGATCGACGCCGCCTGTGAGCTCATCGACTTTCTGCGGTTCAACGTCGCCTGGGGCCGCAAGATCCAGGAAGACCAGCCGCTCTCGGGCCCCGGCACCTGGAACCGCATGGACTACCGCCCCTTGGAGGGCTTCGTCTTCGCGGTGACCCCGTTCAACTTCACGTCCATCGCCGGGAACCTGCCCACGGCCCCGGCCTTGATGGGCAACGTCGTCCTGTGGAAGCCCGCCCGCACCCAGGCGCTCTCGGCCTTCCTCTTTATGAAGCTCATGCAAGAGGCTGGGCTGCCGCCGGGGGTCATCAACCTCGTGCACGGCGCGGGCTCGGACGTGGGCGACATCGCCATCGGCCACCCCGCCTTGGCGGGCGTTCATTTCACCGGATCGACGGGGGTGTTCCAGTCCATGTGGCGGAGCATCGGCGAGAACATCGCCCGCTACCGCACCTACCCGCGCATCGTCGGCGAGACCGGCGGCAAAGACTTCATCCTCGCCCACCCCAGCGCCGACGCCCAGGCCCTCGCCGTGGCGATGTTCCGCGGGGCGTTTGAGTACCAGGGCCAGAAGTGCAGCGCCGCGTCCCGGGCCTACATCCCGTCGAACCTCTGGCCCGCCGTCTCCGAGCGGGTCGTGGGCATGATGGCCGAGGCGAAGATGGGCGACGTGCGCGACTTCGGCAACTTCTTCGGCGCCGTCATCGACCGCCGCTCCTTCGCCAAGATCAGCGAGTACCAAGCCTTGGGCAAGGCCACGGGCCAGGTGATCGGCGGCGGCGGCAACGACGGCACGAAGGGCTGGTTCATCGAGCCCACCCTCGTCCAGGTGGACGACCCCGGCCACCGCCTGATGACTGAAGAGATCTTTGGGCCCGTGCTCACGGCCTATGTCTACGACGAGCGCCGCTTTGAGGACACCCTCACCCTGGTGGACTCCACGGGCCCCTACGCCTTGACCGGCGCGGTCTTCTCCCAAGACCGGGGCGCGGTGAACCTCGCGCTCGGCCGCCTACGCAACGCCGCGGGCAACTTCTACATCAACGACAAGCCCACGGGCGCCGTCGTCGGTCAGCAGCCCTTCGGCGGCGCCCGGGCCTCGGGCACGAACGACAAGGCCGGCTCGGTGCTCAACCTCCAGCGCTGGGTGAGCCCCCGGGCCATCAAGGAGACCTTCGCGCCTCCCCGGAGCTGGCGTTATCCCTTCTTAGAGGGCTGAGCGACGGCGCCCTCGGGGGGGCAATCCGAAGACAGATCCGCGTGGACATGCACTTTCCACGCGGTCTTCCTTGACAGGGGATCATGTCAGCCCTAAAGTAGCGGCAGAGAAGGGTCGCGGCGGCGCTCGGCTTGTCCGAGGACTTTGTCCCAAGGCCGCCTTCGTGGCCCCTCTTCACGGCCCCTCCCAAGACGTCACGGCCCGTCGTGTTGACGGTCCCCGGCGTGGGAGGTCTGTCCCTTCACGCTGGATGTGCCGCGCGGATGTTTTCCGCCCTTGGCGCTAATTCTGCTGCAACCTCCCTGCGCTCGGCGTGGGGCGGCTCGCCGTCGAGGCTTGCCCCCCGTCGGAGGATGGGCGTCCCAAGATGAACGTGAGGCCCGAGAACCCTGTCATTGTGCAGGGCGACGGAAAAGTCCTCGTCGAGACCTCCCACCGACGACACGCTGAGGCGCGTGACTTCTTGTCACGTTTCGCGGAGCTGGAGCAGAGCCCGGAGCATCTGCACACCTACCGCATCTCGCCGCTGTCGCTGTGGAACGCGGCGGCCGCTGGTGTCTCCCAGACCGAGCTGGTGAAGGGCCTCAAGGATCTCTCCAAGTTCGACATCCCCAAGAACGTGCTGGACTCCATCCACGAGACGATGGAGCGTTACGGCCTCGTCAAGCTCATCCCACACCCCGACCGCAAAGACCTGCTGCGCTTAGAGTTCGCCACGGCCTACATCGCCAAGGTGGTCTCGGCCCTGCCCGCGGCCAAAGAGATGATGGTGGCCGATGGTCGGCGCTGGTGGGGCATCCAGGCCGGGCATCGTGGGCTGTTTAAGCAGCGGATGTTGACCTCGGGCTGGCCGATCGAGGACTTGGCGGGCTTCTCGCCGGGCGCGCACCTCGAGATCAAGCTCCGCCAGACGACCAAGCTCGCCCAGAAGCCGTTCATCGTCCGCGACTACCAGACCGAGGCCGCGAAGCGCTGGTTCATGGACGGCAAACCCGCGGGCGGCCACGGCGTCGTCGTGCTGCCCTGCGGCGCGGGCAAGACCATCGTCGCGCTCAAGACGATGAGCCTCGTGAACACCCACACCCTCATCCTGGCCACGAACGCCGCGGCCGTAGACCAGTGGGTGCGGGAGATCCTCGACAAGACCCACCTCACGCCCGACCAGGTCGGCGCGTACATGGGCGAGCGCAAAGAGATCCGCCCGGTCACCGTCGCCACCTACCAGATCCTCACCTGGCGGCGGAACAAGGGCGACGAGTTTGAGCACCTGCACCTGTTCTCCGACCGCGACTGGGGTCTCATCATCTACGACGAGGTCCACCTCTTGCCCGCGCCGGTCTTCGGCGCCACGGCCGACCTGCAGGGCCGCCGCCGCATGGGCCTCACGGCCACCTTGGTGCGTGAGGACGGCCGCGAGGGCGACGTGTTCTCCCTGGTGGGCCCCAAACGGTATGACCTGCCGTGGCAGCTCTTGGAGAAGCAGGGCTTCATCGCTGAAGCCAAATGTTACGAGGTCCGGGTGCCCTTCGCGCACGGCCTCCTCGACCGCTACGAGCGCAGCGACGAGGCCGGGAAGTTTAAGATCGCCTCGGTGAACCCCGCGAAGATGACGGTGATGCGGCGGCTCATCGACAAACACAAAGACGACAACGTCCTGGTGATCGGCACCTACATCGACCAGCTTGAGGACATCGCGGCGACCTTCCGCGCCCCGCTCATCACCGGCAAGACCCCCCACGCTCGCCGGGAGGAGCTGTTCGACAAGTTCCGCAAGGGCCAGATCAAGCTGTTGATCGTGAGTAAGGTCGCGAACTTCTCCATCGACCTGCCCGACGCCAACGTCGCGATTCAGGTCTCGGGCACCTTCGGCTCACGCCAAGAGGAGGCCCAGCGCCTCGGGCGTATCTTGCGGCCCAGCGCCAAGAGCGACGGCGCCTTCTTCTACACCGTGGTCACCCGGGACACGAAGGAGCAGGAGTTCGCCATGAAACGCCAGCTCTTCTTGACCGAGCAGGGCTACCGCTACTTCATCCAAGAGCAGGCCGCGACGTGATCCTCGTCGCCTCTGCCGCACCCCCGTCTTTACACCCCCCGAGGTAGGCAGCATGTCCAGCGACACCGCCGGAAATGACAGCAGCAAGAGCAAGCGGCGCCGTCGGCGTCGGCGTCGCAGCAAGGCCGAAGGCGGCGCTGAAGAGCCGCGTCGTGGCGCCCGCGAGGGCGGCGGCGGCGGTCCGGCGGCGGCGGCGAGCCCTGAAGGGGGCGGCGGCGGTGGTGGAGAGCGCTCGGAGCGCAGCGGTCGTGGCGGTCGCCGTCGTGGCGGAGATCGTGGCGAGCGCGGTGAGCGTGGAGATCGCGGCGAGCGCCGCGAGCGTGGCGAGCCTGGCGACGACGCCGGCGTGGCGGGCGTCTCGACGCTGAACAGCACCCGCAACCTCCGGAAGCGCCGCAAGCGGAAGCGTCGCGCCGCGCCGGTCTCGGGCCTCAGCCGTCGGCGTCGGATGACGCACACCGAGCTTGAGGAGCTCGAGGACTACTTCAACCGGATGCCCAAGGCGCTCCTCGCCAACCTGTACAAGGCCATCGGCGGTCAGCCGGGCCGCGTGGCGGACCAGGCGCGGATGGTGCAGCTCGCCGTTCGGGCGATCAGCCAAGGCAAACGCCTCGGCGGCATCGTCAAGGCGATGCACGAGCGTGAGCGCAACGCCCTGGCCCTGCTGATTCAGTGCGGCGGCGTGGCGCACAGCGACGAGTTCCACCGCGAGCTGATGAACACCCTGGGCGGCCATGAGCGCGACTGGGCGCGGCTGCTCGTGGGCTTGGCCGAGCGTGGCCTCGTCTGCGCCTCTGAAGCCGACGACGAGCAGTTCTTCTACCTCGTCCCCGATCCGCTCATCGAGCACCTCGTCGAGCACATCGAGGCCGAGCTGATGCTCTCGACCTTCCAGCACGACGACGTGAAGGTGCGCGACGCCCGCCCCTTCTGCCCGCCGCTGGACTTCTCGATCACGACGCTGGCCACCTACATCGCCCAGCGTCCGCCGCGGCTCACCCAGCAGCAGGAGATCTTTAAGGTCCACCAAGAGGAGATGGACCGCTTCTTCGCCCAGCTCTGGGAGCCGGGGAGCGAGCTGTTCCACTTCCACATCGACTTCTTGATGGCCCATGGCCTCGTCGAGCTGCGCGGGGACCGCCTCTCGGTGAACCAAGACGTCGTCGAGGAGTTCTTAAACCTCGACGACCAAGACCAGCGCGATCTCGTGCTGCGCTCCTTAGAGAAACGGTTCCCTTACGCCGAGTGGGTGCTGTGGGCCGTGCGCTCGGGCCGCGGGGCCTGGATCGCCGAGCAGCACCTCCAGGCGCTCTACCGCCGCTGGACCCGGGGCGAAGACTGGCGCCGTCGTTTCCAGCGCGGTGAGCTGGCCGCGACCCGCACCAACGAGCGCGAGAGCTGGTCTTTCGCGCCGCTGGTCCACTGCGGCATGCTGGAGCTCGGCGAGTGGGGCCAAGAGAAGTTCTACCGCCTCACCCCCCGGGCCACCGCGCTCCTCGACCCGCCGGAACAAGACGGCTTCTCGCGCTTCTACCTCACGCCCTCCTTTGAGGTGATGGCGCCCGCTGGCTTGAGCCCGCAGATCCTGTTCAACATCGGCTCCATCGCCGAGCTGACCGGCTGCGACCGCGCGAACACCTACAAGATCACTGAAGTCACCGTCGAGCAGGGCTTAGAGCGCGGCTGGCGGCGGGAGGACGTGCTCGACTTCTTGCGGGAGAACAGCCAGATCGGCCTGCCGGAGAACGTCGAGCAGACCCTGCGCGGCTGGATGGGCGGCCACGGCGACGTCGAGCTGCATGACTGTATGCTGCTCACCGTGCACAAAGGCTGGATCAAGCGCGTCGAGACCAGCCGCGAGCTCAAGCCGTGGCTGTTGCACCGCTTCGCGCCGGGGCTCTACGCCGTGGACCGCACGCGGCTGCCTGAGCTGATGGCGATCTTGGGCGAGGCGGGCTTCTCGGCGTCGAAAGACATCACCCGTTACCCCGGCGACACCGAGCAGAGCGGCGCCCGCGACCGCCTGCTGGGCCTCTTGGCCGAGGCCCGCGAGGGCGCGGACGACCCCTTGGCGCGGGCGCAGACCGCCGACACCCAGCCCGAGGACCTTCACCCCGTCCCCGGCAGCGGCGCGAGCAAGTCCACCAAGAAGAAGGTCAAGGAGCCGCCTCCTCCTCCGCGGGTCACCCCCCGCGAGGCGAAGGCCATCCTCGAGCGCGCCGTGGCGCTCCGGCAGAAGCTGGAGATCCTCTACGTCGGCAAAGACGGCGCCCGCAACAACTTCACCGTCGCCCCCGAGCGCCTCGCCCTGAACGCCCAAGGCGAGCAGGTGTTCGTGGCCGTCAACGTCGCCAACCAACAGCGCCTCACCTGGAAGCTCCTCCAGGTGGAGCGCATTCGCCCCCTGAGCTGAGCCATGCCTGAGACCGAGCGCACCTTTGAGCAGATCCTCACCGAGCTTGAGGACCGCGTCCGCAAGCTTGAGTCCGGTGACCAACCCTTAGAGGACGCCCTGCGCCTCTTTGAGGAGGGCATCGAGCTGACCCGGGCCTGCCACGAGCGCCTCGACGCGGCCGAGCGCCGCATCGTCGAGCTCACTGAAGGCAAAGACGGCGAGGTCAAGGAGCGGGGGATGTGAGGGGCGGGGCGGCCGGTCGTTGACGTGTGGAGCGGGTTTGCGCTATGCTGTGTGTATGACCAAACTCTCCGCGCATCTCCAGAACGGCCGCCTCGTCTTGGATGAGGATCCTGCGCCTCCTTCGGATCGCCCGCCGCTTCATCTCGTCCTTGATGATGAGGGGGATGATCTGGAGGAGGAGATTGATCTCGATGAAGAGGAGTTGAATCGACTTGAGGCCGTGATTGAAGAGTCGATTCAGCAGATAGAGCGCGGCGAGTTCTATACGGCAGACGAGGTGATGAGTCGGCTTCGTGCGCTTCACGGGCGCTGACTTCGATGGTCGTCGTCTCGGGCGCCGCAAAGGCGCAGATTGAGGAGATCTCTGTCTGGTGGGCAGAGAACCGACAGAAGGCGCCAACGTTGTTTGACGATGAGTTCAGCGCGGCGCTTGAGCGATTGGCATCGGCGCCCTGGATCGGCACCAAATTGCGCGTTCGTTCGCGCAGCCTCCGCCGCCTCGTGCTGCAGCGGAGCCGCTACCACGTCTACTACGTCGTGCATCCCGCCACCGACCAGGTCGAGATCCTCGCCCTCTGGCACACCGCCCGCGGCAAGCTCCCCCGCCTCTAGCCCTCACGCTCACAGCCCCGTGCGGGTGCCCAAGAACGCGGCCAGCTCACGGAGCTGCTCCGGCGCCTCCTCATCCAGCGCCACCTGCGCGTAGCCCTGGATGGCCGCGTCCTCGTCCCCCAGTCGGCGGTGCAGGTCGGCCTGGAGGTAGCGCGCCCGGGCGACACGCTCCGCCGGCGCACCGGAAGCCTTGAGAAAACGCGCCAGCTCCACCAGGGCGAGGCGCTGCATGGCGGCCTCGGGGCCGGTGGCCAAGGTCTTTAGGCGCTTGGACTTCTCTCGCTCGGCGCTCGTGAGCTCAGGCAGAGCCTCGTAGCGGCTGAGGTAGCCGTCGCGGGCCTTGAGGAACCCGCCTCGGTGGGCCACCCGGGCGAGGTTGTAGAGCAAGGTGCGCGCGAGCTTCTGGCCCTCGGGCTTGAGCAGCTCCGCGTCCCCATACGCGAGGATCTGCTCGGCCTCGATGGGGCCCTCCAAGCCCAGGTACACGCCGACGGCCTCGTCCCGGGCGGTCCAGCTCCCCTCCAGATAGAGCTGGGCGACCTCCAAGCCGTCGTCTCCCATGGCCCGGCGAAGCTCGGCGGCGCGGGCGTAGCGCTCCCAGGCGGTGGTGGAGGGGGCCTTCGCCGCGCGCTGGGCCTTGAGCGCCGCCTCCAAGGCCGCGCGCTGGGCGGCGCTCACCGGTCGCCCGAAGTTGGATCCGGGCAGGATCAGGCCATCTTTGGGGCAGGCCGAGAGCGCGAAGCTGCGCCACTGGCTCTCGCTGTCATAGGCGGCGAGGTCGGAGTCCCAGCCGCCGTGGGTGTTCGTCGAGAGGCGCTCGTAGACCGAGACCGCTGCGCCGTCCAAGGGGCAGCTCGCCGTGGTGAGGCCCACCCGGGCGGCGAAGGCGAGGGTGGGGGCCAGCAGCAGGGTGAGGAGCAGGGCGCGGGGCGCGGTCACAGAGGTCCACCTTGGGCGGGGCCGTCACCAAGCGGCGCGGCGTGTGCGCTCTGGGTGCAGAGACGCACGACCGATGTTCACCTGGGCCCTAGCGGCTCAAGAGGCTCGCGAACAGGCCCATGTCTTCGCCTTTGGTGCGCAGGATCAGCACCGGGGCATCGGCGCGCCCGGCGATCTCTTGCGCGGTGGAGCCGAGCAGCATCGACGCCATCGCCGTCATGCCCCGAGAGGCCACCACGGCCAGGCCCGCGCCGTGGAGCGCGCCGAGCAGGGTGTCGACGATGTTGTCGGTCTCCAACATCACCAAGGTGGGCGTCGCCGCGCCGGGGGCCAGCTCGGTGAGCACCTCGTCGTGGAACTGCTGGGTGGCGTTGGCCCGCAGGCGCCCCATGAACTCCTCGATGGTGATGCCGGAGTGGGTCATGCCCTCATCGGGGTTCATGGAGTAGATCGCCTTCACCTCTTGGCCGAGCAGGCAGGCGGCCTTACAGGCCTCCAGCGACCGGGGGGAGAAGTCGATGCCGACGCGCACGTCGCTCAAGGACAAGGTCGAGCCGTGGGGCACGACGAGCACCGAGCGGTGGGCGTAGCGGGTGAGGAGCTGGGCGTGGGCGCCCCAGGCCTCGTGACCGTCGCCGGCGCGCAGGCGGCCGAAGACGAGGAGATCGGCGTCGATCTCCCCCGCCAAGGCGGTGATGCGCTCATGGGGGCGGCCCGCCATGTGGTGCCGGTGGACCGACACGTCGCTGCGCCCGGCGGCGGTGAGGCGCTCGCGCAGCTCATCGGCCAGGCCCGCGAGGCCCTCGGGCGCGGCGGGGGTGAAGGTCTCCACAGGGATGCCGCCCAAGAGCGGGTTCCCGACGACGTCCATGGCGTGAACGTAGACGAGGTGGACGTTCTTGACCCCGGCGGTGCCCACGAGGGTGACCGCCGCGGCGAGCAGCTCCGCGTCACGGACGTCTAAGGCGAGGGGGATGAGCAGGGTGGGGAACATCGGGCCTCTCTGCAGTCCAGGGGTTCAGGTCAGGGGCGCGTCCGGGCTGGCCGGGGCCTCGGTCAAGGCGGCGACGCGGCGCACGCCCTCGGCGAGGCGCTCTAGCTGATTGTACGCTCGCTCCAGGCGCTCGTGGGAGTCGGCGCTCAGCTCGGGGCGGAGCATGAGCAGCTCCAAGAGCCCCATCGCTGAGGTGAGCGGCTGGTTCAGCTCCCAGGCCGCCGCGCCGACGGTCATCAGGCGGCTGCCCCGGCGCTCGGCCTGCACGAGCTGGGCGGTGGCCGTGGCCAGGCGCTCGCCCAAGGCGTCGTTGTCACGATCATCGCGGTACACGCCCACGAGGCCGTCCCGAGCGCCACCCGGGCCAAACAGGGCGGCCAAGCTCACCATCGTCGGCACCCGCTCGCCCTCGGCGGTGCGCAGGCGCACGGGCTGGTTGAGCAGGACGTGGTCGGTGGCCGCGCGTAGGCTGAGATCGAGGCGGGCGGCCTCGGACGGGCTGTCGAAGAGCACGCCGAGGTCTAAGTTGCCGACGATCTCCTCAGCGAGGTGCCCGGTGAGCAGCTCGGCGGCGCGGTTGAAGGTGAGGATGAGCCCCGTGGCGTCAGTTGTGATGATCGCGTCAGGACACGCGTCGAGCACCCGGGCGGCGAAGGCGGCGCGGGGGCGCGCGGCGCGTTCGTTCATCTTCGTGAGCAGGGCCCGGCAGCGGGCGCGGGTGACGGCGTCGTGAAGCGGCAGGCGGAGCACGTCCGTGGCCCCGGCCTCCAGCGCGGCGCTGGCCTCGGCGTCGCTGCGGGTGACCACGAGCATCGGCAGCTCGGGCTGCTGCTCACGCACCCGGCGGCACCACTCCAGGCCCGAGAGCGGGCGGTTCACCCAAGGCACGACGACCAGATCCGCCCGGGCGGCGGCGTCGGCGGGGTCGTTCGTCTCCAGCACGGTGAAGCCGAGCTGCTCCAACATCCCGCCGAGGTCGCGGTGGGGCGTGGCGATGAGGCTCATGGGCGCTCCTCCGCAGGCAAAGCGCGCAGCGCGGCCTCGGCCACCCGCGCCAGCGGCACCCCCGCGGCCAGGGCGAGCCGGGCGCAGTCCTCGTGCTCGGGCTTGGCCTGGAGAAGCTCCCCACCCCGGGCGCCGAGCTTCACCCGCACCGCCCCGAAGGGCGTCGAGACGCTGACGTGGCGGCGGTCGAGCACCTCACGCTGGGCGCGGTGGCGGCGCAGGCCGAAGCTCGTGGAGTGGCGCAGCAAGGCGTCGCCCACGGCCCCGGCGCGCTCCGGCGCGCAGATCGCCGTGATGAGCTGGCCCAGGCGCCCCTTCTTCATCACCACCGGCGCGGCGAAGGCGTCGGCGGCCCCGGCGGCGAGCAAGGCGTTGATCAGCGCCGGGAGCGCCTCGCCGGGCATGTCGTCCACCTGGGCCGAGATCACCTCGACCTCGTCCGCGGGCACGTCCGCCGCCTCGTCCGCGCCCAGAGGCTCACCGAGGATCAGCCGGGTGACGTTGTTCCAGCCCTCGGGGTTGCGGGTGCCCGCGCCATAGCCCGTCGCCGTGGGGCGCATGGACGGCATCGGCCCCGGCTTGCCCAAGGCCCGGGCCAAGGCCGCGCCTGTGGGCGTGACCAGCTCGCCCCGGCGGCCGTCTTGAAACACCGGGAAGCCGCGCAGAAGCTCGATCGTCGCCGGGACAGGCACGGTGAGCACACCATGGGCCGTCTGCACCGTGCCGCCGCCCAGCGGCAGAGGGCTCACGGTGAGGGCCTCGACGCCGAGGCGCCACAGCAGGTAACAGGCGCCGACCATGTCGATGATCGAGTCCACGGCGCCGACCTCGTGGAAGCTCACCCGCTCAACCGGCACCCCATGCACCCGGGCCTCGGCCTCGGCCAGGGCCCCGAAGGCGGAGACGGCGGAGTCCTTCACGGCCTGGGGCAAGGCAGAGCTGAGGATCATCCCCCGGATCTGCGCCCAGTCCCGGCTGGAGTCGTGGTCGTGGCCATGCCCGTGATCGTGCCCATGATCGTGGTCATGGCCGTGATCGTGCCCGTGGTCATGGTGGCGCGGATCGGCCTCGGGCATCGGCGCGGGGCCGTCGTTGTGAAGGACCACGTCAAAATGCAGCCCGGAGATCACGCCGCGGCGCACCCGGGAGAGCCGCAGCGTGAAGCCGCTGAGCCCGAGGTTCACCATCACGCCGTGAAGCTCGGCGGCGAGGGCCTCGGCGTCGCCGCTGGCGTCAAGAAGCGCCGCGCAGAGCATGTCTCCGGCGAGACCTGCCCGTGCGTCGAGCCAGGCGAGCGTCATGGCAGCCGGTTGATGCGGGTGGCCTGAAAGGCGGCCCCGAAGCCGTTGTCGATGTTCACCACGCTCACCCCAGAGCCGCAAGAGTTCAACATGCCCAACAGCGCCGCCACGCCCTGGAACGACGCGCCATAGCCAACCGAGGTGGGCACGGCGATCACCGGCTTGTCCGTGAGCCCGGCGACGACGGACGGCAGCGCACCCTCCATCCCGGCGACGACGATGATCACCCGGGCGCTGCGCAGCTCATGGGCGTGGGCGAGCACCCGGTGCAGCCCAGCGACGCCGACATCGACCACCCGGCGCACGCGGTTGCCCAGGAGCTCGGCGACCACGGCGGCCTCTTCAGCCACGGGCAGGTCTGAGGTGCCCGCGCAGATCACGAGGATCTCGCCCCGGCCTTGGGTCACGGGCTCTGACGTGGGCAGATAGAGCACCCGGGCGACGGGGTAATACATCACCTCGGGGAGCTGCTCCATCACCCAGCCGGCCTTGTCCGCCTCCACCCGCGTCGCCAAGGCGGGCTGCCCGGCGGCGTTGAGGCGCTGCATGATCGTGAGGAGCTGCTCGGCGGTCTTGCCCAAGCCGAAGATCACCTCGGGCACGCCGGTGCGCAGCTCTCGGTGGGTGTCGACGGTGGCCTGGTGCATCCCATCGACCATCAGCTCGTCGTGAAGCAGGGTGCTGAGCACCTGGGCGCGATCGACCTGCCCCGCCATGAGCGCGTCGAGCAGGTTTCGGAGACGATCGTGGATCATGGCCGCAAGCGTAGCACCCCAAGAGTCCCCTCGCACGTCAAGGAAACGCGCGCCCACGGCGGTTCCACGTTACGCTGAGACGTCGGAGAGCCCCGTGTCCTCGCTCGTTCGCCGCGCAGTCCTCCTCTTCACCTTGGGCGCGCTCGCCGCCACCCCGTCCGTCGCCGAGGCCCCTACGGATCTCGTCGACGCGGCGTTGGATCGTATCGAGACGCTCTACCTCGATCGTGGCAGCCTTGAGGCCAGCGCCGTGCTCGACGCCGTGGGGCGGCGGCTTGAGGAGGAGATCGAGTGGCTCATGGTCTCCGGCGGCGGCGGCGCCCTGCACCTGCACGTCGGCGGCGGCGCGGCCTTGGGTGACGTGAACGTCGTCACCTGGGACGACCTGCGCCCGGGCCTCACCCGCGTCCAGCAGCTCATCGCCCAGGCCCCGGCGGATCTCGACGGCGACGTGCGCCTCGACCTCTTGGTGACGATGGGCGTCACCGACGCCTTGGACCGCCACAGCCGCGTGCTCTACGGCGACCGCCTCGACGCCTTCGACAAGCGCCTCAAGGGCGTGTTTTACGGCGTCGGCGCCCGCATCGTGCTCAACCCCCAAGGTGAGCTGTTTGTGGAGGAGGTCTTCCGGGGCAACCCCGCCGAGTCCGCGGGCCTACGCGCCGGAGACACGCTCGTGCGCATCGACGGCGTCTCCACCACGGGCATGTCTGTCGAGGACGCCACCAAACGCATCACCGGGCCCTTGGGCTCCTCCGTCGAGCTGCGGGTGCGTCGCCCCTTGCCGCCCGGCGGCCCTGAAGGCGCCACCGTCGAGCTGACGCTGCTGATCGAGCGCGACGAGGTGCGTATCCCCAACGTCACCTGGAAGGTGCTCGACGGCGGCTTCGGCTACATCCGCATCGACCACTTCTCCCAGCAGACCGACTACTGGCTCTCCGAGGCCCTCACCGAGCTCGACAACTTAAACGCCTTGGGCCGGGGCATCGTGCTCGACCTGCGCGACAACACCGGCGGCTCCATGGAGCAGTCCGCCGCCGCCGCGGACGCCTTCCTCACCGCCGGAGACATCCTGCGCACCGTGGGCCCCGACGGCGGCAAGGTGCGCGGCCTGATGGAGACGAAGTGGGCGGTAGACGACCACACCGAGCCCGACGCGCCCATCGTCATCCTCCAGAACCGGCGCACGGCCTCAGGCGCGGAGATCCTCGCCGGGGCCCTGCGTGAGCTTGAGCGCGCCGTGCTCATCGGCGATCGTTCGTATGGCAAAGGCACGGTGCAGAAGCTCTACACCTTAGACGACGACACCCGGCTCAAGCTCACCGTCGCCCGCTACCTCTTGCCCGGCGACCTCTCCATCGCCGATGTGGGCATCCCCGCCGATCTCCCCGTGGGCCGCGTGCGCCTCGACGCCGACGGCGTGTCCCTCGTCTTGCCCGTCGAGGAGTCCATGGGCCCCTCGCCGCTCCTGCTGGTGGACGAGCGCCCCGGCTGGCGCACCCAAGGCACCATGCCCGCCGACCGCGGCGACGTCGAGCTGCAGCTCGCCCTACGAATCCTCGCCCGGGCTGAAGGCACGAGCCGCTACGACGTGCTCCAGGCGGCGGGTGAGGTCCGTGAGCTGGTGCGCGCTGAAGAAGAGCAGCGCCTCGCCCAGACCCTCGCCATCCACAACGTCGACTGGAGCGCCGCCCCCAAGAGCGGCGCGGCCCCCAAGGTGTCTGTGCGGGTTGAGGCCGCCGAGGGCAAAGCCGGTGAGCCCTTCGTGCTCAAGGCCTACGTCACCAACAACGGCGACACCCCCCTGCACCGCGTCGCCGTGCGGGTATCCAGCACAGAGTCCATCTGGGACGACCTCTACCTGCCCGTGGGCCGCGTCAACCCCGGTCAAACAAGCCTGGGCACCATCACCACACGCCTGCCCCACTCGTTGAGCGCCCGAGAGTCCCTCGTGGGCCTCCGTGTGGAGTCCGACTTACGCCCCCCGGCCGACGCGGGCGGCGCCGTGCTCAAGACCAAAGGCGCCCCGCTCCCGGCCCTGCGCCTCTCTTTACGCCTGCGCCAGCACCCCGACGGCCAGCGCGCTGAAGTGGTGCTCAAGAACCAGTCCGACCGTGAGCTGAGCGGCCTCAAGGTGTATTTTGAGTACCCCGAGCTCGCCGGGGTCGAGCTGACCGAGGCCGAGGCGTACCTGCCCTCCTTAGGCCCCGGCCGCCAGGCCCTCGTTCATCTGGGCCTCGACCTCGACCCCAACAACACCGTCGATCTCCCCCTGCACATCATCGTCGAGGACGAACGATACGGCGAGCTTCTGCGCTGGTCCTTCGACCTCCCCCGCGACGGCCGCGTGGTCGATTTAGAGGCCCCCCGCATCAGCCCCAAGAACGTGCCCACGAGCGCCCCGGCGGGCCCCTTCACCCTGAGCTGGACGGCGCAGGACGACCGCGCCGTGCACCACCAGCTCACCTGGTCCGACGGCGACAAGCTCAGCTACACCCCGTCCAACACCAAGACCGCCCAAGGTGCTGTGCTCGTCGAGCTTCGCCCCGGTCGAAACTCCTTCCTCATCGAGGCCGTCGACGACCAAGGCCTGAGCACCCGCAGCTTCGTCATCCTGCGCGGCCAGGTCGAGGGTGACGTGCCGACGAGTGACGCGAACCCGTGAGCGGAGCGCCGCGGACTCTGCGCGCTACTCCACCCCTTCCAAGCCTCCCGCAGCGTCTCGCTCGCCGTCTCAATCCACTCGGTGACCTCGGCGCGCCCCGTCGTGATCGCCTCGGCGTCACAGGCACGGGGGTCGGCGTAGGCTGCCTCCTCGGTGAACAGCGCGGCCTGGGCCATCGTCTCGGCGAGGGTCGAGGCGTCTACGGCGTCGGCGACGCTGCGCGCGGTGTCCGCCCAGTCCCGCTCACAGTCCGGGTCGAGGCGGCAGATGGCGGCGAGGTTGCCCCGGGGCTCCTCCAAGGTCTCGCCGTTCAGGGCGTCGGGGAGCAGGGTGCCGTCGAGATCCCACGAGGCGAGGCGCATCGGGCCGCCGTCGGGGGGGAACCACACACGGTAGTTGTTCACGATGAAGCCGTAGCCGTCGAGGTTGCCGAGCCACTGGTCGGCGGCGAGCTGGCGTTGTAGCCCCGGGAAGTCCACCACCTCGGCCAAGGACTCCGTCACACGCCCGGCCTCAAACGAGTCCAGGGTGGCGTCGGAGACGGCGGCGATGTCGGCGTGGCCCACGTCATAGCCCTCTTGCAGCTCAAACCGCTCGTCGCGGCCCTCGCCGAAGTCGTTAAACCGGGGCCACCACACGGCGTAGGAGTAGCTGCCTTCGTAGAGGTTGCCCTCGTCTGTGTCAAATACCCGGCGCATCCAGCGGTCGTCTTGGGCCTCGATGGTGATGTAGAGGCCATAATCTTCGCCGTTGACAAAGAGCTGGGCGAAGCCCGCCCGGCTCGCGGGCACGTCTGCGAGGGCCATGAGCTGCGCGCCGAGCACCTCCTTGAGCTTGCTCGGGTCCATGCCGCCGCTGGAGAGCGCCAGGCGCTCCAGGCCGAAGGGCCGCTGGTCACTGTACTCGTTGAGGTCGAGGTTAAACTTGGGCTTGTCCTCAAACCGCTGGAACGAGCCCAGGCGACCGCGCAGGCGCACGCCGATCGTGCCCACGTTGACGCCGTCGATGCTGAGCTCACCGGGCACCTCAAACCGATCCTCGTGGATCGTGCGCTCCTTGGACAAGGTGCGCACGGCCTCGTCGCCGAGCGTGAGCTCGATGCGGTTGATGCGCTCCAGAGAGAACAGCCAGTCGTTGTTCTCGTCCTCGTCCTCGTCCTCATCCCCGCGGTCAAAGGGCGGGCTGGTGAAGTCGCCGCCGACGCCGCAGACCTCCTCTTTGCAGCCGACAAGCAGCGCGGCGCTCAAGAGCCCGAGCGAGATCAATCGTCTGTTTGTCATGGGTTCCCCCAGGTCCACACCAGCTCTAAGGTGGCGCGGCGATAGGCCTCAGCGCCCTCGGCGCCCGTACGAAAGCCCCAGGCGGCGCGGGTGTAGATGCCCAGCTCCCGGCCATCTCGCCGCCGTGTGCGGTCAAGACCGACGCGGCCGCCCACGCCAAAAGAGCCGGCGGGGACGTACCGCACCCGCACCCCCTCAAGCTGGGCGTCGCGGCCAAGCTCCAGATCCAGGCCCGGCATCAGCGCGAGATCCCAGCGCGGTGAGAGCGGCAGGCTGTGGTGGGCGTACACCCCGACGCCGAGGCGGGGCCGTGTGGTCATCGCGCGGCTCAGCCAGAGCTGCGTCCAGTCGAGCTGCAGGTCCACCGAGCCCCACTCCATCGGCGCCCGAAGCTCCAGGGTGAGCACGTCTACGTTGGGCGCGGGGAGCCGATCATCGACCTGCACGCCGCCTCCGATCCCGACGCCAATGGCGACAGGCGGCGGCGCCGCGGCGGCGGCGAAGGTGAACACGAGCAGGAGCGGATGGACCATGCCCCAGGCTAACCCGGCTGGCCGGGGGGCGTCACCCGCGCGTCACGCCGTCGTGACCGGGAGGAGCGCGGCGCGGAGGATAGCCGTGTGGGCGTCGGCGACGGTGACCCCCTCGGCGGCCGCGTGGCGCCGCAGCGCGTCGCGGAGCGTGGACTCCAAGCCGGAGACGGCGGCGGGCTCTCGGGGAGGGTTGACCCAGACGTTCCGCTGGTGCCAGTCGGCGGGGAAGGCCATCCGCTTGAGCTGATCGGGGGTGCGCTCGCTGACCAGCGCGACGAGCCGCGCGCGCCAGGTGCTCTTGGGGTTGAGGTGGTTGAGGATGAAGGCGAGGACGACGAGGTAGTTGTAGAGGTGTTTGTCG
>JADKFE010000052.1 GCA_016717595.1 Deltaproteobacteria bacterium | reverse complement strand
TGCCTGATGGTCGGCCTCTACGGCATCGAGAACAGCGGCGTCCGTCACCTCACCTCGATGCTCAAGCAACGAGGGGGGTACCGCGCCGACCTGATGTTCTTCAAGGACTGGCGGCACAACCGCGTGGAGTGGCCCACTGAAGACGAGTACGGTCTGCTCGTTGACCTCATCGAGCGTGAGGGCTACCACCTCGTCGGCTTGAGCTTCGGCTCGCCGTATTACCGGGTTGGTATTGAGGTCACCAAACGGATCAAGGAGCGTCTGGGCGACAAGGTGCTCGTGATCTGGGGCGGTCTGCACCCCACGCTCACCCCTGAGCACTGTATTCATCACACCGACATCGTCTGTGTGGGTGAAGGCGAGTACCCGCTGTTGGAGCTCGTGAACCGCCTAGAGGACGGCCGCTCGATCAACGACATCTCCAACATGTGGGTGCGTGAGCCCAACGGCACGATCCACCGCAACGCCGTGAAGGAGCTCGTCACCAGCCTCGACGACCTCACCTTCCGCGAGTTCGGCGGCGACGACAAGTTCTTGATCGACAACAACATGCTCACCCGCGGCGACCCCCTCGTTCATCACCGCGAGTACCGCATCTTCGCCAGCCGCGGCTGCCCCTACAAGTGCGCGTACTGCTACAACAGCTCTCTGCGCGCGATCTTCCCCGAGGGCAAAGGCAACTACCACCGCCGCCGCAGCGTCGATAACGTCATGGCCGAGCTTCGCCTGGCCCGGCAAAAAATGCCGAACATGGCCTGGGTCAAGTTTGACGACGACACCTTCGTCTTCCCCAAGAAGTGGCTGCAAGAGTTCGCCGAGAAATACAAAGCCGAGTTCGGTGACCTCCCCTGGGACTGTATGATGACCCCAGACGTGGCCCGCATCGAGAACCTGCGCCTGCTCAAAGACGCCGGGCTGCGTGGCGTACAGATGGGCATCGAGGCCGGCTCTGACCGCGAACAGAAAGAGGTCTACGACCGCACCTCTACGGTCGCCCAGATCCTCGCGTTTGACGAGATGAACCTGGAGCTGGGCCTCGACGTCAAGTACGACGTCATCATCGACAACCCCCTGGCCTACACCTCAGACAAAGACGCGCTCTTTCAGCTCCTCATGGACTTAAAGTCGCCGTACAAGATCTATCTGTACTCGCTCACGCTCTACCCCAAGAGCTCGGTGACCGAGAAGATGTTGACCGCGGGATACGCCACAGAGTCCGACGTCGAGGGCTTCGCCACGAAGTCGTTCCGGCAGTTCCGCGTGAGCGTGGACTGGCAGCGCAGCAACGAGGACAAGTTTTACCTCGCGCTGTACATGTTGGTGAACAAGCAGTTCATCTCCCGCGACTTCATCTGGAAGATCTACAAGTCGGACTTCTGGCGTAAACACCCGGATCTGCTGTTGGAGTTCGCCCAGGGCGCCAACCTGGTGCGCATGACGGGCATCGCCGCCGAGATGGCCTTCCGCGGCGAGCTGTCGCTGCAGAAGGTGCGTGAGTACGGCAACATCCGGAAGATGATCAACCAGTAGTCGCGGGCGCTGGGGCGCTCGCCCGAGCGCCGATGGACTGGACGAGGGCGCGGGCTCGGGCGGCGCCTTGGGTCCAGCCCGCGTCTTGGGCGGCGTCTGCGGCCTCCTCCAAGAGCCGGAGGAGGTCTGCCCGCGAGGCGGGGAGCGCCGCGGCGTGCGCGCTCAGGGCGTTGAGCTCCTCGTCCCACCCGGTCCAGCGACCGAGCCGGGCGTAGGCGTCGAGCAGGTGCAGGCGCACCTCTAGCTCATGCAGGTGGTCACCTTGGGCGTGCAGGCGGCGCACGGCGGGGGTGAGGATGTGCAGGGCGTCCTCGGGGCGGCCCTGCTTGAGGGTGAGCAGGCCGAGGTTCACCGCGGCGAGGGTGGCGTCGGCGGCGCCCAAGGCCTCAAAGCGGTCGAGGGCCTGGCGGAGCAAGGTCTCGGCGCGGGACAGCTCACCCCGATCGAGGGCGCAGACCCCCTGGATGTTGATCATCGACGCGACGTGCCAGCGCGCGCCAAGCGACACAAACAGCTCGGCGGCGTCGATGGCGTCTCGTTCGGCGTCGTCGAGCTGCCCTCGTCTGTATGAGGTGCTCACGCGCTCAAAGAGGGTGAGGCCTCGCTCGAAGGGCAGGCCGTGCTCTTGACTGTGCTGAATCAGCTCCTCCAGCAGCGGGAGCGCCTCATCGACGCGCCCCAAACGGCCCAGGGCGCAGGCGTAGGTGAATCGACCAAAGAAGCGGGCTTTGGGGTCGTCGAGGGTGTCGCTCTCGTCGGCCATTCGCGCGGCGAGGGTGAGCGCCTCGTGGATGGCGCCCTTGCGGGTGAGGCTCACGCAGCGCGCCTTCCAGGTCTCAAGACGAAGGGTGTGCCAGCGTGGACCGCCGCCGGCGGCGATGGCGGCGTTGACCTGGGCCTCCAGAGCCGCCAGCTTGGCCCCGGCCTCGGGGTCGCGGGTTCGTTCTTCGTACACCACCCGCATCAACCCCAGCTCACCCCAGCGGGGGTCCAGGGGCGGGAGCTCCGCGGCGCGCATGCAGGCCTCGGCCTCTTGCATGAGCGCGAAGCAGGCCGTCGCCTCGCGCTGGGCGCTCATCTGCTCGGCGGCGCGTAACAAGGCGTCGATGGCCTCGTTCAGGCGCCCGGCGGCGGCGAGGTGGCGCCCCAGCCACTCCACACGGCGGGGGCTCTCTTGGTTCTCGGCCAGGGCCTCGGCGATGGCGGCGTGGCGCGCCTGCGCTGAGTCCTCGGCGCGGATGAGCAGGGCGTCTCGGGCGGCGAAGTGGGCGAAGACCAGCCCGCCGGGCACCGCGCGGGCGAGACGGGACTCGATGAGCGCGTCCGCCAAGGGCGTGGCCAAGGCGCGGGGATCTCCGGTCAACACCCGCAGGGCCCGCTGCCAGTCCTCCAGCTCCAGGTGCATGCCCACCGTGGCGCCCAGGGCCACGCCGCGTCGGGCGGTTGGGTCAAGGCTCTCCCAGAGGCGTGAGGCCCGCGCGGCCCAGAGGGTGTCCGGCGGCGCGCTCGGGGCGTCGGGGCGTAAGGCCCAGCCTTGGGGCGAAGGCACGAGGGCGTCGGCCTGCAGCCAAGACTCGATGAGCTGGGTCATCAGGCGGGGGCTGCCTTGGCTCTGTCGGGCGGCGAGCTGGGCGGCGCTGGGGTGCAGGGTGAGCAAGGACTGCGCCAAGGCGCCGCTGAGCTCGGGGGGCAGCGGGTCCACACGCAGGGTCAAGCTGTCGGGGCGGGTGAGTAAGGCTTCTAATGGCGCCTTCGCCTCGGGGCGAAGCTCCAGGGCCTCGTCAGGCACGACGAGCACAAACAGGAGCGGCGCGCTGGCGCTGGGCTCCCGGGCGACGAGGTCACACAGAAGCGTGAGCAGGCCGGGGTCGTAGGGGGCGTCCTCGACGGTGACCAAGGCCACACGATCGCCGCTGAGCGCGGCCAAGGCGGCGCGGGCGGGGCCGCCAGAGGAGGCGGCGGGGCCTTGGCCAGAGGGCAAGATCGCCTCGGCGATGGCCTCGCGGGTGGCCTCGGGCAGCTCTGGCAGGCGGCGGCGGATCGTGACGCTGAGCGCCGCCCCGGCGACATGCGGCAGGCGTAAGGCCCGGCGCAGGGCTGAAGGCAGGCCGTCGGAGGGAGAGCGCTCGGGGGTGGCGGTGACGGAGATCACCTCGGCGGCGCCGACCTCGTGGGCGCGCTCGGCGAAGGCCCGGGCCACGGCGCTGAGCCCGGCGCCCGCGGGGCCACGCAGGGCGATCACCCGGGTGGCGCGGCGGGCGAAGACCTCTCGTAAGGCGCCCCAGAGGGGGTCCATCAGCGCGTCGCGGCCGATGAGGCGCGGGCGGCGCTGGCCGAACAGGCGCAGACCGGCGTCGGTGAGGCCTTGGTTGAGCGCGGGCACGCTCGGGCGCTGCCAGCGCTCGGGGGGCGGCGGCACGGCCTGGGGGCCCAAGGCGAGGCCGCCGCCGGGCTCGACGACGCGGGGCACGTCAAACCGTGCGGTGGGGGCGTCGGCGTGAAGCGCGCCGCTGTGTGTGCTGGCGTCGGGGTTGTAGGTGTCGCCGCCGCCGAAGGTGTCGCCCCAGGTGTCGCCGCCGAAGGTGTCGCCGCCGTGGGTGTCGCCGCCCAAGAGGTCGAGGGTCTCGCGGTCCTCAGGGTCGGTGTCGAGCCACATCTGGGCGGTGATCGGCTCGTCCCGGGGCTCGTCCTGCAGGTCGTGGACGTCGAGGCCGCCGCTGGCCTCGCCCAGGCGCATCAGCGCCCACGCCGCGTCCGCCGCGCGACGCACCCGGCGGCGGGGGTCGGGCTCCAAGAGCGCGCACAGCCACTCCCCGAGGCCCCGCGGCGCGCTCACCAGCGGCGGCAGCCAGGTCCCGGCGCCCCCTTCAGGCGGCGGGGCGCCCTGCACGATCGCCCAGACCATCGCCCCGAGGCCGTAGAGGTCGGTCCAGGGGCCCTGATCGCTGGGGTCGCCGAGGCGCTGCTCGGGGGCCATGTAGCCGGGGGTGCCCTGGGCCAAGGCCGCGACGCCGTCCAAGGCCCCGATCGGCAACGACACCCCGAAGTCCATCAGCTTGAGCCCGGGGCGCTGGTCGTTCATGCTGCACCACAGCACGTTCGACGGTTTTACGTCGCGGTGCAGCATCCCTCGCCCGTGGGCGTGGGCCAAGGCGTCGAGCACACACAGGATCGCGGCGCGCAGCACGCTCCAGCTCGGCGGGCGGCCCACCCAGCTCTGCAGCGTGCCCCCCGTCGCCAGCTCCAAGACGAGGTAGGGGCTCCCGGCGAGCAGGCGGCCGTCGGAGCGCGCCGAGGCCGCGTCGTCCACGTCGCCATAGTCGAGGAGCAGGCCGACGTGAGGGTGGCTCAAAGAGGCGGTCGCCCGGGCCTCTTGGCGCAGGGCGTGGCGCACCGCCGGGGCGCGGGCGGACTCCGCGGTGAGCACCTTCACCGCGACGGGCAGCCGCGTGGCCCGGTGTTCGCCGCGCCACACCTCGCCCATGCCGCCCGCCGCGAGGGGGTGGAACAGGGTGAAGGGGCCAAGGGTGATCCGCTGGTTCTCAGGAGGCACAGCGCGGGATCATACCCCTTGATCGTCAGGATCGCCGAGGCCGACGCGGCGATCCTTGCATTCGGCGCCCCATGCCCCCGCGGAGGTGGCCCCGAAGGGCGCTGGAGATTAATCAGCGGGGGTGAGGAGGTTCACGATGTCGCTTCTGCTGTGGTTCCTGGCTGCCTGTGGCTCAACGCCCACCACCATCGGCGGCGACGCCGAGCTGGTCATCTGGGAGGTCTCCCCGTTCAGCGTCGACGCCCCGGGCCTCGACGCTGAAGGCAAGGTCATCGAGGGCGCCAAGGCGCTCCCGGTCTCCAGCTCCGCGCCAGAGATCGTGAAGGTCGGCACCGACGGCCGCCTGCAGTGTGACCAGAACGGCACCGCCAAGATCACCCTCGCCTTGGGTGAGCTCAAGCGTGAGCTGGCGGTGCAGTGTTTTCTGGTCAAAGAGGTCCGCACCCGGCCCAACCAGATCAAGGCCGTGCTCACCCGCGGCCCCGACGGCAGCCTGCGCGGCCGCTCGCTCAACGCCGTCAAGACCGAGGTCATCGACAACAACTCCAAGGTCATGGAGGGCGTGCCCGTCGCGATCAGCTCTTCAGACGAGGGCGTGGTGAAGCTCGGTGAAGGTGGCCGCGTGGAGCTGCACCACCCCGGCCTCGCCGAGCTTCGGTTCGCCGCGGGCAAGACTGTGGCCACGGTGCCCATCGAGATCGGCGAGGAGGTCGCCGCCCGCGCCGACCTGCTCGTCACCACCAGCGCGCCCCACGGCATCCCCCTTGAGCCCGGCAAGTACCGCGTCACCGCGGGCGCCGATCAGCCCATCTCCATGAGCATCGCCGGCACCGACTGCAAGACCGAGCCCGGCAAAGAACAGCGCCTGGAGTGTGAGGTCACCGCCACGGGGGCCCTGCAGATTCAGAACGGCGGCAACCTCATCGGCCGCGGCCCCGACGCCAAGGTGAAGCTCCGTGTGGTGCGCCTGCCCACCGAGCCCGGCCCGATGAAGACGAGCACGCCGGTGTCCGCGCCCCCCGCCGTCGGCAGCCCCGAGCCCGAGGGCGCCCAAGAGGCCGACCCCAACACACCGCCGCCCGCGACCCCGTAAGGCCCACCCAAGGATCCTTGGTGCCTCCTGCGCTTGCGCGGTCAAGGCGGCGCCTTTATCGTGGTGCGTATGAGCCAGAACACTCCGCGCCGTGGCGCCCTTGGTCGCGGCTTCGCCGCGCTGATCCCCGACGACGTGATGGACGCGCCCGCCCCGGCGGTGTCCTCCGCGGCGCCTCGTGTCTCCGGCCCCCAGAAGGTGCCGCTGGACACCATCCGCCCCAACCCCGAGCAGCCCCGCGCGCACTTTGACGAGGGCGCGCTCAAGGAGCTCGCCGAGTCGATCAAGGTCCACGGCGTGCTGATGCCGCTGGTGGTGCGGCCCTTGGCCGGCGGCGGCTACGCGCTCATCGCCGGGGAGCGCCGCTGGCGCGCCGCCGGGCTCGCCGGGCTCAGCGAGGTGCCCGTCGTGCTGCGCGACGAGCTCGCCCCCGTCGATCAGCTTGAGCTGGCCCTGGTCGAGAACCTCCAGCGTGAAGACCTCAACGCCGTCGAGGCCGCCCGGGGTTACCAGCGCCTCAACAAAGAGTTCGCGCTGTCCCAAGAAGACATCGCGCGCCGGGTGGGCAAAGACCGCGCCACCGTGGCCAACGCCCTGCGTATGCTGCGCCTGCCTGAAGGGGTGCTCCGCCTGGTGCAAGAGGGTCGGCTGAGCGCCGGTCACGCCCGGGCGCTCTTGCCTCTGGAGGACGAGGCCGCCATCCGCGAGATCGTCTCCCAGATCCTCGCCCGGGACCTCTCCGTGCGCGCCACCGAGGCGCTGGTGAAGGCCCGCGGCAAAGGCCCCGCGCGCCCCTCGCCGCGCCCCCAGGGCCCCGATCCCTCCCTGCGTTACGCCACCGACCTGCTCACGCGCCACCTCAACACGGCCGTGGCGATCCAGCCCAAGGCCCGCGGCGCCGGTGGGCGCATCGTCATCGACTACTACACCACCGAGGATCTAGAGCGCCTCATCCGCTCGATCCGTGGGCCGGAGTAGTGTCCGCCGATGAGCGCCCGCTCAGCGGGCTCTTGGGGCGCGGCGCCACCTACGAAGGAGAGCTGACCTTTGAGGGCCGCGTGCGCCTCGACGGCACCTTCAAGGGCAAGCTCACCACCGACGACACCTTAGAGATCGGCGAGGGCGGTCGTGTGGAGGGTGACGTAGACGCCGCGTTTGTGCGCCTCGCGGGCACCATCGACGGCAGCGTGCGCGCCCGGCGGCGGCTGATCATCGAGGCCACGGGCCGGGTGATCGGCGCGGTCTACGCCACGTCGCTGGAGGTGATGCCCGGCGCGCGCCTCTCGGCGATGGTGCAGGTCGGCGACGCCAGCGCCCCCAAGCCCACTGAGGCCCCGAAGGAGACCCGTCCGTGAGCCCTCGCCCGTTCGTCGTCGTGATCAGCGGCGGCACCGCGTCCGGCAAAACAACCATCGCCCAGGCCCTCGCCGCCCGCCTCGGCGACCGCGCGCTCTTGGTGAGCCACGACCGCTACTACCGCGACGTGGCCGACCCCCTGGACCACAACTACGACGAGCCCGGGGCCTTGGACACCGCGCTCCTCGTGGAGCACCTCCGGGCCCTGCGCGAGCACCAGCCCGTCACCCTGCCGATCTACCACTTCCCGATTCACCGGCGTCTGCCCGAGGTCGAGACGGTCTCCCCGCGGCCGGTGATCCTCATCGAGGGCCTGTTTGTGCTGGGTGACCCGGCGGTGCGGGCCCAGGCCGACCTGATGGTCTTTGTGGAGGCCGAGTCCGACCTGCGCCTCGCCCGCCGCCTGCGCCGGGACGTCATCGAGCGCGGCTGGAACATCGAGCAGGTGCTCACCCGCTACATGCGCGACGTGCGTGAGGGCTATCGCCGCTTCATCCGCCCCAGCCGGGCCTACGCCAACGTCATCCTCGACGGCGAGGGCCCCGTAGAAGACAGCGTCATCGCCCTGCTCAGCCGCCTCCCCGCGGGCTGAGCCCTTCAGCGCCCAGGGCCGACCTTCTTGGGGGCCTGGGGCGCGCCCTTCACGTTGTCGGGCAGGCGGTGGATCTTGCGGCGCAGGGTGCGGGTGATCGGCCGCATGGACTCAGGGGCCTGATCGCGGAGCACCCAGCGGTCATAGGTCTGCTCGGTGAGCTCCCCGTCCTTGAGGTTCTGGTAGACCAGGGGCGCCAGGGCGAGGAGCAGGCCATAGGCGAGGAGCGAGCTTGGCGCGGACACGCCCCAGAGCTGGATCGCCGTGCCGAAGCTCTTCTTCACCCGCACCTTTCGCCCGTTGAAGTCCACGGCCCACAGCTCATCGAGGAGCAGGTGGGCGAAGTACCCCAGCGCCCCGGCCACACCCACGGCGAGCTGCATCCCCAAGGCCGCCTCCCGCCGGGCGGCGACGAGGAACATCAGGCAGCCGAAGATCAGCGTCGCGGGGACGCTGTGAAAGATGCCGCGATGAACCGTCATCTTGGTGAACACCCACCGAATCGGGAACGCCACGGCCAAGGCCATGATCACCCAGCTCCCCACGGCGAGCTGTGTCGTCTCGGTGAGCGGGGCCACGCGGTACAGCGTCGCGCTGGGCAAGAGCAGGGTGGCGAGGCCGAAGACGTAGCGGATGGGGCGACCGTGATCGTGGTCCACGTCCGGCGCCAAGGCCGCCACGAAGCCGACCGCCGCCACGGCGAGCGCGGGCAGCGGCTTCACCCAGCCCATGGCCAAAGCGCCTCCGGCGGCGGTGATCCCGGCGATGGCGCCGCCGGTGAGGTGCGCGTTGAAGTTGGCCATCGTGGGGCTCCGCCGTGGGTGCCCCGGGCTCTTAACCGGCGCGCCGCCGCTCTGGGCGCGCCCCGTCGCCCCACCGTGGGGATCACAGCGTGTGATGTGCCCGGTGAGGCGCCCCACTCTGGGGATCACAGAGTGTGAGGTGCGCGGAGGGGCGCCCCACTCTGGGGATCACACGGTGTGATGTGCCCAGTGAGGCGCCCCACTCTGGGGATCACAGCGTGTGATGTGCCCAGTGAGGCGCCCCACTCTGGGGATCACACGGTGTGATGTGCCCAGTGAGGCGCCCCACTCTGGGGATCACACGGTGTGATGTGCCCGGTGAGGCGCCCCACTCTGGACCCGCACGGGCTCAGGCCGCGCTCACCCGCGAATCAGCCGCCCCAGCCCGGCGAGGCCACGCTCCACAGACTCCAGGTTGGGCCCAAAGGAGAAGCGGGCGTACTGCAAAAACCGCCCGGGGCGGTCGGGGCGGCGGCGCGCGGGGTTCACGTCGAAGAACTCGCCGGGCACCACGATCACCTGCTCGTTCAGGGCCGCGCGGAACAGGCCCATGCCGGTGTTCAGCGGGGCGGGCAGGCGGCTGAGGTTGCCCCAACAATAAAACCCGCCCTGGGGAGGCAGGTTCACCTGGATGCCGAGCTCCTCCAAGCCCTCCAACATGCGCTGGCGTTTGGCGCGGAAGGCGCGCTGCACCGCCCGGGCCTCGGCGTCGGCCACGTCGCGGCTCAACAGCGGCATCGCCGCCCGCTGGATGGGGTGGGGGCAGCCGCCGTCGAGGAAGCTCCCCGCGGAGGCCACGGCCTCGATCACCGCCCGGGGGCCCACCGTCCACGCCACACGCCAGCCGGGGTAACGCCAGTTTTTGGTGAGGCCGTCGAGGATCACGATGGGGTCACGGTCCACGTCATCGACGTGCGCCGCCGCCGAGGTGGTGAGCTGGCCGCCGCTGTAGGTGTAGTGGCTGTAGAACTCATCGAGGATGAGCGCGCAGTCGAGCTCTCGCGCCACCTGCACCCAGGCCTCTAAGGCCGGGCCGTGGAGGAGCTTGCCCGTGGGGTTGCAGGGGTTGGAGAGGATCGCCGCGCTGAGCCCGCGCCCGAGCACCTCGTCGCGGAGCTGGGACGCCGTGAAGCTGTATTGGCGGTCGGGGTCGAGCAGCACGGGGATGGGGACGAAGGTGTTGAAGCTGCCGAGGAGCTCCTCATAGGCCGTGTAGTCGGGCAAAAAGTGCCCCACGTTCACCCGGCCCAAGGTGGAGACGAGGCGGGTGAGCGCCACGCGACCCCCGGCGCTGATCGCCACGTTCTCGCGGGTGTACTGGCTCTTTTTGCCCTGGCGATAGCGCTGGTTGTAGAGCGACGCCACGGCGTCCCGAAGCTCGGGCAGGCCATCGACGGGGGCGTACTCGTGCTGGAGATCGTCGAACTGGAACGACTCCAGCCGCGGCGGGCTGCCCTCCAGCGGGCCCGTCTCAGGCGCACCTTGGCCGAGATTCGCCCAGTCAGGATGACCGTGATGGTATCCAAGGCGCGCGGCCTCGGTCATGACGTAGATGACGCCGGTGCGGGGCACGGCGCGAAAGCCGGTCGGGGCAGGGATGGCTCTTTCCATAGGGCCACCGTGTATCCCGTACAGCGGGCGAGCGCAGGCGAACACGCGCACCCGCCAAGCACGAGCCTTGTCGTGTCAACGGCGGAGGAGCGAAATCAACCCTGCGAGTGCGCGGATCCTCTCCCCCACGACCCGGGTGGGCCGTGGGGGAGGTGACCGCAGGAATCAGTCGTTGTCAGCCGAGGGGGACTCGGGGATACGACGCACCGCGATGAGGGTCTCCAGGACCGTCAACGCCGCGCGAAGGACCTCGTCGGGCTGATCCGCGAGGAGCCTGTTGATGCGAGCCAGCTCGGGGCGACCCGGCCGGTTGTTCTCATCAAAGGTGACAAGCTGCGGCAGCGACACACCCAAGCCCTCGGCGAGACGCGCGAGCGTCTCCAGGCTGGGGGTGCGATGCGCGAGCTCAAAACGACTGATCTCGCTCGTCTTGATCCCTTCCGCGCGGGCTCCCAGCTCAGCCTGGGTGAGCCCTGCGTCTTTGCGAAGGGTGCGAATGCGACGAGCGAGCTGCTGGCGTACCTGGTCCATCTTGACTCCGCCTTGAATCCGTCCTGGTGGAACTCGAACTCTCACACACGTTGGTGATCCGCCGGGCACGCTCTGCGCCTTGGCGGATCCTCACCCTTATAGTCCGATTCACCTGGAATGGTCAACCCGCCTATGAAATCTCTTGTGTGGTGAAGGCCAAGACTGTCCGGGGCCACGCAAAAAAGCTCAAGAACGGCGCGATGGGGCCGTGATTTTCTGAGGTTCTGAGCGCGCGTGGGGTCTTGTGTGGAGCGCGTGCCGTGGCGCGAATGGAGATCGCGGCGTGGCGCGCGGCGCGCTCAGGGGGCGATGGCGGGAGCGTAGAGGTCGATCAGCAGCTCGAGCGCACGAGGATCGTCGGCCTTCACCCGACCGCCCAGGCTGAGCGCCTCGACCTCTTCTTCAGTCCAGGCCTCGCTCTCCACGCCGTTCTGATCAACCCACGCCGCCTCGCCCGCCGCCGCCGCGCTGAGCATCTCCGCCGCGTGGCCCAGCCAGGCGCCCATGACGTGATCGTCCGCGGCCTGCACCCGGCGGTAGTGGCCGGCGTACGCGCCGATGTGTTTGGCCGCGCTGCGGTCCTCCCACCACTGCTCGTCTGTGGCCAGGGCGGTCAAGGTCTCTTGGTTGCGGGCGGGGGCGTGCTCAAGATCATCGGGCAGGAGCGCCGGGCCCTCGATGTCCATCACCGCCATCGGGCGCAGGTCCGCGTGGCGCGCCAGGGCCCCGGCCAAGGTCGCGACGCCGAACGAGCGGCTGCGGGCGACGACCTGGTCTGGGTCCACCTCGGGCTGGCTGGCCAAGGTGCGCATCAACTGCGCGAGGTCGTCTTGGTGGACGGGGCCGTTGTGGTCCTCGACACCCTCGCTGAGGCCGCGGCCGCGGGGGTCGTAGGTCAAGACGACGAGGCCCGAGCGCGCGAGCAGCTCCGCGGCGTCGGAGTCCACAAGGGGCAGGCCCGCCTCAAAGCCGGGCGGGATGAGCAGGAGGCCGGGCCAGCAGCCGTCGCCGGGGGGGCGGAGGAGCTCGGCGGCCAGGGTGACGCCGTCGGGCAGGGTGATCCGGAGCTCCTCGCGGCGCGCACGCCGGGCGGGGTCGTCGAGGCTCGGCGGCGCGGCGACACAGCCGGACTCTGGCCAAACCTCTGACGGCGTGAGCGAGGTCGGCGCGCAGGCGATCGTGAGGGTGAGCAGGAGGGGGATCATCACCGAGCAGTGTGCCCGATCTGGGGGCGCGGCGCAGGAGCTTGTGGCGCGCGGCGGTTACCCTGGGGCATGTCTTCGTCCCGGCGACTTGGGCTCCTCGGTGGGCTGATGGTGGGCGCGCTGCTCGTCGAGGGCGGCGTGCGGGCCTTTGGGGTGGAGGCGCGGCTGCTCACGCCGCTGGTGCCGTTGCAGGTGAGCGACCCCGAGCTGCACACCCCCGTCGCCGACGCCGAGCGGCTCTATGGTCTACGCCCGGGGCTCTCGTTGTCGCTGCCGCGCCCTGACGGCGGGCCGGATCGTGCGGTGACCACCAGCGCTCTGGGGCTGCGGGGGGCGGATCGGGCCGTGGACGAGGGCGCGCTGCGGGTGCTCTGCCTCGGCGGCTCGACGACCTTTGGCGCCACGGTGAGTGATGACGAGACCTGGCCCGCCCAGCTCGAGGCCCAGCTCATCGCCCAGGGCCAACACGCCCAGGTCTTTAACGCCGGGGTCAACGGCTACATGACCCGTCAGAAGGTGGCCTGGGCCCAGGAGCTGATCCCGCTGATTCGCCCGGACGTGGTGATCGTCGAGGTCTACAACGAGGGGCGGCGCTTTCTGCAGCTCGGCGACGACCCCCTGGCGCGGCTGCGGCAGAGCCCGAGTCTGTGGGCGGAGTGGATCTGGGGCGCGCCCGAGGCGGGGGCTTTGTGGAGCCCGATCTGGCGGTCTTGGGCGGGGCTGCGGGTGGGGGTGATCGGGGTGAACCGCCTGCTCGTGGGCCGAGGGCGCCTGGACCCGTCGGGGCCCCTCATCACCCGGGCGTCTCGGATGGACGAGGAGGCGGCGGTATCGCTTCTTCGCCAAGCGGGGGAGGCGCGGGTGTGGGGCCTCATCCCCCCCGCCGGAGGCCCCGAGCTGCCCTGGCCGGTGATCGACCTGCACAGTCGTTATGGCGTGGTCGGGGAGCCCTTCGGATCGGCGGGAAGGGAGGTTCATCCTGCGCCAGAGGTCTATGGCTGGTATGCGCAGGAGATCGTCTTTGCGCTGAACGAGGGCCCAGCCGCGCTTACGCCGCCCTGACCGGATCTGTGTGAGGGCCGCCGCGCGACGGGCCGTGAGTTAGCTTAGGTCCGTATGTCCGAATCGTCGCTCCCCCTCGGCGCCCTGAAGCTCCAGTCCTTGATTGGGCGTGGCGGCGTGGGGGAGGTGTGGCAGGCCGTAGACGCCTTGGGGCGCCTGCCGGTGGCGGTGAAGGTGCTCACCCACCCTCGGTATCGTGAGCCCGAGGTGCTCGACGCGCTCCAGGCCGAGCTTTGCCGGACGGCGCGGGTGGATCACCCCGGGGTGGTGCAGCTCTTCGGCTGGGGGCTGGTCGACGCCGAGCTCGCCCAGGCCACACGCAACGGGCTGCCCGAGGGCGCGCCGTATGTGGCGATGGAGCTGGTCACCGCGGGAAGCCTCCAGACCTACGCCGCCCGCCTGGGCTGGGAAGACCTTCGCGGCCTGCTGCTGGGGGTGCTCGACGCCTTGGCGCACCTGCACGCGCGCAAGATGCTGCATCGCAACATCAAGCCCGCGAACGTGCTCTGGGGCGCGCCCCGCGACGCGCGGCCTGGCCCCAAGCTCGCTGACTTGGGCCTCGCCAGCCCTCTGGACCTCGCCCGCGCCCCCGCCCGCGCGCGTGTGGCCGGGGCCCCGGCGTACCTCGCCCCAGAGCAGTTCAACGGGCGCTGGCGTGAGCTTGGCCCCGAGACCGACCTCTACTCTCTGGGCGTCGTGGCCTGGGAGTGTGTCACCGGGGTGCTGCCGTTTCGAGGGTCCAGCGTCTACGGCATCCGCCAGGGCCACCTCAAGGGCGCGCTGCCCGCGCTGCGGCCTCGCCTCGCCGTGCCCACGGCCCTGGGCGACTGGCTGGGGCGGCTCTTGGAGAAGGAGCGCGGCGCGCGGTTTGCATCAGCCGCGGAGGCCACGGAGGCCCTGCTCAGGCTGGGGCCGCCGGTGGGGGACGAGGAGCTCGCGTCGTTGGAGCTTCACTCCGCAGAAGGGGAAGGCTGGGCGCGCGCCCCGGCGTGGTGGCTCAACGACGCGCCGTCGTTTGTGTGCCTGAGCCCGCGGCCCCCCGCCGGGGAGCTGTGGGTGTCCGACGACGTGCTGCGCTCCGCTGAAGAGGCCGTAGACGCCGTCACCCGCGCCCGAGGCAGCGCCGCGCCGCTGCGATCGGCGGCGATCGAGGCCAACAACCTGCGCCCGGTGAGCCTCTTCGGTCGAGACGCCGAGCGCCGCGCGTTGTGGACCGAGCTTGAGCAGGCCCTCGTCGAGGGTCGCCCGCGGGTGGTCGTGCTGCACGGCCCCGCCGGGGTAGGGCTCAGCCGCTTGGGTCGTTGGGTGGGGGAGCGCGCTGAAGAGCTCGGCGCGGCGGGGGCGATCTCCGGTGTGGCCGACCCCGCCCGGGGCCTCGTCAGCCTCGTCAGCGCGTGGGCCCAGGCCCATGGCGCCCAAGGTGAAGACGCCGAGGCGCTCATCGGCGCCGCCCTCGCCCTCAGCGGCGGTGAGCAGGATCCCACCCTCGCCGCCGCCTTGGCCGGGTGGATCACCCCCGACGCGCCGCCGCGCGCCGCGCTGCGCACCGCTGAAGGCGCCCCCGTGGCGCTCCTGGGCTGGTTACGCCACCTGCTCAGCGCCGGTCCCCAGGTGATCTGGATCGACGACGCGCCGCGCCACCCTGAAGCCGCGGCCTTCGCCCGCGCCGCCTTACGAGAGAGCGGCGCGCTGCTGCTGGTGCTCACCGCCCGCGACGACGAGCTCGTTGGGCGCTCGCCTGGGGCCACGGCGCTCAAGGCGCTCACGGGCAAGGCCCGGGTGAGCCGCCTGCGGGTGGGGCCGCTGAGCCCCGAGACAGGCCGCGCCTTGGGTCGCCACCTGCTGCTCGGCGTCGAAGAGTCCCGCTGTGATCCCCTCATCGGCGGCTTCGTCCTGCCCAGCCTCGCCATGGAGGCCACCCGGTCATGGATCGAGGACGGCGCCTTGTCCGCCGCCGAGCCGGGCCTCGCCTGGACGGCCCCGCCGCCCGCGCAGGCCCCAGAGCGCCCGCTGGAGCTGATCCTTGGCCGCCTCCGCGCGCTGTTGGAGCCCGCCGAGGTCCGCGCCGCCTTCGCCGTGGCCGCCGCCTTGGGCCGAGAGGTGCCCGAGGCGCTGTGGAGCGCCGCCTGCGCTCGCCTGGGCGCTACGCCCAGCCCCGCGTTGACCACCCGCCTCTGCCGCCTGGGGATCTGGGAGGACATGCCCGGGGGCTGGCGCTTCACCTCGACCACGGCCCTTGACGCCGCGGCGCTGGTCGCCGAGCGCGCCGGGCTCAAGGCCCAGGCCCATCGCGCCGTCGCCGAGGCCTTGGGCGGCTTGGGCGGATCGTTTGAGCGGATCGCCCATTACACAGAGCTCGCCGGAGACGACCCCAGCGCCACCTTGCTCCTCGCCGCGCGGGCCCGCCGCCGCCGGGGGGATCCTCGCGGCGCCGCCGCGCTGTTGGAGTCCCGCGCCAAGGCGCTCAAGGCCCGGGGCCTCACGCCGAGCGCCGATGAGCAGGCCGAGGCGCATTTAGAGCGCGCCCGTTGCCTTCGTGCGCTGGGGGAGCAGGCCCAGGCCAAACGATCGGGCGAACAAGCCCTGCTCACCCCAGAGGCCAGCGCGGATCGACGCGCCGGGGCCATGGCGGAGCTCGCGCTCATCGCCGCGGCGTTGGGAGAGGGCGCCGTCGCCGCCCGCCTCGCCGCCCAGGCCATGGACACCCTACGTCCCCTCGGCGCCTCCGAGGCCCTGGGCGACGCGTTACGCGCCGCGGCCTCGCTCACGACCGACCCTCAGCGCGCCGAGATCCTGCTGAACGAGGCCGTCGAGGTCTATGACGAGGCGGCTTGCCCGCTCTCCGCCGGGGACGCCCTCGCCCGTCTGGGGCAGCTCGCCCTGGCGCGTGGGGCCACAGACGAGGCCGGGGCGCGCCTGCGCCGGGCGTTGAGCCGCGCCCGCGCCGTGGGGGACATGCTCGCCGAGGCCCGCGCCCAGTTTGGCCTCGCCAGCCTCGCCCAGCGCGCCGGGGCGCTGCCCGAGGCCGAGCGCCGCGCCCGCCGCGCGCTGGCAAGGTTGGATCTCCTCGCCGAGCCCGGCGCCGCCTCGGTGCGCCTCACCTTGGCCACCCTCAAGCTGCGCCGCGGCGCCATCGCCGAGGCCGCTGAAGACGCCCGAGCCGCCGCCGAGGCCCTGCGCGCCCAAGGCCGAGACGACGCCGCCTTGGTCGCCGACGCGCTGCAGGCCCCGGGCCTCGCCGAGTCTCACGACTGGGCTGGGCTGGACACGGTCTGCGAGCGCCTCGGCCCCACCTTGAGCGGCCCCGTTCAGGCCGACGCCGACGTGATCAGCGCGCTCAAGCTCGCGGCGCGTCTCGCCGAGTCCGCCGGTCGTTTGCCGTTGGCCCAGTCCCTCAGGGCCCTGCTCGTCGCCGCCTGATCGACGCGGAGGATCCAAACGGCAGCTCCTCGGTCATGTCGGTGCTCATCACCAACACGACCGAGGAGCGCGTTCGGACTTTCGGGCCCCCCGGAAGCACCCCTGCTCAGTTCCCCCGAGGTCACCCTCGGGTCCGTTTCCCGTCGTCCGCTCCCCACAAAGCAAGGAACGTGCCGAGGGGCTGGGGCGCTCAGGGGCCTCAAAAATCGCGTTGAGGCCGTGACTCAGGCGTCCTGGAGTGTCACGCGACGTGTCCTCCGCGACACCTCAGCACACCGAGGCCCGCGTCACACGGCGGCGGCGTGACGCGGCGAGGGCCACGCTGACGGCGGCGACGAGGCCACCGCCGGCGCCGCTGCCGAGGCCGCAGAGGCCACCTTCAGCGGAGGTGACGACGACGCTCACGGTGTCTGGCGCGCTGAGCGTCTCCCCATCCCCGACGACCAGCTCAAAGGTGAAGGTGCCCGCCAGCACGGCATCAAAGCTGGGCTGGGCGGTGTCTACGCCGCTGAGGTTCACGCCGGGGCCGCTCACTTGGGTCCAGGCGAAGCTGGGCTCGTCTGCGCCTTGGGCCCGGCCGTTGAGGATCACCGTCTGGCCGACATAGGCCATGAAGTCTTGGCCGGCGCGGGCGCGGAGGCCGCCCTCTTCAACCGGGTCACCGGTGTCGTCGCCGCTGGGATCGCCGCTGTCGTCGTCGCCGCTGGGGTCGTCTAGGGTGGTCTCTTCAGCCATCATCGCCCAGAACGAGGCGTCGCCGTTGTCGTAGCCCAAGGCCCAGAACCCGACGCCGAGCAGGCCCTCATCGACGGCGTACCGCACCTTCGCCCGCAGAGACTGCTCGTCGTCGTACCAGGCCTGGGACTTTGACGAGGGGAAGTAGTACGGCGTCTCGGTGAGGCTCTCGTAGCGGCGGCCGTAGGCGTCGACCTCGTCGATGGCGTCGGCCATGGTGATCGAGTCGGCGTCGGCGGTGGCGCTGCCGGGCACGGTGTTGTTCGTCGTCGGCCACACCTTGCCGTAGAGCGGCAGGCCGAGGAGGATACGTTCGGGCGGGCCGCCGTAGGTGATGTAGTCCTCGATCGTCCAGTCGATGCTGTACTTGGACCAAGGATCTCCGCCGTAGAGCGGGGCGACGGGGCCCGGGTCGCCGCCCGACCAGTGGTAGTCGTAGCCCATGATGAACAAGGCGTCTGAGGCGGCGGCCAAGGCGTCGTAGTCATACGCGCCGCTCCAGTCCACGGCGGGCGTGGCGACGGTGACCTCATCCACCGCGGCGCTGAGCTCGGCGACGAGGTTCACGAGGCCGTCGCGGTTGGACGCGCTCATGCCCTCAAAGTCTACGGAGACGCCGTCGGCGTCGTAGGCGTCCACGAGGTTCACGACGTTCTGCACGACCTTCGCCCGCTGGGTGGCCGAGGGCAGGATGGCGTCCATCACGTCGTCATCAAAGCAGGTCAGGGTGAGGTGGACCTTCACGCCTTGGCCATGGGCGGTGCTCACGAGCTCTTGGGCGATGGACGTCCAGCGGGAGGTGGAGCTGAGGCTGCCGTCGGAGTTGAGCCCCACATCAAAGAAGGCGACGTGGGTGACATGATCCCAAGGCACGGCGTCTACACCGTCCACCCAATATGGCAGGTAGCCATACACCCACACGTCGGGGCCGCCCAGCGGCGCAGGCGGCGGCGGAGACGCGGCGCGACGAGGCTTCAGGCCCGCCTTCGCGTGGGCGGCGTGGATGGAACCCTGCGGGGCGGGGACGTCCTGAGGGGTTCCCGCGAGCACGAGAGCGGTCGTAATGAATGCGAGCATAGGCATAACGACAAGTCTACCGCGCGCGGCGGACATTCGCAGCGTTCACCGTCAAGAGGATCTCTTGCGGACGTGCCTCTGAAGCGGTAAGGTCTGCGCCGGGGAATCCCCCAAAATCTCGTCATGTCCTTCTTCGCTGACCAGGAGCCTCCATGAGCTTCTTTGAACGCCTCGCCAACGTCTGGAAGGGCTTCTTCGGGCTGTTCATCGCCGACGTCGAGCGCAACAACCCCGAGGCGGTCTACGAGTCCGCGATCGAGGAGCGCATCAAGAAGCACAAGGAGCTCAAGAAGGCGGTCTCGGGCATCGTGTACCTGCGCAACAAGCTCCAGTCCGAGCTTGAGCAGTTCGAGCGTGAGCTGGCTGAGGTCCAGGTGCAGATCCCCATCGCCGTCGAAGAGGGCGAAGACGACGTGGCGATGGTGCTCATCCAGCGCAAGGACGAGCTCACCGCCAAGATCGCCTCCCACCAGGTCGAGCTTGAGAAGATCGGCGCCCAGGCTGAAGAGGCCAAGTCGGGCCTCATCGCCTTCCAGGCCGAGATCGAGAAGCTCCGCCGCGAGAAGGAGGAGATGCTCGCCAAGAAGGCCAGCGCCGAGGCCCGCATCTCGATTCAAGAGACCCTCGACGGCCTCTCCACCGACGCCGACATCAAGGCGCTGGAGAACGTGCGCACGGGCATCGAGAAGATCGCCGCTGAGGCCGACGTGGCGTCGGAGATCAAGGGCCAGTCCCTCGACGACAAGCTCGCCAAGATCAAGGCCAAGACGGCGAACACCGCCGCGAAGTCTCAGCTTGACGAGCTCAAGAAGCAGATGGCCGCGCGTAAAGGCGCCCAAGAGGCCGCCGCCGCGGGCGCCAAGAAGACGATGTGAGCCCGCCCGGCGCCTTCACGCTGCCGGGGCGCGCCTTGGACGAGGAGGACGCCTGGGTGCGCGCGCTGCAAGCCGCGAGCGACGCCGAGGTGCTTGAGGCCACCCGCGCCGCCGTTCGCGCGGGGCGCCCGGGTTTGGCGGGTCGCGCCGTGAGCCTCGTGCTCTCCGACGCCGCCGTCGCTGGAGATCCCGAGCTTGAGCGCGCCGCCCGCGCCGCGCGCTTGTTGCTCAGCCGCCCCGTCCCGCCCACGATCGAGGAGTGGGACGACCTGCTCGCCGACCTAGGCCGCCGCCAGCACATGGCGCGGTTTAAGGCCCGGCACCGGGCGATCACCCGGGGAGAGAGCCCGGACAAGCCGCGCACACGCCCCAAATGAATTGGGCGGGTTAATCTGGCGGCCATGTCTACGGCCTCCCCGACGCAGAGCTTCCCCCGGCGCGCCCTCAGCCCCCTGCTCAACCGCCTCGCCGCCGCGTGGGCGGGCATGGACGGCACGACGCGCCTGCACACGACGGTGCTCGCCGGGCTGATGGTCGGCTCGT
This sequence comes from Deltaproteobacteria bacterium, assembly GCA_016717595.1. GTDB lineage: Bacteria > Myxococcota_A > UBA796 > UBA796 > CAJQPC01 > JADKFE01. The sequence goes on along the minus strand of JADKFE010000052.1, from coordinate 19,992 downwards.
TGGCGCATTACCTGGTCTTCATCACCTATTTTATTGAGGACGCGGGGATCAGCTTCGCCTACGCCCGGAACTGGGCTGAAGGGGAAGGCTTCGTCACCTTCGCCGGGGGTGAGCGGGTCGAGGGCTTCTCAAACCCCCTCTGGACCTGGATCTGCGGGCTGTTTTACCTCATCGGGGTGCCGCCGTTCACCACGGCGAAGCTCCTCGGCGCGGCGTTCGGCGCGGGCACCTTGCCCCTGGCCTGGGCGCTCACGAAGGAGGCCCGGGGCCGCCTCGACGCCGTGGCGCTGATCCCGCCCCTGCTCCTCGCCGCGTCGAGCACCTACGCCATCTGGAACGCCTCGGGCTTAGAGAACAGCCTGTTCGGCGTCTTGTTGACCGCGGGCATGCTGCTCATCTTGCGGGAGGCCGAGCGCCCCCAGGCCTTCCCGTGGTCGGCGGTGATGTTTTTGGGCCTCGCGATCACCCGCCCCGAGGGTGTGGTCTACGCCGCCGTCGCGGGCCTGGTGCGCCTCGTCTTGGCGATCCGCGCCCGGCAGGTGGTGGTGCCCATCGCCAAGTGGCTCGTGGTGTTCTGGGCGCCGTTCTTGGTGTACCAGGCCTGGCGCTACAACTACTTCGCCTGGCCCTTCCCCAACACCTTCTACGCCAAGGTCGACGGCGAGGACCGCTTCAAGCCCTGGAGCTGGGGCACGAAGGGCTGGCTCTACATCCGCAACTACATGAGCGCGTTCGGGATCGGCCACGTCTTGCCCCTGGCGCTCGTGGCGATGACCGGCCTGCGCGACAGCCGCCGCTGGCTCACCCTGGGGCTCACGGCCCTGTGCGCCTTGGCCTGGCTCTGGAACGGCCGGGACGGCCTGCCCGACGGTTTTGACCCGAACTGGCTGGCCAAGCTCCAGCTTCATTGGGACAAGGTGCGGGTGGGCGCGGCGATCTTCGCCGTCGTCGCCGCCACCGCCGCCACGGTGTCCGAGCGCGGCGCCGCGGCGCGGGTGTTGTGTCTCGGCCAGGTCGTCGCCGGGCTGTTCTTCGTGCTCTACAGCGGCGGCGACTGGATGGCGCAGTGGCGCTTCTTCTCGTACTTCGCCGTGCCGGGCTTCGTGCTCATCGGCCTGGGCCTGGGCCGTCTGCTCGACGCCGTGCCGCCGCTGGGCCGCGAGCGCCTGGGCATGCCCACCTTACGGCTCATCACGCTCACGGTGTTTGTGCTGGTGATCGGCACGCCGAACATCTGGCAGTCGGCCTGGGCCGCGCCTTCTCCGGAGACGACGATCTCCGACGTGAAGCAGCGTGTGGAGTACATGACCTGGGTGCAGCGCCGCCTGCACCTGGAGCGCGTGACCTTGTGGGACGTCGATATGGGCGCCCACATGTACTACACCGACTGGCGCATCCTCGACGTGGCGGGCCTTGTGGACGTGCCCGTCTCTCGGCACCTCTACCAGAAGGCGTTCATCCGCGAGTACCTGTTCTTAGAGGAGCGCCCGCACTTCGCGCACATGCACGGCGGCTGGGCGAGCAAGGTGAAGATCACGACCCACCCCGAGTGGAAACGCGACTACATCGAGATCCCCGGCTACCCCTCGGGCCGCAAGCAGTTCCACATCGGCAACCACATCCGCAAAGACATCTTCGTGCGCCCCTCCTACGAGGGCCCCGAGGGTCGCCGGGCGATGTTTAAGGGCGGCGTCACCCTGGAGGGCTGGGACATCCTCTCGCCCGAGGTGCCTGAAGAGGGCCGGGTGGTCGTGGACGTGTGGCTCAAGGCCGGGTTCCGCAAGGCCGGGGTGCGGGTGATCGCCGTGCTCGATGACGGCGCCGGTCACCAGCACGCCTTCGCCGTGCCCCCGGGCTACGACTGGTACAGGGTCACCGACTGGAAGAACGACGAGCACGTCCGGGGCACCTTTGACCTGGATCTGCCCAAGAGCCTGCCCAAAGGCACCTATGACCTCGGCTTCGTGCTGCTGGACGAGAAGTCTGGCGAGGTCTTGTCCGTCAACCTGCCCCAGGCCCCCGCGCCGGAGGCCCCCGTCGAAGGAGCGCCCGCCGCCGAGGCTCCTGCCGAGCCCGCGCCCCGGTACATGCGCGGCGAGCTGTTCTTTGACGCCGCCGTGGTGATCGTCTCCCGCGACGAGGCCACGACCTTGGCCGATGAGGATCGCCTCCAGGCCTTCACCTTCGCCGAGGTCGGCGAGTGTGAGCTGGCCTGGGGCGCCTGGAAGCAGGCCGAGCACCACGTCGCCAAGAACACCCGCTGGCACGACGACTACCGCCCCGAGGTGAAGACGGCCATCGCCGGGTGTTACGCCGCCCGCGCCGCTGAGGCCCCCACCCAAGACGAGCAGGTGCGGTGGTTGGTCGAGGCCCGCGGCTACGACCACAACCTCGACGCCGTGGTCACCGCCGCCCGGGCCCTGGCCGCCACCAAAGACGCCGAGGGGGACGCCGCCGCCGCCAAAGACGACTGGGAGGGCGCCTACGCCGCCTACCGCGCCGCGCTCATGCTCGACCCCCGGCTCTCCTGGACCCGCAAGAAGGCTGAAGAGGCCCGCGACAAACGCCTCGACATCAGCGGCAAGGTGAAAGATCCGCCGCCCAAAGCCGCGACCACCCGCACGGCGCCCGGCCCCAAGAAGGCCGCTGAGGCCGGGGATGACGCCAGCCCCGACCTCAAGCCCGCCGGGGTGCGTCGCCCGCCGATCGGCGGCAGGGGCAAGGTGCCGCCGCAGAACCCGGCGCCGAATGCGCCGAGTGTGGACTAAACTGGTTCCCTGGACACGTTACCGGCCCGGAACGATCCATCTTGCGGCCGGGCCTGTTCGCGATAGTAAGGTGAGGTGTCTAGGCTTATCTACTACAGACAGGCGCTGGAGGGGAGAATGACAACCCGGTGAGCGTGCCAAACCATGGCGCGCCTCATTCTTCACTCATGGAGCACCCAGATGGCTGGTGTCAACTATTCTGATGCCCACTCGAGAGTTTCGCACCTGGGCCGTGATCTATCGGTCCGAGGATGAGTCCTCCTGGATCGCCCACACCGTCTTTTACAACCTGATGGCTTGGGGCGATACTCCCGCTGAGGCCCGAGCTGAGTTGGAGCAAGTATTTGACGAGGCCATCTTGGATGACCTCAACTCCGGGTTTGATAGTGCCCGGCGGCCCAATGCTCCAGATGACGTTCAGCAGCGGCTTACCCACCTTCAGAGCGTCGGCCGCCGCGTGGACCTCTCCGCGCCGGACGTCGCCGAGCGGGAGCAGGTCAAAGAGTTCGCATTCTTCTTGACCCGCGCGTTCATCGGCGTCGCGGTGGAGGAGCCGTCTGGCGTGCGCACTCTCCAGTACGGTCACCCCAGGTCGCGGCCTGAGCGGTGGGCAAGTCTGTCCGCCTCGCTGACTTGAAGCGCGCTCTACAGGCGTATGAGATTGAGCTTCACAAACCTTCCACTGGCTCCCACTGGAAGTTTAAGAAGCAAGGCTTCGGCGCTGTTCCCGTACCCGCTCGGGGCGAACGAGGCATGGTCCCGCCGGAGTACGTCAAGAACATCTGCCAGAACTTCGGGCTCGACGAAGACACGCTCCGCGCGTCCGTAGCGTGCTTCTGTAGTCAAAAAACGCGCACCCGCACCACCAGCGGCCGGTGGTCTGAGAGCGCGTCGAATCGCCGCTCCACCTCGGCGCTGAGCACCTCCACGGGACCGCCGGTGAAGACGTGGTCGATCTTGCGGTCGGCGGCGCCGCCGTAGGGGATGTAGGTGCGGGCCTCCGCGGCCAAGGGCGCGGCGAAGGCCTCTTGGGCGAGCTTGGTGAGCGCGGCGAGGGGGTTGGGGTCGTCGGTGTACTCGGCGGCGTCTTTGCCGAGGCGGGCGGGATCGTCGCCGAGGGGCAAGAGGTTGAAGTCTCCGGCGAGGATCCAGGGCTGCTCGGGCGGGAAGGTCTGGAGCTGCTCGCAGAGGCGCTGCACCTGGGCTTGGAGGGTGCCGTCCCCGCGGGAGAAGGCCGAGAGGTGCACGTTGCCCACCCAGAGAGGGTGTTTGTGACCCTCAACGGGCAGCTCGGCCCACAGCACCGCGCGCTTGAGGTTGAACACCTGCCGCCAGCGCGCCTCCCGCATCAAGGGCAAGGCCGTGCGGCCCGCCCGCGTCAGGCCCCGGGTGGAGCAGGTCGCCTGGTGCAGCTCCACCCGGCCCATGGGGCGGTGGCTGGGGGTCGGGACGTAGAGCGCGCGGTGAATGACGGCGCTCGCCGTGCCCGTGGCGCCCATCGCCTTCGCCAAGGGCGGGAGCTGGTCGAGGCGGCCGGTGCGGTCGGCGCCGCGATCGACCTCTTGGAGCAGCGCGAGGTCGGGCGCCATCACGCGCAGCGCCTCGCCTTGGGCCTGGAGCACGGCGCGCACCTCGTCGGGGGGCACAAACACCGCCTGGCCGCCGTCGTAGAAGAAGTGGTGCCGGGTGCCCGCGGCGAACTGGAGGTTCCAGCTCACGACGGTCAGGGCCTCGCCGGGGACGATGGGGCGAGGCGGCGCGGAGCTGAAGTGGTCGGCGGGGCCTTCAGGGGGCGGCTGGTGCTCCACCCGGGCGAGCGCCCGGCGGCCCAAGGATCGCAGGGCGTCACGGATCATCAGCGCGCCTCGCAGGGGGTGTACACGGTGACGACGTCGTAGGGCTCATCATGGAGGGTCCACGGGGCGTAGGTCTCGATGGGAGGTTTCCCGGCGACGAGGTAGGCGTGCAGGTTCCCGCCCCCGGCGGCGCTGTGTACCCGCGGCCCCCAGAACGTGTCGCGCAGGGTGAGCCGCAGGATCGGCGTGAGACAGGCGGTGGGGTCGGGCTCTTGGGGCCACGGGGCCTCGGCGACGGCGTAGAGGCCCTCGGGGCGGGCGTCCTCCTCCAAGGATCGCCAGCCGTGTGACTCTAAGGTGTGCTGCCAGCCCCAGTGGCCAGAGAGCTGCCCCACACCCAAGGTCGCCACTCGATCTCCGGCCTCCGCCCAGGCCCGGGCCATGGCCCGATCGTCGATGGAGAGGCCCAAGGCCAAGATCGCCTGGAGCCCGCAGGCCAAGGCCACAGCGCCTCGGGGCGGGCGCAGGCGTAAGGTGGCCAAGGCCGGGCCCGCCCAGAACGCCAGCCAGTACCGCGCCGCCGCGAACCGAAGGGTCAACAAGAACAGCAGGCCGCCCACCCCCCAGCACCACAACAGGCGGTCGGCGGGGGTGCTCAGGCGTACGCTGGCGAGGCCCGCGCCCCCGGCGGCGCAGGTGAGGAGCGTCGCCGCCGCCGCCACGCCGGTCTGCGCTGAGAGCGTCACGCCGACCCCGCCCAGGATGAGGCCCAGCGCCGCCCCGATCCAGCCCCGGCGGTGGGCCAAGGCCAGAGGCAACAGCGCCGCCCCGCCCAAGGTCGCCACGGCGGCCACACCTTTCCGCAGCAGCTCCCGCGGGGTGTCGGAGACCGACTGAAAGCCGGTCATCGCCATGAGGTGCCAGGCGCCGTACGCGTGCTGGTCGTGGAGCGCGAGGCCCAGGGTGGGCAAGATCACCGGCAGGGCCGAGATCAGGCGACCCCGCTGCCAGCCCATCAACAGCACGAGCGGGATGAGGCAGATCCCCGAGTATCGAAACAAGGCCGCGCAGCCCGCGAGCAGGGCGAAGGCCCAGGCGCCCCGACCGGCGGTCAAGAAGCCGCCGAGCCCGGCCAACGCGCAGGCCGCGAGGGGCAGATCCGGGGTGAGGGCCTGGGCGGCGAGCAGCAAGATCGGCGAGGTGAGGAGCAGCATCGCCGCGCCTTCAGCCTCACCGACGAGGGCCTCGCCGAGCCGCGCCGCGCCCCAGGCCAGAAGAATGAGCCACGGCCACATCACCAGGTGCTGCACCACCACCGGGGCGTCCACCCACGGCGCCAACCACCAGGCGATCCCCGGCGGGTTGGAGAGCACGTCAAAGGCCCGCTCGGTGGTGCCTTGCCAGTTGATCAAGATGTCGTGAGGACGCCAAGGGTCTAGCGCCGCGCCCCGGGCGAGCACCAGAAAGTTGGGGTCGTCGATGTGCGGCGGCTTATCGACAAAAGGCGCGACGAGGCCCAAGGCGAGGAGCAGCGGCAGGAGCGGGCGCAGGGGCTTCACGGTGAGAGGATACCCCAGGCGCAAACCGCCTCAGCGTGAGGCCCTAAACGAGCGCCCCGACCAGCTCCACGCGGTCGTAGAGCGTGTTCCAGCCGGTGACCGTGGCCGTGACCTTCAGCGGCGTGCCCCGGGGTTTGCCTTCAGCGGCGGCGGTGTCGGCATCGCGGAGGCACACCGAGACGGGGGTGCCGTCGGGCAGCGCGCCGGTGGCGGTGCGGCCGTCGCGATGACCCTCTGGCAGGTGCAAGCCGAAGGATCGTTCGACCCGCTCGGCGCGTAGGGTGAAGGTGAGCGGCGTCGCGGCGGCCTCGTGGAGCAGGGCGGCGCGCTCGTCGTTGAGCGGGCTCGCGGCCTTGAGCGCGCGGCTGAGCGTGGTGAGCTGGGCCTCGTCTCCATCAAGCGTAGGCGCGGCGGCGGGCGGCGGCGCCTCAATCGGCGGCGCGACGCGCTGGCGCGGGGGCGGGCTCCGCGGCCGCCAGGCTCTCCGGGAGCTTCGCCACGACCTCGAGACGGGCGCCACCAGCGCGGGGCCTCGCCCGGGTCCAGGCTCAGCGGCCAGGCCGTGATCCAGTCCGGCCACGCCGAGCACTCCAAACGCACCAGCAGCATCCAGTTCACCGAGTAAGAGCCACCCTCAAAGCTCCACATCGGCAGATCGGGCAGCACGCCGTGACCCTCAAAGCGGGTCCGTTTTTCATTCGGGCTGAGGGCCAGCGTCTCCTCATAGAGGGTCTGCTCGTAGGTGCGCTGGTGTTTGCCGCTGCCGGAGATGACCCGCTCGACGCAGATCAAGCTCGCGGAGACCGCCTTGAGCGGCGCGCTGAAGCGGTCGAGCTCGATCAGCACCGGCACCGCCTGACCCGGGTGAACCCGCCGAGGCACGGTCACCGTCACCTTGGGGGTGCGCCAGGCCGAGATGGCGTTGCGTGAGCTGGGGATAAACATCAACAGGGCCAGCGGCAGGATCAGCAGCGCCACGGGCATGCAGGTGAAGACCAACAAGACGAAGACGATCGCCCCCGGCACCCACATCGGGCCGACCTTTCGGCCGTTGATATGGGCGGCGACGGGATCCTGCGCGGCGGCCCTGGAGCGCCACTCCGGGCTGGGCACGAGGGTGAGCGGGTGCTCCTCTTTGGGATCGATCGCCCAAGGAACCTCCGCGACGGCGCGCAGGACGTGGCTGACCGTCATCAGCTCACCCTCCATCGGCGGCGGCGCGGGGGGAATGGTCAGCCGGAAGGGGTAACGGAGCGGCGTCCCCGTGGCCCACTCCCCGACGAAGAGGGGCACGACCGTCAGCGCCCGCTCGCTGGTGTTGCCTTTGCCCAGCGCCCGAACCAGAAGCTCCACCCGCAGGCCGTCACAGCGCCCGGCGCGGGTGATCTGAATCGTGACCTCACCCTCCAGCACGTCACCGGCGTGCAGCGGGCGGTCGCCGTCCTGTACCGAGAGGGTCAGCGTACACCAAGACATCGTGTCGACTCCCGCAGGAGGGCGTAGCTCAGGGCGTGCTCGGCGTGGCGCCCTCAACGACGGGCATCCCGGCGCCTACCCAAGCCCCGGTGCCGCCCTCGACGTTCACCGGGGTGAAGCCTTTGGAGAGCAAGAGCTGGCTCGCGCGCTCTGAACGTCCCGAGCGGACTCCAGATTGGCAGATGACGTAGATCTCCGCGCCCTTGTGGGCCTCAAGCTCAGCGAGGCGGGACTCTAAGGTGTCGAGCGGAATGTTCTGGGTCTGGGCGACGTGGCCCGCGGCGTACTCTTCCACGGTGCGCACATCGAGGAGCAAGGGCACCTTGCCCGCGTCGAGATCGGCCTGGAAGTCCTGTGCGCTGACCGAGCGGAAGCTCGCGGCGGGTGCAGGGGCGGGGGCAGGGGCGGACCCGGCCCCAGGAGCGGCGGCGGGCTCGGGCTCCGGGCCCCCGCAGGCGGCCAGGGCAGCGAGGACAACGAACGCCGAGAAGAGCCGACACATCATCAGGGGACCGCCACGATCATCAAGGTGACGTTGTCTTTGCCGCCGCCGTGGTGCGCGGCGCGGATGAGCTCCCGGGCGCAGACCCGGGGGTCGTCGTACTGGTTGAGGATCGTCTCGATCTCGTCGTCCTCGACCTCACCCCAGAGCCCATCGGAGTTGAGGAACAGGAGATCCCCCGACTCCAGCTCCAGGCGGAAGATGTCGATCTCGACGTTGCGCTCGGTGCCGACGGTGCGCAGGAGGATGTTCGAGTGGGGGTGGGTGCGCGCCTCTTCAGCGGTGATGCGCCCCTGCTCGACCATCTTGGAGACCAAGGAGTGATCCCGGCTCACCTGGTGGAGCGTGCCGTCGCGCAGCAAGTAGCCGCGAGAGTCGCCGACGTTGGCCAGGAGCCCCAGGTTGCCGTGCATCAACAAGGCGACCAGGGTGGTGCCCATGTCGTTGCCGCGCTCTTCAGCCGTGGCCTTGACGGTGTTGTTGGCCTCTTGGAAGGCCTCGTCGAGGATGTTCTCAAGCTGCTCGGGGGTGAACCGTTCGCCCTTGGCGAAACGTTCCCGGGCCACCTTGCCGATGGTGGTGGAGGCCACCTGGGAGGCGACCTCGCCGCTCTCGTGACCGCCCATGCCGTCGGCGACCACAAAGAGCTGGGCCTCGTCGCTGAGGCTCACCCAAGACCAGTTGTCCTCGTTGAACACGCGGGCGAGGCCCACGTCGGTCATGGCGGCGCAGGAGATGCGCGCCTTGAGGTTCTCTGAGCGGTCAAACCAGCCCTCGACCTGCCGACCGAACTCCAGGGGGTTCTTGAAGCGGCCGTCTTCAGCCTTCTCGAAGAAGTCGCGGAGCGGGTTGAACTCGACGGGGGTGAAACGTTTGAGGAGCTCGCCCAGATCACGCAGCTCGTTGCCGCGCTCGGACTCGGGCACGGGGCCGTCGTAGAGGTGGGCGATGTCGGGATCGTAGAGCAGCAGGCGGCCCTCTTCGCGGCGCAAGAGCACGTTGGCGCGGGTGAGCCGGGCCAAGGACACGCCGTTGTGGTGCAGCCACGCGAGCAGGCCGGCGAAGCGCTGGGCCATGTTGACGACCTGACCGGCGGGCAGCGGCGCGGCCTCGTCGAGCATCAACGACTCGTTGCGGTAACGCACGACGGAGCACAGGACGTTCTTGTGAACGAAGACGTCGTCGGGCTGGAGCACGCCGGGGTGGCTGAGGCGGCGCTCGAAAAACTTCTTGTAGGGCTCGAAGCCGGCGGGATCCCAGCGCGCGGACATCAAGAACTGCGTGCGGGGCTCAAACTCGGCGTTGCAGCTCACGCAGCTTGTGGCGGCGCGGGGGCTCTGCTCGCTGCCGCACTCCCAGCAGCGGCGCGTGGGTTGGTCGGGCCGGTCGTCGGTGACCAGGTAGTACATCCGGCCTTCGGAGAGCCGCACCAGGGCCTCGACGCGGTAATGCTTTGACAGCTCCATGCCCGTAGGGAACGGCTGCGGGCGGGGGGGAGGTGCGTTCGCCATAAGACAGCGGTACTCCGGGGGGCTAATCCTCGACCGCTCCATTCTAACGCAAAGCGCGCGACGGGCAGCGCGGTCGTACAAATCGCGAGAAGATGGGCCCACGCCCTCGGCGCCTGAGCGCGTTACGGGGGCGCGCATGACCATGTCCCTCCCGTTCAAAGTTGAGGCGCGCAGCGGCGCGGCGCGCGCGGGCGTGCTCACCACCGCGCGCGGCAGCATCCGCACCCCCGTCTACATGCCCGTCGGCACCCAAGGCGCGATCCGCACCCTGGCGCCGTCGCTGATCCCCGCCACAGGCACGCAGATCCTCCTGGCGAACACCTACCACCTGCACCAGCGCCCCGGCGAAGAGCTCGTCGCCAAGCACGGCGGCCTGCACAAGATGATGGGCGTGAACCTGCCGATCCTCACGGACTCCGGCGGCTTTCAGGTCTTCTCTCTCGACAAGAAGAAGGTCGATGAACAAGGCGTGACCTTCACCTACGAGGTGGACGGCCAGCGCACGTTCTTGTCGCCTGAGAGCTCGATGGCGATTCAGATGGCCTTGGGCGCCGACATCGCCATGGTCTTTGATGAGTGCCTCGCCTATGGCACCGACCGCGCCTACGCCGAGGCCAGCGTCGCCCGCACGACCCGCTGGGAGCAGCGCAGCAAGGCCGCGCACACCCGCCCCGATCAGGCGCTGTTCGGCATCGTGCAGGGCGGCTTCTGGGCCGATCTCCGCAAACGCTCCGCTGAAGAGATTCAAGAGATCGGCTTCGACGGCTACGCCATCGGCGGCCTCAGCGTGGGCGAAGGCCACGACGTGATGTGCCAGGTGCTCGACTGGACGACGCCGCACATGCCCCAGAACCACCCGCGCTACCTCATGGGCGTGGGCAAACCCATCGACCTGGTGGAGGGTGTGGCCCGGGGCATCGACATGTTCGACTGCGTCATCCAGACCCGCCACGCCCGCAGCGGCATGTTCTACACCCGCAAGGGCCGGATGCGCATCACCGACGCGCGCTTCCGCAAAGACATGTACCCGCCCGACACGTCGTGCAGCTGCTACACCTGCCGCACCTTCACCCGGGCCTACATCCACCACCTCTTCCGCGTGGGGGAGGTGCTCGGCGCCACCTTGGCCACCCTGCACAACATCCACTTCTTCGCGGCGTTTATGGACGAGATGCGCCAGTCCATCCTCGAGGGCCGCTTTGAGGCCTTCCGCAAGGAGGTCCACGCCACCTGGGAAGAGAAGCCCCAGGCCAACAGCGTGCGCCCGATGAAGCCCGGCAAGCCCCACAAGAAGGCCAAAGCCGAGGCCCTGGACGACGACGACAGCTTCGGCGGCTGAGCCCTCTTTAGAGGCCTGGGGAGTCAAGCGGATTGAAAGTGATTTTCAAGAAGGGCCCGTCCCTTGCGGCGGCGGGGCTCGGGGTTTAGAACGATTCTGAACGAAGCTCTGTGTTTACAGATCGTTCACAGTCTGTATATCCTCTGTGGAGACCACTCACCATGCCGAACCTCGCTGGCACCCAGACCCACCAGAACCTCAAGGACGCCTTCGCGGGCGAGTCCCAGGCCAACCGCCGCTACCTCTACTTCGCGAAGATCGCCGACGTCGAGGGCGAGCCCAGCGTCGCCGGCCTCTTCCGCGACACCGCCGAGGGTGAGACGGGCCACGCGCACGGCCACCTCGACTACATCAAGCAGGTCGGCGACCCGGCGACGGGCCTGCCCATCGGCGACACCGCGGCCAACCTCAAGGCGTCCGTGGCCGGTGAGACCCACGAGTACACCGACATGTACCCGGGCATGGCCAAGACCGCGCGCGACGAGGGCTTCGCCGAGATCGCCGACTGGTTCGAGACCTTGGCCCGCGCCGAGCGCAGCCACGCTGGCCGCTTCCAGAAGGCCCTCGACAGCCTGTGATCCGCTGAGCCTCACGCTCTGAGCGTGGGAGGGTCACCCCCTCCCACCTCTGTTCCCCTCAAAAATCCTCATGGTCTGGAGCCCCGATGCGCCCGGTGTCCTTCGACGAGCTGCTCCCCCGTGAACAATTCATCCAGGCGCGCCCGGCCTTGGTGCAGACCCTCGTGCGGGTGAAGGCCAACCGCCGCGTGGTGCTCGGCGACCACCTCACCCTGCTGTTTGAGAACCGCGAGACCGTGCGCTGGCAGGTCCAGGAGATGTGCCGGGTCGAGAACATCGTCAAGCCCGAGGCCATGCAGTCTGAGCTCGACGCCTACAACCCGCTCTTGCCCGGCGAGAACGAGCTCAGCGCCACCTTACTCATCGAGTACCCCGAGGCCAACGAGCGCAAAGAGATGCTCGTTCGGCTCAGCGGCCTGCACAACCACCTGCGCTTGGAGCTCTCCGGCGTCGCCCCCTGCCCGGCCCAGTTTGAGGAGGGTCGTGAGCGGGAGGACGGCAAGCTCAGCTCGGTGCAGTTCATCCGCTTCAGCCTCAGCCCCGAGCAGCGCGCGGCCTTCTTTGACCTCAGCCGCCCCGCCCGTTTTGTGGTAGACCACCCGGTCTACTCGGCGGTGACGACTCTGGACGGCGGCCAGCGCGGCGCGATGATTGAGGATCTCCTCGCCGACTGAGCGGGCTGGCGCTGGGCTCAGCCCTCGTCGGCCTCGTTCTGGTTCCGCATGTGGTTCGCCACGTTGGTTAGCGCCTGGTCGAGCTGGGCGCGCAGGGTGTCGTCGGCCACCGTCTCGGCGAGGGCCAACCGCATGCAGCCCATCCAGGCGTCTCGGGCGGCGGCGTCGATGGCGAAGGGCAGGTGGCGCATCCTCAGGCGGGGGTGGCCGTGGCGCTCCCAGTACAGGTTTGGGCCGCCGAGCCAGCCGCTCAAGAACTCAAACAGGCGCTGCTGGGCCCGGGCGAGGTCTTCCGGGTGCATCCGGCGGATCGTCAGCGCCTCGGCGTCCTCGTCCATGTGCTCGTAAAAACGCTCGACGAGCTGCCGCAGGGCCTCTTCGCCGCCGAGGGCCTCGTAGGGGGTGATCGACATCGGGCGCGCCTCTGGTTTGAGGGCCTTGTGCTATCCTGAGATGGCCTCTCGCTCCATCCAGGAAGGACCCATGAGCTCTGACGAGCGCCCCGTTGTCACGCCCGAGCCCTCCCTCAGCCAGCTCCCGCAGCAGCGCGGCCTGATGCGGGAGTTCATGGACTTCATCGTTCACGAGAAGGCGTGGTGGATGACCCCCATCGTCGTCGTCTTGTTGGCGATGGTGGCCTTCATCCTCTGGGCCGAGGCCAGCCCCGTGCTGCCGTTCATCTACACGGTGTTCTGGGCGAGCGTCGCGCTCGTCAAGGGCCGAGACCCCGACGGCGGCGGGCTGACGAAGTGCCGGGTGACCTGCTGCCGGGCGCGGTTGACGTACTCCCGGCGCACCCCGTGACGCTCGGCGACCTCGCCGTCGGTGCCGCCGCCATAGAGCTGGTCCATCACCGCCGCGGCGAGGCGCTCGGTCTGGGGCGGGCTGGTCTCCGTGGCCGCCTCACGCACGATCTTCTCCAGGTCGCGGCGCAGGGCGAGGGTCAGCGGCTGGGCGGCGTCGAGGCCCAAGTGTACGTCGTCCTCGTGCTCAAACGCGCGCTCGGCGCTGTAGGCGCGGCGGCGGACCGTCGCCCGGGCGGCGCGCCAGGCCACACGCTTGAACAGGCCGAGCAGCCGTGAGGGATCCTTGAGGTTGTGGAGCATCTGAAAGGTCGTGGGGTTCATCACCAAGGCGAGGCCCACGGCGCTCACGGCGTCCTCGACGTGCCCGCGGCAGAGGCGCGGGAACTTCGCCTGGACGTAGCGCTCGAGCTTGGGCGTGGCGCGGACGTAGTCGGAGAAGACAGGGGAGAGGCTGGGCGTGGTGGGCATGGTCGCTCCGTGAGTGGCGCGACCTACAAGGCAAGACCTGTGCCGATTCCCAGATCCCCCAGGAGCTTCAATCTGAGCGGATCACCGGCCCAACGCGGTTGAGCGCACGTCGTAGAAAACTACGACTCCCGTACGCCGTTACGGGCCCAGCCTCTTCGTGAACGCCGCGACGAACGCGGCGGCGCTGGCGAGGCGTTTGCTGTGGTTGCCCTGCCGAACCATCTCGCCCTCATCAAGGGCCCGGAAGCCCTCAGCCTTGCCGAATCGGGTGGTGGCCTCTAACACGACCAGCTCGCGGAACACCTTCGCGTCCTCAAGGGAGAGCCGCGTCTCGTCCGCGCGCCCGCGCCGCTCGGCCTCGGTGACGTAGGCGACGACGGCCCGCTGGAGGAGGCTCCGCCAGTCCTCGTCTCGCTCCTGGGCGGCGGGCGCCGCGGCGGGGCGGCGGCGGCTGTCTTCAGCGATGGCGAAGGCGGCGTCATCAGCGCCTACGACGATGTGCTCAGCCCCTTTGGGGGCGCGCTCCTCGGCACGAATGCAGGCCCGGCGCACGGTCTGGTCGAGCTGACGGAGGTTGCCCGGCCAGTCCACGGCGGCGAGCTTGGCGATGGCGGCGTCGTTGACGGTGGTGGGGGCGAGGCCGTTCTGGCTGGCGAAGCGCCGCGCCATGTACCCCACCCAGCCCGGCAGCTCCTCTTGGCGCTGGCCCAGGCTGGGCACGGCGACGGTGAGGCCGCTGATGCGCTGGAGGAGATCGGCGCGGAACCTGCCCTTCTCGACCAAGGCCCAGAGATCGACGTGAGAGCCGAAGAGGAACCGAACGTCGAGGGCCTGCTCACGGCGCTGATCTTCGCCCAGGCGGCGGAAGCTCTGGCGCTCCAGCACCCCCAGCAGCACGGTCTGGGCGCGGGGCGAGAGCGCGTCGATGTCGTCGATGAACAAGGTGCCGCCCTGGGCCCGGGCGAAGGCCCCGTCGCGGTCGCGGTCGGCGCCGGTGAACGCGCCCTTGACGTGGCCGAGCAAGGTCGAGTCGAGGAGCTCATCGGGCACGGCCAACAGCGAGAGGGCCTCAAAGGGCTGAGAGGAGCGTGGGGATCGTTCGTGGGCCCAGAGCGCCAGGGTTGTTTTGCCGACGCCAGAGGGCCCGGTGATGAGCACGGGCTCCTTGTAGCGGGCGAAGCTCAACAGGCGGTTCACCACGCCGCGCATGGTGACGCCGAGCACGGGCAGATCGACGCTCTTGTCCAGGCTGGGGTCGGTCACCACCCGCAGGCTGAGGAGCTGGGGTGCGGCCTCGTCGATGAGCTGCTGCAGCCGCCGCGCCCAGACGCCGAGGGGCTCGGCGGAGGCGGAGACCCCTTGGGGGCAGCGCAGCTCGACGGTGATCACCCCGAGCACCTGCCGTCGGGCGTCCCGAATGGGGAACGCGAGCACATGGGAGGCCTCGCGGCCCTGCAACATCATCCGGGACAGGGTGGGCAGCTCACCGGTGACCCGAAGGTTCACCCGCTCCCCTGGGCCGCCGACAAACTCCATGTGCCCGGCGGTGGTGTCCACGAGCACGGGCAGGCCGTGGCGCTGCACCAAGGCCCGGGTGGTGCCCGAGGTGCTGAGGTTCGCCAAGGACTCGCCGTTGGGGCGCTGGTGGGGCTCGTACAGCAGCACGCCGCGGGCGTCCATGCCTTCGCCGAACTGGGCCAGGGCGCGCAGAGGTTTGGCGGTGCCCAGAGGCCCTTGGGTGGCCTCGCTGATGCAGGTCTCGACGGTGGTGATGAGGGTCTTGAGCAGCGCGAGCGCGCCCTGATCGTAGCTCTCGGCCTGTCTTAGCGCTTCGTTCAGCGTCATCCAGCGTTCTCCAGCGAGGGTCTGCCAGCCGTTCTCAACGCTCATCACCAACCTCCATACACCGCTCAATGGCCTGAGACCGCGGTTGTGTGAACTGATCTCTGAATCTCGCGCCGGAGGGCCGCCGGGTTGGCCTCGCCGTTGTGTGATCCGCGACAGCGCGAATCCATCAGAGCCCGCCTCGGAGGCGGCTATGGTTGGGGTGGAGGCGCCATGAACCGATCCCTGTCCCTGCCCCTGCTCTTCGCCCTGCTCACCGCCGCCTGCGGCGAGAAGGAGACCGACGACACCGACGACACCACCACCCCGAGCCCCCTGGCCTGCGGCGAGCTGACCTGCGACGGCAACACCGAGTACTGCTACTCCTTCACCGGCGGCCAGCCCGACACCGACGGCGCTGACCCGCCCACCTGCGAGCCCTTGCCCGAGGTGTGTATTGGGGATGTGACCTGCGCGTGCTTGGAGGCGGCGGACCCCGAGACCTCGCCGTTCTGCGACGAGGTGGAGGGGGGGCTCAACGTGAGCGTGGCGGCGCCGTAAGGCCAAGGAGGGCGTGACTCATTCGAGAGTTACGCCCTCGGAGGCGGCCACATCCCAAGCCGCGTCCTGCGTCGCGACGTGCTCCAAGAGCAGCGCCAGCCCCTCGGCTTCTCTCACCCCCTGCAGCAGCTCGCTGGGCACCCGCCGCTCCATCCAGCGGGCGCCGCCCTCGTCAACGATCTGAAGCACCACGGGCTGCAGCGCCTCCGCGCCAGGGCAGCTTCCGTAGCACCGGTGCTCGACCGTCGAGGTGAGGGTGCCGAGCGCGGCTTGAACCTCTCGCGCCTCGTGACGTGGCAGGCGAGCGGAGGAGCGCTCGTCGGACGAGACGACGCTGTCGGCCAGCATGGGTGAGACGGCGCCGGCTCCCTGAAAGGGTGTCGCCGAGCGGGTCTGGATTGACGAGCCCCTGCGCCCATCGAGGGTGGCCTCGACCATCCACGTCTCGCCAGACTCAGCGTCGTACCACCAGACACGGACGCCCTCGCTTAGCGTCTCGAGAGCTGCCAGCCGCTCCAGGCCGTCACGATCGACGTGCAGCCGCTGTGGCGCTCCACAGGGGCGCGGGCGCAGCGCAAGGTGAACCGTCTCGCCACGAACCGCCTCGGGGCCGGGGGGCGGAATCACAAACTCGGCGCTCCCGAGCACACAGTCATCTCCTGGACTCAACCCGATAACGACCGGCGCACCAAGGAAGCGTGGTGGTGACAGATCCAGAGGGGCCCATGATCAGAAGACTCCAAGGACAGACAGCGCTCACGTCCCACACCGTGCCCATCATGATCATGAAAGGTCCAATATCAGCGCCCAGATCGTCGCAACCGCCTGCTGAGTCCGGGTCCGGAGATTGCGCGCCCTCAGCCTCCGTCGAGCAGCTCACCAAGACCTTCAGGTTAAACTCGTCCGAGGCCACCGCCGGGCCGCCGAGAAGCGGCGCGGCGAGGGCCAAGGCCAAGAGCGATCGGAGGGCGCTGGCCTTCCCCTCGCCGACGATGCCGGCGCCGCACCAGCGCCCAGCGCCGCGCGAACCACACGCCCGTTGTGGCCGTGGGTGGGTGAGTGAGCTTCATCGTGGTCTTGTCCTCCAGCGAAGGAAGGTGTTGAGGTGTCTCGGGGATCATACCCCCTCATTTTGGCCGACCTGTCTCCCGGCCTGGAGTAATAGGTGAACTCTAAGGCGATGCCCAGCCTTGACAGAACACCCAGAAACTCGGGCTCACTGGTCACGCTCAACCAGTTGGCGCCGCTCTGGATGATCGGCGTTGGCCGCGCTCTCCCCGGTGCGGCTGTGCTATGCTCTCGTCACCCCACCTCTTCGTTGTGTCTCGGAGCCATGATGCGCGCTGCCCTCACCGTCGCCTTGTCTCTCTGTGCTTGTGGCGACAAAGACGCGCCTGACTCCCCGGGAGGATACGGAGCGCGCGCCCGACCGCGATTTCGACCGCGGACGGCGACGGCGTCCCCGGAGCCGGAAGACTCAGACGATGGAGACCCCCGTGGTGGCGGGAGCCTGATTGGCGAGAGGGCAGCATGAGCTCGGGCTTCGCGGAGCCTGGCGCCGGGTATTGGCACGGCAGCTGAGCGGGACGTTGACTTCCGAGGCCACGCCCGGGGAGGTGGCGACGCGTTGTCTCACCAATATAGCCGGAGGCCCCAAGATCACTGGCAACGCCGCGCTGACGAGCCTCACGGGCCTCGACAGCCTCCACACCGTCGAGCGTAGCGCCATCATCGCCGGAAACAATCGGCTCAAGAGCCTCTCTGGCCTGGAGCGCCTCACCTATGTGTACGACAATCTTGAGATCGTCAGCAACCCAGCGCTGACGAGCATCTCTAGTCTTGGGAACCTCAGCAGAGTGGTTGATCAGCTGACTGTCCGCGACAACCCCGCGCTGACGAGCCTCGTTGGCCTTGAGTACCTCAGCGAAGCTGAGTACATCCTCATCCAAGGCAACCACAGGCTGACGGACCTCACCGGGCTCGGCTCGCTCAACACGTTGAAGGGGATCCACGTCAAGAACAACGACGGGCTGACGAGCCTCGCGGGCCTCGACGCCTTCCCAACCAAGATCGGCTGGGTCACCGTCAGCGGCAATGACGCGCTGACGAGCCTCGCGGGCCTCGACAACTCAAAATGCTGCGCGACGCGCTCCTCATCAGCCACAACCCCGCGCTGACGAGCCTCACGGGGCTGGGCGCCCTCAACGAGGTCGATGGGACCTTGTCCATCACCAACAACGACGCGCTGACGAACCTCACGGGCCTGGACCGACTCAACTCGGCGGACTATCTGTATCTCCGTGACAACGCCGCCTTGGAGAGCCTCGATGGCCTTAAGAACCTTGGCCGAGTGTACGTCATCAACCTCTACAACAACGACAAGTTGACGAGCCTCCTGGTGCTCAAACGGGTCGATTACCTCCCGGGCTCTTCATCGTCGGTAACGACACGCTCACCGGCCTCGACGGCCCCGAAAACGTCGAAGCCTGGGTGAGTGTTTCACCATCGAGAACAACCTCACGCTGACGAGCCTCTCAGCCCTCTCAAGCCTTGAGGACGTGTACGGGGTCCTGCTGGTCACCGACAACGCCACGCTGTGCGAAGACGAGGTGGACGCCCTCATCGCCAAGCTCTACACCGTGCCCGCCACGATGACCCTCAGCGGCAACACCGGCACCTGCCCGAGCGAGTAGGCGGCGCGGGGCCGCTCGGTGAGGCGCGCGCTCGTGTCTTCGGCCTTGGGAACGGGCGCCCGGCGGGGGGGCTCTCCGTGGGGTCGCGGGGCGAGGGCGCAACCCATCGCCCACGCCGCCAACACAGGTCAACGGGGCTCTGGCGCCATGGTGAACAGGCTCGACGCGGCCCCGGTCTGGGGATCCTCACAGCTCGTCAGCAAGGTCAGCTCGGTGATGTGTAAATGATGCGCAGACAGGAGCGGGACGATGGACTCCCACGATTGCTCTGGGGAGACACAGACACCTACCGACGTGAGCGGGCGCCTTAAGTCGGCGTCGGAGAGCAGCGAACACGTTACGTTTTTTTCTCCTTGGGCGATCTCGGACGGCGTCTCGGGCAGCGCTCGGCAATCGTAGACACGACCTCCATACAGAACATCCATCGGGTGACCCGGGCTTAACAGGCGACGCATCGCGCCGGCTAGGCTGCCGTGCGTTTGATCATCCGTCACAAATGTGCCCGTGAGCGCGCCATTTGTTGTGCGCCACAGCAGCGCCTCATAACGGTAGAACGGAGGCGCGATGCTGTCAATCAGCCAACCGATCCACTCCCGCCCGGCGCGAGGGCGCGGGCAGAATCCAGATGGCGGGGCCAGGTCGTTCATCGGCGTGTGGTATGTGGCCAGATTGATCGCCTCACGAAGGGCCATGATCTCCCGAGGCGCCTGAATGGGCGGTTCAGCCAGCCCACAACAGGCTGAAGGCTTCGGGTGCAGCTTCCCACAGGACCACCGACGCTGCGCTGACCAACAGCACGGCGCCGGGCGTGGTGGCTCGGGCCCAACCCCACAGATCGCCGTTGTCCGCCAAGCGCACCGTCTCTAGGAGCCGAGCGCGACGGCTCTCAAACGGCGGGGGCTCGGCTGAGGAGCGCTCCTCAGTGGGCGTCTCGCAGCAAGCGAGGCCCAAGGCGAAGAGGCCCCACAGAGTCGTTCGGTGTGCTCTTGGGCGGTCCATGTGCTGAGTCCTGTCGAGAGCGTGGGGTCGGTCTCGTGATCGAACGGGTGGCTCAGGTTTGATGAGTCCGTGGGGGCGTTGCGGCGGTTGGGTTCGGGGCGCGGCGCCCACTCCGCCAAGAACTCGACCAGGCACTCGAGGAGCAGCGCTCGCGCGTCTCTCCCCTGGCGCTCGGCGATCTCGGGAATAAGCCCAGACCAACCGGCTCCTCCTCGGGGAGGCGTGTGTTTCTTATAGATCCAACCTAAGAAGGCTGTGTTGAAGTCGGGCTCATCCAGCTCCAGGCCCATCTGGGTGAAGGCGAAGGAGTGGCCATTCAGCAAGCTCTCCAGCTCGTGGGGGGTGTTAAAGTACATGCCCGTACGCGGTATGATCTATCCAAGAAGCGTAGTGGTCGCGGTTCGATAGTCCGCAAACGACGGTGGTGACATCGGCACC
>JADKFE010000051.1 GCA_016717595.1 Deltaproteobacteria bacterium | reverse complement strand
AACCCCTCGACGAGACCGCGTTTTTCCCTTCTATCCGGTGCGTATTGTCGCTGGATGGAAGATTGTTCCCCGAAACCCTGCGACGAGCCTCGGCAGAGTCCCAGATCAACCTCGTCACTCCACGAAGCTGACCTCCCGCCTCACGGAGCCTGCATCGCCGCCCCTCGACCGTGACTTCGGAGGAGGCCCCGACGACTGCGCCCTCGTCCGCCGCCTGCGACGGGATCTTTTAGCCTCGACGTCGACGCTGCGCGGAGTGACCACGACCTGCACCGCCCTCCTCCGCGCCGCTGCTGTGCGCCTCGGCGCCTGCGGAGGGCGCGCCCAAGCCCTTGACTCCGAGCCTCTGGCCTGCCCGAGCCGGGATAATGAGTCTCTGTTCGCCTCCTACTATCCTCGGCGTATTGTGACTGGGCGGGCGGTGCCACCCGAGGAACTACGACCAAAACGAGTGTACCGCCCGCTGCTTATCGAGTGATCTGCCACGAGGTCGACCACTGGCCTCACGGAGAGCTGCCTCGACGCCCTCGCCTTACCATATTACGACTGCTCGCTGATCGACGCCTGTGAGGAGGCGTTCGACATGGGCGTGAATCGCTGCGAGGAGTAGCGGCGCTCACCGGCTGTTCCCCCAATCATACGTCGCCCAAGTCACGGTGTACCCCCCGGCCGTGAGCCAGGTCGCCGTGGTGCTGCCGCTGTAGAAGGCGATGAAGTTCAGCGCGGCCTGCTGTTTGCCCTCGACGCCGGGGATGTTGGCCTTGTCTTCCCACTGGGCCAAGAAGTCGTCGCCGTACCAGTCGAAGATGCTGCTGAGCGCGACGGTCTTGGCTTGGGTGTTGATCTGGGCGGCGTTGCTGCGCACCCAGGCGCGGCAGGCGAGGTCGAGCTGATCGTTGAGGCGCTCGGCGGTGTAGGCCCGGCTGAGCAGGGCGGGGCAACCTTTGGAGGCGCAGGACAAGGCGCGTGAACCCGGGGATCCCCCATGGGGCGCAGGCGCTTGTGCTCGATGTCGTCCAGGGTGAGGGACTGGCCGCCCACGGTGAAGCGCCGGGTGCTCCAGACCTTGCCGCCGTCGAGGTCGCGGATCGAGGCGACGCCGGGGTTCTCGGCGATGAGGTCCAGGGTGAGCGCGTTGTAGGCGTTGATGTACAGCGCCTTCTGCTCGATGGAGTTGAGCTCGCGGAGATCCACGGCGGCGAGCTCGGCCAAGAAGGGGTCGAGGCCCGCGGGCCCGATCGCCGCGTAGGTGACGCCTTGGGGGCTCACGTTGGCCTGAAGGAGGGCGTCGTAGGCGGCATAGGTGGGGTCGAGGGCTGGCGGCGCCGGAGAGCGATTAGGAGCGGCGTGAGCATGAGCACCGAGGGGCTTGGGAGGAGCGCACAGGATAAACACGGGAGATGCACCTCTGCAGCCCCTTCGATGAAGCCCTCGCCCAGCACGGCCCCCCGGCGGTGTTTGTCCGCGACATGGAGGGCCAGCTCCGCGCTGAGCCCGACCTCAGCCGCGACGGCTGGGAGCGCTGCCGCGCCCGCGGCGTCGTGCCCACCCTCGACCCCAGCTTCGCCCTGGTGCGCGACCGCGCCACGGGCTTCGTGAGCCTATGTTTTGTGAGCGGCCGCGCGCTGTTGGAGGCGCACACCCGGGCCGACGTGCGCTTTTACCCCAGCGAGGAGGAGGCCCAGGCCGCGCTCACGGCGCTGGGGCGACCGCCCGTGGTGAAGACGCCTTGGGGGTGAGGGTCAAGAGCCTGCGGCGGCCTGCGCGATGAGCTCGTCGTTGGCGGCTTGGGACTCCATCTCCTCCACCTCGGCGCGCGAGAAGGTGTAGACAAACTCAACTTCGCGGCTGACGCTCATGCCATAGGCGTTGAGGAGCGCGCCCCAAGCGTCGGACTGACGTTTGTGGTCGGGGACGCCTTCGTAGTCGGGGGAGATCACCGTGGCGAGCCACTGGCCGGGGCGACCGCCGACGCGGACCTCCTTCTCCCGAAGGGGGAGCCGCTCAAGCGCGGCCTTGAGGGCATCGGGGGTCATCTGCGGAGTCGCTCTGGATTCTGTGCCTCTTGGCGCGGGTGAGGGATCAGGAGCCGGAGGCGACCTGGGCGGTGATCGCTGCGTTTGCGGCCTCTTCCTCAATGCGCTGGGCCTCCATCTCGTCTAGGTCAGTCGCGGGGAGAAGGTAAAGATGAACTCCACCTCGATCGCACCCTCCAGGCCGAACTTCTCACGCACCAGATCCCACACCGCTTGTTGACGCTCATGGTCAGGTATCTCCTCGTACTCGGGAGAGATCACCACACCCAGCCAAGCGCCGGGCTCACCCTCGACGCGGACTCTTGTCTTGTAAGGGAGCAGTTCCAGGGCGGCCTTGAGCTCTTCGTTGGTCATCAGGTCCTCCGTGCGGACATTTGAGTCTCAAGATCTTGGCCGACCTTTCGTACGGTGTCAAGCCACAGCTTGAATGACTGAAGACCGACGGCAGCGGAGCGTGCTGCCCTCGCCTTGAATGGGGTTGTGGTCTGCGCGTGGGCGATCTGCGACGACGTTTTATCATTGACAGTATACTACCGGAGCCGGTAGCACAAGTTGTGTCGAGCTTCAAACCCTCGATCGCCTGAACAACGTCTCGGAAGTTGTTGTACGTCCGGGTAGAAAACTCTCGCTCTACGGATAGCCGCACAACATCCTCGACGGTCTTGTCATAATGATACATGACCGCTTCACCAAGCGTGATCCTGTCTTTTCGTGTGTCTTTCGCGCTATCAACCCAAAAATGTATGGAAGACCCAAGTGTGGCCCCCTTCTTCAATTGCAGCTTCACGTACGACTCTTCTAGGGAGCGAAGCAAGTCTTCCAAGGGTGGCGTGCAGGAAAACTACCGCCGCCCTCAAGATGTCTGCGTTTTGGACCGCGACACGCCCCTGTCCTCGTCCAGCGGTGAGCTGCTCGTAGACTCCTACGAGTGACCGAACGCGGTTGAGGTTTGAGCGGAAGCGATCGAAGGTGATCTGGTCGAAGGGCGAGAGTGGCATGATGGTAGAATAGCGCATATGAATTTACATGTCAAGCATAAAGCCGTCTCGACTCGGGCGGTATGGCTAAGGCCGTCGTGTGTCAAGTTTTGAGTTCCGGCCGAGCGATCATGTTGCCGACTATGCCAGCCTGGACGGGCCCTAATCCTCCGGCAACATCGTGTCCTCAGGATAAAACGTCGCCCCTCGGCTCCCCTCACGCCCCAGCACTCTGGACAACATCGACACCGCCAAAGGGGAGAGCACGGGCCCCGACTGTGCGTCAAGCTCGACCCGGGCGTGTACGGAGTCAAACGAGGCGCAGAGGCGGCAGGCGCCGGTGAGGGTGCCCCAGGTGAGGACCGCGCGCAGCATCGCTGAAGGCAGGGGGATGGCGCGGTGGGCGAGGCCGAGGGGGCCGCCGTAGCCGTCGTGGCGCTCAAAGGCGCCGCAGAACAAGGCGGCGGTGCGGGCGCCGCGGCCGCCGCTCTCGGCCTTCGCCGCCGCCACCCGCAGGGGCAGGCCCTCACACCACAGGCGCAGGGCGTCTTTCATGCGGCGGCGATCCTCGATGGGCAGCATGAGCTGCTCCCAGGCCTGCTCTAAGCGGGCCTCGCTGGTGAGGCGTAAGGACTCGCTGGACGCGGACGGCGGCGGCCCAGGGCGCAGGCGATCGGCGCAGATGGCCGAGCGGATGCCCAGGCCGAGGCCCTGGACCATCAGCCGCGCCGGGGTGAGGTGAACGTCCTCCTCACGGGTGGGGCGCGAGAGCACGAGCAGCAGCTCCGCCGGAGGGCCCGCGGCCTCGGGGAGATCGATCGGCAGGCGCAGAACCCGCAGGCGTGGACCGGGGGCGCCGAAGTAGCTCTGGTCGATGGGGGGGAGCTCTTCACCCTTGAGGGCCAAGGCGCCCACGGCGTCGAGGTCGAGGCGGGCGAACATCGCCGGGTGCGCCCGCTGAAGCTCGATCCAGCGGCCTACGGCGGGGTCGTGGGCGGCGATCAGCACCGAGTCCGCGCCGAGCTGGGCGCAGACCAAGGCCGCGGCGTCCCGCAGGGTGGTGTTGAGGGTCTCCCGGCGCATCGAGCGCGCCACCCGCAGCGCCACGGCGGGGCCCTCCAGCCGCGCGGCCTCCCGGGCGTCTCGGGCGGCCTCGGCGGCCTGGACCATCGCCCGATGCGCCTCGCGGAGCTTAAACGGCTTGTGCAGGTAGTCCGCGGCCCCGGCCTGGAGCGCGCGCACCGCCGAGGCGACGGCCCCGGCGCGGCTGGTGATCAAGGTGGCGACGCCCCGGCGGCGTAAGGCGTGGAGGTGCTCGACGAGCTCACCCCCGGCGAGGCCCTCGTCGAGCACGACGACGTCGAGGTCTACCCGGGCCAAGGCGTCGGGGAGATCCTCGGCGCGGCGCACGACGCGCACCTCGTGGCCGCTCACGCGCAGGTACTCCCCGAAGAGCTCAACGATCGTGGTCTCTTCGTCCGCGAGGAGGACGTTTAGGGGGGTGAGCGGCATGGGGCCCAAGTATACAGCGGCGGCCCAGGAGTCGACGTCCTCTCGCCGGGCGCCCTCCGCTCGCCGGAGCCTCGCGGGATTCGGCCTCGCGCCTGCTATGATGGGCGCGGGAGGTCTCGTGGCGAGGCTGCAGAAGACGGACAAGGCCCTGGACGGGCGCATGGAGGAGGTGGAGCGTGGGCTCTTCCTCCTCAAGGTCGCTTATGACAAGTACTTCTCCGGGCTTGAGCCCATCGAGCCGATGAAGGAGCGCGACGACATGCGGCGCGTCTTTCGGGATCTCACCCAGGTGAACCCGACGAACGCCACGCAGCTCCACAAGCTGCGCACCCTGCGCGCGCGATGGTCGAACCTCGACCTCTACCTCACCCGCAACCTCGTGCAGATCGAGCGCGGCACCCACGCCAAGTTTCGGTTTCGCGCCGACGCCGCCGAGCGCGCCCGCCTCGCCGCCCAAGGCGCCGCCGCGAACGAGGCCGAGGCCGCCGCGAAGGCCGCCGCGATCCAAGGCCAGGCCCAGGCCGAGCGCGCCCGCCGCGAAGACGCCGCCTACCGCGACGTGTACGACCGGTACATGGAGGCCCGGCGATCCTGCGGCCAGCCCGGCGATCTCGACTTTGAGAGCGTCAAGAAGCAGCTCGCGCAGCAGGTTCGTGTGCTCAAGAGCCAGTACAAGTGCACCTCGGTCAAGTTCCGGGTTACCGTCGAGGACGGCAAGGCGCGTCTCAAGGCCGCGCCCCAACGCGACACCCCCGACCCGGCGTCTTCGTGATCCTCCTCCTCTCCGCGCTCCTCTCTGGCCCCGCCGCCGCCGCGCCCGGCTGGACCCAGATCCTCCCCCTCGGCGTGCCCCAGCTCGCCCAGGGCCGCCCCAAGCCTGCGTTGATCTTCGGCGCGCCCCAGCTCCTCGGCGCCGCGGCGTCCACCTGGGCGATCACCGAGATGCGGGAGGCCACCTTCGCGGGCGACGTCGACCGTGAGCTGAACTTCCGCCTCATCTCCATGGGCACGGTCTCCTTCACCGCGGCGTTCTGGTTCGCCTCCGTCGTCGAGAGCGCCAACCACGCCGAGCAGGCCCAGGCCCAGGCCCAGGCCGCCATGGCCTGGCAATCGAGCCGCGTCGAGCTGACCTCCTCCGTCTCGGAGCGCTGACCCGCGTGTTTGACCCCGCCGAAGTCCACCGCCTGCCGCTGTTCCGCTCCGTCTCCAAAGCCAAGCTCATGGAGGCCCTCGCGGCGTTTATGCCGTCTGAGGTCGATCCCGGCCAGGTGCTCATGGTGGAGGGTGAGGCGGACCGCTCGATGGTGCTCGTGCTCGACGGTGAGCTGAGCGTACACATCGGCCGGGACAACGTCGAGGTCGCGCGGATGGGCCGGGGTGAGGTCGTCGGCGAGATGGCGCTGTTCGGCGTGCTCGACCGCCGCGCCGCCACGGTGCGCACCCTGAGCCCCTGCCGCCTGCTCATCCTCGACCTGTCCGGGCTCACCTTCTTGCGCCGCAAACGCTCCCCGGTGGTGACGCTCTTGGAGGAGTACGCCCTCGTCATCATGGCCCGCCGCCTGCGGCAGACGAACGAGCGCATCGGCCAGGTCGGCCAAGGAGAGCCCCTGCCGCAGAAGGCGGGGGTGGGCCTCTGGGGCCGGGTCTCGTCGATCTTCGGCGGCGGTCGCGGCGGCGGCGGCCCAACCCCCGACCCCCTGGTCTTTCTGGTGAACCTCCCCGCCTTCCGCGATCAAGACCCCGGCTCCATCGCCTCCTTGGCCGCGCGCCTCAAGCCCGAGGCCGTGCCCGCCGGGCAGGTGATCGTGCGAGAGGGCGAGGCCGGTGATCGTGCGTGGCTCCTGCTCAGCGGCCAGGTGCAGGTGTACCGCTCCTGCGGCGGCGATCACCACGAGCGCATCGCGCGGCTGCGAGAGGGCAGCTTCTTCGGCCTCGCGTCGGTGGTCGATGGCTCCCCACGCTCGGCGACCTGCCTCGCCGAGACCCCGTGCTGGGTGGCGGTGGTGCCCGGCGAGTGGCTGCGCACGAGCGAGCTGCTGGAGCCCCACGAGGCCTCGCTCCTGCGCCGCGGCGCTCTGGAGGCCCTCGCCGCCCAGGTGCGCCTGGCGAACGCCCACGTCGAGCACCTCGAGCAGCAGCTCGCGAGCCGCCCCACGGTGGAGATGTCGGCCTCACCGATGCGCCCGCCCGCCCAGCCGAGCGTCGGCCTGCCCCCGATGGGCGCCGCCCCCGCGGCCCCGCGCCCGCAGCTCCCGCCGAGGCGGCCGAAGGGGTGAGCCGCCCGGGTGCTCGACTTGGACCGCGCCCGGGACGGTCCTGGGGTTCAACGGCGCTCCGATGAACCCGGCGGACCTCGCCGACAACATCCACGCGCCGACCTCCTCCTCACCGGCGAGCACGATCCGCGGGTGCTGCCCCACGAGGTCGAGGCCATCCGGGCGCGGCTTTGGGGGGCCGGCGGAGCTCGTCGTCTTCCCCGGCGCGGGGCACGTCGGGCTCCACTCCGCGGACGCGGCGCTGTGGCGCTCCTCCGTCTCGACCTTCCTCAACCGCCAGGCGCCGCACACGGGCAGGGATTGAGGCGTGAGAACCCCGCCGCCGACGCCGTGAATCACGGTGAGGTCTGCCGCGCATCGTGGGGCATACCGTGTCGAGGGCGCGGCGGAGCTGCCTTGAGATCCCGGGCTCCGACACAAAGGCTAAGAGTTTGTCAACGCTACGTTTCTTTGAACGCGCCGCGGATCGCCGGGCGCGCCTCTCCTGGCGCTTGACCTGGGCCCCCGCTCAGCCAGCCGGGCGCCTTCGGGCGCTCCAGGCGTTGACGCGCCGCCCCGGTCGGGGCATCCTGCATAGGCACCCTCCGCCCGAGCCCCCCATGCCGAGCCTACGATGCTGAGCCCCGACCTCATCCGGTACACCACCGAGCCGCTCCCGCCCTTTGAGCTGGTTCGGGTGCCGAAGGTGCCTACGGCGACGCCTTGCCCGGCGGAGCTTCGTGAGCGGATCCTCATCGACACGGTGCATGACGGCCCGGTGCTGCCCGAGCAGTTCTTGCGGCGCCAAGACGGCAGCCGCGTGCCCGATGAGGCGTTTCTGGGCGCGTACCTCAGCGAGCGGGACTGGGGCGCGAACATGGTCGCCGAGAACCTCGCCATGGCCTTGGGCATCGAGGGGTATCACCGCGTCAACCTCGCCCGGGTGCTCATGGATTATGGGCGCTTTCCGGGGCTCACCCGGCAGACTGGGGACCATCTCGGCCGCTTCGCGCTGAATTATCCGTTCTCGGAGCTGCTCTCTTGGGAACAAAAGCGGATTGTGCTGGAGGAGTATTACGACCGCATCTCGGCGGGTTACGATCACGCCGTGCGCGGCAAACTCATCAAGATCGCTGTGCACACCTACGACCGCTGCAACGCCTCGGGCACCGTTCGGCCCCACATCAGCCTCGTCACGCTCTCAAACGCCTACTCCGCGAACAGTCGCCTGCCCTTCGGCGTGTTTGACGCGCTGTTCCCCGACATCCTCGGCGAGTTCACCTGCAACCGGATGCTGCGCGACCGCCTGTCGCTCACCATGGAGAAGGCCGGCTTCCCCGTGGCGCACAATTACCCCTACCTGCTCCCCGAGGGCAGCATCGAGGTGCGCGCCCAGGTCTGGTACTTCTTCGACTACCTGCGCCGCCGGTTTGAGGTCATCAACCCCGCGTCGAGCTACAGCCCCGCCTTCTGTATGGTGTGGGACATGCTCATGGACACCAACCTGCGCAACTCCGAGTCTGAGATGCTGCGCAGCTACATCCACATGTTCCGCCGGGCGCCCAAAGGCCAAGAGGAGACCTTCCGCGAGGCCCGCGACGCCTACCAGGCCATCGCCGACTTCACCGCGCACAGTCACATCGTCGAGGAGTACCGCCACTCCGACGAGCGCCCGAGCTGTGTGGGCATCGAGGTGCGCAAAGACCTCGTCTGGGACTTCGACAAGGACGGTCGCCCCGTCGCGCCCAAGCCTGAAGTCGCCGCCCGGGTAGGCCAGGCCCTCGCCCGCGCCGTCTACACCCACCTCACTGAAGACCGCGACGACGAGGTGAAGCTCACCCTGAGCGAAGACGACCTCCGCCAGCCTTGGTATCGGGACGTCGATCGTTAAGCGCGGCGATCAGGGCGTCGTCGGTCTCGCCGGACGCCGCCCGTGGTGAAGGAGCTGCAGCGCGCCCAGAGAGAACACGAGCTGCCGCACATAGGGCACCTCCGCGACCAGAACCCGCAGCACATCGCCACGATCTCCGTCGAGCCAGTTGTCGACGCCGGTGCCGCTGGGGTGTGGATGATGGCTCACCTTGAGCAGGTCATCGTGGTGTCGCCAGTCGTTCCATCGTGTGTCGTGAACGAAGGTGCGGCAGCGCCCCGAGTCCATCACCTCCACAAGCGGCCCGAGCTGCGCCTGGTGGTCAAGCTCCCCCGGCCACGGCGCCGTGAACACACGACGGTCCAAGCCGAGGCTACGCTGGGCCTCTACGGCGGCGCTGCACAGACCGATGGGGTTGGGCACCTCGGCGAGCAGGCGCGTGAGGGCGTCCGGCGGCCCAAGCCCCAACAGAATGTGCTCCATGTCCCAGAACATCCCACGCGCCGCCCAGTCGTCCTCTGCGCTCAATGAAGGCCGCTCGCCGGGGGTGAGCAGGCCACGCGCCTCGGCGTCTCGCACCGCGGCGCCGTGCATCACCAGCAGCTCCCGGGCGGTGACCAAGGCGTATTGATCCTCTGTGCCCACGAGCAGCCGCGCGACGTGGGCCACGTCGTCAAAGGCGGGCCGAGGATCCGCCGAGGCCGCGCCCACCACGAGGTGAGCCTCGGCGAGGGTCACCAAGGCGCCGAAGTCAGGGCTCGTCTGGGCGTAGAGCGGACGCCAAGGATCCGGCGGCGGGATCGTGATGCGGTCCACGTCGCGCAGGCGGGTGATGAGGCTCGTGTCGATCTCACGGAGCGCGTCCGCGCACTGCAAAAACTTGGGCCGTGTGGCGTCCGGCGCCTCTTTGCAGGCGATCGAGCGCTGAATCGGGCGCCAGCGCTCTTGATGGGGCTTAAACTGCGCCGCTGTCCATGGAGAGCTCGCGCCCTCGGCCATGAGGATCGGCGCGACCATAAACCAGCCCTCTTGGCCGTCCTCGGCGCCCTTCACCGTGAACAGCCCCGAGGCCGTGAGCCGCGTTTGTGTCTCGATGAGCCGGGTAAAGTCTTCCTCACTCATGACGAGCGCCGCGCGCTGGGCCTCGTGCTCCTGCACAGAGGAGACGCCCAGGCTGAGGCCGGCGATGGTGGTGAGGGTCAAGGCGCCAAAGGCGACGAGCATGGGGGTGGAGGGCATCGGTGCTCCTGCGGTGAGCGCCCTGGCGCGTGGTCTCTGTGAAGGGGGGACGCTCAGCTTGAGCCGGGGATAGTGGACACCTGAAGGGTGTCCAGAAGCGCCTCGCTGAGGTGGTAGAACCGAAGGTAGGGCAGCTTGGCGAGGGCCTCCTCACGCGCGGCGCGGGCCTCATCCTGCCTCCAGACGTCATCCCACCACTGCTCATGGGGATGGTCGATGAACAGTCGGCGAACGTGCTGAATGTCCTGGTCCTGCGCCCGCCACGACACCATCAGCCGGGCGTCGTCACATCGTCCGCTGGCGCTGATCTCCTCCAAGTACCGCACACGCGGCTCAAGGTCGGGCTCGCCGGGCCAGCGGTGCTGCGCCATCCACCGATGCGCCCGAAGCCACTCCGAGCCCGCGGTGAACGTCTCACAGAGCCCGACCGGGTTGGGCACTTCAGCGAGCAGCCGCGCCAAGGCGCCCTCTGGAGCGCGGCCATACGCCATCGCCGCCATGCCGTCGAAAGCGTCTCGCAGCGCGTACCGCTCCTCATCGGGCCGTGAGGTCCACTCGCCCGGCTGAATCAGCCCCAGTCGCAGGGCCTCCTCGGCGCCACGATGCTCAATGCCCAACAGCGCCAGGCCGATTCGCAGGCCGAGATAATCCTCTGTCGTCAACGTGAGCTCGGCGAGGTGCCGCACCTCGGCCAGCGCCGCGACCACGTCCCCGCGGCGCATTCCTTGGGCGATTCGCAGCTTCGCGAGGTGTTGGAGGGGGATGAGGTTCAGCCACGGCGCGCTGCCCAAGGCCTCCTCAGCGGCTTGGCGGTTGGGAGGGCTGGCGAGGGGGCCTGAGGCTGTGAGGCTCCAGGTGTCGTACTCCAGGAGCGTCTGCAGCAGGCTGAGATCGCCGTCAGGCAAGGTGTCGACGCAGCGTAGATAGGTGGAGCGCTCGTCCCGGGGCGCGCCTTGACACCTCAAGGCGTTGGCGACCTCCTCTTCCGCCCACCAGGCCACGACGGGCGCGGGCGAGGCGAGCGGCGTGTGGTGCTCCACCGCAAAGTACGAGTTGAGCAGCGGCCCGGCATCCCGTTCGCCCGGCGTCGGCATCACCCCGGCGCGCGTCACGAAGCGCTGGGAGTCAATCACGAGCTGGAGCTGGTCCTCGGTGAGCACCACGGCCTCGACCTCAGCGGCCACGGTGGTCATGTGCCGAGACGCGTGGCCCAGCCCGGCGAGGGCCGAGAGCGCGAAAACAACGGGTAAGAGCTTGAGAAGCTTAGGTTTCATGGCATTAGTCTACATCAAGCTCGGCGGTGTAGACCTCGCCTCGTTCTTCAGCCTAAAGATTTTACGTCGCCACTCCGCCTCCGCCGCCGCGTCAGGCGGTGGCCGGGAGGCTGAGCCCGGCGCGACCCAGCACCGCGAGGACCTCCTCAGGCAAGGGGATCCTGCGGGCGCTCGCCTTGTCAACGGCGCAGTGAACCAGGGTGACCGTCGCGCGAAGCTCACCCTCGGCGCCCCGCACCGCGTACCGCAAAGTGACGGTAGACCCCCCAACATCGGTGAGGCTCGCCTCCACCCGCAGGCGCTCCCCAAACCGCATCGGACGCCGATAATCGGCCTCGGCGTGAATGAGCGGCAAGATCCACGGGCGCCCGGGGATGGCCTCGTGTAAGGGCAGCCCACCGGCGGCGAGCAGCTCCTCCCAGGCGAGGTGGGCGTAATCAAACGCCTTCGCGAAGTACACGATCCCGGCGGCGTCTACGTCAGGAAACCGCACAGAGAGCTCTGTGGTGAAGGTGCCGACGGCGGGGGGGTGGCCAGAGCGGTGTGTTGGGGGGACAGACACGGGGTCACCTCGGCGAAGGAGCGTACAGGACGGCCTCCCTATAACCCGAGGCCGCGCCCCCGTCGATCAGTCGAAGACCGCCCCGGCGTCGATCCACTCGGCGATCTCGGCGAGGTCCTCATCCGACACAAACGAGTAGCTCAGCGGCATCGCCTGGCCAAACGGCACCTTGTCTTCCACGAGCTTGAGGTAGAGCAGAGACTCCTCAGCGTCACCGGGCACCACGAGGGTGTATCCGCCGACGCTGCGGCTCAACAGCGTGGCCTGCAGCGCGCTCGTGTTCGTCGGCCCGGCCTCGCCCCAGGCACGATGGCAGTTCCAGCAGCTCCCCGCGCCTTTGTACAGCTCACCAAACACGGTCCAGAGCTGATCTTCAGGGGCGCCCTCGTTGATCCAGTCGCGGATCGCCTCGATCTTCGCCTCCGAGACCGCGGGCACCTGCAGCGGCATCTGGCCGCCCTTGGGCGGTGAGGCGCCCAGCTTCTGGTAAAACAGGCTGCCCGCGGCGTCCCCAGGCGTCACCAAGGCGGGCTCGGCGCCACGAACCTCGGTGAGCCGCTGGTAGGCCAGGGCGGACTCCGGGCCCCAATAATCGTGGCAGTCGTCGCAGCGCGCCTGGATGAGCGGGAACACGAGGTTTGACCAGCCGGGGGTCTGCTCCTCGCCGCTGTCGTCGCTGGCGCTGTCGTCGCCGCCGCTGTCGTCACCGGCGCTGTCATCACCGCCGCTGTCGCCCACGACGTCGCTGTCGTCCTGGGCCTCATCTTTCACGCCCACGTCGTCCTGCCCCCCGACGCAGGCGCCGAGGAGCAGAACGAAGGGGAGCAGACCGGGCTTAGAACACCTCACGGAGACCCATCATCTTCGTGCCGAGGTACGGATCGGTCATCGCCGTGAGGTTGCCCACGGCGGCGGTGCCCGAGGTGTCGGGGTTGGAGCTGCCGTAGAACAGAGAGCCCGTCTCCGAGATCGCCACTGACGAGGGATACCCCGCCACGGTGATGTAGGAGGCGTCGCCAGCGCCATCGCCGTCTGTGTCGATCGCGCCCTCACAGTCTTTGTAGCTCAAGCCGTAGATCCGGCCCTCGCCCGCCGTGCAGCGGTCGGAGGCGGGGATATACGTCGAGAAGTACACAGTCCCGGCATAAATCACGGGGTCGGCGGTGAGGCCCTCACCCGCGGTCAGCTCATACGCGCCAGCGGCGCCGCAGTCCTCGATGGGCACAGCGGCGGCGCAAGCCAAGGGCTCGGGATCCTTCACGGCGAAGAAATAGCCCTTGTCTGAAGAGTCACGATCGTACGGGGTGCCCGTGCCCCAATACACACCCAGCGCACCGTCGGAGTGCCAGGAGGTCGTGGCGGCGTAATACACCTCGGGACGCATCCCGACGTAATCGTTGGGATCGTAGAACTCGCACCAGGTGGGGTGCTCAGGGTCAGCGGTGTTGATGATCGCCTTGTACATCCAGGTGTAGCCCGGATCCGCCACGTCCGCCGTGCCTGATCCACCGTCACCGTCAGGGTCACCCATGTCAGAGGGCTCATACGAGGCCGTGACCGGGAAATACATCACGTCCACGTCGCCGTCGCTGTCAACGTCCACGACGGCCAAGGAGCCGGAGATGTATCCGTACTCATCACGTCCGTCGCCGTCGCTGTCCAGCGCGCTGGTGGCGTTCTCGGGGTGCCCGGTGCTGCCCTGAAGGTCATACGACACAGACGGCGTGCCCCAATAGTCCGCCGCGATGTGCCACATGTAGATCTCGGCCTCAGCCGTGTTGTAGTAGTCCGTCGTGGCGCTGCCCATGGGCACGGCGCGGCCGGAGCCGAACATCGCCACCCAGGTGTCTTTGTACTCGCTCGGGTCCGAAGACTCGGCGTTGTAGACGTTGGCGATGACCGGACGTGACACAGTATACGCCTGGGCCTCGGGGTCCATGGCGTTTGAGTACTCCCAGAGGAAGCGCGGATCCATGGGGTCGGTGATGTCCAGGGCCAAGGTCACCGGGCCACCTTGGCCTTGCTGAACCACGAGCACCCGGCGCCACTCCGAGCCGTCGCTGGACTTGATGCCGTCGGCGACGCCGTCGTTGAAGCCGTCAATCCAGACGTCCTCGACGACGGGGCTGCCGTCAAACAAGAAGGTGCGACCGTACCACATCATGTCGATGAGGCCGCCGGACCAGGTCTCGTCGCGGTGCTCCTCACGGTAGATCGTGTACGCCGGAATCCACGCCCACAGCTCCTCGCCCGCCTCATCGGCGTCCTCAGAGGATCCGTGGGTGCTGGCGGCGGCGGTGGTGCTCAGGTCGTCGTACAGACGGAAGGCGTGCAGCATCCCGTCGTTGGCCGGGATGTACACCATGTCGGGGATGTCGTTCGCCTCAAGACCCTGCACAAACTTGCGGTAGGTGGGGTCGGTGGAGAAGACGTTGTTGCGCGCGCTGATCACGACCGGCGAGGCGTGGGGCGAGTCGCCGAGCTTCCAGTACCCGCGCTGCTGGTCGAGGTAACGGAACTCAGCGCTGGGCAGACCACGCACAAAGTCCACGAGCGCCTGCATGTCGTCGGCGTCAACGTCACAGCCGTCCTTGTTGAGATCGTAGGCGGTGGTGTCGGCGCAGCCGTTTGAGTCGGCGTCGGTGTTGTCCAAGAAGTAGGGCAGGTGGCCCATGTTGTTGGCGACGGCCTCGACAAACTCATAGTCGAAGCCCATGCGGTGATCGTCGTTGCCCTCGTTGTAGACGGCCTCGCCCGAGAGCACCATCATCTCCTCGACGAAGGTGTAGATGTCGCGCTGACCGAGACCGTCACGGTCATCGGGGTTGGACTCTGAGGTGATGACCGGGCGAGACACGAGCAGATCGCCCGCGTCCCAGTCCGCGCCGCCGAACTGGGTGTTGCCGCTGTCGATGATCTGACCGTAGGTGGACAGATCCGCGGGGTCGACACCCACACGGTAGGCGCGGACGTGGCCCTCAGCGAGGGGGTTGTCGCCGCTGATCTCGTAGAATGAGTAGATGACGTACTCACCATCGGCGGAGACCACAGGCGACGAGCGGGAATAAAAGCCCGCGCGAATGTAGCCCATGATCGTCATGATCTTGCCCAGCACCTCATCGCCAGAGTTGGCGACGGTGTACACACCCTCGTTGCTGATCTGGTCTACGGAGTTGCCGTACAGAGACTCCGCCACAGACGAGCCGCCGACCTTGATCGCGATCGTGTGGGTGATGATGTTCTGGGTGTCGGACAGATCAGAGCGCGCGTCGTGGTTGTAGGCGTAGTGCACCACGTTGTCGTAGGTGCAGTCCTCGTCGGGCGGCGAGGTGACGATGCCCGTAGAGTCACACATCACGTCGTTCGCCAGACCTGAAGAGGCCGTGGCGTTCTTCACGTTCTTGTCTTCGCTGGGGTGGCTGATGGCGATGCTGATGACGTGGGTCTCTTGGCAGGCGTAGGTCAGCGGCACGTTGCAGAAGTCTTTGCCCGTCACAAGCGAGGTGCGGGCGTAGGACTTGCAAGAGTCGCTGGCGTCAGCGCGCTCGACATAATCGATCACCGCGGAGAGGGACTCGCCCATATTCCGCACAGAGGAGCCGCTGGAGACGACGAGGTTCAACGCCGCCGCGATCTCCGCCTGAGACGAGCCCAGGGGCGCGATGGGGTAATACTCGTTGTCGTTCGCGTCCGCCGTGGTGCCGACGACGCCATAATACGCCCACTCATAATGCTGAGAGAGCTGCTCGATGGCGTCGAGGGTCACCTCAAGGCAGGTCTTGCCCAGAGGGGTGGGGCTCGCGGTGTCCGAGGTGTCATCGTCGGACTCGCCGCAGTCCTGCGTCATGTCCGTCGAGAGGTCGACGACGAAGATGATGTTCGGCGGCGCGGCCTCGGCGTTGGAGAGGAACTCCTCACCCGCGGAGCTCGACTCCGCGTGGGCCACGGGCACGACGAGGCGCGCCGCGAGCATGAGCGCGGTGAGCCCGAAGGGGGCGGTCAGGGCGACGAGGGACTTCATAGACTTCATGGACTTGCTGGGCATGGGGGCCTCCTGCCTCTCACCGCACTTTACAGTTGCCGAAGACCACTTTCCGGATCGTCGCGATGGTCACGGCCTCGGTCTCGTTCACAGCGGTCATCGTGTACGGGTCTGTCACCATCTTCGCCGTGGACTCCATCGACCAGTAGTCCGAGCGGAAGCCGTTTTTGCCGACCTCCGTGGAGTAGCCAGGCGGCGGGTTGGCGCAGCGCTCATAAGTGGCCTGCACCCAGTAGACGCCGAGGTTCTGGGTGAAGGTCGAGCCGCCGAACTTGGTGTCTGCGGCGATGGCCGTCACGAAGTCGTCGGCGGAGTCGATGCCCGTGTCGAGCCCTTCAGAGAGGGGGTTCTTCGTCTCCAGCTCGTTGCGCGCGTGCTCGGTGCCCGCGGCGGAGGTGTTGAAGACGACCATATGTTTGCGGTTGTGGTTGGCGATGCGCTGGTCAACGCCCGCGATCGACAACGACGTGGCGCCGATGACCCCGATGAGCGCGAGGAGCACCAGCACGACGAGCATGACGTAGCCGCGCCGCCCGAGGGGGGCGACGACACCGTGGACACGAGGGGCGCGGAGGGGGCTCATGGCGTGTGCATCATGCGGAGGTTTCGGGCGGTGACCGAGGTGGTCAACACCTGTCGATAATAGCCGTCTTCTGGGTCAGTTGGCGAGTGATTTTCAAGACTTGGCCGAGAAGAGAGGAAGACCCCACGCTCGTCTTCACGCATCGCCCGGGCCACCAGGGAGAAGCGCACCATCCACACCTCGGTGCCTTCATAAGGCCCGGCGGTGTTGCCGAGGCTGTCCGTCCACGCGGCGGCGGTCTCGCAGCCGCCGACCGCCGCGGCCAGCGACCGTGGACAGTACGCGATCTGCAGGTCCTCGATGTCGTCCACCAGGGGCACGTCGTCTGTGGACGGCCCCGTCGAGGGGAAGTCAAAGTCGAGGTCCATCATCAGCACGGGGTGCTGGGGCGAGCCCGGGCCGACGCCGTCGTCGGTGTTGTCGATATAGAAGGTGAGGATGTGCGCGCGTGAGCAGTGCATGACCGGCGGCAGGTTCTCGTCCGCCGGGTCACAGACGGCGTCGTAGTCGGTGTAGACCCCGCCGGTGATCGGCGTGATCCCCAAGCCGCCGGTGCTGGAGTTTCCGCCGGACTGCACCGACCAAAGATACGACTCCGTGCCCGTGGCTGGCGCATAATCCCAGCACATGACGTAGTCCCCCACGCCATAGCTGGAGAGATAAGTGCCGTAGTTGGGGCGGTTCGTGGGGAAGTTGATGCCTGACGCGCCGCACGAGTTGATCTGGTTGGGCGCGGTCATCATCTCCAGAGTCGGGTCGGCGTAGACGATGGTGATCGCGTCGGTGCCGCCGCTCCAGGAGTCGTAGCTGATCACCGCGGGGAGCGTCTCGACGTTCGAGACGGCCAACGACGACGGGTCAAAGCCCAGCTCACCGGTGACCTCGCCGCCCGTGCCATAGCCCGCCATACGCGCCGAGCGCGAGAGGATGTCGATGCCGAAGCGCAGATTTTGGTGCATGTAGGACTGGGAGTCCTGGGTCATAAACTGGCGGCTCTGGGCGATAAACATCGCGTACAACGCCGCCGTGACGATGATCGACAGCGCGACGGCGACCATCATCTCGAGGAGGGTGAAGCCACGACGGGCGCGGCGTTGATTGTGTGCAGCGCGCATCAGTCGTCCCGATAGCGGTAGGTGGAGATGGTGGTGCCGTTCCAGTTGCCGAAGGCGCGGTCCTCCCAGGCGCAGCGGACACGAAGGCGGATCCACGAGTCGTTCGTGGGGTCCATCTCGTCCACCTCCCAGGTGATGTAATACGTCGCGGCGGGCTGCCGGGCGGTCTCGGAGCCCAAGACCTCCCCCATGGCGTTGACCGGCGTCGGCGCGCCGCCCCCGGCGGGGTGGTACAGATAGCCCCAGTCCGCGGCGCCGGTGGTGCCGCTGGCGAGGCTGCCCGAGCCGCGGCCCCCCGTGCGGGTCCACTCGATCGAGAGCAGCTCCTCGGCCTGGCGCTGGGCGAGGTAGGTGCAGTCCGTGACCTTACGCGCCTCGCGGTTGCTGCGCACGGCCTGCGCGTGAAAGCCGAACATGACGATGAGCGAGAAGCCGAGCAAGGCCGTGGCGACCAACACCTCGATGAGGGTGAAGGCGCGGCGGCTCCGGCGGGCTCGGCGGTGGATGTGGGTGTGGGCCATCATGGTCCTCCCGCGCTGGATCCGGTGGCGGTCCCGGCGGTGCCCCCCAAGTCTTCCCCAAGAGAAGACACGAGGCGAACCATTCCTGACCGGGCGATCCGCACGGTGATCGAGTCGTCTACGCCGTCGCGCTGGGCGGCGATGTTCACGAGCGTGAGCTCGATGTAGCCTCGGGCGTTGAAGTCGCCGGGCGGGTTCGAGAGCCAGCCCCGCGGGGAGAACACGATGGCGCTGGCGTTCCCGGCGCCGGGCCCGGCGAGGGGGTCCCAAGGTTTGAGCGAGACGCCAGGCACCTCGTCGTCGCCGTCTTCAGTGATCACGACCTGGCCCAAGGCGAAGCTGTCGTCTACGCCGTCCTCTTGGGCATCGGCGGGGAAGGTGTCCCATTGGCTTGAGCCCAAGGGCAGGTCGCCTACCTGCATCCACCACTCGCCGATGTTCGACGCGCCGGGGCTCTCCCAGGACGAGTCCGCGGCGACGAGCAAGAGCCGCGTCTCACGATTTTGCTCAATCGCAGTGTTGCGAAGCGCAGAGATGTCCGAGGCGAGCTGCTTCGCCGCGCGAACCATGCGGAAGCGGGGGATCTGGTCCTTCACCGTGCCCAGGCCGATCGCCGCCATCAGGCCGATGATCGACAGGACGACCATCAGCTCAGTCAGGGTGGTGCCGGTGCGGAGCGGGCGCGTGGCCAAGAGTCCTTCTCGGGGCGCGGGGGTGAGCGCGGGGTGCAGAGGCCCGCAAGGGTATGACTTACCAGAGTTTTCCCTAAATGGGAAGCCCTTTTTGGGCCTGAGCGCGCCCTGGGCGTGATCTCCGGGGGCTAACGTGCGCTCGCCGCGCCGGGGCATTGCTCGGCGATGACGCTCTTGCGGCGCGCGACGAGGCGGCGGGCGGCGGGCAGGTCACCCAAGGGGATGCCCAGGCTGATGGCCTCCTCCAGATCCCCCGTGGCCCGGCTCAGCCAGGTGAGCACCGGCGGCGCGGTCTCATCACAGCGCGCGGGATCTATCCGATCGGAGGTCATGGCCACGATGATCCTGGCGTGGAGCACGAGCAACATCCCCCGAAAGCGCGGCTCCCGCAGCTCGGCCTGAAGCGCCGCGTCAACAGTGGCCAGGGCCTCCTCGTGGCGCTTGAGCCGGAGCTGGGCCTCGGCGATGTTCAGCGCGTACTCCGCGCGGTCAGGCTCGGCGGCCTGGGCCCGGGTCAGAAGCGCCAGGGCCTCCTCATGCCGCCCTTCGCTGAGTCGCAGCATCCCCATGGTGCTCAGGGCCCGCGGGTCGTCGGGGCTTAAGCGCAGGGCCTCGGTGAGATGCTCCTCGGCCTGGAGCGGGTTTCCTTCAGCGATGGCGACCAGGCCCAGGCCCCGGTGCCCGCGGGCGTCTTGGGGCGCCACACGCACGCAGCGGTTGAAGTAGTCTCGCGCGCGGGAGACGTCGCCGCTGGCGTTGTACACAAAGCCGAGGCCATAGAGCGCGTCGGCCTGGTCGGGCCAGCGCTCCAGCACCTGCCGAAAGCCCGCCTCAGCCCCGGCGAAGTCGCCCTCTTGGAGCGCGCGCTCGGCGCGGTCAAGGGACCGACCGGGACCACAGGCCAACAGGCCGAGCAGGCTGAGCATCAGGAGAGAGCGCACCAGACCTCCATGTCGGTGGGCCCGTCCATCATGGGCCAAAGCCCCGCCAAACACAAGCGGGGATCACTCGACGGTGAGCGCGGCGTCCTCCAAGATCTCGCTGTAGAAGTAGCCGAACCCGAGGTCTTTATCAATCGTGAGGGTCGCAGAGGCCGTGACGACCTGCCCGACCTCGGCGAAGGAGTCGCTGGTGATCGTGAGGTCCCCCTCGGCCTGGGAGCCATCGACGATGTGCATCCAGTTTTTGCCGAAGATGCCCTTGTTGAGCTTCACCACCCGGCCCCGCACCTTCACCGGCTTGCCCGCCAGCTCCGCCCGCTTGGCGACCACCTCAGCGATGCTCAGCCCACCCTCCGGCGGCTTGAGCCCGAGCGCCGCCTGGGCCTGCTCGGCGGTGACCACCTTGGCCTGCTCAATCACAACAACATCGTTGTACGTCGTCTCGCCGCAGGTCACGGCCTTCTGGAGCGGGCCCTTGCCCAACAAGAGCGGGTCACCCACCTGGAGGGGCTGCTTGGGCAGAGACACCCAGAACACCCACTGCGCCTCTTGCACCCGGGCGAGGGCGCGGTCGGCGCAGTCCACGACCTCCAGCACCTTGGCCGGGGCGACGTTGGCGAAGGTGTCGTCCGCCGCCGCGCCCGTCGTTGGGGCGGGCGTCGTGGGGGTTGGGGTGGAGGGCGCGGGGGAGCCGCAGGCGAGGAGCAGGAGAGAGATCAGCATAGGTGCGCAGTGTAGCCGAAACACTCACGAAGTTGCGCGCCCCTAGGGCGTTCCCCAGCTCGGCACATCGGTGACGATGCGTGTGGCCTGGCCGCCGGGCGAGGAGCTCAAACACGTTGAGTCTAGTAGGTCGTGTGGTTTCTCCTTGTGTTCCCACCTTCGCCGCCCGCCCCGCCCTCACCGCCGCTCGCCCGGCCCGGGCGTCAGCCCGGCTCGCCGGGGTGCTAGGGTGGCCTTGGACTCAACCGGAGCCGACACCATGCGCCGTCCGCTGCTCGCCCTCGCCGTCACCTTCGCCCCCGCCTGCACAAAAGGCGCCGACACCGCCGACACCGCCGCCACGGCTGCCCTAGACGAGGCCTGCGTCGTGAGCGGCGACCGCCCGGCGGGCTGGGGCGAGCTCTCCCACAGCAAAGACGCCGAGGCCGACTACGACGGCGTGTTTGACCTCAGCCGCGTGCGCCGGATCGACGTCGTGATTCATCCCGACGACTACGCCACCATGCAGGCCGACATGGAGGCCCTCGCCGGGGCGGCCTTCGGCGAGGGCGGCGGCGCCGGGCCGGGCGGCGGCGGCGGCGGCCCCGAGGAGCTCACCCAGGCGGACATGCGGGCGCTGGCCGAGGCTTGTGAGGGCCTGTCTGAAGGGGACGACTGTGACGCCGAGCTCTCCACGGGGGACATCTCCGGCGCCTGCACAGACGGCCCCGGCGGCGAGCTGATGTGTATGCCCGACTCCTTCGGTGGCGGCGCGGGCGGCGGTGACATCTCCTTCTTTGACGACGACCCGGCCTATGTGCCCGCGACGGTCAGCTCGGACGGTGTGGTGTGGTGCCACGTCGGGATTCGTTACAAAGGCAACTCGACGCTCTCCACAGCCTGGTCTCAAGGGAGCGAGAAGCTGCCGTTCCGCCTGAACCTCGACAAGTACGAGGACGACTTCCCCCAGATCGACGATCAGCGCCTCTATGGCTTCTCCGAGATGACCTTCTCCAACGGCATGTCCGATGACTCCTTGATGCACGACGTCCTGGCGTCGTGGATTCTGGAGGATCGGGGCCTGCCCGCCGCGCGGAACACCTTCGCCGCGGTGTATTGGGACGTGGGCGAGGGCCCCGAGTACCGGGGTCTGTACACGATGATGGAGGATCCTTCGGATCAGCTCATGGACCGGGTGTGGGGCGATGACTCGGGCAACCTCTACAAACCCGAGGGCGACTGCGCGAACTGGACCTGTTTTGAGGAGGAGAGCTTCGAGAAGAAGACGAACGAGGACGCCGCGGACTGGTCGGACATCATCGCCGTGCTGGAGGATCTCAACGACGCGGGCCTTGAGGGAGAGGCCTTCCGTTCAGCCTTGGAGGCGGGCTTTGATGGTGACGGCTTCTTGCGCTGGCTCGCGGTGAACACGGTGATGGTGAACTGGGATCAATACGGCACCATGGCCCAGAACCACTACGTCTACGGGGTGCCCGAAGACGGCGGGCGACTCACCTGGATCCCCTGGGACTACAGCCTCTCGCTGATGAACTTCGGCCCCACGGGCGAGGCCCTGGACACAACGTCTGTGTTCCATGATGAGGTGGGGGACGAGTGGCCGCTGATCCGCCGCCTGATGGACGACGACGTGTACCGCGCTCGGTACGAGGAGCTGCTCGCCGAGGCCTTGGTGGGCGCCATGGAGGTGGAGACCTTCCGGGCCCAAGCGGAGACGCTGCACGCCCTGATCGAGCCCTACGTCATCGGCGACGACGGCGAGCGGGCGGAGTCCACGATGCTGAGCTCCGACGCCGCGTTTGAGGGCTCCGTGGAGGATCTCGTGGAGCACGTTGAGTCCCGCCACGAGGTCGTGACCGAGGCCCTGGCCGAGTGAGGCTCGCATCGGGCGGAGCGGCGCATTAGATCGGGACAATGCGCCTCCTCGCCCCGCTGCACGACCTCACCGCCGAGGAGCTTGACCACGTCGGCGGCAAGGCGGCCTCTCTGGCCCGGCTCACCCACGCCGGGCTGCCCGTGCCGCCGGGGGTGGCGCTCACCGACGCCGCGCTGCGGCTGTTCTTAGAGCACAACAAGCTCGTTGACGACCTGGAGCGCTTTGAGCGCGCCGGGCGCATCGAGCTGGCGGCGGGGCTACGGCACCGGGTGAACGCCGGGGTGATGCCGCCCGCCCTCGCCGGGGCCCTGCGCGCGGCCTGCGGGGGGCTCGGGGATCGCCTCGTGGTGCGCTCTT
This sequence comes from Deltaproteobacteria bacterium, assembly GCA_016717595.1. Classification (GTDB taxonomy): domain Bacteria; phylum Myxococcota_A; class UBA796; order UBA796; family CAJQPC01; genus JADKFE01. The sequence goes on along the minus strand of JADKFE010000051.1, from coordinate 2,184 downwards.
CAGCCTTGGGCGAGGATGGCAAAGAGCGCAGCTTCGCCGGGCAGCTCTCGACACTGCTCAACGTGCGACAAGGCGACGCCTTGGAGGCGGCCGTGCGCCGCTGCTGGGCCAGCCTCTTCGCCGACCGGGTGCATGTGTACCGGGGCGCCGAGGGCCGGGCCGCCGGGCGCCTGGGCATGGGCGTGGTGATCATGCCGCTCATCGACGCCCGGGTCTCCGGCGTCTTGTTCACGATGAACCCGGTGACGGGCAGCTTCGCGGAGATGACCTTAGAGGCCGTCTTTGGCATGGGCGAGGCGCTGGTCTCCGGCCAGGTCACCCCCGAGCGAGCGACGTTGGGCCGACCCCGCCGCCTGCCGCTCTTGGGCCGCCTCGCCGCGCGCCTGCAGGTGGAGGACCGGGCGGTGAGCCCCGTCGAGCAGCCCCGGCAGCTCGTGCCCGGCTCCTCTGAAGACCTGGTCTGGGCGGCGGTCCCCCGGCCTGAAGAGCCCCGGCTCACCCCCGCCGAGCGCCGCAAGCTGGGGCGCCTGGGCCTCGCCGTGGAGCGCCTCACGGGCTGCCCCCAAGACGTCGAGTGGGCCATGGACCCCGCCGGGCGCCTGTTCTTGTTGCAGGCCCGGCCGATCACCGCCGCCGGAGAGCCCACCCGCGCGGGCCCCGCCCTGTGGACCCGCCGCTTCATCGGCGAACGTTTCATCGGCCCGGTCACGCCCATGGGCTGGTCCATCGTCGGCGCGCTCTTGGAGTGGTTCATCGCTTACCCCGAGACCTCCCGGCGCCTCTTGGGCGGTGATCCGGCAACAAGGTTGCTGCAAGGTTACCCCTACGTCAACGCCACGATGTTCAGGCACCTCGCGTTTAAGCTGCCCGGCCTGCCGCCCCCGGCGTTCATGATGGAGTTTTTGCCCCCCGAGGAGCTTCACCGCTGGACCCGCCGCTGGGCCTACCCGCCGGACTTCCGGGTGTACCGCTCGATCCTCTCGACCACCGCCCGAGAGCGTCGCTGGCAGCGTTTCCGCTGGAACCCGCTGACGAACCACCTCGCCTGGGACGCCTTCGTGACGCGCCTCGACCGCGAGCTGCCCAGCCTAGAGGGCCCCGCCCGGGACGCAGGCGCCCTCGTCTCCCGCATCGAGCGCCTCATCCTGCTCCTGCGGGAGTACATCAAGATCCACGTCATCTCGCTTCTGCTAGCAAATCTGTTGCATCAGACCCTCGGCGGCCTCGTGCCCCCGGAGCAGCTCGACGACCTCCTGCGCGCCCCTGAAGGCAGCCGCACAACCGAGGTGAACCTCGCCCTGCGGGAGGTGGCCTTGGGCGGGGATCGGGACGCGCTCCTGCGGCGGTTTGGGCACCGGGCGAGCAGCAGCTCGTGGGAGATCTTCGCCCCGCGCTGGGGCGACGACCCCAGCCTGATCGAGCCCCTCTTGGAGTCTTGGCGTCGGGGATCTCGCGAAGACCCGGTCGCGTTGGCCCGCGCCCAGGCGGCGGCGTCTGACGCGGCGATGGCCCAGCTCCAGGCCCAGGCGAAGGGCCTCGGCGGGCGGTTGACCCTGGCGACGGTGCGCCTCGCCCGGCGGCACATGCAGCTTCGGGAGGAGCAGCGTTTCCATTTTGACCGTGTGGCCTGGTCGCTCCAGCGCGCGCTGACCACGCTCACCCAGGATGTCCTCGGCGACGGCGCCTTGGCCCGCTGGCTGGAGTGGCCCGAGCTGCGAGAGCTGGCCCAAGGTCGCCGCGAGGCCGCGGAGCTATTGCGGGTGGCTGAAGGCCGCCGCGCGGTGTGGGCCACCTACGCCGAGCGCCCGGCGCCGCCGGTCTTCTTGTTGGGCGACGAGGGGGTGGAGGTGGCCCCCGGCGGTCGCACCCTGCGCGGCCTCGGCATCTCCCCCGGCCGCGCCACCGGCTTCGTGCGGGTGCTGCGCTCGCCTGAAGAGGCCCACCGCCTGCGCCCCGGCGACGTGCTCGTCACCACCGCCACCGACCCCGGCTGGACCCCCCTGTTTTTGGTCGCCGGGGCCCTGGTGCTGGAGCTGGGCTCGATGTTGAGCCACGGCGCCGTCGTCGCCCGCGAGGTCCGCCTGCCCGCCGTGGTGAACGTCACCAACGCAACAACCTTGCTGCGCGACGGCCAGCGCGTCACCGTCGATGGCCGGTCGGGTGAGGTGCGGGTGGAGGAGGGTT
>JADKFE010000050.1 GCA_016717595.1 Deltaproteobacteria bacterium | reverse complement strand
GACCAGCTCTACGCGGTCCAGCTCGGTCAGGCCCATAACGACGCTCCTTCGGGACTTGGCCGCCCAAGCTAACCCGGCGTGGAGTGGTGGAGCCCGGCGCGAAGACGGGCTATCCGCAGAGGCATGACCTGGCGTCGCGCGCTCGCGCTCCTGCTGCTCACCCCCGTCCTGCTGCTCAGCCTGAGCGGGGCCTTGATCCTGCGCGACGCCGGGCGTCGTGACGAGGGCCAAGCCGACGCGGCGATCGTGCTCGGCGCGGCGGCCTACGACGCCCGACCCAGCCCCGTCTTGGAGGGCCGCCTGGAGGAGGGCCTGGCGCTCTACCGTGAGGGTCGGGTGGGCATGCTCATCTTCACCGGCGGCATCGCCCCCGGCGCGCGCTTCTCTGAGGCCGAGGTGAGCCGCCGCTGGGCCCTGCGCCACGGTGTGCCCGCCGCCGACATCCGCGTCGAGCAGCGCAGCCGCATCACTGAAGAGAACCTGCGCGAGGCCTGGTACATCGTCCAGGCCGAGGGCCTGGGCCGCGTGCTCATCGTCACCGACCCCCTGCACATGCGCCGCTCGATGCGCCTCGCCCACGACCTAGGCCTCGACGCGGGCGCCGCCCCCACCCGCTCGAGCCGCTACAAGACCGCCGGGGCGAAGCTGCCGTTCTTCGCCCGGGAGGTCTGGTTGTTGACGGGGTGGGAGGTGTTGCGGGTGGGTGGGTTGTGAGCCTCTCGCGCTCAGAACTCGCCGCTGAGCCCGATGCCCACGTTGCCCGGGGCGGCCCAGGCCGTCGGGGTAACCGTCAAGGAGTAGCTCTGCGGCTTGAAGGCGGAGTCGGGGATGCCGAGCTCTTGTTGGAGCTGCTCGTTGTACTCATCAGCGAGCTTGAGCACCTCGGGGGGCGTTGGACGGTCGATTTGATTTGCGCGTGCGATGTCTGAGAGCCCCCATCCCAGGGTCACGACACCTACCGTCCCAAGGATCACGTTGGCGTTCCGCTTAAATTTTGCCACGTTCTGGCGACAGGTCGCGGGGTCATCACCAAAATAATCACTCCCCGTTACACATGTCGCGGGCAGTGACGCATGCGCCATGCCGAGCGCGCCGACCGCCCCGATCCCAGCGCCCGCGAGGCCTCTGCCTCGCTTGGCCAGTCTCACGTACTCCAGATGTGACTGTGCAAGATCATCACGCCCGACTATGGTGAAGAAGTCTTCAACCAGTAATGTCTCGCCGTATTCGCCACGCTTGAGCGTGTATTGGTCGTAGACTCCGCCGGTCTGAGTGTTCGCGAACTTCACCTGCTCGACCCAGATGAACTTCTCCTTAAACTCCTTCATCGACGCCTCTAAGTCAGCGCCGGTCTTGAGGTTGGTCGTGCTCACCGCAGCGGCGGTGACGGCGCTCACGCCGGACTGTGCGCCGCCGCCCGCAGGCTTCAAGGGCGCGGCGGTGTCGGCGTTGAAGCCGCCGAGCACGGCGCCTTGTTTGTCGTACATGGTGACGACGACGCTCATCGCGCCGCCGCCCGCGGGGAACACACGGACGACGTGCACCTGATCCACGGGCAGGTTCTTGGCCTTCTGCACGATGGCGGCGTCGTCTAAGGCCGAGACATCGCCCAAGGAGGCGTCGTCCATGACGAGGCTCACGGCGGGGCCGCCGCGTAAGGAGGTGATCAGAGACGCGGTGGCGGCCTCACGGTCGACGGCCTCGCCCCCCGCCGCGACGACGACGATACGTTGGCCTTGGCCGACGACGTAGCCTTGCACGGCGTCTGGGGGCAGGGTCTTCGTCCAGTCCGCCGCGAAGACCTCGCCGCTCGCGAGCGCGAGGCCGAGAAGGCAGGTCATCAACCGTAGGGTCCGCATCACATCACCTCGTCATTAGAAGGAAGGGGTTTATTTGAGCGCAATGGGCGCCTGGGCCCTTGGTGAAGGTTTCCGCTCAGAACTCGCCGCTGAGCCCGATGCCCACGTTGCCCGGGGCGGCCCAGGCTGTCGGGGTGACGGTCAAGGAGTAGCTCTGGGGCTGGAAGGCCGAGTCGGGGATGCCGAGCTCTTGTTGGAGCTGCTCGTTGTACTCATCAGCGAGCTTGCGGACCTCGGCGTGTGTGGGTGTGCCGATCTGGTCTGCCTCCGCGAAAAGTCGACCAAACTTCACCATGAAGAGCGTGCCGACAGCGCTCAACGCGACCGTGCTGCCCATCGCCACGGCCGTTCTGTTCTGCACACAGCTCTGGCGGTCGTCACCGAAGGCCCCGCCTCCCCCGTTACACGGTACGGCGTGGAGAATCTGCGCGCCGCCAGCGAGCAAAAAGACCCCGGCTCCAGCGGCCGCCGCGCCGCCGCCCTTCATCTTCAGGGCGTTCTCCTGCGCGAGGTTCTTCGCGAGATCCTGCCGCCCGATGGTGTTGTAGAACTGCGCCAGGGTCAACGACTCCCCATACTCACCGCGCTTGAGGTTGTTCTGTGTGGTGACCTGGCCAGTGGACCACGCCACCTTCACCTCCTCGACCCAGATGAACTTCTCCTTAAACTCGTTCATCGACGCCTCAAGCTCCGAGCCGGTCTTGAGGTTGGTGGTGCTCACCGCGGCGGCGGTGACGGCGCTCACGCCGGACTGTGCGCCGCCGCCCGCGGCCTTCAAGGGCGCGGCGGTGTCGGCGTTGAAGCCGCCGAGCACGGCGCCTTGTTTGTCGTACATGGTGACCACGACGCTCATCACGCCGCCGCCGGCGGGGAACACCCGGACGACGTGGACCTGATCCACGGGCAGGTTCTTGGCCTTCTGCACGATGGCGGCGTCGTCTAAGGCGGAGACGTCGCCCAAGGAGGCGTCGTCCATGACGAGGCTCACGGCGGGGCCGCCGCGTAAGGCGGTGATCAGAGACGCGGTGGCGGCCTCACGATCGACGGCCTCGCCGCCCGCCGCGACCACGACGATGCGTTGGCCTTGGCCGACGACGTAGCCCTGCACGGCGTTCTGGGGCAGAGTTTTTGTCCAGTCCGCCGCGAAGACCTCGCCGCTCACGAGCGCGAGGCCAAGAAGGCACATCATCAACCGTAGGGTCCGCATCACATCACCTCATCATTAGAAGGGAGAAGGGTTTATTTGAGCTCAATGGGCGCCTGGCCGGGGCTGCGCACGACGGCCTCGACCTTACGCCCGCCGATCACGGCGAAGACCTTGTGTTCACCATCCGCGACGGGCTCGACCACCCGGGGGCCCGCGCCGACGGACTGGCCGTCTACATAAATCGGCACGCCCGCCGGGGCCTGAATGATGAGACACGAGCAGACCGGCTCAAGGCCGCGCAGGCTGCGTAAGGCCACGTCCGAGGGGATGGCGAAGTTGATCGCCTGGGCCGAGCTCATCCCGGCGGTGACGATGCCCACGACCTTGCCCGCGCTGTTGAGCACCGGGCCGCCGGAGCTGCCGGGGTTTAAGGGGATCTGGGTCTGAAAGACGGGCCGGGCGGCGCCTTTGGGGTAGATGTTGGAGACCATGCCCGTGGTGAAGGTCCACGCGCCGCCCTCGCCGTGGCCCACGGCGGCCACCCAAGCGCCCACGGACACGGGCTCCCCGGCGGCGAGGCGTAAGGTGGGCAGGCCCGTGGCGCCGACCCGCACCAAGGCCAGATCCAGGTTCTCCGCGCGCTCGATGACCAAGCCCGCGAGCTTACGCCCGTCGTGGAGGATCACCTCGACGGTCGCGGCGCGCCCGACGACGTGGGCGTTGGTGAGGATGAGGCCGTCGTCCTTGACGATGAAGCCGCTGCCCAGGCCACCATCGGCGGCGATGAACACCACGGCCGGGGCGGTGGCCTCAAAGAGCGCCCGCTGAAACGCCTCCAGGGCGGCCACGGCCTCGGGCCGGGCGGGCGGGGCGGCGGCGCAGAGCGTCAACGCCGTCAGAACCAAGAGGAAGGAGCGCATGGCCACGAATGGTACACGCGGCGTTTGGCGGTCGCAAGCGCTTGACGCCGCTCACGGCGCCGTGGGCGGGGCCTCAGCGCACCACAGCGCCGCCGTGGCGGGGGAGAAGGCGCCCAAGGTGACGCCGTTGAGGATCACGTTCTTGGGCCGCCACGAGAGCTGAAGCTGGGCGAAGCCCGCGTCTCCGCAGGTCTCTTGGGGGCGCAGGGGCTCGGTCTCCATCACCCCGAAGAGGTAACGGGGGTGGGACTGAACCAGGGTGGGCTCGGTGGTCAGGGGCGCGGGGCCCACGGTGTACACCGTACGAAAGCAGCCCGGCGCCAAGGTGAGCAGGGCGAGCGCGGGGATCATGGCGCGCGTCATGGCGCCTCCACGGGCGGGGTCTCTAAGGTGGCGCTGGTCACGCCCTGCTCGGGGTGAGGCGAGAGGCGGAAGGCGGCGCCGTTGGCGCAGGTGACACGCACCGTTCGTGGCGTGTACACCCCCAGGCTGGCGCAGCCGAACACGCAGTCCACCGCGCGGGTGCCCTCGTCGATGCGGCTCACCCCAGCGGGGCAGAGGGCGTCTAGGTTGAAGGTCTCCTCGCCGATGAGGCCCATCAAGAAGAAGTGCGCCACCTCCTCGACGGGCTGACCGGCGGCGGGGGGCAGGCCCGTCTCGACCGTGGTGCGAAAGCAGCCGCCGAGGGTCAGCAGCAGGAGGAGGGGCCGGGTCATCCGCGCTCCGATGCGCCGGGTGTGGGGCGCGCTCTGGAGTGTAGCCCGCCGGGTGAGGTCCACCAAGGGGCGCCGCACACCCGGTCCAGAGCTGTGGCATACTCTCGCGCATCCCCGAGGTGAATGATGCTCTGGATCCTGATCAGCGCCGCGTTGGCGGGCACTTGCCCCTGGTCTTCAACCCCCGTGGTCGTGGACGCGAGCTGGAAGACCGTCACCGTAGACGGCGTGCCCTACAGCACGGACGCCTTCGCGGCGGTGCTCGTGGACTGCGGCGAGCGTGAGGCCGTGGCCAAGCTGGAGAGCTGGCAGCAGATGAGAAAGGTGACCTTGGGCCTCGGCGCGGCGGGCTGCTGTCTGGTCTTTCCTTGGTTGGGCGCGCCTGTCTCTGGGATCTTGGGCATCTCCGCCCGCGAAGACATGGAGGATCTGCTCGTGGACGGCCGCTCCACGAGCGCCCCGTAGCGGATCGTCCCGTCGCGCGCCCCAAGGTGCTCCCCTTTTCAACCTTACGAACGCCCTGCGCGAGCCCGATCGCGCAGGAAAAACCGGAGGATCGATGTTGTGGATGTTGATGATGAGCTTCGCGTTGGCGAGTGACTGCCCCTGGTCCTACGCCCCCACCACCGTGACCGCGAGCGGCAGGATGATCACCGTGGATGGCGAGAGCTTCCCCGCGGCTGGTTTTGTCAACGTGCTCAACTCCTGCGGTGAGGAGGAGGCCGCGGACCACCTGATGCGCTGGCAGACGATGCGCGGGGCGAGCATGGGCGTCACCTACGTGGGCGCTGTGCTGATCTTTCCGCTGCTCATCACGCCCATTACGGGGACGATAGGCCTTCGCGCCCGACAGAAGATGACCCGTGAGCTTCTGGACGGGGAGCCCTCGAGCCCTTGACCGTGGGTCGTGGGGGCCGCTTTCCGATCCGGCGAGCGGTCACTTCGTGAGCGCCCCACACAACCCCAGCGCTCAGGCTACGAGCCGATGAACCCTGACGCAGAGGTCGTATGTTGTGGATGATGATGATGGGCGCCGCGCTGGCCGGCGGCTGCCCCTGGACCGAGACGCCCCGTGTGGTAGACGCAAGCTGGAAGACCATCGCCGTGGACGGCACGCCCTACCCCGCGAGCACCTTCGGCGTGGTGCTGTTTGACTGTGGTGAGCCCGAGGCCGCCATGAAGCTCGACAAGTGGCAGTCGATGCGACTGTGGACGGTGGGCACCGGCGCCGCGGGCTGCATCGTGTGGCCCGCGTGGGTGGCCACGCCGATCACCGGGATCATCGGCGTGCAGGCGTGTGAGGACATGGAGGATCTCATCTTGGATGGTCGGGTGAAGGAGTGACGGCCCGGGCTGCGCCGCGCCCGGCCCCCCCTTCACCCAAGCGCCGCCCGCGCGAACAAGGGCGCGATGCACTGCTCCAAAGAGTCCTCCCGAAACACGATGTTGTTCTTGAGGTACTCCCCGTTAAAGCCCCGCTCAGCGGCCTTCTCTCTGGGCGTGACGCTCCAGATCCACGACTCAATAAACGTCTTGCCGCCGCCGATGCGCTTCTCTAAGCACCGCAGATCCTTGTTCACCCGCACCTTGGGATCGTTGGGCCCGATGAGGTGCATCAGGCCCTTGGGGTCTACGAAGATGAGCCACTGCTTCTCACCCTTGATCACCCACACCAAGAAGTCCGGGTAGAACCTCCCGCCGACGTACAGGCCCAGGCCCGACTTGGCGATGTTGCGCAGCACCACCACCTCCCCGTCGCCGATGGCCGCTTTGCCTTGGGGGGTGTTGAGGTAGCCCTGCAGGCGCTCGATAAAGTCTTGCTCCCCGTCGTTGAGCGCCACGGGCCGCACGCTGATCTCTTGTCTGTCGCCGCGCTGGCACAAGAGCGGGTGAAACAGGCTCGGCGGGTGAACCAGGGCGCTCGTGCTGTAGCCCCCCAAGGGCAGCGTCCGCTGCGCGTCTCCGTCGATGGCCTCCTGAATGTCCTTCACCCACCTGTTGGCGACCTCCCGGAGCGCCTCGGGCACGGTGAGCTGGTACCTCGCCTTGCCTTCGCTGAACCCCTCGAAGATCAAGGCGTCTTGGCGCGCCTTGGGCAAGGCCTCCATCGTCGTGAGCTGGCTGTGCGCCGTGAGCCACCGGCCCCGCACGTGGTCCACGAGCTCCCGGGCGTAGCCCAGGACGAGCCGCTCGGCGATCTCTTGCCACAGGCCGAGGTGCTGCAGGCCCTGGACCTCGCCGGGCTGGAGATACCGGGGGGGCAGACGCACGGTGAAGTTGCCCTGCTTGGCCTTGAGCAGCGCCGCGGTCAGGGGCATCCACTCCTTTGTGTCGGGGTGCTGAACGAACCGCGGCAAGACCAGGTTCAGCGGTCTGGCCGCGTCGCCGCGCACCTTTGTCTTGAGCTCCAAGAGCCGCTGGTACAAGGCGTCGTGGTCCACAAACAGCGGGATCAGGCCGAGGTCACCCAGGGTCGTCGTGGCCGCCACCGTCGCATCACCCGCCTGCTGCACCCGGGGGGTGAAGTCTACGGTGATCTGGGGGGCGTCCTCGGGCGGCGCAAACTGCGGCGGGATCTTCGCCCAAGGGTCGAGGCTCACGGTCAAGGCCGCCAAGAACGCCGCGTGGGGGGGCTCCTGGGGCACCCGCAGCCCCTCAAACGATCGCCGGGCGCGCACGGGCACGGCCAGCTCCAGCGTGGGCGGCGGCGCCTCGGCCTCGCCCCCGGTGACCTCCTCCACGATGGTCTTAAAGTCGGCGAGGTAGGTGGCGTTCACGGCGAAGACGTTCAGCGTCTCCACCACCCGCAGCACGGACATCTCGGTGCCCACCACGTCGTTCTTGCCCTCCGACCACGGGCCGCTGAACCGCTTGAGGCGCTCGCCCTTGCCCTTGAGGCGCACGCCGCGCCCGAAGAGCTGAATCACCTGGGTGCCCTCCGCCTTACCGATGTTGAGCAGGCCGATCTGCGACACACGCCAGCTCGACCAGCCCTCGGTGAACTTGCGGCTGCCCACCAACATCGTCAGCGGGCAGTCCTCCCGCTTGAGCGTCTTGAACAGGCTGCCGCCCGCGAACCGGCTGGTGTCTAAGCGCACGCGGCCCTGGTCTTGGGCCTCCAAGCCCTCCACCAAGGCCACGAGCCGCTTGGGCTCGCCGACGTTGATCACCCCGAAGGGCTCCCCGCCCAGCACCCGCACGCTCACCTCGCCCGTGGCGTCTTTGTGGGTGAGCACGTCCAAGAGCACGGGCCCCGGCCCCGGCGCGCGAAACACCCGCCGCAGCAGCTCGGCGTGGACCGTCTTGGGGTCGCGGTTGGGCAGCTCCCGGAACCAGGTCTGAAACACGTCCTCGTCTTTTTTGGTGAGCAGCCCCGCCCGCCCGTTGAGCACGTCCCCCAGCGTCTTGAGCGCGACGGCGTCCCCGCTGCACAGGCGCCCGAAGAAGGTCAGCACCCGCACGATGTCCGTCTGCTCGGCGGGGTCCAGGGTCTTGGGATCGTCCTGGGCGTTGCCCACGACGGTGCTCCCTGCGAACAACATCAGCGGCCGAGCGATGTTGTGCTCCTTCATCCAGGCGCCGTGCAGCTCAAACATGAGGAGCTGCTGAAAAAACGCGACGATGGCGGCGGTGTAGTAGTCGTCTTGGGCCTGGGGCGCGGTGTCGCCTTTGTCTTGCAGGTTGAGCACCCGGTAATGTTTGCCGTACCCGTCGCCATGAAAGCGGGGGTAACTGTAGTCGATGAACACCGACCGGGCGTAATGATTGAACATCTCCGGGGTCTTCGCGGCCTGCTCAAAGGTGGCGGAGTACTCCATCACCAGGCCCTTCTGGCTCAGCGCCTCGCGGATCTGCCGCCACTTGCCATCGGCGCTCGTCGAGCCCCGGTGGCCCTCGTCCACGAGCACGAGGTTTCGGCCCTCAAACATCTCCGGGGGCACCGTCGTCGCCCCAGCGGCGCCGCCAGGCGCGGTGAGCTGGTGGATGCTCAGCCCCAACAGCGCGTCCTCACCGTCGACCACCCGGTCAAAGAGCTGGCCCTTCACGAAGGGGCGCACGGTCACCCCGAGCCGCTGGGCCTCGGCGACGTGCTGCTCGACGAGGCCGCTGTTCGGCGCGAGCAGGATGACCCGCTGGGGCGGCTGCAGCTCGACGGCCTGGGGGCGCCGCTCCAGGTTCTCCTGGGCGTAGCGCCGGGAGTACAGCAGCGCCTGCAGCCGGTTGGCGTGCAGCACCAAGGTCTTGCCTGAGCCCGTGGCCTGCCAGCAGCACAAGCGCATGAGGTCTTTGTCCACAAGCGGCGGCAGGGTGCCTAGCTCCGCCTTGCCCCGCGTCGCCCCCTTGCCCTTCCCGGCCCGGGCCTGCCCCTCCCGGGCCCGGTTGTGCTCGGCGATGGTCTGGTTGAGCGCGGCGAGGAGCCCGTCGCGGTCGCGGTACAGGGCGTCCAGCGCGATCCCCGCCAACAAGAGCGAGAGGTATTGAAAGTACAGCCAGCGCGGGTCGCCCAGGCGGTGGGTGATGGCCACGAGGTCGGCGTCCAGCGCGCGCAGGGCCTCGTTGGTCAAGAAGCGGTCGGGCTCGCCCCGCAGGCGCAGGGCGAGGAGCGGCCCCAGAAACGGGCTCTGCTCGCCCCACTCCGAGCCCTCGGCCTCCTTGAGCCGGACGAGCACGTCCTGCCGGGTCCACAGCTCAGGCACCCCCAGGCGGAGGAACAGCCACCGCTGCAGGACGAGGCTCTGCCGAAAGACGCTGGCCATGCCTCAGCCCTCCTCGGCGACGTCAAACATGCGCCGCTGAAACTCAGGCTCCAGGGGTGTCCAGGGCTCATCCTCAGCCCACAGCCGGGAGAAGCTGGCGTCGCCGTTCACATAACGCAGCCTCGCCGGGCCGATGACGTCGTCCTCCCGAGCGCGCAGGCCCTTGAGCCAGGACACCAGCGTCTCCTCCTTCACGTCTTGGGTGTCCCACCACAAGACCACCACGGGGGTGGTCCAGTCCGCGCCGTCCCGCACCACGCCAGAGACGAGCACGGCCTGCTGGCCGTCGTTGGTCATCGACCACATCCGCCGCACCCGCAGGCCGAGGAGCAGGTTGAAGGTCTCGACCATGTCCACGGGCACCGCCTGCACGGCCACACCTCCGCGCCCGTCGGGGCGGGGGGCCAGGGCCTTGAGCGTGGCGTGGAAGGGCTTGTCAAACCGCTCGCTCTGCAGCCGGGAGGCGCGGGACTCAAGCGCTAGCTGGTATTTGAGCAGGTAGCTCTCGCCCAAGGTCGTCGGCTGGCCGTCTTTGTCGAACAGGACCGCCCGGGAGGTGTCGTCGCGGCGGAGCGTGATGTTCTCTAAGGTGTCGTCGTAGGACTCCAGGCGCAGGATCTTGTACAGCGCGCTCACCCCTTTGCGGTCCACGGGGGCGCCGTCCTTCCAGTCCTTCGAGTACGTCGCCTTGAGCACCCGGGGCACGAGCACCGTGTCGAAGTGGTCGCCCATCTCGACGAGGACAAAGCGCCGATCCCCGCCGTCCTCGCGGTTGAGGTTGATCACGGCGTGGCCGGTGGTGCCGGATCCGGCGAAGTAGTCGAGGATCCATCCGTCCGGGGCGCTGAGCAATCGGACGACACGGGCCAGTCTCGCAAGGCTTTGTTGATCAAACACGTGGCCGAAAAGCGCATCAAATTCCTCGCGTCGGTCTGAGCGTAGCTTCCAAACACATTGGGCATGACTTGTATCGCTGTCTTCAAATAAATACCTTCAGCGCTTGGTTGGACTTGTCGGATCCAAACGCCACTAACCTTCACGAACCGGCGCCAAAGTCGTTTGGTCCTTGAACTCCAGCAGTGAGGAACCTTTAGGGCCCTTGGGTGTCGCCGCCCTCCGAGGCCCACCGCCAGGCCAGCTCATGTCGCCATCGTCACGGTACGGGTCGCGCGGCCCAACCTTGTTGAAGCGGGCGGTTCTCCCGAGGGCGCGAGCAAGGGTGGTCTCAAACAGCGGGTAGGACACTCTGATCGCCTTCGTTCCTTGAGGGATACAGATCCGTCTTGTACTCCCTTTAGGGGCTTTGCTTTGCCTTCTTTGGCTTCCCGAACGGAATCTTGCTATCCTTAGGGCCCAAGGTACGTCGGCCGTGTACCAGCATAGTACTCCAGACCCTACGAAACCGGCTTGGCGTCATTTTTTGGATGGCCCAACAACTGGTGATATCTCATGAAACGAAAGTTCTCAAGAACGATCTTGAGATTGTGCATCTCGGCATCATCAATCGCGATACGCAATTACGCCGTCCGACTTGGAAGCTTCGCTCAATGCCCCGAGGCGGTCGCAACATCATCCACCTCCATGAAGGAGTGCTGGTATGTGTCGCGATGGATAAGCCATCTCCGCCGTATGTATGGCGGATCAATGTAGATCGCATCGAATATAGTCTTGAAAGGCCGGCTGGAAATCTGCGAAGCGCCTTAGGTTTCGCTTCTCCAAAGATCCTTGATTGTGAGCATTTCATTGCGAGGAGGGCGCTAAGAATTTTGAACACGAAGCCCCGATCAAACAACCCCGTCTCCACCACCAGCCCCATGTTCTGCTCCAGAAACTCCACCGTCACCGTGTCGGCCTCGCCGCCGCCGTCAGAGAACAGGTCCGGGGCCAAGGCGTCGATCTTGAACAGGTCTCTCCACCGCCGCACCTGGGCCTTGTTCTGGGCGATCTCCGGCCACAGCGCCCGGGGCACACGGTCCAGCGTGATCGCCCAGTCCGTGCGTAACACAAACTTCTTCTTCAAGAACAGGCGGCGCTGGAACTCCTCAAGCTGGTGCAGCCAGTCAATCAGCTTCACCGCGAGGCGCCGCAGGGCCCGCACCTTGACGACACGCTTACGCAGGGTGTCCTCGCTCACCGTGTCGATGTGGTCGAGGTCAAACAGCTCGTTCTTGATGAAGAAGTCGAGCTCTCGGCGCAAGAAGCGGCCGAGGTTCTTGTGGATGAAGAAGTCGGCGGTGTTCTGCTTGGTGTAGCGCCGCAGGTGGCGCGTCAGGGTGCTCTCGGCGTCCTTCTCGGGGCCCGCCGGGCGGCTGAGCGCGGCCCGCCACGCCGGGGACGCCGCGGCGAGCAGGGCCTCGGCGATGGACACGTTGAGCAGGTCTTGTTTGGGCGCGCGGCCGGGCTCAGCGGGGGCCTCGGCCTCGGGCTCGGCCTTCTTGCGGCCCTTGGCCTTGGGCGGCGCGGCGGCGGCGGGCGGGGCGGTAGGGGGCGTAGCGCAGGCGCAGGGTGAGGTCGTCGCCCTCGGCCACCACGTCGGGCTGGCCGTCGTCCGCCAACATGAAGCGGCGCTTGTTGGCATCAGCGGCCTTCACGTTGTCGCGGTCGGACACCGCGGAGACGAGCTTGATCACCAGGCGACCGGGGAAGTGGGGCTCCTTCACCACCATGTCGTTCAGGAACAGGCTCGACTTGACGTAATACTGATCCCGGTTGGCCCAGTGCAGGGCCACCTCGGAGCCGTCATAGGGGATGGCGTACTGGTCGCGGCTGTAGCGGGGGGCGGCGATGAAGTCGCCCTCGTCCCAATAGCGGGCGAAGAAGGTGTACAGCGACTCGAACACCTCCTGGGCGAGCTGCCCGGGCTCGATGGCCCCGGCGAGCTGCTCGGTGAGCGTCTTGTGCCGGGAAGAGCCATAGATCTCGTCATACGTCATCCCGAGCTTGAGCGAGCCGCTCACGAACTCCGCCACGGCGGCCTTGGCGGCCTCGTGGCTGCGCGCGCCGGACGCCTCAAGCTCGGCCCGCACCTCCCCGGCCAAGGTGTCGAGGAAGCGCGAGAGCTCCTCCCGCCGCAGGGCGAGGATCTTGTAGATGCCAAAGTCGAGGCGCGCGGCGTCGTCAAGCTGCAGGAGCTCGGTGAGCAGGGTCTTGAGCTGCTGCTCGGCGGCGGTGGGGTCGGTGGGCATCGGCGAGGCTCCGGGTGCGGACAGGTGAAGAGCACGCGCACTTAATGGCGGCGGGGGAGGGTGGGCAAGGCGGCGCCGCGCTTTGTGGCGTTGGCGGCAACCCCCACGCGCCGCTTTCACGCGCGCGCCCTGGGGCGGCCCACGCCTCGCCGTGGACCGCGACCAACCGGAGGCGCGGACGGCGCGTCGGGGGCGGCGCGTGTGGCCGGTCCGGGACCGGGCGCGGGAGCGAACGATCCAAGCTCTAGATCATCTGTTCCCGGGCGCGGAAACGAGCGATCCAGGATCTCAATCGTCCGTTCCCAGGCGCGGGAACGAGCGATCCAGGATCTAGATCGTCCGTACCCGGGTCCGGAAACGAGCGATCCAGGATCTAGATCGTCCGTACCCGGGTCCGGAAACGGACGATCCAGGAGCCAGATCACCCGCTTCCGGCCCCGGGAACGGATGATTCATTCGCCGACAGGCCTCTGCGTCACAGGGGCCGGCGCGCGTCGGCGGCGGTGGCGCGAGGAGGACGCGCCAGACCCCACAGCGTCGGGATCTGAAGCCGCCTCTTGCGGACCCCTCCACGGCGGTGGTAGTCTTCGCGGAGTCCAAATTCACACAAGGAGCACAGCACGATGCAGACCTTAGGCCCCGCCTCAAGCGCCCAGAAGACCTTCCGCGCCCTGCGCTTCTCCATTCGTAGGCTCGCGCCCCGCCCCGAGGCCGCCGACCTTCACGCCACGGTCACGCCGACCTTCACCACGCTCAACAGCCGCCTCTCCGCCCAGGACGGCGCCCACGACGCGCGGCTAGACGCCAGCGCCGAGCTGTTCGTCCTCGACGACGACGTGGACACCTTCATGGCCGAGGTGGTGGCCCGGGCGCTCTTGTGTGTGGGCCGCGATCGGAAGCACCCGAGCTTCATCGCGGCCTTCCCGACGGCCCCGTCCAAGGCCGCCGATGACGTCGCGTCCGACGCCCAGAGCCGGTATGTGCGCACCGCCATCGCCGCGCTGCGGGCCGACCCCATCTTCGCCAGCATCAGCGCCGAGGTAAACGCCTTGGAGGTGAAACAAGACGCCCTGGAGGCCGGTCGCGCCAACCGCGACGCCCTGTGGGACGCCGAGCAGCTCGCCCGGCAGCAGTCCCTCGCCGCCGCCGAGGCCGCGCGCCTGGCCTTCAACACCATCGCCCCCAGCCTCAAGCTGCTCTACCCCGGGCGCCGGGGCCTGCTCCGCAGCTTCTTCTTGCGGGAGGAGAAGGAGACGGGCAAGGCGACGAAGTAGCGGACGGGGTGGCGTGACGGCGAGCCCCCGATCCAGCGGATGAATCGGGGGCTTCGTTTGTGGGGGAGCACGATCGTGCTTGCGGGCCTTGGGTCTTGAGGTATGCTCTCTTTGTTGCAGGATGCTTGTGCGGGCGCGCCTGGACGGCGCCCTGAGCGGCCCCAGGCGTTTGGGCCTCGCGTTAGCGCGTAGAGAGAAGCAGATGAAACAATCCAGCTTGAACACCCAGCAGCGCCAACCTGAGCTTGAGTCAGGCGCCGACGACGCGCTACAACACCTTGAGCAGTCGCTGCTCGGCAACCAGGAGCTCTTGGCGCGGCTCCCGGGAGCGCGCGAGCCGGTGGCGCCCGCGCCGCGGTGGGCGTCGGCTGGATCCCGCGCTGGCCGCCTCGTTCGGCGGCCTCATGGACACGCCGCTGGACGACGTGCGGGTTCACACCGGGGACGAGGCCGCCCAGACCCTCAACTCGGTGGGCGGTGACGGCGACCCTGGGCCAGCACGTCTTTCTCGGGGCCGGTGGCCGATGTTCATAGCCCCAAAGGTCGGCCGGGCCCTCGCCCATGAGCTGCAGCACGTCGGCCAAGACCAGCGGGGGGAGGTTCACGGTGAGGAGGGGATCACGCCGGTCTCCGCGCCCACGGAGCACGAGGCCTATGGCGCCGAGGCAAAGGTCGCTGGTGAGGCCCAGGCGGCGCTTGGCGAAGCAGGCCCCGCGCCCGCGACCTTGACCGGGCCAAGCGTCGCGAGCCCCGAGCGGACGCCCGCGACCCCGAGCGGCCCGGCGCCTGCTCCCGAGACGACGGCGCCAACGCCGCCGATGAGCGCCCCAGCGCCCGTGATGAGCGCGGCGGCGACGGCGCCTGTCCCCGAGACGGCCGCGCCGACGCCCACGATGAGCGGCTCAGCGACGACGGCCGCGACGACGACCGCGACGACGACCGCGACGACGACGACGACTGGCGGCGGCCCAACCGCGGCTCCCCAGGCTGGGCTGGGGGCGGACACGCCAGGGTCGGACGCGCCGGAGCTGGATGCGGGGATGTTTGAGGAGGGCAGCGCCGGGGGAGAGCTCAGCGCGGCCGGGCTGGACTTGGGAGGGCTCGCCCAGGCCGGCGCCTCCGAGGAGCCCGTGGGCGTAGACGCCGCCGCCAAGGCCGCCGCCTCGGCCCAAGCCCGAGGGGAGGCCCTCGCCGAGCGGCTCGTCGCCGTAGGCGCCCAGCGGCAAGACGCGGTCATGGCGCGAATCGACGCCGCGCGGGAGCGCCTCGCCGGAGCGGTCGCGGCCCAAGAGGCCGCCCTTGTCGGCGCCTTCGACGCCGCCCGCGTAAACGTGCGCCAGAGCGCAGCGGACGCCCGGCTCGTCGTCGAGGGCGCCCGAGACGCCGCCTTGGCGAAGACGAAGCGCGGCGACGGCTGAGGCCGTCGCGGGGGTGACCGAGGGCCATGACGCGGCGCTCGCCCAGGCGAGAGGCGAGGCCGCCGAGGTGCGCGCGGCGCTCACCGGGCTCGGCGAGGCCGAGGCCAACCGCGCGACGACAGAGAGCGCGCGGCGGGCGGAGACGGCGGGCGCGCTCGGCAAAGGCGCCTCAGGCGGGGACGCCCGCGCGGTGGCCCAAGCGGACGTCATGGCCAAGATCTCCGCGGATGGCGCGCCGCGGTGTCAGGCGCTCGGCGCAGAGCTCGCGAGCGCCACCCGGCAGGCGACCGCGTCGGCGAGCGAGGGCCTCAGCGCACAAGAGGCGGAGCTCACGAGCGCGCTGGGTGAGGGGTACACCACGGCGACCGCGAGCGTGGAGGCTGAAGGGCGCCGTGTAGAGGCCGAGCTTGTCCAGGGCGCCGCGGTCACCCTGGAGGGGATCACCACCTCGGAGCAGGCGGCGATTGGCGCCCTCGACGCTGAGGAGGCGGGCCAGCGCGCGGCGCTTCACGCCCAAGGCCAGGCGCTCAGCGCGCAGCTCGACGGGCTCTCGGCCCAGGTCTCCGCGGGCGTGGCGTCGAGCGTGGGCGACGGCGCTGAGGCCCTCCGTGGAGCGGCCCAAGACGCCGCGGCCCAGCTCAGCGGGATGGGGCAGGCCCCCCAGGGTGCTCTGAGTGAGGCCATCGCCCAGGTGGATCAGGCGCTCAGCGAGGCGTCGGCGGGTGCCATCACCGGGGTAGACGGCTGGGGTGCCGAGACCCTCGCGGCGATCGACGGCTTAGAGCGCTCGGCGCAGACACAGCTTGAGCAGGCCGGGGCGGAGTCGAGCGCGGCGGCGACGACGCTGGGTGAGCGGCTCAGCGCCGAGCAGCGGGGGCTCGGCGCGGAGTCGAGCGCGGGGCTCAGCGCCGCCGCTCAGGAGGCCGCAGCGAAGCAAGCCGCCGCCGCTGAGGGGGCGATCGGCGGCTTCCAGAGCGCGGCCCAAGGTTTCGCGGCCGCGGCCTGGTCAGCGCAGGCCGAGGTGGGGCAGACCGTCACCGCCAAGGTTGACGCGGGCCTCGCCCAAGAGGACACGCTGCTCGCTGAAGTGAAGGCGAGCGCGGATCAGGCCGCCGCGTCGGCGGGGGCGAGCTACGACACGCTCAGCGCTGAGGCCGATCGCCGCCAGGACGCGCAGGAGGCCGAGTCCCCGACGGCCCAGCGCGGCGGCTGGGGTGGGCTGGGTGCGCTGTGGGACGGCCTCACCGGCTGGGTGGCCGACGTGCGCGAGTGGTTCATCAACAAGCTCGGCGAGCGCCTGGGTGCTTCGTGTTTGGCGCGATCACCGGCATCGCCATGATCGCCGTGGGTGTGCTCGCGCTCATGGCGCTGGAGGCGCTCATCGTCGCCGTGGCGGGGCTCTTTGTGGCGGCGGAGGCGGCCGCGGCGATCGGCGCGATCGCCACGGTGATCATCGCCGTGCTCGCCGCCGTGGGCCTCAGCGTGTACGCGCGCTTCGCGGAGTTCTCAGAGACAACCCCGAGGGCCCGAGCTTCCTGCAAGGGCTCGCCTTGTTTGGCCTGGGGATCGCCGACCTCACGGGGATCCCATTCATCATCGAGGGCATCGTCGGCCAGCGCGCCTTCGGCCGCGAGCTGACGCTGGCGGAGTCTTGGGAGCGGATCGGGCTGGGGGCGGTGTTCTTTGTCACGATCTTCGCCAGCTTCGTGCGCTTTGTGCGGCTGCGCGGCGGCAAACCCAAGACGCCGAAGTTGAAAGAGAAGGCGCCAAAGTTGGAGGAGAAGGCGGCGCCCAAGGTGGAGGAGAACGCGCCGAAGGTGGAGGAGGACACGCCCAAGGTGGAGGAGAACGCGCCGAAGGTGGAGGAGGACGCGCCGAAGGTGGAGGAGGACGCGCCGAAGGTGGAAGAGGACGCGCCGAAGGTGGAGGAGGACGCGCCGAAGGTGGAGGAGGACGCCGAAGGTGGAGGAGGACGCGCCGAAGGTGGAGGAGGACGCGCCGAAGGTAGAGGAGGACGCGCCGAAGGTGGAGGAGGACGCGCCGAAGGTGGAGGAGGACGCGCCGAAGGTAGAGGAGGACGCGCCGAAGGTAGAGGAGGACGCGCCGAAGGTAGAGGAGGACGCGCCGAAGGTGGAGGAGGGCACGCCGAAGGTGGAGGAGGACACGCCGAAGGTGGAGGAGGCCGCGCCGAAGGTGGAGGAGGACGCGCCGAAGGTGGAGAGGGAGGACGCGCCGAAGGTGGAAGAGGACGCGCCGAAGGTAGAGAGGAGGACGCGCCGAAGGTGGAAGAGGACGCGCCGAAGGTGGAGGGAGGACGCGCGAAGGTGGAAGAGGACGCGCCGAAGGTGGAGGAGGACGCGCCGAAGGTGGAAGAAGGACCATGGGCGCACGGGAAGGTAGAGGGCGACGGAAACCCCCAGCCCCATCACACAGCAGCGGCTCCAGCAGCTCCGCGACTCCCTGACCGATGATGCGGCGAAGGCCGAGTTCGATCGTTTACGAGGCCAGCAAGGAGATGATAGGGCGCTGCGTACGTTCGAGGGCATGGCAAAGAGCAAGGAAGGCCTGCAGAACGCCTTGCTCAAGAGCGCTGAGCGTAATGCCCCCAAGCCCAAACAGCCGCCGCACGGGGTGGCGCTTGAGCAAGCCCGCGCGTTGAGACCGGAGGCGGAGGCGGTGCAAGCGAGCATTGAAGCTGAGATCGCGAGTGAACAAGCGATTGAAGGCGCTGCTCGCTGGCTGCCAAAGATCAAACACGAGATTAAGCTGCTCGACGACATCGAGGCCGGGGCGCATGAGGCTACCCCTGATTACGTCAATGGGATCACAAGAACAACATCGAAGGGCTTAAGGCCGAGCTGGCCGACGCCAAGGCCCGGGGAGCGGAGAAGGCCAACGTCATTGTCGAGTATGACGGCGGCAAGAAACTAGACATCGACAACATCTCCAACGGCGGCAAGACCTGGACTGAGGTGAAGAACAAAGAGCCATTTGCGTCAAGAAGCTCCTCATGGACCGAGGAGGTGCCGCTCAAGGCGCAGAAGATGCTGATCGCGGCGAAGGAGAAGGGAGTGACCGATCTGCGGTTCTCGTTCCCGAAAGGCGTGTCGCCCGAGGTCGCCGCCGCGCTTGAGGCCATGGGCTTCACTGTCGACGGCCCGCGTATCTCAACTCAGGGGAAATGATGTCACAGCTCATGGGCGCAGCGCTTGTGTTCGAGGGGGGGGAGACCTCGCCGGCCGCGGTCGAGCGCGCGTTCGCGCCTTGGCTCAACGGCGTGGTCCGCGGCGCCGACGGGGCGTGGGACCCGCGCGGTCTTGCCGACGCGAGAATGACGTTCAACGCGCACGACACCGGCTATGACGTGCTCGTGCTTCGGTTCTCGTCGAACGAGATGGCCCGCGACCCGGCGCGGACGCTCGCTCTGATCGATCGTTGGCTGGTGCTGGGGGCCCAGCACGGGGCCCAGCTCGGTTATCTCACCTGGTACTCAGACTTCGTCGACGACCCTTTGCTGCGCGACGAGGTGCTCGTGCCGCTGCTCACTCAGTGGTGGGAGCGGATCGCGAGCGCCCCGTACGCGCGGATCCTGTGGGGCCGTGAGCGCCCGGAGCAGCCCGGCGGCGTGGTCGTCGCTCGCGGGGACTGGGGTGTTTTGGTCGACGCGGGTAGGTGAACCAGGGCGCTGACCCGCCACGCGGCCTGCGCGAGCTGGTTCGCGGAGCGGCATGGCGCCGCTCGCCATCTGCATCAGCGCGCGGCGTCCGCCGGGCCGACGCACGCTCGCCTCACCACCGCCGCGTGCGCTCCACGTCCTCCTCATCGGTGAGGATGGCCATGATCTCCGGGCCGTGCTGGTCCTCGATCAGCCGCCGCGCCTCCTCACGGCCTCGCGCCCAGACGCTCAACCGCTGGCCCGGCGTCTCAGGGCTCCCTGCCCACACGATGGCCTTAAACTCCCGCAGCCGGGTGTTGACGGTGCCTCGTGGCGCGTGCATCCGCCGGATGTTGGGCTCTGCCCAGATCGCCCAGCGCGCCCCATCACCGAGCAGGCGCAGGAGCTGGTCGTGGGCGTCGGCCTCGTCCCAGGCCACCACGGTCAAACGTCGGCTAGGGCGTGAGGCGTCTTCAGTCCACACAAACGCGGAGAAGACTCGGGTGGACAGGCTCATCGGCGCGCGCTCCGGCTCGTGTTGAGCCTGACCTTCTATCCATCGGCGCCCTCGTGTGGGCAGCGGCGGTCCCGCCGCCCTGCTCACCGCGCCGCCGCCGGTTACCTTACCGCGCCGACCCCCTCCCAGCGCGGATCCTTCCGCCAGAGCGGGGCGCCATGAGGTGCGGTGATGTCCAGGCTCGTGCTGAGGCTTGATGAGGTCGGCCGCGCGGACGTGGCCCTGGTCGGCGGCAAAGGCGCCAACTTGGGCGAGCTGCGCCGCCTCGACGGGGTGTGTGTCCCTGACGGCTTCTGCGTCACCACGGCGGCGTTTGAGCGTGTCGTCGTCGCGGCGCTGGGCGCGGAGATCGTGCGGCTGGGCGAGCCCTCGGCGAAGGACAGCCTCGCCGCCCGGGCCGCGGCGCTGCGGGCGCAGATCGAGGCCCTCCCGCTCCCCGAGGCGCTCATCACGGCGATCTCCCACGAGCTTCACCGCCTCGGCGTCGAGGGCGCAACCGCCGTGCGGTCGAGCGCCACGGTCGAGGACTCGGCCGCCGCGTCGTTCGCCGGGCAGTCCGACACCGTTCTCAACGTCGTCGGCGTCGAGGCCGTGCTCCGCGCGCTGCGCGCCGTGTGGGCCTCTCTGTTCACCGAGCGGGCGGTGGTGGCCCGGCAACAGCAGGGCCTCGACGCCCACCCCGCCCGCATGGCCGTGGTCATCCAGCGGATGCTCCGCCCCCAGGCCTCGGGGGTGATGTTCACCGCGGATCCCGTCACGGGGCACCGCGGGCGCGTCTGTGTGGAGGCGGTCTTGGGCTTGGGCGACGCCTTCGTCTCCGGCCAGGCCCAGGCCGACCGCTTCACCGTGCACGGCGCGCAGATCATCGAGCGGGCCCTCGTGTCGGATTCCGCCCCGGCGCTCACAGACGCCCAGGCGCTGCGCCTCGCGGCGCTGGGGCGGCGGGTGGAGGCCCACTTTGGCTCGCCCCAAGACATCGAGTGGTGCCTCGTCGATGACGCGTTGCACCTCGTGCAGAGCCGCCCGATCACCACGCTCTTCCCCGCGCCCGCCCAGGTTGACGATGGGTTTCATGTCTACGTCTCCGTGGGCCACCAGCAGATGATGACCGACCCGATGCGGCCGCTGGGCCTCTCCTTGTTTCAGGCCACGGCCCTGCGCCCGATGGTGAGCGCGGGGGGGCGACTGTTCATCGACGTCACCCGAGAGCTGCGCTCGCCGGTGAGCCGCCCGATGGTGCTGGGCGCCTTGGGCCGCTCGGATCCGCTGATCCTCGACGCGCTGACCCAGGTGATTGAGCGGGGTGAGCTTGGGGAAGATCCACCCACAGACGGCGGGCCGCCGCCAAAGCCCGGGGGACCGCCGCCGAGCGCGCCGATCGAGGATGATCCGGCGCTGGTCACGGCCTTGATGGAGCAGGATGAGGCCGACCTCTTGGCGCTTCAACACAGCATTCAGGGCAAGTCCGGCGCGGCGCTTGTGGAGTTTATTCTGGAGGACGTCGCGCGGCTCAAGCGCTCGTTGCTCGACCCCCAACGAAACGCCGTGCTCATGGCGGGGTTCGCGGCCTCGGCCTGGCTCAACCAGAACCTGTTGGCCTGGCTTGGCGAGCCCAGCGCCGCGGACACCCTGAGCTTGTCCGCGCCCAACAACGTCACCACGGAGATGGGCCTGGCGCTGATGGAGGTCGCTGACGTGATCCGGCCCTTCCCCGAGGTGGTCCAGCACCTACAGACCACCACAGACGAACGATTCTGGCGAGGCCTGCTCACCTTGGACGGCGGCCCCCAGGCCCACGCGGCGCTCTCTGGGTTCTTGGTGAGGTACGGCGCGCGCTGTGTGGGGGAGATCGATCTGTGCCGCCCCCGCTGGGCCGAGTCGCCGACGGCGTTTGTGCCGCTCTTGCTCTCGAACCTCCAGAACGCCCAGGTGGGGGACGCCGAGCGTCGGGCGGAGCGGGGCAGGCAGGCCGCGGCGCAGAAGACCGCGGAGCTGCTGGCGCGGCTGCGGCAGCTCCCTGAAGGTGAGCAGAAGGCCCAGGAGACGGCGGCGATGATCTCGCGGCTGCGCACGTTCACCGGCTATCGGGAGCACCCCAAATACAGCATCGTCCGCCGGTATTGGGTCTACAAACAGGCGCTTTTGCAGGAGATCGTGGGGCTCGTCGCCGCCGGGGTGCTCTCCGCCCAGGACGACGCCTTCTACTTGAGCCTTGACGAGCTCGGCGAGGTGATCCAGACACAGAGGGTTGACGCCGCCCTGCTCAAGCGCCGCCGGGCCGAGCATGAGCACCACCAGCGCCTCACCCCGCCGCGTGTGCTCACCTCCAACGGCGAGTGTGTCGCCGGGGCGTACAGACGGGGGCCGCTCAACGGGGCCTTGGTGGGCCTGCCGGTGTCGGTGGGGGTGGTCGAGGGCCGGGCGCGGGTGCTGCGGGCGCTCGGTGACAGCACGATTGAGGCCGGCGACATCCTCGTCACGCCGTTCACCGACCCGAGCTGGACGCCCTTGTTTGTTCACCTCAAGGCGCTGATCACCGAGGTGGGCGGCCTGATGACCCACGGCGCGGTGATCGCCCGAGAGCTGGGCGTGCCGGCGGTGGTGGGCGTCGTGGGCGCCACGCGGCGCATCCGCGACGGTCAGCGGGTGCGTGTGGACGGCACAGCGGGCACGGTGGAGCTTCTGGACTGATCGGCCTCAGCCCTTCACCGAGCCCGCCGTGAGGCCCTCGACGAGGAAGCGCTGCAGCGCGAAGAACAACAACATCACCGGCAGGCTCACGAGGATCGAGCCCGCGGCGAAGCGGCCCCACTCCGTGCCGAAGTCGCCGACGTAGCTCTGCAGCACGACGGGCAGCGTGAAGGCGCGCTCATCGCCCATAAACGTGGCGGCCAGGATGAACTCGTTCCACGCCGTCATGAACGAGAACAGGGCGGTGACGACCAGGGCGGGCCGGGCCAGCGGCAAGATGATGCGGGTGAAGGTCATCCAGCGAGACGCGCCGTCCATCAGCGCGGCCTCCTCAAGCTCCACGGGGATGGTGTCAAAATAGCCCTTGAGGTTCCAGGTCGAGAACGGCACGGCCGTGGTCGAGTACACCAGCGCCAAGCCCAACATCGAGTTGAGCAGCCCCGCCTCATCCAGCAAGATGTACAGAGGGATCGCCATCACCACGCCGGGGAACATCTGGGTGACGAGGAACATCGACATGCCGATGTCGCGCCCGGGGAAGGCCCAGCGGCTCATCGCGTAGCCGGCGGTGCAGGCCAAGGTGATGCCCAAGGCCGAGGTGACGGCGCTCACAAACAAGGAGTTGAGGAGCTGCCGCCCAAAGAGCCACGAGCCGTCGGCGGCGGTGGTGCCGATCACCTCGCGGAAGTTCTGAAAGCTCACCTCGGTGGGGAACGGCATCGGATCCATCGAGAACGCCTGGCTCGGCGTCAGGGCCATCTTGAGCACCCACAGCACCGGGTAGAGCACGGCCAGGGTGGTGACCACGAGGACAAGATGTGTGGCGAGGAGCACGGGCACAGACGGCGCGCCGCCTTGGCTTTGTTGCGACATCAGAGCACCTTCCGACCGGCGACGCGGTTCCCGAGCCGTGACCAGCCCAGCAGCACAAAAAAGATGAGCACGGCGTAGGCCGAGGCGTAGCCGTAGCGGGCCTGCCGGGTGAACGCCCAGCGGTAGGCCTCAGAGATGAGGATCTCCGTCTGGCTGTCGGGCTCACCTCCGCTCACCAAGAAGATGATGTTGAACATGTTGAAGGTCCACACGCTGCCCAAGACCACGGCGGGCAGGAGCGCGGGGGTCAACAGGGGCCAGGTGACGTGGCGGAAACGTTGCCAGGCGCTCGCGCCGTCCACCTCGGCGGCCTGCTCCAGCTCACGGGGGATGGCCTGGAGCGCGCCCAAGGTCACCACCATCATGAACGGGAAGCCCAGCCAGGTGTTCGTGATCAGGTTCGCCGAGAAGGCTGTGGAGAAGCTGGCGAACCAAGACACGGGCTCTAAACCCACGGCGTCGAGGATGGCGTTGATCGCCCCGAACTGCCGGTGGAACATGCCCTTCCAGATCAGCGCCGTGATGTAGTTGGGGATGGCCCAGGGCAAGATCAACAGCACCCGCCACAGTCCCCGCAGGCGCACCCAGGGCTCGCGTAGAATGAGCGCGAGGCCCAGGCCGATGCCGACGTGTAAGACCACGTTCGCCAAGGTCCACAAGACCGTGATCACCAAGGTGAAGTAGAACGACAGGGCCGAGGTGATGGGCCAGTCTCGGGCGAGCAGGATGTCGAGGTAGTTGGCGAGGCCGACGTAGGTGAACTGACCGTCTTTGTGGGAGAACAGGCTCACCGCCGCGCCCACCACAAACGGCAACATCACCAGCACGCTCATCGCCAGGGCGGCGGGGCCGACGTAGAGGTAAGCGAAGGCCCAGCGCTTGATGTCGGCGCGCACGGCGGGGTTGATGAGCTGGCGGCCCAGGGCCCCGAGGGCGGCGGCGAGGCCCAGGCCCAGGGCGATCCAGGCGAAGGTGGGGTCGGCGGCGGGGGGCTCGGGCCGCGTGGTGACGGCGAGCTCTGTGGCGGCCTCGTCCAAGGCGGCCTGGGGCGTGTAGTCGCCGCGCATCACCCGGCGCAGGGCCTTCGCCATGGGCTCCCACGTAGACGCCATGAGCGGCTTGTTGGGCATGGGCACGGCGGCGTCGAGCTGGGCACGAAACGCGGAGAGGATGGGGTCGGCGGCCACGGCGGGATCGTCGTAGGTGGCCAAGGTCGCCACCGACTGCCGACCTTGGGTCGCCCGCTTCAGGGCCGACTCCGGGCCCGCCAACCACAGCGCGAGGGCCTTCGCCTCCTCAGGGTGGGCGGCGAAGCCCGAGACCATGGCGCCCTCCACGGTGAGGTAAGGCGCGGCGGGTTTGCCCGTGGCGCTGACGATGGGCAAAGGCGCCACGGCGAAGGGCAAACCGGGCTTCAGCTCCCCCAACAGCCAAGGCCCGTTCACGACCATGGCCGCCTTGCCGTCGTTGAAGAGCTGGGTGACCAAGGCGCCCGTGGGCTCCTCCGGGATCACCTTCTTCACCCGGGCGAGGTCGGCGACGAAGGCGAGGGCGGCGGCGTTCTCGGCGGACGCCAACGAGGGCTCCCCGGCGGCGTCAAACACCCCGCCGCCGAAGCCGTGCATAAACGGCGCGAAGAAGTACGGCGCGTCGGCCTCAAACACGAGGCCGAAGGTGTCGCCCCGGGTGAGCGCCACGGCCTGGGCCACCAGCTCATCCGTGGTGCGCGGCGGCGTGGGCACAAGGTCAGTGTTGTAGTAGAGCGCGAGGCACTTGTACGCCAGCGGCACGCCGTAGAGCTGGCCGTCATAGGTCAAGGCCGCCACGGTGGCGGGGTGCAGGCCCGAGGTGTCGAGGCTGAGCGGCGCGACGAGGCCCGTCGCCGACCACTGGCCCACACGCTCGTGCGCCCCGATGAACAGGTCCGGGCCGTTCCCGCGCGGCGCGGCGGCCTCTAGTTTGGTGACGAAGCTCTCATACGCCAAGGCCAGCGGCCGCAGCTCCACCTCGGGGTGGGCCTCGTCGTACTGAACGAGCAGGGCCTCCAGCGCGGCGCGCTCGTCGCCGCGGTAGGCGTGCCAGATCGTGAGCTCGACGGCCTCAGCGGGGGCCGAGGCCAGAAGCGCGGCGGCGACGGCGAAGGGCAGGGCAGGGGAGGCGCGGCTCATTGGACGCGCAGGCCTGAGACGGCGCTGAACAGGTGCGCGCGCTCGGCGGCGACGGCGACCTTGTCCCCGGGCTTGAGGCTGCCCATCACGGCGGTCTCGGCGCGGGCGGCGATCTTGTGCGCGCCGAGCTGCAGGTGCACCAACATCTCCCAGCCGAGGTGCTCCACCACGTCCACCGTGGCCTGGGGCCCGGCGCCGCGGCTGAGCACGAGGTCGTTCGGGCGCAGGCCCACCTCCACCTCACCGCTCGTCTGGCAAGGGAAGCTGAGGCCCTCGACGGTGACCTGACCGCCTTGGGCGTTGCCTTTGAGGAAGTTCATCGCCGGGGAGCCGATGAACCCGGCCACGAAGCGGTTCGCCGGGGTGTCGAAGAGCTCCGCCGGGGTGCCGAGCTGCTGCACCAGGCCGCCGTTGAGCACGAGGATGCGGTCGGCGAGGGTCATCGCCTCGATCTGATCGTGGGTGACGTAGACGATCGTGGCGTTCAGGTCGCGGTGCAGGCGCTTGAGCTCTACGCGCATCTGCCCACGCAAGGCGGCGTCGAGGTTCGAGAGCGGCTCGTCGAACAAGAACACCTTGGGCCGCCGCACGATGGCCCGGCCGATGGCCACCCGCTGGCGCTGACCGCCGGAGAGCGCCTTGGGCAGCCGATCGAGGTAAGAGCCAAGCGCCAACATCTCGGCGGCTTGGTTCACCAGGCGGGTGATCTCCTCCTCTGGCGCGCCGCGCACCCGCAGGCCAAAGGCCATGTTCTCGCGCACGGTCATGTGGGGATAGAGCGCGTAGGACTGGAAGACCATGGCCACGTCACGATCGCGGGGGGCGAGGTCGTTCACCCGCCGCTCGCCGATGTGTAGGTCGCCCGCCGAGATGTCCTCTAAGCCCGCGATGCAGCGCAAGAGCGTAGACTTCCCGCAGCCCGAGGGCCCCACGAGCACCAAGAACTCCCCGTCGGCCACGTTCATGCTGACCGTGTGGAGCACGGGCACGTCGCCGTAAGATTTGCGCACACCGTCAAGCCTGAGCGTGGCCAAGGAGACCTCTCCTCTTGTGGGGGGGGCTTTGGACCATACCAGAGGTGAGCGCGTTGGGGGAGGGGTGTCACACCTGGAGGCCAAAACAGCCCGTGGGTGTGACAGATCCAGAGCGACCACCCTCACCAGCGCGCCCGAAAACGCCTAGGCCTCCTTGGCACAAGAATTGCTTGTTGTTCAGCGATGGCGCGACAGTGAGCAGGCCCCGCGGGATCGCGTGGGGCCACTGGGAGGGGGCGGTGACGCGCCGGGCGGGGGTCGCCCTGGCAGTCCAGGGCGGCCCCCAGGGCCTCCCCACCCCCGGGGAGCCCGACCAGCGGGAGGGTTCACCAATGGCCAGCTTGAGCCAACAACGTGGGAGTGACGTCGTGATCGGTGACGAGGACTGGAGCGGACCGAGAGTGTTGGACGCGCGCCTGCAGCCAGGGCGCTCGCCTCGGGTGATGCGGCTCCTCCTCGCAGACGGCGGCGTCGCGTGGCTCAAAGATCACGAGGGCGGCCGCGCTGAGGCCGGTCACGAGCACGCCGCGCTCTCCGCCGTCGGCCGCCTCTTGGGGCGCCGCGTCGTGCCGTCGGTGCTCCACCACGACACCGCCCGCGGTCGGCTCTTGCTCTCCGACGTGTCCCGGGGCCAACGCAGCGTGCTCGAGCGCACCGTGGCCCGGCAGGTCAGCCCCACCGACGCCTTCCGCCTGGGGCACGCCCTGGGCCAGCTCCACCGCGCCGGAGAAGAGGCGCCCCTGCGCAGCCTGCTCCCCGACGGCGCCGCCCAAGCCAGCCGCTGGCGCTCCCGGATCGAGGCCGCCGTGCCCGAGGCCGCCGGTCTTCTGCGGGAGTCCGAGCGGTTCAACGCCGCGCTCATCCACGGCGACCCCAGCCCCGATGACTTCTACGTCGCCGAGCACGACCTACGCTTCGTTGATCTGGAGCAGGCTGGCGCCGGTGACCCGGCCCGGGATCTCGGCCTCTTGTTGGCGCGTTGGCTGCAGTCCGGCGCCGACATGGACCTCATCGCGCCGTTTTTGCGGGCCTACCCCGACAACGACGCGGCCTTGCTCAACCGCGCCGCCCGTTACGCCGGCCTCGCCGTGGTGCTCAGCGAGCGCCAGAAGCCCGCCGCCGACGCCGATCGCCTGGACCTGGGCCGCCGCCTGATCGAGACGACGACCACGCCGATCACCAGCGCCCTGCGCGCCTTCTCGTACTTCCTCACGCCCCGGGCGGCCTGAGCGGCGCGCGGGCGGCTAGCCGCCCTCAAGGTTCAGCACCGAGACCGTACGCATCGCCGGGCGGCCGTAACGCCAAGGCACCACCGACGCGCCGACGCCGGGGTTGACGTAGACCTGAAAGCCCTCCTCGGTGTAGAAGCCGCTGAGGTACTTCACGTTCACGAGCTTGCGCCAGATGGCCTCGGTCCAGCCCTGCACATGAAGCTGACCGCCGTGGGTGTGCCCCGAGAGCACGACCTTGGGCCCACCTCGACCCCACAGAAGCGGCGCCGACTCGGGGTTGTGGCTGAGCGCGAGGGCGGGGGTGGCGCCGAGGCCCCGGGTGGCGAGGTCTACGTCGTGGTGGTCGGTGCCGTAGTCGTCTAAACCCACGATGGGCAAGGCGTCTTCGCCCACGCCGAAGCGGGTCCAGGCGTTCTCCAGCACCTCCACCTCAGCGCGCTCCAAGGCCGCGCGCACGCCGGGGCCGTCGCTCCAGTGATCGTGGTTGCCCAGCACCGCGAGCTTGGGGCCGTCGATGGCGGAGAGCGTCTCGGTCATGCGGTCCAGAAACGAGCGCCCACGGCAGATGAAGTCGCCGGTGAGCACCGTGAGCTGGGGCTTGGCGGCGTTCACCTGGGCCACGGCCTCCCGCTGGATCGCCATGGGGGTGACCACGCCGAAGTGCAGATCCGTGATGTGGGCGATGCGCAGCCGCCCCGTCCAGCCGGGGATCTTGACCGTGTGGCCGGTGAGGGTGGGCGGGGCGAAGCCGTAGAGCGCGCCGGGGGTGTCCATGCCCATAGTGTAGACACCACAAGCCTCCGACGTGTGGTCTCTGCTACGCTTAGCGGATGATCACCCTCTTCCTGACCCTCCTCGCCTGCGGCGCCATCGACAAGGGCGACCCGCTCATCGAGGCCCACCGCGGCGGCGCGGCCTTGTGGCCCGAGAACTCATTGGCGGCGTTTGAGGCCGCCGTGGCCCGAGGCGACGACGCCGTCGAGTTTGACCTCGTGGTCACCGCCGATGGTGTGGCCGTGCTCAGCCACGACCCGACGATCCGCCAAGAGACCTGCACGACCATGGACGGCGGGCCCGTGGACGAGGTCATCTACGTCAAAGATCTCACCCTGGACGAGCTGCAGTCGGGCTACCTCTGCGGGGCTCTGCCCGACGCCGAGACCCCCAACGCCCAGCTCGACCCGGCGCCCATGCCCACCTTCGCCGAGGCCCTGGACGTCTTCGCCCAAGACCCAGACCTGCTCCTGCACCTCGATCTCAAGTACGAGCCCGGCCAGTCCCCGCCGCCAGAGGACATGGCCCGGGCCTTCGCCGAGGCCCTGCGCGCGGCGGATCTCCCGAACCCGGCCTACGCCAGCGCGAACCTGCCGGAGATCCTCGTGGCGATGAAGGCCGAGCTGCCCGAGCTGCCGATCTCGTTCACGACGCCCCGTTTCCCGCCCGGCGAGAGCGCGGCGGTGATCGCGCTCAAGAGCGAGCTGCTCACGGCGACGGGGGTTCACGACCTCATCGACCAGGCCCGCGCCATCGACGCCGAGGGCCTGTGTATGCCCTACCAGACCATCAACCGGCAGACGGTGGAGCTCGCGGCCCAGGCGGGCCTGGACGTGCAGATCTGGACGCTGAACAGCGAGCGCCTGCTTGACCACTACAGCAAGTGGCCCGTCATGTCGCTCATCACCGATGACCCCGGGCTCGCGCCATGATCCTCACCGCCTTCGCCCTGTCCGCCGTCACCTCCGCGGCAGAGCTTCGCCTCGACCGCGTGGACCTCATCAGCGAGGACACCGGCGCCTGGATCAACTACGAGGCGCCGGGCCTTCTGGCCTACCCCACCCGCGGCGCGGTGCGCTACGTCACCCAGGTGAAGCCCGTCTTGGCCCTGCCCGTGGAGCACCTGTACCTGGGGCTCTCGATCCATTCGCAGAGCCTCGTGTACGAGCGCCCGTTTGTGGAGGGCTCGGAGTTTACCTGGTCGGCGGGGCTGCAGTCGGCGCTGTTCTTTCCCCGGGGCGCGTTGGCCGGTGTGGCGTGGCGGCACGGGCCGGTGAGGCTGGCCGTGGGCGTGAGCGCTGTGAGCGGCGGCACCTGGGCGCGGCCGGGCGGGGTGGCGCAGTGGGATGTGCTGCCGACGGTGGGGGTGGGGCTGGTGAGGAAGGAGCGGTAGGGGTTGGCGGGGGCGTCAATGGTAAGGCCGTGCGGCGCTGGTTAGGAGGCGGGGATGATCAACAAGATTCAGCAAGAGACGTTCCTGCGGGAGTTCTTCCGGAACACGGACCCCATGGAGAGCCTCAACGACGGAGATCCCCGCTACGTTCGGCTCTACCACGACCCCGATCACGACGAGGCCGACCCGGTGAAGGCCCTACGAAACGTCGTCGATTGGTCGTCTGAGCAGAGCGCCCAGCTCTTCTCGGGCTTTCGTGGCACTGGGAAGTCCACAGAGCTTCGTCGCCTCGCGAAGATCCTCAACGACGTCCCCCGCGATGAGTCAAGCTACGCGGTGTTCTTCTGCGACATGCAGCAGCACATGAACATGACGACGGCTGTCGAGATCTCCGACTTCTTGATCTCTATGGCCGGGGCCTTCGGAGAGCAGGTTCAAGCCGACCTCGGGGAGAAGGTCCTCGACACGAGCTACTACACCCGGGCTGTCGAGTTCTTGACGCGCACCAAGGTGACCGACTTGGCGTTTGATCCCGGCGTCGGGCTCAAGGCGAACCTCAAAGACGACCCGACCGTGCGCGCTCGGGTGCAACGGCACCTCTCAGGGCACCTCGCCGCGCTCACCCGAGAGGTTCATGAGCACATGCACGACGTTGTGCAGAAGGTGCGAAAGGCGACGGGAAAAAAGCAGGTCGTGCTCATCCTCGACAGCATCGAGCAGGTGAGCGGCGTTGGCGCCGACGCCCAGCGGGTCTTTGACTCCGTCGTCGAGCTGTTCCGGGGGCAGGCCGACAAGCTGCGGGTGCCTCACCTGCATGTGGTGTACACGGTGCCCCCTTGGCTCGACTACAAGGCCCCTGGCGTCAAGGGTCTGTATTCCGGGGCGTTTCAGCTCCCGTGCGTGCGTGTGCGCAACAAAGACGGCACACCCAACGCTGAGGGAGTGACGTCGATGCGTGCGGTGGTCAAACGCCGTGGAGACTGGGAGGATCTGCTGGGGGACGATCCCGCGCTCCTTGACACCTTGGTCCTCGCCTCGGGTGGGTATCTGCGGGATCTCTTGCGGCTGGTGCAAGGTGCGCTCAGGGCCGGTCGATACACGACCTTGCCGTTGAGCGACGCGCAGCGTCACCGCGTCGTGGTGAACCTGCAGAACGACATGCGGAAGCTGAGCACCCGCGATCAGCAGGTGCTCGCCGAGGTTCACGCCAGCAAGAGCGCCAAGTTTGACGACGATCAGTACGTCCCGAGCCTCTCTCGTCTGTTCGACAACCACCTCGTCCTGAACTATCGCAACGGCGAAGAGTGGATCGACGCGCACCCCTTGTTGTGGGAGATCTTGCCCGCGCCCAAGCCCAAGACCACACCCGACCCCACATGAACCTCCCCGCCTTCGGTCCCGAGAACGAGGCGCTCTGGGACACGCTCAACACCCACCTCGATTGGTCGAGCGGGCCGTGGATCGGGTTTGTCTGGAGTGATCACTGGCCGATCACCGAGGCGTTTCGTGTGCGCACAGAGGAGCGTCTCACCCGCGAAGGGCGCGCCCTCGACACCTTGCGAATCGAGGAGGATGAGCAGGTCGAGCCGACGCTCATCACGCTCTTGGAGCACGTTCAGTCTCCGTCGCTGTGTACCTGGGTGTCGATCGAGCTCGATGATGAGACGGGGCCCAACCCGGCGCTGCGGTTCTTGGCGCGGCTCAACGAGCGCCGTGAGCGGCTCAAGCGCCATCGTCCTGGCGGCGTGATGTTGGTGTTGCCAGAGCGCTGGCGTGAGGACTTGCTGGCGGTCTGCCCTGATCTGTGGACGGTGCGCTCTGTGGTCTTAGAGCCGGTGCCGCCGCCACCCTCGGATGGGCCCCTGCGCCTGCCGACGATGCCGATGGAGCTGCCCATCGCCCCGTCACGAGACCCAGAGGAGGACCGGGCGATCTTGGCGCGGGCCGAGGCGAAGGGCGACGTGGCGGGGCAGGCGCAGGTGTTGTTGCGGTTGGCCGTGAGGGAGCTGGAGGCGCAGCGGTTTGGGGAGGCGTCGGCGTTGGCGCGTGAGGCGAAGCAGGTATTGCGGGTGCCGGGGGCGCCGAGGCATCTGGACGCGATGGCGAGCAGTGTGGCGGGTGGCGCGGCGTTTGGGTGTGGGGATTTGGGGCAGGCCCAGGCTCAACTTCGTGAGGCCTTCGCGTTGCGGCAAGATCCGCCCGACTCGATGGACCTTTTGGCGGCGCTCACGCTCCTTCGGGTCAGTCTGCAGTCGCGGGTCTGGGAGCGAGAGGTAGAGGCGTGGGCGCGTATCCAGGCGGTCTCAGGTCGCCGTCGCCAACGGGACGAAGAGGAGAAGCACGCGCATCTCCTGACAGAGCTCGCCGCCATCGCCCAAGCCCGGGGCCAACGGGCGGAGACTACGAAGCTCGCCAAAGAGGCCGCGAGGCTGTTTCGGGGCCTCGTCCTCATCGCGCCGACGCGGGACGAGCTGAAGGTGGGGCTCGCCCACACGAACGTCTTGCTCGCCGATGTCG
>JADKFE010000049.1 GCA_016717595.1 Deltaproteobacteria bacterium | reverse complement strand
CTCCAACGCCAACGCCAGCACCTCATCCGCCTCCGTCACGAAGTGGAACGTCAGGTCATCCCGCAACAACACCGGGATATCCGCGAGGTCATGCTCATTGTGCTTCGGCAGCACCACCACCTTGATCCCCGCCCGCCGCGCCGCCAGCACCTTCTCCTTCACGCCGCCCACGGGCAGCACCTTGCCGCGCAGCGTCAGCTCGCCGGTCATCGCCAGCTCGCTGCGCACCTTCCGCCCGGTCATCAACGACGCCAGGGCCGTCAACATCGTGACGCCCGCGCTGGGGCCGTCCTTGGGGATGCCGCCCGAGGGCACATGCACATGGTAGTCAAACGAGGTGAACACCTCCGCGGGGATGCCAAAACGCTCCGCGCGGCTGCGCAGCAGGGACATCGCGGCCTCGACGGACTCTTTCATCACGTCGCCCAGGCTGCCGGTGAGGCGGAGCTGGCCTTTGCCTTGGGGGAACCGCACGGCCTCGATGAACAGGATCTCGCCGCCCACGGCCGTCCAGGCCAGGCCGATGGCCACGCCGGGGGTGGTGGCGTGCTCGGCGGGCTCCACGTGGAAGGGCGGCGGGCCGATGAGCTCGGCGAGGCGGGCCTCGGTCACCTCGATCGGCGCGCTGTCGCCCTCGACCACACGACGGGCGGCCTTGCGGTGGAGCTTCGCCAGCTCGCGCTCAAGCTGGCGCACGCCCGGCCTCGCGGGTGTAGCGGCGGATGAGCTGCTGGATGGCCTCGGGGGTCACCATGAGCTGGGCCTCGGTGAGGCCGTGCTCGGCGCGCACCCGGGGCAGGAGGTGGTGCCGGGCGATCTCGGTCTTCTCCTCCTCGATGTAGCCGGGCAGGGGCACGATCTCCAGGCGGTCTAAGAGCGCGTGGGGGATGTTGTCCTCGACGTTCGCCGTGGCGATGAACATCACCTGGCTGAGGTCAAAGGGGGCGTCGAGGTAGTGGTCCATGAACGCGTGGTTCTGGGCCGGGTCGAGGACCTCCAAGAGCGCCGAGGCCGGATCGCCGCGGTAGTCGGCGCCGAGCTTGTCCAGCTCATCGAGGAGCAAGACGGGGTTGCGGCTGCCCGCACGTTTGATGGCCTGGATGATGCGGCCGGGCATCGAGCCGATGTAGGTGCGGCGGTGGCCGCGGATCTCGCTCTCGTCCTTCACGCCGCCCAAGGAGACCTTCTGCCAGCTTCGGCCAAGGGCCTGGGCGATGGACTTCACCAGGGAGGTTTTGCCCACGCCGGGGGGGCCCGCGAAGCAGAGGATCACGCCCCGGGCCGTGGGGTTGAGCTGGCGCACGGCGAGGTACTCTAAGATGCGCTCTTTGACCTTCTCTAAGCCGTGGTGGTCCTCGTCCAAGACGGCGCGGGCGTGGGTGAGGTCGTGTTTGTCTTCAGTGAGCGTAGACCAGGGCAGGGCGGCCATCAGGTCGAGCCAGGTGCGGCTCACGCTGTACTCGGCGGCGTCGCTGTGCATGCGGCGCATGCGGTCGAGCTCCTGCGTGGCCTCCTTGAACACCTCGGGGGGCATCCCCGCGGCCTCTAGGCGCAGGCGCAGGCGGTCCAAGTCATCGGGGCCGCCCTCCTCGCCGAGCTCTTGGCGGATGACCTTGATCTGCTCCCGAAGGAAGTACTCCTTCTGGTTCTGGTCCATGGTCTCCTGCACCGTGCTCTTGATGCGGTTGGAGATCTCCATGAGCTGCAGGGACTTGGCGCCTTCAGTGTTCAGGGCCTCCAAGCGGATGGCCAGAGAGGGCTCGCAGAGGAGCTCGTAGCGGCGATCCAGGGAGAGGCCGAGCACACCGGCGGCGTAGTCGGCCAGGCGGGAGGCGTCCTTGATGCCGCGGCCGGCCTCGACCATCTGCTCGGGCTGGTCGAGGTTCTCGCCGAGCAGGCGCGTGAGCGTCTCGCGCAGGAGCTGCTCTAAGGCGCCGACGAGGGTGGGGTCGTCCTCGCTGAGCTCCAGGGGGCTCACCTTGGCGGTCATGGCGCCGTCTTCGCTGTCTTGGGCGTGCTTGATGCGCACGCGGTTGAGGCCCTCGACCAACAGGCGCGCCGTGCCGTCGGGCAGGCTCACGATGCGTAAGACCCGGCCGGTGCAGCCGATCTCACGCAGGTCGTCGGGGTAAGGGTCCTCAGCGCCCACCCGTTTGCAGAGGACAAAGACCGGGGTCTTGCCGTCCTCTAGCTGGGCCACGAGCGGCGTGAGGCCGCCGGGACGCGAGAGGCGCAGGGGCAAGACCGCGCCGGGAAAGAGGACCTGATCGTTGAGCGGGATGACAGGGAAGGTCTCAGACATGGCCCGCTCATTAACAGGTTTGTGGGGGACGGGGCTCGCGCGTGTCAGGCGGGTTACGACTGGCGCACACGAGCCCACCCCCCACCCTGAAGCTCCCATGAAGCTCCCCGCGCGCTTCGGCAAGTATGAGCTGCTGGAGAGAATCGCCGCGGGCGGCATGGCCGAGGTGTTCTTGGCCCGATCTTTTGGGGTCGAGGGCTTTGAGCGGCGGCTGGTGATCAAGCGGATCTTGCCCGGGCTCGCGGGATCCGCACGATTCGTCTCGATGTTTGTGAGCGAAGCGAAGATCTCGGCGATGTTGAGCCACCCGAACATCGTGCAGATCTACGATCTGGGCCGCGAAGGCGAAGACTACTACATCGCCATGGAGCACATCGCCGGCCGCGACCTCACCCGCATCTGGCGCCGAAACCACGCCCAGGGCCGCCGCATGCCCCTGGGCTTGGCCGTGTCGATCGCCGCGAGCGCCGCCCGCGCCTTGGCCTACGCCCATGGCCGCACCGACAGCGAGGGCGCGCCGCTGCAGATCGTTCACCGCGACGTCTCGCCGCACAACGTCATCGTCAGCTACCAGGGCGAGGTCAAGCTCGTCGATTTTGGCATCGCGCGCCTGGTGCCTGAAGGCGGCCTAGACGACCCCGACGCGCCCGGCGGCGGCAAGTTCGCGTACATGAGCCCCGAGCAGGCCGGGGGCGAGGCCGTGGATCACCGCTCGGACCTGTTCTCGTTGGGCGTGGTGCTCTATGAGCTGGTCACGAACCAGCGGCTCTTTGACGGGGCGGACCTGGGCGAGAAGCTGCGCCGGGTGCGTGGGGCGGAGGTGCCCGACCCGCAGGAGGTGGACCCGACGCTGCCGCCGCGGCTCTGCGCGCTGTTGCGGCGGCTTCTGAGCCACGACCCGGCGGACCGCCCCCAGAGCGCCGAGGCCCTGGAGGAGGAGCTGCGCGCGGTGCTCTACCAGCTCGGCGAGCGGGGAGACGCCGCGGCCTTGGGTGAGCTGATGCGCACGCTGTTCGCCGATGAGCTGCGCCCCGACCCGGCTGCGGCGCGGCTGCGGGGCCTGGCCCTGGACCTGGAGCGCCTCGACCACCGGCCGAGCGTTGGCGCCACCCCGGCGGCCACGCCGAGCCCCACCAGCGGAGATCGTGGCGAGGTCGGCGAGCGCCGGGCGGTGATCCTGGCGGCGGTGGAGGTGATGGGCCTCACGGATCTGGCCGAGACCTTAGACCCTGAGGAGCACGCCCGGCGTGAACAGGCGCTCATCGCCGGGGTGCGCGCGGTGATTCACCGGTACGGCGGGCGCCTGGAGGGCGAGACCACCGACACGCTCACGGCGATCTTCGGCGACGAGGCCCCCCAAGACGCCTTGGACCGGGCCTTGGCCGCGGCCTGGGATCTCCAAGAGGACGGCGTTGCCTCGGGGCGCCTGCACCCCGGCACCCAGCTCGCCGTGGGCGTGGCCCGGGGGGAGATCGCCATGATCGCCAGCGCTGACGGCCCGCGGCGGCTGGTTCACGCGGGGCCGCTGAAGCTCGCCCGGCGCATCGCCACCAGCGTCGAGCCTGGGCAGATCGGCCTCAACGAGGAGCTTGGCCGGGCCGCCGCCGACCGCTGGCGCGTAGAGCCCGGGCCGCCGATGCGCCGGGGGCACGACGAGGGCCGGGTGGCGCTTCTGTGTGGGCGTCGGCGGGTGAGCCTGGCCGGGCCCGGGAGCCGCTGGGTGCGCCGTGGGGATGAGCTTGAGCGCCTGGCCTCGGCGATGGAGGCCCTCGCTGAAGGCCGCGGCGGCGTGGTGGCCTTGTTGGGGGCCACGGGCAGCGGCAAGAGCCGGCTCACCAAAGAGGTGCGGGGCCTCGCCGAGCGCGCTGAAGTGGCGTTTTTTGTGGGCCGGGCGGCGTCGAGCCAAGGCGGCGGGCCGCTGTGCTCCCTGCGGGATCTGGTGATGAGCGTGTGTTTTGTCGAGGAGCAGGGCGCGTCGCCCCTGGCGGTGTCTCGGGCGCGGGCCGAGCGCCTGGGGGCCTTGGGGCTGCCCAAGAGCGACGCCCGGGAGCTCGCGGCGCTGCTCTCCGCCGATGAAGACGAGCCGCGGGCGGGGCGGGACGCCTGGGTCTCGGGCATGGCGCGGCTGGTGCGGGCCTTAAGCCACGAGCGCCCGGCGATCTTTGTGCTGGAGGATCTGCACCGGGTGAGCGCCGTGGAGCGGGAGGTCATCACCGAGCTGTGCGCGGCCACGGCGGGCTGTCGGGCGCTGTGGATCTTGACCGCGCGGCCGATGGAGACCCCGCCGGGCTCACCCCGGGGGGCCAATGAGGAGGGTCTCGGCCTGCCTGAGCGCGCGGCGCGGGTGGTGTTGGGGGCGCTCAGCGACTCGGCGCGGCTGGCGCTGATCGCGG
The DNA here is from genome assembly GCA_016717595.1 of Deltaproteobacteria bacterium. Taxonomy (GTDB): domain Bacteria; phylum Myxococcota_A; class UBA796; order UBA796; family CAJQPC01; genus JADKFE01. The sequence goes on along the minus strand of JADKFE010000049.1, from coordinate 33,644 downwards.
ATCTGCTGGGCGCGCGCTCGGTCTCCGCGGGCCTGTTCACCCTGATCGACCGCGCCGCTGAGGGCAACCCGCTGTACATGGTCGAGCTGGTGCGCACGCTCAGCGAGCGCTCGCTCATCCGCGTGGAGGACGGCCTCGCCCGGCTGCGGGATCCCGCGGTGCAGGTGAGCCTGCCGCCGGGCTTAGAGGGCCTCATCGCCGCGCGGTTTGACCAGCTCCAGCCCGAGGCGCGCTCGGCCTTACGCCTGGCCGCGGCCATCGGGCCGAGCTTCCCCGCGGCGCTGCTGCGGGCGGCCTTGGCCCTGGAGGTCAGCGACGGCCCCATTCAAGAGCTCCTCGACGCGGGCCTGCTCCACCCCTTGAGCGACGGGGGCTTGGGCTTCGTCTCGGAGCTCGTGTGGGAGGTGGCCCGGCGCACAACCCTGACCGCCCAGCGCCGGGTGAACCACCACCTCATCGCCGACGCCATCGAGCGGGTGTACGCCGACCGCCTGCACGAGTGGTCCGAGACCCTCGCCGAGCAGCACGCCTTGGCCGGGCGCCTGCACGACGCGGCGCGCTTCGCCGAGCGGGCCGGGGACCACCTTCGCCGGGGCGCGTTTCTGGAGCGGGCGCTGGAGCAGTACCGCAAGGGGCCTGGCGTTCTGTCTGGCCGTTGAGGAGGAGGCGGCGGCGGGCCGAAGGGCGGCCCCTCTGGAGCTAGAGGCCGGGCTGCGGCTCAAGGCCGGAGAGGTCGCGCTCACCTTGGGGGACGAGTCCGCCGAGCGAGATCTCCAGATCGCCCAAGACATCGCCTCGGATCTGGGCCTCTCTGAGCTAGAGCTCGGCTCGGGCCTCGCCTTGGGCCGGCTGTACGCGGCGCGGGGCGACGTGGTCTTGGCCCGGGCGCACTTGGAGCTTGGGCTCAACTCCGCCCAGGCCTTGGGGCTGCCAGAGCTAGAGGTGGAGCTTCTGGAGGCCCTCGGTGAGCTGGCCTGTGATCAAGGAGACTGGGTCGAGGCCGACCGGGCGCTCACCGCGGCCTTACGCCTCGCCGGCGACGACGCCCAGCTCGCGGCGATGTCGTGCCTGGGCCTGGGCGACCGCTACGCCCGCGCCGGGGACACCGAGCGGGCGATGGAGCTGCTCTTACGCGCCCGGGCCGAGGCCGAGCGGGCAGGGGACCGCCTGCTCTTGGGCCGGGTGGTGAACGCCCTGGGCCTCACCACCCACGCCGCCGAGCGCTACGACGAGTCCTTGGCCTTGTTCCGTGAGGCCTTGGCCTTACGCGGCGGCACGGGGCAGCGGGTGAGCGTCATCGTGAACCTGTACAACATCGGCGAGGCCCTGGTGCGGCTCGGCGACGCGCCTCGGGCCTGGGCGGCGTTTAACCGGGCGAAGGAGCAGGCCGTTGAGCAAGGCGCGCACCGGCTGGCGGCCTTGGGTGAGCTGTGGCTGGGTTACCTCGCCGCCGCGCGGGGAGACGAGGCCGGGGAGGCGCGGCTCAGCGACGCCACCGTCGCGCTCTCGCGGCTGAACGATCCCCAGAGCGCGCTCACCGGGCGTTGGCTCGCCGGGCGCCTGCATCGGGAGCGGGGCGATCACCCACAGGCCCAGGCGCTTTTGCGCGCGGCGCTCGCCGACGCCGAGGCCCTCGGCGCCACCTTGCTCGCCCGTGACATTCAGCGAGAGCTGGCCCAGCTCCCCGCGCACAACGCCAAAAAGAGCTGAGGCGCCATGCCCGCGACGTCCGCCCCTCGCCACGCCATGATCGTCGCCCGCTCGGCGCCGATCGCCCCCTTTGGTGAGCTGGCCGGGGACTGCCCCGTGCTCAACCGGCCCCTGCGGGAGCTGCTGGCGCGAGAGTGCGCTGAGGCCGGGCTCACCGTCGTCTCCGAGCCCCCGGCCGACGCGCCTTATGTGCTGATCTCCGACCGCACCTGGGTGACCGCCCCCGCCATTCGCCGCCTGATCGAGCAGGCCCAGGCCCCGGCGCGCCTGCGGGTGACCGACCCGGTGTGGGCCGATCTAACCGCGGCGCTGCAAGACCTCCCCGAGCCCGGGCTGTACGAGGTGGCGCTTCTGCCCGCCGGGGCCCCGCCCACCTTCGACGGCGTGCCCGGCGTCACCGTCGATCTCGGCTTTGAGCCCCAGCCCCACAAGATCGAGCACTGGGCCATGGCCCACGCCGCGCCCAAGCAGGTCGTCACCTCCGACGCCAACGTGCACCAGATCGACCACTGGGTGCACCTCTTGCGGGTGAACTGGCTGGCCATCGCCGCCACCTTTGAGCGGGAGAAGCGTAAGTTTCAGCGGCTCAACCCCTTGGTGAAGGTCTGGCGGGTGCTCGGCCTGCTCCTCAAGGCGCGCTCGCTCAACCCCTTCGTGCTCGCCCAGGCCCTCACCGTGCGGGGCAAGAAGGTCGTGATTCACCCCACAGCGGTGGTGGAGGCCTGCGTTTTGGGCGACAACGTCGAGATCGGGCCCTACGCCGTGGTGCGTGGGGCCGTGGTCGGCGACGGCGTCAAGATCGAGGAGCACGCCATCGTCAACGCCTCGGTCTTGGGGGACGGCGCGCGGGTGAGCCGCCGGGCCATGGTGAACCTGTGCGTGGCCTTCCCCGGCGCGTTCATCTCTTCAGGCGACGGCCACCAGGCCTGCGTCTTTGGCCGGGAGAGCTTCGTGGCCTGGGGCGTGACCACCTACGATCTCGCCTTCGACAAGCCCGTGCGGGTGGCCCATCGTGGGGAGCGGGTGTCGTCCGGCGCCTGGTTCTTGGGCGCGGCGATTGGCCACCGCGCCCGGCTCGGCGCCCACGTTCAGCTCGGCTACGGCAGCGAGGTGCCCAACGACACCTTCCTCGTCGGGCCTTCAGACGGCGTGCTGCGCGGCTTTGAGCCCGGCCCGTCGCCCCATCGTGTCCAGGGCGGCGTCGCCCGCAGCGTCGGGGGCTTGCGGCCCGGCCCCGACACGAATAACCCCGCCTCGTCTCAGGAGTAATCCCATGAATCACCGCTCGTTCGCCTCCTCCGTGCTCGCGCTCTCTCTCCTCGTCGCCTGCGCTGGCGGCAATGACGTCAAAGACGCCGCCCCGGGTGAGCCCGTCGCGGGCGGCGCTGGGGAAGGCGCCGCGCCTCCGGCCCCCGCGGCCTACGTCCCGGTGCAAGAGGCCCTCGAGGGTGAGGCCCGCCCGGCCCTGCTCTTCGCCCAGGCCTGGTTCATGAAAGACGAGAAGGGCAGCCCCAAGCCCGGCCCCGCCCGCCTCGACATCCTGCGCCAAGGCGCCGATGGCCTCTGGACCCGCGTGCGCCTCGAGGACGGCGAGTCCAACGTCTTCCACAAGGCCATCGCGTACCAAGACGGCATCCTCACCATCGGCGCTGAAGACGCCAAGCTCAAACACTGGACGTTTAAGGACGGCAAGTGGACGGCCAAGGTCTTGTGGGAGAAGTCGTGGGGCGGCAAGTTTGACCGCCTGCGTGATCTGGAGATCGGCGATGTCGACGGCGACGGCAAAGATGAGCTCGTCATCGCCACCCACGACGGCGGCGTGGTCGCCGTGGTGAACCCCTCGGACACCCCCGACGGCGCGGCTGAGGTCGTCGAGATGGACGCCAAGGCCGACACCTTCGTGCACGAGATCGAGATCGGCGACGTGGACGGCGACGGCAAGCTCGAGTTCTTCGCCACGCCGACGGATCGCAACAAGGCCAACGAGAGCCAGCCGGGCATGATGGTGATGTACCGCTGGAACGGCACGCAGTACGAGCGCAGCGTCGTCGACCCCATGGGCGCCACCCACGCCAAAGAGATCCTCGCCGCGGACTTAGACGGCGACGGCAAGTCCGAGCTGTTCAGCGTGCTTGAGGCCGAGACCAACAAAGAGAAGGCCATCGTCAAGCCCGTCGAGATCCGCCAGTACACGCTCAAGGCCGACGGCTCGGGCTTTGACCACAAGGTCTTCGCCACCATCGACGACCGGCAGACGCGGTTCTTGGTCCCCGGCGACTTCGACGGCGACGGCAAAAAAGAGCTCGTGGCCTGCGCGTACAAGACCGGCCTCTACCACTTCACCCCCGCCGCCGATCCCGCCGCGCCTTGGGAGTCCAAGCGCTTTGAGCAGGCCTCCTCGGGCTTTGAGCACGCCTGTTACCCCGCCGACCTCGACGGCGACGGCAAGCTCGAGCTCTACGTCGCCGCCGACGAGCAGCGTGAGATCAAGCGCTACACCTACGACGCCACGAAGAAGGAGTGGAAGGGTGAGCTGATCGGTCGCATCGACGAGAGCAGCATCACCTGGAACATCACCGCCGGGAAGTTCTAAGCGGCGCGGCGGGCTCAGGCGCCCTGGGCCCGCTGGCGCTCGCGGTCACGTCGGAGCTGCCGGGCGCGCTCTAGGTAGATGACGTTCCCGGCGCGCTCTACGTCGGGGTACACCATGCCCATCGCGTGCAGGGCCCCGAAGGTGGCGCCCTTGAGCGGCCGGTAGATGAGCGCGGTGCACAGGGTCGAGAGCAGGGTGACGGCGATGAGGCCCTCGTCCTCCCGAATCCAGCCGTTCACCCACATCACCGCCGGGGCCACCATGCCTACGGTGACGCCGAACGAGATGGCCAGCCAGGTCACCAAGGTCCACGAGCCGTCAAACCGCTCGTGGCGCACATGGCAGCGGGGGCAGGTCTCGTAGAGCGCGGTGACGCCGCGAAAGAGCGGCGCCACACCGCAGGCGGGGCAGCGGCCCAGAGTGCCTCGAATGACGCTGCGCAGGGTGCTCATACGGCCTCAGGCTACGCTCTGCCTGGGCCAGACCGCAAGGAAAAGTGCGGGGCGCCACAGGATGCCCCGCCGCGCGGCCGCTCAGCCCGCGCTCAGCTCACCCAAGGTGTCGTTCGCGGCGGTGGCGCGCAGCACGCGGCGCATGTGGATGCGGCGCTCGCCCCGGGCGTCGATCTCATCGGCGAGGATCTCAAAGCCGAAGCGGGACTGGTAGATGCGCACGGCGGCTTTGTTGTTGGCGTCGACCTGGAGGATCACCGAGCGCAGGCCGTCGCGGGCGAGGCCGTCGAGCACGCCCTGCAAGAAGCGGCTGCCGAGGCCCCGACCGCGCCAGCCGGGGCGAATCGCCATGGCGAACAGCACGGCCTCATCGGGGTTGTCCCAGGCGCGCACGCAGTGGCACGAGCCGATGGCCAGGTCATCGGCGTAGAGCAGCGTGGTGCGACCGTGGCGAAGGGCGAGGTCGAGGGTGACGTGGCTCCAGGTGGGCTGGGAGAACGTCATCAGGTCGATCTCGCTGATCGTCTTGATCAGCCGGGGATCGTGCTCACGCACCTCGACGGTGCGGATGAAGTATGTGCGACCGCTCTCTTGGGTCAGCCGGAATTCCACTTCTGCTCCGGGTCGGTGGGGTAGGGTGCCTGTCACGAGATGGTCACATAACTTTGGGCGGCTGGGGGTGAAGGTCAAGAGAATGACCGGCGGCTCGGGCCCAAGGAGCGGATGTTAAAGGGGACCAAACGAGGAGAGCCCCAATGTCCGCACCGTTCTTGGCCCGCGAGCTCTACGCCCAGCACCGCCAGCGCGCCTTGGCCGCCTTGCCCGAGGGTGAGGCGATCCTCCTCTTCGGCGCCGCCCCCAAAGGGCGCAACGGCGACTCCGAGCACCGATACCGCCAAGACAGCCACCTGCTCTACCTCACCGGCTGGACCGACCCCGAGGTCGTCGTGATGCTGCGCGGCGGTGAGGCCCCCAACTTCGTGATGTTTGTGCAGCCCAAAGACGCGGTGATGGAGGTCTGGACGGGCATTCGCCCCGGCCCCGAAGGCGCGACGACGCTGTATGGGGCCGATGAGGCCCACCCCATCGCGGAGCTGGCCAAACGTCTGCCGGAGCTGCTCGTCGGCTTTCACACCCTGCACGTTCGCCTGGGGGTTCATCCCCACGACGACGCGGTGCTGATGGCGGCCCTGGCCTCGGCGCGTAAGCCCGCCCGTGAGCGCCAGCGGGTCTTGCCCGACGCCTTCGTGAGCCCCGACCGCCTGCTCGGCCAGCTCCGCCTCATCAAGTCCCCCGAGGAGCTGGCCTTGATGCGGGAGGCCGCCGCCATCACCCATGAGGCCCACGTCGCGGCCATGGGCGCGGGCAAGCCCGGCGCCAAAGAGTACGAGCTTGAGGCGCTGATCGAGTACAACTTCCGCGCCCGCGGCGGCGACGGCCCCGGCTACGCCTCCATCGTCGGCAGCGGCCCCAACGCCTGCATCCTGCACCACGTCAAGAACGACCGCCAGATCCAAGACGGCGACCTGGTCTTGGTCGACGCGGGCTGTGAGCGCCAGGGCTACACCGCCGACGTCACCCGCACCTTCCCGGCCTCGGGCACCTTCAGCCCCGCCCAGCGGGAGATCTACGAGCTCGTGCTCAGCGTGCAGCTCGCCTGCATCGACCTGGTGCGGCCCACGAGCACGTTTAAGCAGGTGAGCGACGCGGCGATTCGGGGGCTCACTGAAGGGATGGTGCGCCTCGGCCTGCTCAGCGGCGACGTCGAGGAGCTGATTCAGGAGAAGGGCTACAAGCGGTACTACATGCACGGCATCGGCCACTGGCTCGGCCTCGATGTTCACGACGTCGGCGCCTATGTCGAGGGCCAGTCGTCCTCGCCGCTGCGCCCCGGCGCGGTGATCACCATCGAGCCCGGGCTCTACATCCCCCCCGACGACACGGACTGCCCATCGCAGTACCGGGGCATCGGCGTGCGCATCGAGGACGACGTCTTGGTCACCAGCGGCGATCCCGAGGTGCTCACCGGGTCGATCCCCAAGTCGATCGAGGCGATCGAGGCGATCTGCAGGCGCTGAGCGCCCTCAGTCGCTGGAGAGGTTCACCGTCAAGGCGAGGCCCACCGTCGTGGCCTCGCCGTCGTCGTTCACCAGGCCCGCGTCGAGGGGGCCCACGGCGAGGGCCTGCCCGGCGCTCAAGAACTGCTGGTCGGCGGTGATGCGGCCTTCAGAGCGGGTGACGGATCGTACGTCGTCGAGGGGAAACTCGGCCGCGCCAGCGAAGACGTAGAGGATCCCCGCGGCGAAGGACTCGGCGGAGTCGGTGGGGTTGGCCCGGGGCGCGCCGATGAGCAGCTCACCGTAGCCGTCGCCGTCGAGATCCCCGATGGCCAAGGCGGCGCCGGCCTGATCTCCGGCGGTCTCGCCGGTGAGCGTGGCGAAGGTGTCCGCCCCCGAGGCGAGGGCCTCGCCGGAGTACAGGAGCACCTGCCCGCGGGCCTTGGCCTGCTGGGCGCCGCCCGCGCCAGGGGCGCCGAGGGCCAGCTCCTCTTGGCCATCCCCGTTGAGATCCCCCACGGCCAAGGCCCAGCCGAGGTAATCCCCGGCGTTCGCCCCGGCGATCACCCGGTCGGCGACGGCGCTCACCTCCATCGACGCCGCGCCCTCGGGGAGGCTGGGCGTGGTCTCGCCGTGAATCAGGTACACCGCGCCGGCGCCTTCGCGGCCCTCGACGTCGGCGAAGGGCGCGGTGAGCACAAGATCGGCCACCCCGCCGCCGCCGACGCCCAGATCGGCGGCGCACCAGATGGCGTGGCCCAAGCGCGCGCCGTCGTCGGCGAGGGTGAAGCTCTGCTCAAGCTGTCCGGCGAGGAGCAGCTCATCGCCCAAGCTCGCCAGGGTGGTTGAGCGCGCGAGGTCCACACGCCCGCCCAAGGCCGCGACGGAGGAGTCCCAGGGCGCGGAGGCGACAAGCTCGGCCTCGCCGTCGCCGTCGAGGTCTCCGCAGGCGGCGACGACGGAGCCCAGGCGATCCCCGGCGGCCTCGGAGAGCACCCGCAGCCGCGCCGTTGAGGCGCTGACGCTGCCGCTGAGGCCGTCGCCGAGGTCCTCAAACAGGTAGACGCCCCCGGCGTCGGGGTTGACGCTGCCGCCGAGCAGGCCCGGCGCGCCCACGAGCAGGTCGGCCACGCCGTCGGGGTCGGGCACCCGGGCGAAGGCGGCGCCGAACCGATCCGTGCTCGCCTCCCCAAAGAGCGCGCCGACGTCGTCAGGCAAGGAGTCTTGGGCGCTCAGATCGAGGCTGCGCTCGCCGCTGGGGTCGGCGGGGCCAAGGGCGTAGCTCACGACGGCGGAGGCTTGGGGCGCGCCTACCCACAACGCCGCGGGGGTGAGGCCCAGGGCCCACTCCACGCCCTCGTTCGCGCCGCCGCGCAGGGTGAACGCGCCGTCGCGAGGATCGAGGCCCCGCACCCGCACCAAGGAGTCGCCGCCGAGGTGCAAAACCGCCGCGCTGGCCTCAAAAGCGTCGTCACACCCCGCGCCGACGCACTCTCCGGGGCAGCCGGCGCCAAGCCCGCCGATCGTCGGAATCCCAAGCAGAATCAGGGCTTGTGTGAGAGGGAGTTGTCGGCGTCGCAGCATTCCCCTACCTTAGCCTCCTTGTGTGAAGGAGCCTCTATGTCGTCCTGCATCACGGTGATCCTCGGCGGTGGCCGGGGCACCCGCCTCGCCCCGCTCACCTCGTCGCGCTCCAAGCCCGCCGTGCCCCTCGCGGGCAAGTACCGGCTCATCGACATCCCGCTGTCAAACGCCATCAACAGCCGAATGTCGAAGATCTTCGTGCTCACCCAGTTCAGGTCCAACTCCCTGAACACCCACGTGATGAACACCTACCGCTTCGACATGTTCAGCAAGATGAACGTGGAGATCCTCACCGCCGAGCAGACCGAGGCCCGCGACGACTGGTTTCAGGGCACCGCGGACGCCTTCCGCAAGCAGCTCCACCACATGATGCGCGACGACCGGGTGGACGAGGTGCTCATCCTCAGCGGCGATCACCTCTACCGCATGGACTACCGCGAGCTCCTCGACACCCACCGCCGCGCCGGGGCCGACGCCACGGTGTCCTGCCTGCCCGTGCGCCGCGAGGACTGCGACGGCTTCGGGGTGATGCGTGTGGACGAGCGGGGCCGGGTGACCGGCTTCCGCGAGAAGCCCCGGGATGACGAGGACCTGAGCGATCTGGAGATGCCGGCCTCGGCGGGCCTGGGCGACAAGCGGTTCTTGGCGTCGATGGGCGTCTACGTCTTCTCCCGCCGCTGCTTGGAGGAGAGCCTCGCCGATCCAAACATGGTCGATTTTGGCCGGGACATCCTGCCGTCGCTCTTGGACCACGCGAACGTCGTGGCCCACACCTTCCACGGCTACTGGGAGGACATCGGCACCATCGGCGCCTTCTACGAGGCGAACCTCGCCTTGGCCCGGCCCACGCCCGACTTCCACTTCTTCCACCCCGAGGCGCCGATCTACACCCACCAGCGCATCCTGCCGCCCTCGACGGTGCGCTCAACCCAGGTGGTGGACTCCTTGATCAGCGACGGCTGCTTCATCGAGGCCGAGCACATCGCCCGCTCGGTGATCGGCGTTCGCACCCGCATTCGGGCGCGCTCCGTGGTGCGCGACAGCATCTTTATGGGCGCGGACTACATCGAAGACGCCGAGCGCCAGCACCGCCACCGCGAGGCGGGCCACCCCGGCATCGGCCTGGGCGCGGGCTGTGTGGTCGAGCGGGCCATCGTCGATAAGAACGCCCGCATCGGCGACAACTGCGTCATCCGGGGCCGGGTCGGCGCCCGGGACGCCCACTATGAGGGCTGGTCGCTCGTGGACGGCATCGCCATCGTGCACAAGAACGCGATCATCCCCAACGACAGCGAGCTCATCGGCTGAGGTGAAGGCCCAAGGCCCCGGCCCCGAGCCCCAAGACGAGGCTCAGGGCCAGGTTCAAGGCCGCCGCCCCGGCGCGGCCCTCTTGCGCCAAGGTGATCGTCTCCACCGAGAACGTGCTCCAGGTGGTGAACGCGCCCAAGAAGCCGCCGCCGAGGCCCAGACGCGCGGCGCGTAGCCCCTCGTCATCGCCTTGGGTGAGCCCGATGAGCAGGCCCAACAACAGGCAGCCGACGGTGTTGACGCCCAGCGTGACCCACGGGAACGTCGGCGCGTAGACGCGGGTGATCCAGAGGCTCAGGCTCACCCGGGCCAAGGCGCCGAGGGCGCCGCCAAGGGCGACGAGGAGGGCGGAGGTTGCGGTCATACGCTTGAGTATGCCGCTTGGGCCCGAGACGCGCTACGCTTGGCGAATGCGCGCCCGCACGGTCCTCCTCCCCGCCGCCTTCCTCCTCGCCCTAGGGCTCGTGAGCCTGCCCGCCTTGGGCATCGACCCCGCGCTCATCGCCCCTCGGGCGCCGGAGCTTGAGGAGGCCCTGCGCGGCCAGCGTGGGCTCCTGGAGGAGGTGCGGGCCTTGGAGGTCGCCGCCAGCCGGGTTCACAACCGCTGGGCCGAGCGTGGGCTCAACGAGGGCAAAGGCGCGGCCTGCGCCGATGAGATCGCGCTGTCTCTGGGCGCGCGTGGGCGGGCGCTGGGCGCGGAGCTTGGCAAACGGGTGCAGCGCTCCCGGGCGGGGCAGAGCCGCGTCGAGGCGATGTCGGGCTCCCAGACCGTGCTGCCGCTCCTCGACGCCGCGCGCCGGGACGAGCTGCGCACCCTTCGTGAGCGTGTGGACCGCCACGCCCGGGTGTACCTGGAGCTGAGCGCCTGGCAGAGCCTCTATGTCGAGCCCCGACTCAAGGGCTGCACGCCCCAGCTCGCCGTCGGCGCGGGCTTAAGCCTCACCGGCCCCGACGGGGAGCTCGTGCAGAGCGAGGCCGTGGCCGCCCTGGTCGTAGACGCCGGGGTGGTCTGCCCCGGCGCCCTGCAGGTGAGCCCCGGCGTGGTCGTGCTGCGGGGGCCGAGCTGCTGGTCTCCCGGGCCGGGCTGCGCCTGTGAGCCGGGCGTGGTCGAGCCCGCCGCGGTCTTGGGCGAGGCGCCGCCCTTGCCGCCGCCGCCGGAGGTTGAGCCGCCTCTGCCCGCGCCCCCCGCGCCGGGCCCGGCGCCTGAAGAGGGCCCGCCGAGCGGCCCAACGCCGACCTAACACAGACAAACGCCCCCCGCCGGGGCGCGGCGAGGGGCGGAGCGGGCCTGCCGCTCGGGTGTGCTCATCGTCTCGTCTGCTCTGCTGTTCTCTCCCCGCGCCGTCGGGCGAGTGACCCACCACCGTGGTGAATCACCCAGGGCTGAACAGGAACGGATACGACACGATCACCACACCCCCACCTTTGGGCTCGGGGAACTTGAAGGACATAAAGGTCTTCGTCATGCACGACTCCACCGCCGCGCTGTTCATCGACGAGGACTTGATCGCCGCCGAGCTGACGCCGCCGGCCTTGTCAATCGAGAACTTCACGACGATCTTGCCGCTTAAGGTCGGGTCTTTGCTCAGCTCACGCTGGTAACAGTAGCGCAGGCGGTTCATGTTCTGTTTGATGACCTTGTCGATCAGCGCGCGGTCCATGGCCGGGCCGACGTACATGACCTCGTTGGGGTCTGAGATCATCCGGCCCTCGGTCTTGTCGCCGAGGGTGCCCTCTTGGCCACGGCGGCAGTCTCCGCCGTCACACAGTCCCGAGGTGTTCACACCCCCGCCGTCAACCGCCGTGCCGCCGCCGCCGAAGTCTTTGCCTCGGTCGCCCAGCCCCGTGCCCCGCTGCACCCCTTTGGGCCCAGAGAGGCCGCTGATGCTCGACGCGAGGCCCGTGGGCAGGCCGCTGCCGCTCTCTAAGCCGGCCTCGCTCCAGGCGCCGAGCACACCCGCGTTGTTCACGATGGCCACATCGCGCTCGCGGCCCTCCGCCCGGGCCTTGGCCAGCCGCGAGTCGGGCTCACCCCGCTTGCCCTCCTTCTTGGCGGCCTTCTCCCCGGCGTCTCGGGGCCGATCCATCGCCTTCACCGGCTCAGGAACGGGCTCCGGCGGGGCCTGGAGGAGCAGGGCGGTGACGTGGGGCGGCAGCTCAATCACGTCGGAGACGGGCCTCGGCGGGGCGAGGAGCGCGAACATGCCCGCGAGCCCGCCCAAAAACATCGCGCTCAGAGTGGTGGCCACCAAGGCGGGCTCGGGGCGAAACACCGGGGCCCCAACCCGCCGCGCCGGGCGCGAGCGCCGGGCGATGATCAAGAACGGCCCGAGGTCGATGACGGCCTGATCCCCGTCGTTCAGCCGAAGGCGCACGAGGCCGTCGTCCTCCGGCTCAGCGCGACCTTCACCGAGCGCCTCTTGCAGCCCCAAGGTGCGGCCGCCGCTGCGTAGGGTCACCGCCCAGCTCTTGCTCACCAGCACGCTCGCGCCGTCCGCGTCTTGGCGGGCGAAGGGCAGGGGAGAGATGGGCAGAAGCTCAGCGTCGATGGGCAAGGCGCTCTCGGGCCCACCCAGCACGATCTCACCCACCTTGAGCTGTTTGTGCAGGCAGAGATCACCCTCCCAGGCGGCGGCGATCTCCAACATCAGCTCCCCTTGGGCGTCTTCGCCCAGAGAGTCTGTGCGGGGTGAAGAGTCGGTGAGGGCGCGGATGGCGTCCTCGGAGCGGTGGAAGGGCGCACGCCAGCTGAGCGCGGCCAGGTTAATGGACGACATGCTTCACCTCTTGTGGGGGAGAGATTTGTGGGGTGAGACGCGGCAGGGGCGGCGCGTCTCATCGGGTCTCGGTGCTCAGGACAGCGCGCCCTGATCCCGGTTCCTCCCGTTTGATCCCTTGATGAGTCCTTTACAACGGTCAAGACAATTGACAGGCGCCCCAAAAAAGAGGCGGAGCCCCAGGGATCTGGACCTCCGCCTGCGCCTCAACGGACAGGGCTTAGAACTCGCCGCGCCCCATGTACCCGTCGCCGCCTACCCAGAAGGTGCCCCCCGAGGCCGCGGCGCTCTGCATGATCGGCAGGTCAGCGTCGAGCTCTTGCCAGGTCTGCCCGCCGTCGTAGGTGAGCAGCACGAAGCCGCCCTTGGACGCGGGCGGGTAACGGTGGCCGACGGCGACGCCGTGAACGCCGTCTTCAGAGAACTTGATGTCGTGGACCACGTCGATCTCGGGGCCCAAAGGCAGGCTCTCCCAGGTCTCGCCGCCGTCTTCGCTGCGGTAGATGTAGCCCGAGGCGTCGTCGCTGATGTCCTCGTCACGGCCCCCGGCGAGCCAGGTGGTGCCGCCGTCGGGCGTGGCGAGGGACTGCGACCAGCCCCGGAAGCCGCCGTCGATGGTGACCACCTCCATGTTGAACGGCTCGGCGTCGGGGTGATCTGAAGGCCGGTAGAAGTAGGGCGGCTCGGTGCCGATGGAGCCCGAGCCGTAGTAGCCGCCGTTCACGGCCTCCATCGCCGCGATCTGGTAGGCGTCCTTGGCGCTGGCGTCGTCGAGGTTGGACTCGGCCCAATAGCGTTCGTTGTTTGGGTCCCAGGTAGAGCCGCCGTCGGTGGAGAAGGTGATGTCGCCGATGGTGAGGCTCACCACGAAGATCTCGCCGTCCCGGGCCGAGGCCACCTGGCCGCAGTTCGACATCTTCACGGTGTCGTAGTCGAGCAGGCGCTCCCAGGCGCCGCCGTCGTAACGCCACAGAAACGAGGTGACGTTGTCGGCGGTGCCGTTGCCGCAGGCGTAGAGGTCGCCGTTGGGGGCGAAGGACAGGTCGTAGATGTCCAGGCCCGTGGCGAGGTCGATCTCCGAGAAGCTGTCGCCGCCGTCCGCCGTCTCGTGAACCCCGGCGTCGGCGCCGCAGCCCACCCAGCCGACGGTGTCCGAGGCGAAGAGGATGGCGTAGACGTTCTGGCCGCCGCAGGGCGAGCTGACTTCAGCGTAGCCTGGGTCACCCGTGGGCCCGGTGTCGTCGCCGGAGTCGCCGCTGGGGTTCGTGTCGTCTGTCCCCGAGTCGTCCACCTTGCCGTCCCCACCACCCGAGCACGCCAAGCCGAAGCTCAACCCCAGCGCGGCGATGATGGTCGTCCGTAAGCTCATCATGGTCTCCTCCTCGTCAAGTGCAGTTCTTGGCCGGTGAGCGCCGTCGCGCCCCCTGGTCATCTTAACGGAGCACGATAGGGGAGTCGCCTTCAGCGTGCTCCGGATCTGGCATGGGCTTCGTTCATCTCCACGTTCACTCCCAGTTCTCCTTGCTGGACGGGGCGCTCACCATCGAGGCCTTGGCCCCGGCGGTGAAGGCGATCGGGCAGACGGGCGTGGCGCTCACCGATCACACGAACCTCTATGGCGCGGTCACCTTCCACAAGGCCTGCAAAGAGCAGGGCCTCCACCCGGTGTTCGGCGCCGGGCTGTGGGTGCAGCCCGAGGGCGTAGGCTTCAAAGATCCCGCGAATGAGCTCGGCGGCTACCACCTCATCGCGCTCATCGAAGACAAGACGGGCTACAAAAACCTCAACCAGCTCATCACCCGGGCGATCTTCGACGGCATCTACTACAAGCCGCGCATCGATCTGGAGCTCCTGCGCCAGCACCACGAGGGCCTCATCTTCTTGACCTCGGGCATGCGTGGCCCGGTGCGCGCGCCCTGGGCTCGGGGTGAGCCTGACCTGGCCCGCAGGCGCCTCACGGAGCTCGCCGAGATTCTGGGCCCGGAGCACCTCTACCTTGAGCTGCAAGACGTCGGCCTGCCCGGCGACGACCTGGCCAACGACGGCTGCCGGGCGCTGGGCCAAGAGTTCGGCCTCAAGACGGTGGTCACGAACAACGTGCACTACCTCAAGCCTGAGGACGCCCCGGTCCTCGACCTGCTCCAGTGCATCGGCCAAGGCGTCGCGCTGCATGATGAGCGTCGGCGTCGGCCCTGCACCGACCAGCTCTACCTCAAGACCGAGGCTGAGCTGCGCGCGCTGTTCCCTGAGGACGGCGAGGCCATCGACCGCACTGAAGAGATCTCCGAGCGCTGCCACTTCAAGTTTGATTACGGCGTCTACTACTTCCCCGCGTCTACGCCCCCCGACACCCAAGAGGGCGCCGACACCCAGGCCAACTGGTCGTATTTTTACAACGCCTTCCCGCCGCCCCGGGATCTCGCCCTGCCTGTGCCCGCCGGGGCGGACGCGCCTGACAAACCCGAGGGCGCAGAGGGCAGCCTCAACGGCTACTTCGCCTGGTACTCCCGCCAAGGCCTGCGCCACCGCCTGCGCCGCATCCCTGAAGATCGCCACCCCGAGTATTGGGACCGCTTAGAGCTTGAGCTGGCGATGATCGCCAAGATGGGCTTCGCGGCGTACTTCCTCATCGTCGCCGAGTTCATCAACTGGGCCAAAGACCACGAGATCCCCGTCGGCCCTGGCCGCGGTTCCGCCGCGGGATCTTTGGTCGCCTACGCCCAGCGCATCACCGACATCGACCCCATCCGGTTTGAGCTGCTCTTTGAGCGCTTTCTGAACCCCGAGCGGGTGTCGATGCCCGACGTCGACGTCGACTTCTGCCAGGACCGCCGCGAGGAGGTCATCGAGCACACCCGGCAGAAGTACGGCCGCGAGTTTGTCAGCCAGATCATCACCTACGGCAAGCTCCAGGCGAAGCTCGCCGTGCGGGACGTCGCCCGGGTGTGTGACCTCAACTTCAACGACGCCGACCGCATCGCGAAGCTCATCCCCAACGAGCTCGGCATCACTCTGGAGGCCGCCAAGAAGGAGGAGGCGCTCCTGCGGCTGTACGAGGGTGACGGCCGGGTGCGGCGCATCCTCGATCTCGCCTCGTCCATCGAGGGCATGACCCGGCAGACCGGCGTTCACGCCGCGGGTGTGGTCGTCGCCGACCGGCCCCTGGTGCAGCTCGCGCCGCTCTACCGCGACGGCCCCGAGGGTGGGCCCGTCGTGCAGTTCGACATGAAGTCCGCCGAGAGCATCGGCCTCATCAAGTTCGACTTCTTGGGCCTCAAGACGTTGGACCAGATCCGCGACGCCGTGAAGCTCATCGCCCGAAACGAGGGCGCCACGTCCATCGACATGAGCGACATCGACATCGAGGACGCCAAGACCTACAAGCTGCTCATCGACGGCGACGCGCTGGGGGTGTTCCAGGTTGAGTCTTCAGGCATGCGCGAGCTCCTTCGGAAGCTCAAGCCAAGCTGCCTCGATGACCTCGTGGCCCTGGTCGCGCTCTACCGCCCTGGCCCCCTGAACGCGGGCATGGTGGACGACTTCATCGACCGCAAACACGGCCGCAAACGGGTGGAGTACCCCGTCCCGGCCTTAGAGCCGATCCTGCGCAGCACCTACGGCGTCGTGGTGTACCAAGAGCAGGTCATGCAGATCGCCCAGGTGCTCTCCAGCTACAGCCTGGGTGAAGCCGACCTCCTGCGCCGGGCGATGGGCAAAAAGAAGCCCGAGGAGATGGCGAAGCAGAAGGAGCGTTTTGTCAGCGGCGCGGTGAAGAACGGCTACGACAAAGACAAAGCCGACGGCATCTTTGAGCTCCTGGCGATGTTCGCCGCCTACGGCTTCAACAAGAGCCACTCCGCGGCCTACGGCTACGTCAGCTACCAGACGGCCTGGCTCAAAGCGAACCACCGCGCCGAGTTTATGGCCGCGCTGATGAGCATCGAGTCGGCGAACACCGACAAGATCCTCATCTACCTGACCGACTGCAAACGCGCGGGCATCACGATTCTGCCCCCCGACGTGAACGAGAGCCTGCGCCCCTTCGACGTGCCGAAGATGGCCCGCAACACCATCCGGTATGGCCTCGGCGCGATCAAAGGCATCGGCGACGCCGCCGTAGACGCCATCCTGGACGCCCGTGTCGAGGCCGGGGGCCGCTTCCGCGACCTCATGGACTGCCTCGACCGCCTCGATCTCAAGCGGGTCAACAAGAAGGTCTTGGAGAACCTCATCAAGGCCGGGGCCTTCGACTGGACGGGCCACGCCCGGGCGGCGCTGTTCGCGGGCCTCGACGCCGCGGTCTCCGCCGCCCAAAAAGAGCAGGCCGACAAAGCGAGCGGGCAGGTCGGGCTCTTCGGCATGTTGGGCGGCGGCGGGCCCCCGGCGCCGCGGTTTCGGCCCCCGGACGAGCAGGAGTGGTCCCTCGGCAAACGCCTGGGCTTTGAGCGCGACGCCGTCGGCTTCTACCTCAGCGGCCACCCCGTCGAGGCCTTCGCCGAGAACCTCGGCCGCTACGTCACCTGCCGCCTGGGCGATCTCAGCGACGAGCGTGAGGGCGCTGAAGTCACCGTGCCCGGCATGGCCACGGCCTCCCGCCAGGTGCGCACCAAACGTGGCGACAAGATGGGCTTCGTCACCTTAGATGACGGCACCGGCACCGTGGAGTGTGTGTTCTTCTCCGACGCCTGGGAGCGATCGGCCCGAGCGTTCAAGGACGACGGCGTGGCCGTGCTCGTGAAGGGTGAGCTTGAGAAGACGGCGGATGGATGTAAGATCCTCGCAGAGTCCGCCGAGCCTTTGGCGGAGCTCATCGAGAGCCGCGCTCGGGAGGTTCACATCTGCGTCGATCACCAGGATCTCACCGCCGCCCGGGTGACCGAGCTCCGCGGCCTCATGGAGCGCTGCGCCGGGAGCACCCCCACGATGCTCATCGTCGAGCGCGCGGCGCACTCCCGTGTGACGATGCGTCTGCCGCCGCGGCTGTGTGTGCTCCCCGATGAGCGTTTCCGCGACGGGGTCGCCAGCATCTTCCGCCGCAATGACGCCGTGAGGTTGAAGTGAGATCCCTCCTGATCCTGCCCCTCACGCTCCTGTTGAGCGGCGCGGCCTTCGCTGGAGCGGTCATCGAGCCGCTCACCTTCGGCCACATCGACTGGACACGAGGCCGCCTCATCGTCGAGGCCTCGGGCCTGTCCAACACCGGGGCGTGGCGCGACGTGCGCGCGTCCGAGCAGAACGCCTTCGCCCAGCTTGAGCCCCGCGTGGAGGACCACGCGCGCCAGGTTCGTGTCTCTGCCGACTCCACGGCGGGGGATCTCCTCGACGGCGCCGAGCCCATGGCCAGCTCATTACGCGACGGCCTCACCACCTGGCAGGTCGGCGAGACCCGCTACTACTCCTCGGGCAAGGTGAGCCTTCGCGCTGAGCTCGCGCTCCACTCTTGGCTTCGCCCCGCCCTCGTGGAGCAGGCCAGCGGCGGCTCCGCTGAAGACCGCGCTGAGGGCCGCTACACCGGCGTTGTTGTGGACGCCCGGCGGATGCGGGTGCGCCTCGCCCTGGCGCCACGTCTGCTCGCCCCTGAGGGGGAGGAGGTCTACGGCCTCGCCTCGATGAGCGAAGAGTCCGCGGCCACAACGCTCCCCGTCGTGTGGGTGACCGAGCCCGGCGACAAAGAGGCCATCCAGCGCGCGGGCAAAGAGCCCCTGTTTGTGCAAGCCACGGACGTCAAAGGGGGCTCCGATCTGGTCGTGGGCCGGGACGACGTCGCCAAGCTGCGGGCCTTGGCCTCGGGCAGCGACCTGCTCCTGCGGGGCCGGGTCGTCATCGTCGTGGATCCCTTATGATTCGCCGCGCCGGGCACTCCAGCGCCGGGACCCGCATCCCACGCCCCATGCGCACGCCGCCGCCCAAGCCGGTGAGCCTGCGTGAGCGCATCGCCTGGGGCATCGCCGCCGCGGTGCTCTCAGTCGGCCTCATCTACCTCTTACGCTCCGCCCTGAGCATGCTGTTCATCGCCGCCACCTTCGCCTGGCTGCTCGACCCCGTGGTCGATCGTTTAGAGGCCCGGGGCCTGAGCCGAGAGCGCGGGATCATGGTGATCTTTGGCGCGGGTGGGCTGGCCATCACCCTCGCCGTGCTCGTGCTCATCCCGTCCGTGGTGGAGGAGCTCGAGAACCTCACCGCGAACCTCAGCCTGTATGGCGCCCGGCTCACGGAGACCGCCACGGAGCTCAAGGTGCGCTTAGAGACCTGGCTTGAGCGGCCTCTGCCGGTCTCGCCCGAGGAGCTCTTCGCCGAGGCCCAGCTCGCGCTCACCTCAAGCGGCGCCGACATCGGCGGGCTGGTCAAAGACACCGTGCCCAGCGCCGGTCGCCTGATCACCACCTTAGGCGCCAAGGCGCTCTCCGGCGGCTTCGCCTTCGCCGTGGCCGTGCTCAACGTGCTGCTGTTGCCCATCTTCACCTTCTACCTGCTGCGCGACTGGGATCGTCTCGTCGCGGGGGTAGACGAGCTGGTGCCCCCGCGTCACCGGGCGAAGGTGCGCTCCTTGGCCCATCAGATCGACGAGACCCTCGCCAGCTTCGTCCGCGGTCAGCTCACGGTGTGCGCGCTGTTGGCGGTCTGTTACTCCGTGGGGCTGCTCATCAGCGGGGTGGATCTCGCCTTGGTCGTCGGCATCGTCTCCGGCGCCCTGTTCATCATCCCCTACGTCGGCACGCTGTTCGGGGTGGTCATCGCGAGCCTGCTCGCGCTGCTCAAGTTCGGCGTCGACTGGCACCTCCTCGCGGTGTGGGCGGCCTTTGGGGTGAGCCAGCTCTTGGAGGGCTTCATCTTCACGCCGCTCATCGTCGGCGACAAGGTCGGCCTGCACCCCTTGGTGGTCATGGTGGCGCTCATCGTCGGGGGCAACGTGTTCGGCCTCTGGGGCATCTTCTTGGCGATCCCCGTCACGGCGGCCGCGCAGATCCTCTTCGCCGAGGCGATGCACCACTACCAGCGCTCACGCTTCTTTGGCGACGGAGACCCGGCCTGATCCCCTGGAGCTTCTGGGGGGTAGACGTGCCCTACGAGGTCGCCTGGGCGCGTCAGCGCGCCCTTCGGGCCGAGATCCTGGCGGGGCAGGGGACGGAGCAGCTCGCGCTCTTGGAGCACCGCGCGGTCGTCACCTTCGGCAAACGGGAGGCGCCCGGCAACCCCGACCCCGAGGCCCTCCGCGCCAGGGGTGTGGAGGTCTTCAAGACCGAGCGCGGCGGCCTCGCGACCTGGCACGGCCCGGGGCAGCTCGTCGGTTACCTGCTCTTCGATTGTGGGCGCCGCGGCCTCGGCGTGCGGCGCCTCGTCGAGCGCCTGGAGGATGGCTTGATCGCCTACCTCGGCGGGCTGGGGGTGATCGCGGGGCGCCGCGAGGGCTACCCCGGCGTGTGGGTAGGCGACGACAAGATCGCCGCCTTGGGCCTGCACATTCAGCGAGGGGTGACCATGCACGGCTTCGCGCTGAACCTGCGCTTGGGGCCCGAGGCGTATCCGGGGATCATCCCCTGCGGGATCACCGAGGGCGGCGTCGCCAGCCTCGATCGGCTCATCCCCGACGCGCCAGGGCCCGAAGAGGCCGCGCCGGACGTGGCCGCCGCGGTGATCGCCGCCTTGGCTCAAGCGGCGCCGTGAGGCGAGGCGCCTTGACGCCCTCGGGGCGTTTAGATAAGAGGTGTGGGCTTCGGATGCTTGAGGTCTTTGACCTCGTCAGCAGCCAAGGCGCATGAAGGAGCGTAGCTCAGCGGGAGAGCATTACCTTGACACGGTAGGGGTCACCGGTTCGATCCCGGTCGTTCCTATATGCAGAGGCGGCAGGTTACCCCTGCCGCCTCTTCTTTTTTTGCCGAGGCGCGGCGTTGACACGGCGCTGTCACTCTGGTAGAAACGGCGTGGCCCCTGCTACAAGCCTGCGACTGGGTTGACCTGCAGGACCGCTGATTCGAAACCTCTAAGTGGAGCGACAGTACCATCGACCCTACGAATGGTGACAACCTCAGGAACCGCCGCATGTCTCAGGCCGTGCCTGAGCGCGACGAGCCGCGCGTCAACGAACGAATCCGTGTTCCACGAGTCCTGGTGATCGACGAAGACGGCACCAAGCTCGGCGAGTTCATGACCGTCGACGCCCTGGCGCTGGCGCGTGAGCGTGGCCTTGATCTGGTCGAGGTCGCTCCCAACGCCCGCCCGCCGGTCTGCCGTGTTCAAGACTTCGGTCGTTTCAAGTACGACAAGAAGAAGAAAGACGCGACGGCGCGTAAGAACCAGGTCATCGTCGAGATCAAAGAGCTCAAGGTTCGGCCCAAGACCGACATCCATGACTTTGAGGTCAAGCTGCGGCACGCCCAGCGCTTCCTCGAAGAGGGTGACAAGGTCAAGATCACCGTCCGGTTCCGTGGCCGTGAGAACGCCCACCGCGACATCGGCGAAGAGCGCTGCCGTGAGTTCTCTTCAGCGCTCACCGATCTCGCCGTCGTGGAGTCCCCGCCGCGTATGGACGGGAAGCAGATGGTGATGATCCTCGCCCCGACAAAGAAGAAGGTGTGACCGCTTGCCGGGCGTAGGTTAGTCTCCTGGCGCTCCAAACTTCCCCGACGCGCGCCGCGCGCTCGGGCTCTGCTCTCCTGAGGCATTCATGGGCAAGTTCAAGAACAAGATGAAGACGAACCGGGGCGCGGCCAAGCGCTTCTCCAAGACCGCCACCGGCAAGATCAAGTTCAAGCACGCCAAGCTGCGCCACATCCTCACCAAGAAGAGCACCGCCACGAAGCGGAAGCTCCGCCACGGCGGCCACATCGCCGAGGTCGAGGTTCACCTCATCAACCAGCTCATCCCCTACAAGTAGGCGTCTCTCCCCGCGTCGCGGGGTGATGTCGTCCTCCTTCCGGCCGCCTCCGCCCACGTTGGGTTGGTCAGCGGTTCACAACTGGAGACAACATGGCACGTATTAAGAACGCGTCTATCCGTAAGACGCGCCGCAAGAACCTCTTCAAGCGCACCAAGGGCTTCCGTGGCGCGCGTGGCCGCCTGCTTCGCCAGGGCCATCAGGCGGTGATGAAGGCGGAGACTTACGCCTTCCGTGGCCGCAAAGAGAAGAAGCGCCACTTCCGCAGCCTCTGGATCGTGCGCATCAACGCCGGTCTCGGCGCCTTCGGCATCTCGTACAGCCGCTTCATCCACGGCCTCAAGCTCGCGGGCATCACGCTGGACCGCAAGGCCCTGTCTGACCTCGCCACCAACCAGCCCTCGGCCTTCGAGGCGGTTGTCACCCAGGTGAAGGCCGCGCTGGTCTGATCCTGCGGGATCTGACTCATCGAATGGTCTGAGCGCGCGACGCCGGGGTCTTCGCCTCGGCGTCGTCGTGTTTTTGAGGAGCACCCTATGCCCCTGGCCCTGATCCTCAGCCTCGTCGTCGCCTGCGGCGACAAAGATGAGAGCGCCGACTACGTGCAGGTCAACGCCACCGACGACGTGATCACCGTCGATGTGGGCGCCACGGATGTGCTCGAGGCGCGCACCGTGGAGCTCCGCTCCAACACCGGCGCGGTGGTGATCGGCGAGGGCGAGGTGAGCCCCGGCGGCGGCCCCATCGGCACGGTGCACACGCTCTCCGTGCGCATCGACGCCGAGTACGCCGAGCTCATCGATCGCGCCACGGTTCGTATCAGCTCCGGCGATCGGGGTGAAGATGAGTACACGCTCACCCAAGACTTCGCGGACGAGGGCCTCTACGTCTACGAGCTCAAGTCCGTCGGCGCGTTGGGCGAAGAGCGTGAGGACGTGTTCACCCTGCGCCTTTGGGACCTCACCACAGATCCTGAAGACACCGCCGCGTCCGACTCTGGCCTCTGAGAGCCCTGGGATGATCCAACAAATTGACTGCGTTCTCGCGCACCTTTGTCAACCTTCCAACGATCTGATACTCTTATGAGCGCTCCTAAGCGACCGCGGAGAGCGAACATCGCTCAACCCCCCCGCGGAGACTCCACCCCATCTGACCGGGAGAACCTGATGCCGGAATCTGCCGCTGCCTCCCGCACGATGACGAAGGCCGATCTTGTCGAGCGTGTCTACGACAACGTCGGCTTCTCCAAGAAGGAGGCTCTCGAGCTCATCGACGCGGTGTTTGAGACGATGCGTGAGGCCCTTGAGCGGGGCGAGAAGATCAAGGTGTCCGGCTTTGGCAACTTCGTGGTTCGCCAGAAGTCCGCCCGCCGTGGCCGCAACCCCCAGACCAACGAGAGCATCGTCATCGAGCCTCGTCGGGTGCTGACCTTCAAGCCGTCCCAGGTGCTCAAGACGGCGATCAACGGCTCGCTGCGCGCAGAAGATGTGCCCGCGGCGGGGCCGGACGACATGTTCGACGAAGAGTAGCCGCACAGGACGTGAGGAAGGCCGGGAGGTCCAATGAGCAAAGAAGACGACGCGCTCCTCGTGGACGAGGATCAGGACATCCCCGACAAGCTGTATTTTCGAATCGGCGAGGTCGCTGAGCTCGTGGGCGTCGAGTCCCACGTGCTCCGGTATTGGGAGGGCGAGTTCAAGATGCGCCCCCACCGCAGCTCCTCCGGGCAGCGGCTCTACCGCAAACGCGACATCAGCCGCTTCCTCAAGATCAAGCGCCTCCTCCACACCCAAGGCTTCACCATCGCGGGCGCGCGTAAGGCGCTCTTGCCCAAAGAGGGCGAAGAACAAGGCGGAGACGGCAACCTCCCCGTCGATCTGGACAAGCTGCGTGAGGTCGTAGAGCGTGTGGCCCGGGTGCGTGTGGAGCTCAACCAGCTTCGCCGCGCCCTCCAGACCCTTGACGCCTCCGTGGCCTCACGTTAATAGGGTGTGGTCTTGAGCAGACGGCCTCTTTGGGGGCACAACGCTTGAGACAATCGGGGTGTAGCGCAGCCTGGTAGCGCACTAGACTGGGGGTCTAGTGGTCGCAGGTTCAAATCCTGTCGCCCCGACCATACTGGATAAATGCCCTCTGGATCGCCCGATCTGGAGGGCATTTCCTTTCGGCCTTCGCGAGTTCTACAAGGATATCAAAGGGTTTCCGGTAGTCGGCCTCGACGTGGTCCTCCAACAATCGGCAGTTCGAAGCGACCAGATCGACCAGCACCCGCTGCTGCGACGCCTCCTGGCAAATGAACAGGTCAAACGCCCGGTTTGCGAGTTCGAAGATGCGGAGCGCGGTGTCCAGCGAGCGGGCGTCGATCTGGGCGAGCCGCTCGATCTCGCCCTGGAGCTGGGCGCGCTCGGTCTCCCACTCGTTACGCTTGCGGTTGAAGAAGGCGTCGTCGATGCGACCGTCGAGCTTGTCTTCGTAGGCCTTGTCGATGAGCCCGCCGAGTCGGTCGAAGCGGGTCCTCACCGCGGCTAGGCGCTGGGCCTGCTCATCGGCGATCTCGCGGCGAGACTCCTTGAGCTTCTCGGCCACAAGCCGCGCGTTGGCCTCGCTCATCTTGAGTGGACGCAGCAGCTCGGCGAGCATCGTGGCGAGGCGCTCCTCGCGGACGTAGCCCTGGCCCTGGCACCGCCGGAAGCACCGGTAGTAAGCCTTGCCCTTGTGATGCTCCGGCGTCACCGCGGAGCCGCACAGGCCGCAGGTGAGCACCCCACCAAAGGCGAACTGGCGCGCGCCGGGCCGGGTCATGGGCTTGCCGTCGAGCCGATCCTGGACACACTGCCAGAGCTCGGCGGTGATGATCACGGGGTCCGACCCGCGGAAGACCTTCCCGCCCCACCGAAACCAGCCCGCATAGAGCGGGTTTCGGAGCATCATATGAATGGTGCTCACCGCGAGGACGCCGCCCGACCGCGTGCGAAGCCCCGAGGTCCGCGCGTGGGTAGCCAAGTCGGCCAAGGTGTGGGTGCCCGCGCCGTAGAGCTCAAAGAGGGGCCGGACCAAGAGCGCCCGATCTGGGTCGAGGACGAGGCGGCTCCGGCCGTCGGTCCGCTGGTTCAGGTACCCCAGCGGCCCGCGGCCAGGGTACTGCCCCTCGCTGGCCTTCTGGTACAGGCCCTTCTTCACCTCCTCCGAGAGGTTGTCCGAGTAGTTCTTGGCCATCAGCACCTTGATGCCGTGCATGAACTTCTCCGCCGACTTCGAGTGCTCGGAGATGACCACCCCCTCCTTCACGAGGTGCAGCTCCACGCCGAGCTCGTCGAGGACGACGTAGTCGCGGAGGTTCCGGTACATACGATCGGTCTTCTCGGTGATGACCACCCGCCGACCCACCGGCTGCTTCTTGAGCCAGCGGAGCAGCTCGTTGAAGTGCTCTCGGCCGGTCTTGCGCCCGCTCTCTACGTCCACAAAGGCAGCGGCGATCTCCAAGCCGTTCCGCTTGGTGTAGTCGCGCAGCGCGGCGTCCTGGGCCTCCAGCGAGTAGCCCTCCTCCTGCTGCTCGCGGGTGCTCACCCGCTCATAGAGGGCGACGAAACGAGCCAGCGGGGGCGGTGGAGCGGCGGCGGGGGTTCGGCGTGCCATGGAGCCTACACGGAGTGAGGGATATGCGAGTTCTATCCGAGCAAGTCGGACGAAGGCTTGGAAATAGTCGCGGGCACAGGAGGCCTTCCTGCGATGTGTCCTCAGCAGAGGCGGATTGTAGGGACAGATGGCCATCCCCTGGGTCCCCGGTTCATCCCCGGTTCATCCCCGGATCACCCAGGCACCCATGTTAGCGGTTCGCCTAAGATTTTCTCATCTGGTCCCCGATGTCCCCGGAGTTCTCATAGACCTCCTTCTAGCGCGAGCGGAGATCCCCCCGTGTGGGCTTAGAGGAGCAGAGCGCGCGCTCCGCCAGAGGGCTACCCCCCTTCTCAAAACCGGGGATTCCGGGGACCGCCGAGAGAAGGCACCGAAGAACGCCATGAATGGCGAGGTCAGCCGACCGAGTCGATCGCCGCTCGGGTGATGACGATGCACCGCTCCTTTCGGCGGCCAACGGTGACCTTGGCGGTGCGGTGCTCGGCGTCACGCTTGAGCCAGCCACGATCCTCCCATGCCCGCAGCACGGCCTCGGCGTCGTACCTCTCTCGGGCGAGGAAGGACTTGAGCTCCGTCGGCAGGATCGCGAGGGAGGGCCAAGCCGCTTGACGCGACCAAGCGCCCAGCCAACCGGCGTGGGGGGCGTCGTCGTCGCCTGGCGTTCCCTTGAGCTGCCCCCAGAACCTGCGCTGCTGGCTCGTCGCCCAGGAGAGGACGGCCCGGAGCGCGTCCGCAGGCCGGTCGGACTCGACGGTGGACTGGAGGACCGCCTGCCAGAGCAGCGGCAGCGGATCCGCCTCAGGTTCGGGGACGCCGAGCTTCTCATGGAGGATCCTCTGCGCGACCGCCATGGCGGCGACATGCTGGGCCAAGCGGCTGGCGACCGGGTTGCCGTTCGCGAGGCCCGTCCAGCGTGTGAGCTGCGCTTCATGCTCGCCCACGACGAACGCCGTCGCCTCCGGGGCGTCGAGGAGCCATCGCAGGAGCCGCGGACCTGCATGCCCGAAGTGGAGATTGATACCCGCCGAGATCGCCGTCACGGCCGCCGCTGTCTCCCGGCTGGCGCCACCGAAGGGGGAGCCCCACACGCAGAGGGTGCGCGCTCGGGTGCCCCCGTCCTCGGTGAACGAGGTCGCCGGAGCCTCGCCGGTGGAGAGGAGCACGCCATGAGCGCGTGTGGGCCGCTGCACCCCTTGGGGCGTCCCGCGACCGCGGCCAATGCCCGAGGAATAGTCGTAGAGGGTGTGCCCGACGTCCTCGCGGCGCCGCGCACGTTTGGTGTCGTCCAAGAACAGGGGCAAGAAGTCGCCGAGCGCGGCGGCCCGCTCGATGAACACCCGGCTGGCGTCCCAGGAGTAGAGGAGGCCTGAGCCGCGCTCGTCGGGGCAACCCCACGCTGAGACGGCGAGTCGAAGCGCGGTGGTCTTTCCCAGACTCGTCTCGCCGCAGAGGTCGAGGATGAAGTTTGATGAGTGAGGCAGCAGGCCCAGCAGTGGCGGGACGAGCGCGGCGTACAGGCCGAGGAACACGGCGGGGTAAGGCGCCGCATGGGTGACGCTCGCGATCCATCCGGCCCAGCTCCCTTCGGCCCGAAACCCCTCGACGAGCCCGCGCAGCCCAACGTCGGTGACGAGGAGGTGAACCTGCCCGCCCGCCCATCGCGCCGGAGCTTCATCCTCGATCGGCGACGCGGTGAGGATCTCCCCGGGCCGCACCTGGCTACGCCCCCACAAGAAGCAGCGGTCCGCGCCTCGTCCGTGCCAGCCCATTCGTGAGCTGACACGCAGCTCGGGGATGTGGCGGGCGTTGGCCGCCTCGAAGTCTCCGAGGAAGGCCACGAGCTCCGCGGCGTTGTTTGAGGTGACCGGCGCGTCATGCGCCGCGAGCATCACGAGCTGACGGGCGTCGGCGACCTGGAGCCGAGGTGCGGGATGCACCTGCCAGCGCCCCGCGGCGGTGGGCCAGCCCAGGGCGAGCGACACGGTGTTGTCTTGAACGTCACGGAGGCGGCCCTCCACCACGATGGGGCGATGGGACACCTCGACTGACCGTGTGTCGCCGCTGTCGCGGTGGATCCTCCACCGAAAGATGCCGGATGCCGTGATCTCCCAGCCGTCTGGGCACACGAGACCGGCAGGCAGCGGGTGCCCAGAGAGGCATTCCGCGAGCGACGCCGCGATACAGTTGGGCCGACGCTCCTGCGCGGACTCGATTCGGGCCTGCATCTCGATGGCTGCTTGGTTTCGCGCCTCGTCTCGGATCGCGCGCTCGAGCTTCTCCGCGCGCAGCTTGAGCCCGGCCACTCCACCGAGACGCATCAACAGGCCGCTCACGGCGGCGGGGTCCGCTCGCTGCGCCGCAACAAACCCCCTCATCACCATCCCGTCGCCAAGGGCCTCCGCCACCCGCCGGATCGCCGCCTGTCGATTCTGGGCGGCCTCGGCCCCTTCGACGAGCAAGGAGAGCCGCAAGAGCCCGTCCGCGGGGTCCGCCGGTGCGACGACCGTGATCCCGCACACCTCGGATGGCCAGTCAGACATCGGGTGTGCCGGATGCGTCCAGGAGCACGTCGAGGGGGCCCGACCAGCCACAGGAGTTGAGGTGCTTACACCGGGCTCCAGCGAGCTTCCCGGGATTCAGCCAGAACCACACAGACGGGCGACCGCATCCGGGGCAAACCACGTCGTGGGCGCATTGCTCGCGCACCCGCGCCTGAAGGCGGACCGCGGCACGGCGGCGGGCCTCGGGCTCATGGGCGAGACGACGCCGGGCGGCCCGACGAGCCTCGTCCCAAGGGAGCTTGATCGGCCGCAGCGGGCGGAGTGTGCGCAGAGACGGCGCGGTGGCCAGCGACGCGGCCTCAGCGAGGACGGCGTTAGGGTCAAGCAGCGGCGCCTCAGACCAGACCGCCGCGGCGGCGCGCCTCCCGTCGGGACGCACGGCCGGCAAGAAGAGGGCGCGTGCGAGGTCCTTCGTGAGGGTGTCGACCCCAGACCCGAGCCGCGCGGCGAGGTGGGCCCAGACGAGCCTGTATTCGTCGGCGTTGAGGTCGCGGGCGAGCGGAAACACCAGCCGAAATCGGTGAGCGTCGCGGTCGTGCTGCCAGGTGGTGTAGATCAGGTGGCGCAGGTCGGTGAAGCGCTCGTGGGCCGCCTGGGTCGTCGGTCCACCTTCGATGTCGAGCGCGACGACCGACGCGAGCTCGAAGGCGTTGTTTCGACGTTCGTCGCCAGTGAACGCCCCGACAAGAAAGAACGGGCACACGAACTTGCCAGCGGCGCGATGTCGCGTAGTGAGGAGCTGCTCCACCGAGCCCAGGTCGCCCCGCCATCGTCGGCCCCTTGTCGGCCAGACCACCCCCGCGGGCGCCTCAGGCGACCCACCAGGCCGGACTGCGGGGGCGTCGAACAGCGTGAGGGTGAACGTCCGAGGCGAGTGGAGGCGGCGGTGAGGCAAGCTCGGCGACGCTGGCCCCGGGGAAAGAAGCGTTCGACACGACTCAAGGGGCGGTGACGCCAACATAGCGGGCTCCGAGGTGCAGGAGGAGCAGGCCGCGCCGAGCGCGAGGCCTAGAACAAC
This sequence comes from Deltaproteobacteria bacterium, assembly GCA_016717595.1. Lineage (GTDB taxonomy): Bacteria > Myxococcota_A > UBA796 > UBA796 > CAJQPC01 > JADKFE01. Next base: position 5,073 of record JADKFE010000049.1, on the reverse strand, counting down.
GACGTGCGCGGCGCGGCCTCGAAGACGATGACGTCGTCGGGCTCGTCGAGGGGATGGAGGGCTTCACGCTGGCTCCTGGGGATCGCGGCGGCCGCGCCGCCGGGGCGCCTTGTCTTCAGGGGAACCGTCCCCCGACACAAGCGAGCGTGGTGGCCGCGGGTTCGGGGCGGACTGCCCCAAATCCCACCGGCTGAGCACGTCGATGAACGCCAGGAGCCGACGCGCGGCGTCAGGGTCCTCAAGCGCTGAGGCGAGGTCGCCCTTCATGGCGAATCGACCGGGCGCTCAGCGCGGGTTTGGCGGAGGACCCAAGCGCGCAGCGCCTCTTCATCGAACAGGAGCCGCCGCCCGAGCTTCACGCTCGCCACACGTCTTGCGGCGGCCCAACGGCGAAGCGTCTCTGGGGAGACGGCCAGGATCTCGGCGGCTTGATAGAGGCTCAGGAGCGGCACGGCGCGGGCTCGGACGGGCCTGTGCGGGATGAGGCGGCACCGTCGCTGCTCCACTCCGGGTCGCTCGCCACCCCCGCCCAGAGGCTCCTTCAAAATGCAGCGCGAACGCACCGAAAGAGAAAGTGAATTTTATTCGCGCTGGACCCTGAACGGCCAGTCAGACCTCAGTTTCCTCGGCGAGGCCACCCTGGAGGCCCGCGTTCCGGCGCTCGAGGCGCTCTGCCGAAGGATCGCGAGACAGCTCCCGGTGGCCCGTAGCGGGCCGGCGCTGCCCCTCTTCGATCAGGTGGTGAGCGACCTCGCGTTCCTCCGGGTGGCTCTACGGGTCGCCAGGGAGGTCGGTGTTCGACCGGACTTCATTCCGGCCTTCCTCCAGCTGCTGGCTCTCCCCCGGCTGGTCCAGGTCAACCTCCCCGACGCCCGTATTGAGTGGCCCAACATCCCTGTGACCGCCTACACGGGCCGCGACAGCCGGGTGCGTCGGATGCTCTTCGATGCGCTCGTGCTCGAGGACGCGGGCTGGCTGGACTGCGTGGTACGGCGGATCGCGCGGAAGGATCGGAGCGATCCGATGTTCGCGAACGGGTTTCTCTGGCCAACGCAGGCCTTGCAGCGGGACGCCGTCGCTGCCTTCCCGATCGCGTGGGCTGAGCGCCTGACGCCACCGGCGACTCATCGACCGACCCCGGGTCAGACGGTGGTGCAGATCGGAATGTAGGCCGCTGGCCGACCAGTACAATGCGCGGGGGGCCGAGGTGGGGTGGCGCGTCACGCTGCGAAGGCCCCTCGCCGAGCACCGGCGCTCTCCCGAGGAGCAAGCGCAGGGGCCCGCCGAGGACATCGGCGCCCGGCTGTCCGACCGGAATCCTATGGCTATTCCTCTCGGAGACGGGTGGACGGCGGCTGTCCGGGTGCAGATCTCGAGGGCGGACCTCGGGCCCCGCGGTGCCATCTCCCCTGGCTCCGGAAAGAACCTCACGCTCCACGTCACCGGATCCTCCGGCCGCGGGGAGCAGAGGGGCGTACCACCCGCCGTCCCGGCCGCGGGGTTCACCACCGCGTCCTGGGGGCGTCCCCCACGGCTGGAGCTGAGCGCTGCCGGAAGGGTCGAGTACGAGGCGGCTGTCGCTGCGGGATCGCCCTTCGTCGCCCTCGGGCCCAAGGACGTGCACTGGCCGTTCGAGCAGACCGTCGGCCCGGACGGTGGGCGTCCGACCGCGGGAGGGTGGGACACGATCCCTCTCACGATGGACGGGGAGGACGCCGTGCTCTGGTGCGCGATCGCCTGGGCCCGCGTGGCGCCCGGTCCACACCGGGCTGCCCTCCCTCTTCCGAGCCGTGTGAGCCGTCCCGGCGCGATGGTCGGTGCGCGCTGGATGGCGGCGTTCACGGCGGCGGAGGTCGGCGCGGTTCGCGAGCTTCTTCGTGTTCTTCTGCTCGCGGGAGGAACGCGGATCTGGAAGGCTCGCGTCTCCCGCCAGGATTTGCCGGCGAGCCAGGCGATCTTCGAGGGCGAGGTCCGGAAGTTGCCTGCGTCATCGATCGACGAGCTCTTCGGGAGGCTCGTCACGCACTTCCACGCCCCGCCCGATGGGGCGGCGCTCCAAGACCTACCTGCGTCGGTGGTTGGCGGAGCGCATCGCGTCGATGTCCGGGCAGCTCGACGAGCAGATGGAGGCGCGGACGAAGCGGAAGGTGCGGGCGGCGCTGACCAGCGGGGCGGCGGCGCTGTCCGCATGGCTGGCAGCGGACGCCTCGGTGAGCGATCAACCTGTGGGTGCAAGGCGGGTTTTGCGGTGACGTGGCAAGCCGTGAGGTGGGGGCGGGAAGGGAGTTTAGTACTAAATGCCGAGGCGTGAGCCAGCCGGGGGGGCAGCCCCGGGGAGGCGCCTGCCCGACCCTAACTGAGCGCTTCGCGCGCGGCGTCGAGGACGGAAGCCTGCCCGAGCGTGTGCACGTGGACGACGACGGCTCCACACTCCTCGCCGATCCTCACCGCGTGGTGGCCGGCTGAGCGGGCGCCCGCGGCCTGGGCGGTGGTTCATGGCCAAATTGATGAGCGGGCGCTGATACGTTTGGGGTGAGGTGGCGCCGACGACCCAGCCAGTCGCGGAAGGGGGCGCGCACGCTGCCGCCGATGGGGCGGGCCGTCGCGGGGCGCTGGGACGCGGACAGTCGGCGGACACTCATCGCGCAAGCGAACTCTTTGGCGGTGACGAGCGTGTCGGGGGCGGCGAACAGGGCCGCGCGGGACAGAACCCTAACGATGGGCTCGTGGGGGGTCGGAGGTTAGGGTGTCCGTATTTGGATCGGTAGGCATGGTGCGCTCGCGGTTGGGTTTCGCGCTGGTTGGACTTGCCGAGACGTGGCGAAGAGGCGCGATTAATCGCCGCCGTGACGATGTCGGGAGCTACGTGGAAATGGGAACTCGTATGGGTCACGAGCGTGCATTGTGTTGGAAGTGAAGCGTTAGGCGGAAAGTTGGCGGTGAGTACGCTTCGATACGCGCTTGGGGGGGTCGAAAGGCGCATGACGTCCTCGCCGGCTGAATTCTTGCCGACCAGCGGAGACGCCTCAAAAAACCGTCTCGGTTTGATGTAGCGCCCCTCGTTTACGGGTCAGAACGGGTCGCTGGGGCGAGCTGACGGGTAAGAACCATGGGACGCTCAGGGTCGTGGAGTATGCGCCCAATGACGGTGTGGGGCGCCGCGCCCCGTGGATTGAGGCCAGGAGGCGGGTGTTTGGGTGAGCGCGGGAAGGTCGATCGGTCAGCCTGGGGCCAAGAGGGCGCGTCAAAGTTGAGCAGCTCATGGATCGGCACGTCAGGCACCTCGGCGTAGCGGGCGAGGGCGGGCACGGACGGGCAACGCAGCCCCGACTCGTGGCGGCTCACCTCGGCGGCGTTGACGCTGAGGAGTGACGCGAGGTCGCTCTGGCTCATGTCGCGGGCCTTGCGGGTGGCGCGGAGCCGAGCGCCGACCCGAGTGGCGACGGCTTTGCGGTCGTTCGGCGGGGTCATTCGCCCTCCCCGGAGCCGTCTGAGGTGACGCTGAGGATGGTTTTGATCACGCGGATCGCCTTGTCGCGCTGGGCGGGTTCGGCCTCTCGGAGCAGGCTCAGGGCGCCCTCGATGTCGCGGAGAACGTCGAGGGGCTGCTCGTGGTCGAGGAGCACAGTCAGGCTCGACTGAAGGCCCCGGGCGATGGCGTCCAGCGTGATGAGGCTGGCCGCGCGCTGACCGTTCTCGATCTTGCTCAGCTCGGCGTGGCCGACTCCGGCGCGCTCGGAGAGCTGGCGTTGGGTGAGGCCGCGCAGCTCGCGGAGGGTGCAGATGCGGCGTCCGACAGCGCGGATGACCTTGGTGGGCGTGGTCATCAGCGCACCTCGTCGGGCGGTGGGGAGGCTGTTGAGGGCGCGGAGGGCTTCGCCGAGGTGGTCGTGGGCGGACTGGAGCGCGTCGGGTTTGCCGCGAAGGCTCGTGTGGAGATCGTGGAGCGGGGCGAGATCGGTGTCGGTGAGCGGGCGCTGGCGGAGGGTTCGTGTGAGGTGGATGAGGAGGGCTTGGGCGGCGCGGGCTTGTTGGTCGAGGCGGCGGGGGCCGGTGCCGACGGCGTGGCGTAGGGTGGCGATGGCCTCAGTGAGCGGGATGAGGGCCTCCGCGCCTTGTTGCAGAGGGCGTGGCGGGGTGTGCGCCGGGATGGTGGCCTGCTCGACGCAGAGGGCCGTCTGGAGGGTCGCGGCGCGGTTTACGGTGAGGGTGAGGCCGTCGAGGTGCGATTGCAGGTGGGTGAGATCGAGCATCAGCGGGCGCGGGTCGGCGTCGGTGCCTTGGAGGGTGGCGATGGTGAGCGCCTCGGCGTTCGTGCAGGCGCGCTCGGCGACGGGGAGGAGGTCGTCGAGGCGGTCGCGGGCTTGGAGGAGCTGGGCGTAGAGGTCGAGGCTGAGGGCTTGGGGGTCGGTGAGATGTGGCTGAGAGAGGGTTTGCATGTGTTTGATTCCCGAGTTGTAAGGGTTGTCTGTGCTGGACAGAGCGCGGCCTTGGGTCGGGTCGTCACGGGGACGACGCGGCCTGAGGGGGCGGACGCAGGAGGCCAGGGGCGAGCCGGGATCCCCGCTGAGGGCGGGGATCGTGGGCAGAGCCCGGCAAGGATCGCCACGAGGGGGATCGCGTGGAGATCGCTGGCGTTGGCGCTATACGCCGAGAATGAGCCTGTGACCTGGGTTTAGGTCACGCAGGGCGGCTCTCGCGGGGCTCCGGGGGCCTCGCTCGACGGCGGCTTGCTGGCGTCGGAGCGAACCCGGGAATTATGTTCGGGGCGGGCAATGCAGGTGCTGCTCGCCGGGGTCGTTGATGTCCTTGCATCTTCGGCTCCGGGGTCCGGTGGAGGGTGCAAGCTCCGCCGGGCCCGTTTCGGCTTGGGTTAGGGTGTCAGGTGGTGCTGAGGAGCACCGGAGATAGTGTTACATAGTTGTTGGGGGTGAGACAATGGCGGTTTGATCAATTTTTGGAGAAAAGTTGTTTATGCCTGTAACTGCTGGGGTTTTTCGGGGCTGGGGACTGCGAAAAGTGTGGTGGGCTCTTGGGGAGGATGCTGAGGAGAGGAGATGACGATGGCTAAGG
>JADKFE010000048.1 GCA_016717595.1 Deltaproteobacteria bacterium | reverse complement strand
AGGCGCGACATTCCCTGAGCACCCCACCAAGTTAAACTCCTGCGACCCTCCAAGGCCCCTCATGCCCCCAAACCCCTGGCTACACCCCGCCGCCTGCTCCCCCGCCGCCCACCCAGGCTGCCCGCGCTGCGGCGGCTCCGGCTGGTTTGGGGAGCGCTTTGAGCCCTGCGCCTGCGTCGGGCGCTGCCCTCGGTGCGCCGGGAGCGGGTTCTTGGCTGGTGGCCTTGAGCTCTGCGCCTGCCGCATCGCGGCGGAGCGGGTGGCGCTGCTCCGCGCGGCGGGTCTGCCGACGCTCCTCCCCGAGGGGCCGCTCCCGGCGGGCGCCCAGGCGTGGTTTGACCGGGTTCGCCCCGAGGACGGCTGGCCTTGGCTCACCGTCGCGGGCCCCTACGCCGGGGCGGTCGTGGCGGCCGTGGCCCGGCTGATCACCGGGGTGGGCGTGCCCGCGCGGGCGGTCCCCGCGACGACCGCCCACGATGAGACGCCCCTGCAGCGCCTCGTGCTCTGTGTCGGCGCCGAAGGCCTGGGCCCCGTCGCGGCCCGCCGCCTGCTCAGACGCTGCGCTGAAGAGGGCCGCATCCTCGTGTTGACCTGTGAGACGCCGCCGCTGGCCGCTGAGGGCCCCGGACTGGAGGTCAGCCTGGGCGAAGAGGTCGCGCTGACCCTCTGGGAGCGGGGCGAGGTGGTGTGAGCGGGGGCGGTGACTTGCATTGGATGCAAGGATGACTTGAACCCGGTCTTATGGTCTGCAAGCCTCGGCGGCGTCATACTCCTCGGCAGGTGGCGAGTGACCTCGCCCGAAGGAGCGAACCCCATGAGCACCTCACCCGCCGTCGCCCCGCCCGGCGAGCTGCGCGGCGCCTGTCATTGTGGCCTCGTGCGCGTGACCCTGCCCGAGACCGCCGCCGGGGTCGTGCTGTGTCACTGCGCGGACTGCCAGAAGCTCCACGGCGGCGCCTTCGCGCTGTTCGCCGCCGACCGCGCGGCGGCGCGCTGGGAGGGCGAGGAGCACATCCGCTGGTACGCCTCCTCGGCGGCCAACGAGCGCAGCTTCTGTGCGCGTTGTGGCAGCCGCCTCGCCAAACGCCCCGTCGAGGGCTCCCGCATCATGGTCTCCGCCGGTCTGTTTGACCTCACCCTTCACCGCCAGGCCATCAAGAACCTCTGGGTCGAGCAGAAGCCCGCCTGGACCGAGGCCCCCCGGGTGGGCCCGATCTCCCCGCAGGACTTTGTGGCTTTGGCCCTCGCCGAGCCAATACAGTCCGACGTCGCACAGTACGGCTACGCCATGCGCGCCGCCTCGGGGAACCTGCGGCCGCCGGGCGTGATCGCGCTCACCTGGATCACCGCCGCGGACGCCGCCGAGCGTGAGCGTATCCGGGCGCACTCCCGGCAGAACGTCGAGGACTTTCTCGCCGAGCCGGGCTTCATCTCCATCGTCACGGGCTTCACCGGCCTGCGCGGCTTCACCGTGACGGCCTGGGAGGACGAAGCGGCGATGAGACGCGCCTTGGGCAGCCACCACGCCCAGGCGATGAAGGAGCTCCTCGGCGAGCGCTTCGTCGCCTCGGTGTGGACGAGCGTGTGGAGCCCGACCCGCATAAATCGCCTCTGGCAACGCTGCGTGAGCTGCGGCGCCTTGGAGGACATGAGCGACGATCACCGAGACTGCACACGGTGCCACGCGCCGATGCCCGAGCGCCCGGCGTTCTGGTAAGGTGTGCGCCAGGCCTCATTCAACACAGGAGCAAACATGAACATCGCGGTCATCGGCGCTGGCCAGGTCGGCGGCTCCCTCGCCCAACGTCTCGCCGAGGCGGGGCACGAGGTTGTGCTGGCCGAGCGTGAGCCAGGCTCAGCAGACGCCGCCTGCGCGCGGTCGAGCCGCCTCAGCGCGGCGCCCACCGAGGACGCCGTGCGCGGCGCCGAGGCGGTGATCCTCGCGACGCCGTATGGCGCCAACGCCTCCGTGATCGGACCGCTGGCCGACGCGCTCGTGGGCAAGATCCTCGTGGACTGCACCAACCCCGTCGGCCCCGGGCTCAGCCACGGCCTCAAGAGTGAGCGGTCGGGCAGCGAGGTGCTGCAGGCCCTCGCCCCCAAGGCCAAGGTGGTCAAGGCGTTCACGATCTACGGGTTTGAGAACCTGGAGAGGCCCGAGTTTCCCGCCGCCAATGTGAAGCCCGCGATGTTTTTTTGTGGGGATGACGCCGCCGCCAAAGCGCGCGTGGCCCAGCTCATCACCGACTGCGGCTTTGAGCCCCTCGACGTCGGCGGCCTCGTCCAGGCCCTGCACCTGGAGCACATGACGCTTCTGTGGGTGCGGATGGTGCGGGTCAACGGCCACTCGCCGCGGCTCACCTGGGCGGCGCTGACGGGCTGAGGGGCGGCGGAGGGGTTACACAGCCGCCCCCACCGGAGCCGCCCATGCCCCACGATCCCAAGGTTGACGCCTGGCTCATCGGCCTCAACCACCCCCAGGCCGAGGTGATCGCCGCCGTGCGCCGCCTCGTGCTCGACGCCGATCCCCGCGTGTCTGAGGGCCTCAAGTGGAACGCCGGCAGCTTCCGTCACCGGGACTGGTTCGCCACCTTCCGCGTCGTCGGGCCGAAGGGGCCGGGCCCGGTGCAGCTCGTGATTCACCGCGGCGCCAAGCCCCAGCCCGACGCGCCGCGACCGGACGATCCCGCCGGGCTCTTGCGCTGGCAGGCGCCCGACCGCGCGCTGATCACCTTCGCCGACCTCGCCGCCGTCGAGGCCCACGCCGCGCCGCTCCAAGACCTCGTGCGCGCCTGGCTCGACGGGATGCCGAGCGCCTGACGGGGCCGCGGTAGGCGAGCGTTCCGCAGCATTTCGTGCTAGCAAGGACGCTGCTCGGCGCTCCACCTTCGGGGGCGCCTCGGGAGTCCTATGACCACTGCGACCATCATCTGGACCGAGATCGACGAGGCGCCCGCGCTCGCGACCTACTCGTTTCTTCCCATCGTCTCCGCCTTCACCCACGGCAACGGCGTGAGCGTCGAGACCCGCGACATCTCCTTGTCCGGGCGCATCCTCTCCAACTTCTCCGAGCGCCTGCGCCCCGATCAGCAGGTGGCCGATCACCTCGCCTGGATGGGCGCTTTGACCCTGCGCCCCGAGGCGAACATCATCAAGCTGCCGAACATCTCGGCGTCGATCCCCCAGCTCAAGGAGGCCATCCGTGAGCTCCAGAGCCAGGGCTACGACGTGCCGGACTACCCCGAGGCCCCGGCCAACGACGCCGAGCGTGACGCCGCCGCCCGCTACGCCAAGGTCTTGGGCAGCGCGGTGAACCCCGTGCTGCGTGAGGGCAACTCCGACCGCCGCTGCCCGCCCTCGGTCAAGAGCTTCTCCAAGAAGAACCCCCACCGCCTCGGCAAGTGGTCCTCCGAGAGCCGCAGCGAGGTCGCCCACATGCAGAGCGGCGACTTCTTCGGCAGCGAGCGCTCGGTCACCGTGGGGCAGGCCACGAAGGTGCGCTACGAGCACCACGCCGCCGACGGCGCGGTCACCGTGCTCAAGAAGGGCGTGAACGTCACCGCCGGGGAGATCCTCGACAGCTCGGTGATGAACGTCGCCGCCCTGCGCGCCTTCTACGCCGCCGAGATCGCCGACGCCAAAGAGAAGGGCCTCCTGCTCTCGCTGCACCTCAAGGCGACGATGATGAAGGTCAGCGATCCGGTGCTCTTCGGGCACGCGGTCACGGTCTTCTTCGCCGATGTGTTTGAGAAGCACGCCGCCACCTTCGCCGAGCTGGGCGTCAACCCCAACAACGGCCTCGGCGACCTCATCGCCCGCCTCGGCCAGCTCGCCCCTGAGAAACGCGCCGAGATCGAGGCCGACCTCCACGCCGTCTACGCCGCCCGCCCGGCCCTGGCGATGGTCGACTCCGACAAAGGCATCACCAACCTGCATGTGCCCAACGACGTGATCATCGACGCCTCGATGCCCGTCGTCGTCCGCGACTCGGGCAAGATGTGGGGCCCCGACGGCAAGCTGCACGACACGAAGGCGCTGGTGCCCGACCGCTGCTACGCCGGGATCTACCAGGCCGTGTTTGACGACTGCCGCACAAACGGCGCGTACGACCCGGCCACCATGGGCACCGTGCCCAACGTCGGCCTCATGGCCCAGAAGGCCGAGGAGTACGGCTCGCACGACAAGACCTTCATCGCCGCCGCCCCAGGGACTGTGCGGGTTGTGGACGAGACGACGGGCGCGGTGCTCATGGAGCAGTCTGTGTCCCAAGGCGACATCTTCCGCTCCTGCCAGACCCGCGATCTCCCCGTCCGTGACTGGGTGAAGTTGGCCGTGCGCCGGGCGCGGGCCACGGGCGCGACCACCGTGTTCTGGCTCGATGAGGGCCGCGCCCACGATCACCAGCTCATCCAGAAGGTGAACGAGTACCTCAAAGAGCACGACACCGCGGGCCTCGACCTCCGCATCTTGCCCCCCGTCGAGGCGATGAAGGTGTCCTTGGCGCGTATCCGCCAGGGCTTAGAGACCGTGTCCGTGACGGGCAACGTGCTGCGCGACTACCTCACCGATCTGTTCCCGATCCTGGAGATCGGCACCTCGGCGAAGATGTTGTCCATCGTGCCGCTGCTCGCGGGCGGCGGCCTGTTTGAGACGGGCGCGGGCGGCTCGGCCCCCAAACATGTGCAGCAGTTCCAGAAAGAGGGTTACCTGCGCTGGGACTCCTTGGGCGAGTTCTCGGCCCTGGGCGCCTCCCTGGAGCACATCGCGCTCACCACGAACAACCCCAAGGCGGGTGTGCTCGCCAACACGCTGGACACCGCCATCGGCCGCTTCTTGGACAACAACAAGTCCCCGGCGCGTAAGGTGGGCGAGATCGACAACCGCGGCTCACACTTCTACCTCGCCTTGTACTGGGCCGAGGCCCTCGCCGCACAGACGACGGACGCGGACCTCGCCGCCCACTTCGCGCCTGTGGCGAAGGCGCTCGGCGAGAACGAGGCGCAGATCAACAGCGAGCTGCTCGCCGCCCAGGGTCGCCCGTGGACCTCGGCGGGTATTACCACCCTGACGCGGTGAAGGTCGCCGCGGCGATGCGCCCGAGCGCGACGTTGAACGCCATCATCGATGGGCTGCGCGGCGCCTGAGGCGGCGCGTGGTGTGAGGAGGAGGCCCTCGGCGGGAGCGTCGGGGGCCTTCTTCGGGTAGATCGTGTTGGATTCTGTTCTGTTTTAACGTTCGTCTGTAGAGTGACCTCTATGTCATCGTCATCCGGCTCAACGGAGACATCCGGCGCCAACGGTCGAGCGCCTGCACCACCCCCCAAGCGCCGGGACTGGCTGTGGTTAGTGCTCTTCGCCGTGGTGCTGCTCGCATATGTTCGTGCGGCGAGTATGGAGGGCGGGGCGCCTCCTCCGGTGGCGTCCGAGTCCGTCCCAGACCCGCTGCTGTTCATTGTGTGCATGGTGGCCCTGTTCGTCGCGCCCCCGCTGATCTGGTGGCTCCTCGGGCCGGTCGTCGTGTTTTTCGGGGCTCGTTGGGTGGGGCTAGAGGACGCGCAAGTCCGCCTCGGGGCCCTGCACCTGCGCCTCGACGGCGGCGCCTTCTCGATGGCCCGGCGTCACGCTCCGGCGGGGGCGCCGCTCGTGGCGAGCGTGGTGGTGCCTCCGGTCGAGCGCCCTTGGCGTTGGTGGGCCGTCATCCTCTGTGGGAACCTCGGGCTCCCGCTCCTCTGGCTGCTGACCTCGCTGTGGGTGCTGAGCGCGGTGGGGCCGACCGAGGCGCCTGGTGTGGGCCCGATGAAGATCGCCGCCTTTGTTCTCCCGTTGGGCGCGGCGGTGTTCACGGCCCTGCGTCTGCTCCCCACTGAGCCGCTTGGGCCCCGGGGCGGTGTGGCGGGCCTTACGCGACGGCGGGCCCGGCGCGGCCCAAGAGCGTGGGATCGAGCAGATCATCAGCGCGAGCATGGCGGGCCGCCGCCCAAGAGACTGGCCGCCTGAAGCGCTCGCCGCGCTCACAGACGTGGAGTCTCCCCGGCGCATGTTCGCTGCGGCCTACCGGCTCCAGTGGGCCCTTGACACCCACCGATGGGACGAGGCGCTGTCGTTGATTCAATCGGTGTTGGCCCGGCCGGAAGCTCAGGCGCTCGCGGACCCGGGGAGCCTCGCCCTCATGATGGCTTGGCTGAAGGCCTCTCACAGCGGGCCCCTCGGCGTCGGCGCGGCGCGGTCTTGGCTCGCTGACGCGGGGGGCCGCCCAGCCGCCCCAGGCCTGCGAGAGCTGGCGAGCGCCGCCATCGCGCTCGCCGAGGGAACGGCCCAGGCCGCCAGCCGCGGCCCTCTGGACGAGCTGCTCTACACGCGTCCGGTGCGGAGAATCTGTGGTTAGAGGAGGCGCTGCAGGACGTGGAGCGTGCGGCCAGCGGGCGCACACCCCACACAAACTGAGCCCCTGGCGCGCTCACTCCGACGTCGAGATCAACCAGACGTCGTACACCAGATCCGCATGCGGCGGGATCTTCCCCTCATAGCTCCCAAACTTTTTGTACCCCAGATCCGACGGCACCAACAGCCGCGCCCGCTCGCCCTCCTTCATCGTGAGCAGGCCGATCTCCAGGGCCTTCACCAGCTTGCCGTGCCCCACGGACATCTGCACCGGGCGACCGGCCAGCGCCGTGGAGTCCACCATCTTGCCGTCGGTGGCGAGGTAGACGTTGAAGTGTAGGGCCACCATCGAGCCCACCTGGGGCACCTTGCCCGTGCCCGGGGTCTGCACGATCTTCTTGAGGCCCTGGCGCAGCTCCTCTTGGGGGCCCTCAAGGGGCGGGATGCCGTCGGTGGGCATGGGCCAGGGGTACTTCTCGGCGAGGTTTCGCTCGACGGGGCCGGGCTCACGCACGGTCTGGGGGGAGCAGGCGAAGAGGGCGACCAGCAGGAGAGACAGAAGCATGCCCACGGGCTATCGCAAGGACGCCGCCGCGGCCAGCCACCGGCGCGCGGCGACGGAGGAGCGGAGATGCGACGTTTCCACGACGACACCCTGGGCCTGGGCCTCGACCTCGGGCGCATGGGGCTCACCGACGCCGACCTGAACGATCCCGCCCTGGATGGGGCCGTCGCCGACATGGCGGCCTTGGAGGCCGGGGCCATCGCCAACCCGGATGAGGGCCGGCAGGTCGGGCACTACTGGTTACGCGCCCCCGAGCTGGCCCCGAAGGACGCGGCGGAGGCCATTCGTGGCTCGTGGGACGCCCTGGAGACGCTCTCGGCGACCCTCGCCGGGCGCTTTGACACGGCGCTCTTGGTGGGCATCGGCGGCTCGGCCTTGGGGCCGATGTTTCTGGCGGACGCGCTCGGCGTCGGCCCCGGCGGGATGGCGCTGCGGGTGCTCGACAACACCGACCCCGACGGCTTCGACCGGATGTTGGCCGGGGTGAACCTGGGCCGGGCGGTGACCTTGGTGTTCTCCAAGTCCGGCGGCACGCAGGAGACGCGCAACGGCATGTTGGAGGTGGCCGCGGCGTATCGTCGCGCGGGGCTCAACTTCGCCGAGCACGCCGTCGCCTTGACCTGCGCGGGCTCGGCGCTGGATCGGGAGGCCGAGGCCGCGGGCTGGCTCGCCCGGCTGCCGATGTGGGACTGGGTCGGCGGGCGCACCTCGGTGACCTCGCTGGTGGGCCTCCTGCCCTTGGCCCTGCTCAATCAGGACTGGCGGGCGTTTCTCGACGGCGCCGCGGGCATGGACGCCGCCACCCGCGGGCGTGAGGGCAACCCGGCCTTGGGCCTCGCCTTGGCCTGGCACCGGGCGGCTGAAGGCCAGGCGCGGCGGGCGATGGTGGTCTTGCCCTACAAAGACCGCCTCGTGCTGTTCTCGCGCTACCTGCAGCAGCTCGTGATGGAGTCCATCGGCAAAGAGCGTGACCTCGCCGGGCAGGTGGTCCACCAGGGGCTCACGGTGTACGGCAACAAGGGCTCCACCGACCAGCACGCCTACATCCAGCAGCTCCGCGAGGGCCCCGATGACGTGTTCGCCACCTTCATCGCCGTGCTGGAGGACCGCCAGGGCCCCAGCCTCGAGGTGAGCCCCGGGGTGACGGCGGGGGACTACCTGCTGGGCTTCTTGTTGGGCACCCGCAACGCGCTCACCGAGGCCGGGCGGCGCTCGTTGACGATCACCCTGGACCGTGTGGGCCCCCGGCAGCTCGGCGCGCTCATCGCGCTCTTTGAGCGGGCGGTCGGCTATTACGCGAGCCTCGTCGGCGTCAACGCCTACCACCAGCCCGGCGTCGAGGCCGGCAAGAAGGCCGCCGGGGTGGCCCTGCGCCTGCAGGCGGCGCTGTTGTCCGGGGAGGCCGAGGTGGTTGGCGATGACGCGGAGCTGATCGTCGCCCATCTTCAGGCGAACGGGCGGTGGAGGGGCTGAGCCCCAATCGCTGACGCCCGCTCAGGCGCCGATACGGAATCGTCACGGACGCCGCGGTGCGGGTCGGATACTTCCGCGCGCCTGTTCACCCCCCACGTTCTCCCCGGAGAGCTCTCCCATGTCCGATCAGATCCAGGCCGCGGCTCGTTTTGAGGCGGTCCGCGTCGCCAACAGCCGCCAGCCCCGTCGTTTTGAGCGTGTGCTCGGGCGCGACGGCAAGCCGGAGCAGGTCGCCGCGTACTTCGGCGCCAACACGTTCTCCCTCGCGATGATGGAGGAGAAGCTCCCCCGGCCGATCTTCGATCGGATCAAGGCCTGCATCCAAGACGGCCAGCGCCTGGATCTCGACGTCGCCCACGCCGTCGCGCACTCGGTGAAGGAGTGGGCCCTGGGCCTGGGCGTGTCGCACTTCACCCACTGGTTCCAGCCGATGACGGGGCAGACCGCCGAGAAGCACGACGCCTTCTTGACGCTCGGCAAGAACGGCGAGGCCATCGAGCGCTTCACCGCGGCGATGCTCGTGCAGTCCGAGCCCGACGCCTCGTCGTTCCCCTCGGGCGGCACCCGCTCCACGTTTGAGGCCCGCGGCTACACCGCCTGGGACCCGTCCTCGCCCATGTTCATCATGGAGACCGAGAACGGCAAGACCCTGTGTATCCCCTCAGCGTTCATCTCCTACACCGGCGCCGCGCTGGACAAGAAGGTGCCGCTCTTGCGCTCGATGGAGGCGCTGGACAACGCCGCCCGTCGCCTGCTCACGGCCATCGGCGAGGAGCCCCGCCGGGTGGTCACCACCTTGGGATGCGAACAAGAGTACTTCTTGGTCGATCGCGCCTACTGGTCCCTGCGCCCTGATTTGGCCATCGGCGGCCGCACGGTGGTCGGCGCCCCGCCGCCCAAGGGCCAGAGCCTGGAGGACCACTACTTCGGCTCGATCCCGCCCCGGGTGCAGGCGTTTATGCAGGAGGCCGAGCAGGAGCTGTACAAGCTCGGCGTGCCCGCCAAGACCCGCCACAACGAGGTCGCCCCCTGCCAGTTTGAGATCGCGCCGATCTTCCGCGAGGCGAACGTCGCCATCGACCACAACCAGCTCATCATGGAGGTCTTGCAGCGTGTGGCCCAGCGCCACGACTACAAGGTGCTCCTGCACGAGAAGCCCTACGCGGGCATCAACGGCAGCGGCAAACACTGCAACTGGTCGGTCTCGGACTCCACGGGCGAGAACCTCTTAGAGCCGGGCAAGAACCCCCACGACAGCCTGCGCTTTCTGGCGGTGCTCGCCGCGGTGCTCCTGGGCGTGTGGCGCTACAACGGCGTGCTCCGCGCGTTCATTGGCAGCTGGTCCAACGACTTCCGCCTCGGCGCGAACGAGGCGCCCCCGGCGATCATGTCGATCTTCGTCGGTGAGCTCCTCAACCGCATCTGCGACGATCTGGCCGAGGGCAAAGGCTCCGGCGGCTCCGCCGAGCAGGCGATGATGTCCTTGGGCGTCGCGCAGCTCCCCCAGGTGGCCAAAGACAACACCGACCGCAACCGCACGAGCCCCATCGCCTTCACCGGCAACAAGTTTGAGGTGCGCGCCGTGGGCTCGCGGCAGAACCCCTCCCAGCCCATGACCGCGATGAACACCATCGTGGCCGAGGGCATGGACCAGATCACCGCCTGGATCCAAGAGGCCGGCGGCGGCCCCGAGGCGGCCTTGGCGGCGATCCGCAAGGCGATCATCGAGTCCAAGAACGTGCGTTTTGAGGGCAACGGCTACAGCGCCGAGTGGGTGGAGGAGGCCGCGCGCCGTGGCCTCAAGAACCACGTCACCACCCCCGCCGCGCTCACCGAGCTTGGCGCCGAGAGCACCCTGGCCCTGTTCGAGAAACACAAGGTCTACGCCCGCGAGGAGCTCGAGGCCCGCGGCCGCATCCTCGCCGAGCAGTACATCACCAACGCCCGCATCGAGGTGGACCTCATGCGCACGGTCATCGACACGATGATCATGCCCGCGGCCTTGGGCGAGGCCGGTGAGCTGGCCGGGGCCCTGGACGACCTGCTGGATGTGGCCGACCGCCTGGGCATGACCGGCTTCTCCCCAGCCACGGCGCGCCTGGGCAAGCTCACCGAGGGCATCCGCGGGCTGCATGAGGCCCGCTCGGCCTTGGAGCAGGCGGTTGAGCTGGCCGACGCGGACGCGCACCACGCCGCGGGGACGTCCACGCACATCTCCCCGGCGCTGCAGCGGTGTCGGGAGGCCGCGGACTACCTGGAGACCCTGGTGTCCGATGGGCGCTGGCCGCTGCCGAAGTACCGTGAGCTGCTGTTTCTGAGCTGAGCGACGCGGTTGGGTGCCTGGGCGCCAATTCCGCAGACAGTGTCTGCGGAATTGGCGCTTGGTGTTTGGGGGTGGGCCGCCCCCCCCGCGGCGTTGTGCGTGGGGCACCCGCTCGTGCGCTCGGGCAGCTCAGTGGTGAATGTTCAACAACCGCGTGTGTTTGAGCGTCCCGAAGCGCTGAGCGGCTGACGGTCGCCCGCTCGTGCGCTCGGGCCACGGGGCGATGCGTGTTCAACAATCGCTCGTGATCGAGGGCTTCCCAACGATGTGTGTTCAACAACCACCGTTGATCGAGCGCCCCCCAACGATGCGTGTCCGACACTAAGTCGTGAGTCTGGGCCACTCAGTCGTGTGTGTTCAACAATCACTCGTGATCGAGCGTCACCCGGCGCTGTGTGTTCAACAATCGCCCGTGATCCTGCGTCGCCCAGCGGTGCGTGTTCAACAATCTCCTCGGTTTCGCTGACGCTGAACGCCGCGAGCGAGACAAACACCGCCGATTGTTGAACACGAGGCCCCGCGCCGCCCGCCAAACCTCGTGATCGTTGAACACAGGCCGCTGAGCGAGCCCGCCACAACGGCGAATGTTGAACACAGCCGCCGTCGCGCGCCCTGCCGAGGGGGAATTGTTGAACACAGCCCCCCGCAGACCGACGACGCACCCCCAATTCCTGAACACGCCCCCTACTGCGGCTGCCCCGTCGAGATGGTGAGGTCAATCCGCGCGTCCTCCACGATCATCGTCGGGTCCGCGCCCTCCTCCGCCACCCGACGCAGCGCCGGCAACATGTCGAAGGCCGTGCGCACCGCAGCCCGGAACACCGACTGCAGGTCCTGGGGGCTCACCCCGGCGGCGGCGACGGGCAGGGTCACGCGGAAGTAGAGCGTGCCGGTCTGGTGGTTGAGGCCGAAGCCGGGCAGGGCCAGGGCGTGGTTGAGGCGGGTGACGGCGGCCTCCATCGCCGCCACACGCTCGGCGGGCACGGTGACGGGCAGGGTGTGGATCACCTGGAGCACGCCGTCGCGGTCTTGCCAGCGCAGCAGGGCCACGCCCTCGTCGTGGTCGCGGCGGGTGGGGATGGTGATGACCTGCTCGTTGGGGTCGAGCTGGTGGGTGACCTGATCGCGGCGGAGCAGCTCGATGAGCTGGCCGTAGCTGCGCACTCGTTGGGTCTCGGGGATCATCGGCGCCTCATTCGGGGAGTCGGGGGGTGAATGTGGGGATGCGGCGGAGCGATGAGGCGGATAGATCGGCGACATGCCTACTCTTCTGCCTGCGCTCTCGGGTCTGCTGCTCTCTTTGGTCGGCTGCGGAGGCCGTCAGAGCCTCGACGCGGCGCCGCTCACCGCCTGGCCTGAAGGCCCGGTGATCTTGCTGCGGGTGGACGCGGGGCTCATCGTCGTCAACCCTGAGGAGGGCGGGCCCCGGCGCCTGACCACCACCCCGGCCACCACCGCCGACGACGCGCTCAACGCCGCCCCGGTGCTGTTCTCGCCCCAGCTCTTGACCCCCACGGGCCTGGCCTGGACGCTGCCTTTGCCCAAAGGCGCCGGCGGCGCGAGCCTCAGCCCGGATGGCAAGAGCGTCGCTTACACCGCCCCCGACGACAAGAACGGCGCCCGGGTGCGGCGGATGGGCGTAGACGGCCTGGGCGATGAGCCCGTGAGTGACCAGGGCGGCGAGGTCACCTGGCTGGCGGATGGGCAGCTTGGCCTGCGTGACGGCGACGCCTTGGCCGGGCGGCACATCGTGCGGGTGGGCGCGGACGGCGCGGGGCTCACGGTCTTGGCGACGGGCGGGCAGCGCGCGCTCAAGAACCCGAGCTTCACCCCCGGCGGCGAGGCCGTGGTGTTCGTGGCCATGAGCGCCGGAGATCGCCCCGGCGAGAGCACGAGCGAGGTGGTCTGGGCCGATGGCACAAACGAGCGCGCGCTGTTGAGCTTGGGCTCGGGCGCCGACGCCTGGGCGCCGAAGGTCTCCCCAGACGGCAAGAACGTGCTCGTGATGGCCCGGCCGCCCAACCCGGGCGGAGACCGCGCGCCGACCAACCTCTACGTCGGCCCCATCGGCCCCACGGCGGAGCCTCTGCGCGCGCTCCTGCCCTTGGAGACCAAGACGCCCACGTTTTTGCCGATCAACAGCGCCTACAAGGGCGTGGTCGCCGCGGCCTGGTCGCCGGACAGCCAGCGCCTCGCCTTCGTGGCGGCCTTGGCCGGGGACTGCCGCAAAGGCGGCATGGGTGAGCTGGTGTGCAGCTATGACCTCTACGTCATCGACGCCGACGGCCAGAACCTGCGCCGCCTCACCAACGTCGGCTTCACCGAGCTCCCCGCCCTGCGCTGGGCGCGCTGAGCGAGGAGGGTGAGCCCGGCGGGCGCCCGTCACCAGGGCGTCGCCCAGTCCCAGGCGCTCTTGAGGCCGCCGCCGATGGCCGAGCCGACCTCGGCGGCCTTGTTCCCGGCCCACTGGGCCCCGGCGACGGCGGTGTTGCCCGCCCACTGGGCCCCGGCGACGGCCTGGTTTCCGGCCCACTGCGCGCCCTCGGCGGCCTTGTTGCCGGCCCACTTCGCGCCCTCCCAGGTGGCCTCGGCGCCGCCCTCGACGAGGTTCATCGCGCCGCGCCCGACCTGGTAAGCGCCCGTGGCGGCGTCGCTCACCAAGGTGGAGGCGCCGTTGTACAGCGCCCCCGCCGTGTCGCCGACGGCGCCGATGGCCGTCTCGCCGAGGCCCAAGGCCCCTTGGCCCAAGCCGCCGAGCACCTGGCCCGTGCCCTGGAGGAGCCCGCCGCCCATGGTGCCTAAGCCCTGGAGAACGTCGCCGTTGGCGATCTGCCCGGCGCCGGTGCCGAGGCCCTGGCCCGCGGTGTTGACGCCGCCGGAGAGGCCGTTCCAGGCGTCTTGGCCGCTCTGAACGATGCCGTTGCCCGCGTTGACGATGCCCTCGCCCAGACCAAGGCCCGTCTGGTACGCGGCGTTGATCGGCGACATGCCCAGGCGCACGGCGCCGCCCGCGGCGTTGCGGCTGCCCTCCCAGAGGTGGCGCTGGAAGCCGCCGTTGGGGTCGGAGCTGTACTCCTGGGTGGTCTTGCCGCCCGTGGCTTCAGCGATGGTGGTGGTGTCGTTGTCGTCGTACATGAGGGTCTTGGTGTGACCCTCGGTGAACCCGGCGGGGGTGTGCTCAAAGAAGGTGCCGGGCAAGGGCGCCTCACCGGCGCGGTGCACGACGTCCATGTTGGTCTGGTGGTGGCGCACGTCGATGTGGCCATCGGCGTTGGCCTCGTTGAACTTCGCCGTGTCTTCGCGGTGCAGGCCGCCGGACTGGAAGGTGACGACCTCGCCGTTGCCCACAAGATCGGCGTTGTCGGCGGCGGCGCGCTGGGCGAGGTAGCCGCCCAAGGAGTACCCGGCGACGGTCATGTCGCCTTGGCCCCCGGCCATGATCTCGCGGATGCGCTCGGAGTGGGGGTCGTACTGGCGAGAGCCCACCGACGGCCCGAAGTCGGTGATGATGTCGTTGATGGCGCCGTAGGGGTTCTGCGCCGTGGTCTCGCCAGGCGTGAAGGGCTCTGTGGCCCGAAACGACATGATCGAGCCCTTGCCTTGGGCGGCGCCGGCCTCGGAAGGATCCAGGCGCACGCCGTAGAGGCCGGTGGTGGGGTCGATCACCTCTTGATCGGCGGTGACGTTGGGGTTGTAGCCCCAGCTCTCGACGAGCTGGCGCTGGGCCATGACCCGCTCGTAGCGAGGATCGTCGGGGGTGAGGTTCTGCAGCGTCGAGAGCTGCTCACCGACGAGGTTGTGCGCGACGAACTCCAAGAAGAAGTCGTCGATGGGCGCGCCGGGGGGGATGCCCAAGGCGTCGCGGTTGGCCTCGACGTACTCCGGCGTGTAGCGGCTGATGTCTTCGCGACCGCCGTTGACGCCGGTCTGCGAGGCCACGGCGGCGTTGCCCATCGTGTTCTGGGGATCTTGACCCAGGTTGTTGAGGTTGACGGGGCCCTGCTGCTGGGCCGGGGCGTCGTTGACGTGCTCTTGTTGGGTGGCGCGAGACTTGGGCATGTTGCACACCGAGCGCAGGGGGGCGTTGAGAGCGCTTCTTCGCCTATTTAGGAACGCGCGTCGGAATGTGTCAACAACTATCTGCGGTCAGCACAACAAAGTTAAGAACAACGCATACTTAGAAATGAAGATCCCCCGCTGCGCCCCCGCAGAGCCCAAGGATCACCCCCCAGAGACCCCGGCGGGATCAGGGCTCGGACCCCGTCTCGGCGTCTTCAGCCTCACGACGCCATTCCCCGCTTCGCCCGCCCCGTTTCTCCAGGAGCATCACCGGGCCGATCACCGGGCCCTTGTCGATGGCTTTGACCATGTCGTACACCGTGAGCAGCGCGGCGGTCACCGCGGTGAGCGCCTCCATCTCTACGCCTGTGCGCCAGTCGCAGCGAACGCGGGCCCAGACCCGCACCCTCTGCGACCCCGCGGGCTCCACGAGCACCTTCACGCCGGTCAAGGGGATGGGGTGGCACAGGGGGATGAGCTCGGCGGCCCGCTTGGCGGCGGAGATGCCCGCGAGCTGGGCCACCGCCAAGGCGTCGCCCTTCTTGAGCCGCCCGGCGCAGAGCGTGTCGTAGGCGTCGGCGGACAGGGTGATGAAGCCCTCGGCGATGGCCTCACGCGCGGTGATCTGTTTGTCGCCGACGTCCACCATGAGGGCGTTCCCGTGGGCGTCGATGTGGGTGAGCGGCGTTGACATGGGGCCTCCTTGAGCCGACTAAGCTAACCTTGCGGGTATGTTCTCCCATCTCCGCCTGCTCACCGACCTCTCCGAGCGCGCCCACGCCGCCTTGCCCATCGCCCGGGCCCTGGCCCTGGCCTGCGACGCCGACCTTTGCCTCACCTACGCCAGCCGCTCCCCCGAGGACCGCGCCGAGGCCGCCCGGGTCTTGGCGCCCATCGTCGAGGGCCTGCGTGAAGACGGCGTTCACGCCCGACTGGAGCTTGTCGAGGGCGACGTAGACGACGCCGTCGCGCGCTCGACCGGCGCGGGGAGCCTGCTCATCGTCGGGCACACCGGGGCCGGGGGCTTGGAGGGCCTCGTGCTCGGCTCCAACACCCGGCGGGTCATCCGCCAGGCGCGCTGCCCGGTGCTCGTCGCCGGTCGTCAGGCGTTTGTGGGCCTGCGCGCGCTGTGCTGCGCCTTGGAGCTGCACGGCCCCGGCCCGGTGAACCTCGCCGCGGCCTTGGCCCGCGCCGTCGAGGCGAACCTGCGCTTTGTGCACGTCTACTCCCCAGAGACCGAGCGCAGCGCGGACGAGCTGCTCACGGCGCTTGAGGGCCATGTGGGGGAGCTTCTGGAGCCCGGCGCCGGGGGCGGCCAGCGGGTGAGGTTTGAGGTGGGCGTGGCCGAGAGCGCCGTCGCGGGGGTGGTCGAGGCCAGCCGGGGCGTGGATCTGCTCATCGTCGGCCACAACACGGCCTCGGCCATCGTGCGCTTCGCCTGGGGCAGCAGCGCCGAGAGCATCGCCGAGCACGCCGACTGCCCCGTCCTGTTGGTGCCCGAGCCATGACCCGCCGCCGCCTGGGCCTCGCCTTGGTCGGCGTCTTGGGCGTCGTGCTCTTGATCCTGGGCCTCGTCGAGCGCGAGGCGCTGCGGGGCCTAAAGCGCCAGGGTTTCCGTTGGCAAGGCCTCGACCGGGGCCTGACCACCCGCACCTTTCACGCGGTCACCGGGCCCGGCCTCAGCGCCGAGCGGGTCTCTGTGGACCTCGGCGCCAAGGTGATCACCGTTCATCGCGCCCAGCTAGACGCCTTGGCCCTGGCGCAAGGCGGCGGCGGCGAGGGCGGCGGCGGCGGCGAGGGCCGGGCGGAGCGGCTCAAAGACTGGCAGATCGACGTGGACTCTCTGGGCCTCTACGCCGGGGAGCGCCTGCTCGTGGACGGCCTCTCCGGGCGTCTTGACGGCGGCGAGGGGGCCTTGGTGGGCGACGCGGGGCAGCTCACCCTGCCCGGCCCCGACGGCGCGCGGGCGGCGCTGAACGTCACCGTGACCTCCCCCATCGCCGAGCTTCAAGGCGAGGCCACGCTCACGCTGACGCTCTCGGATCCGCCGCGGCTCACCGTCGAGGCCGAGGCCCTGACGCTCAACCACCCGCTCATCGCCGCCGAGCCCCTGCCTCTGCGCGGCCTGCGCCTGAGCCTCTCCGGTGACCCCCGCCAAGAGGCCCGGGGGCGAATCAGCGCCCGCGGCGGCCCCGACGCCGACCTCACCCTGCGCTGCGTAGCACCCCCGGCCTGCGAGCTCACCGTGGAGATGACCGACCAGCCCGCCGCCGTGGTGCTCAGCCCCTTCGCGCCCTTGGTCCCCGAGCTGCGCCGGGCGGAGCTCGACGGCACCTTAGGCGCCACGATGACGCTCTCGTGGCCGTCTCGGGCCTGGACGCTCACCCCCCGCTTCGCAAACCTGCGCGTGTCCGGCGCTGTTCAGGGCCTCGACGCCTTACGCGGCGGTCGGGTGGAGGTGCGGCGTTTGCACGGCGGCCTGCACCCCATCGGCGAGGGCACGCCGGGCTGGGTGCCGCTGCGGATGGTGAGCCCCTACTTTCCCGCGGCGATCATCGCCGCTGAAGACGCGGCGTTTTACCGCCACGACGGCTACGACCCCGAGGCCGTGCTGGAGGCCCTCGCCGCCAACCAGGCCGCCGGGGAGGTGGTGCGTGGGGGCTCCACCCTCACCCAGCAGCTCGCCAAGAACCTCACGCTGAGCGGCGAGCGCACGCTGGTTCGAAAGCTGCGCGAGCTGCTGTTGGCCTTGGAGCTGGATGAGGCCCTGGGCAAAGACCGGGTGTTGGAGCTCTACGTCAACGTCGTCGAGCTAGGCCCCGATCTTTGGGGCGTTCAGGCGGCCTGCGAGCGGTACTTCTTGAAGTCGCCCGCGAACCTTACCCCCGCCGAGGCCGTGTTCTTGGCGCTGCTGCTGCCGTCGCCCAAAGACGGCTACGAGCGCTGGTACCTGCGGAGCCGGCCGCCCCGAGAGGCCATGCGCCGGGTGCTGGAGAACATGGCCCGCGCCGGGGCCTTGACCGAGGCCGAGGCCCAAGCCGCCGCTGAAGGCCCCCTGATGCTGGTGCCGCCGGGCTGAGGCCGCCTAGAGGTAGTGGCTGTCCAGGGTCGAGCAGCGGGACGTGGAGAAGTTGATCGAGACGTCCCCTTCGTCGTCGCCGTCGGCGTCCACCATCTCCGTCTCAAAGCTGCCCCGGATCGACTCGTTGGGCGTGTGGCCGCTGATGCGCGCGACGCCCTCATCCGAGTGGTAGACCTCGTAATAGTCCGTGGCGTCGCCGGTGACCCAGCCCCACCAAGAGAAGCTGTCCTCATCGGGCCAGTCGGTGTAATGAATCGCCAAGGCCGAGAGCTGATCGTCGTCGTTGACGAGGTCGGTCCACTCCGTGCCCTCGATCTCGTCGCCGCCGAGGTCGTCATCGACGTCGTCCACCCGCAGGGTGATGCGCCACTCCCAGAAGTCTTGGGGGAGGTACTCCGCCCAAAGGTCCGCCTTCTCGTCGTTGTCGTCGGCGTCCTCCAGCTCCTCCAGGAGCTGATCCATCCCATCACAGCTCAGCCCGCCGCCGCTGAGCACGAGGAGGATCACGCCGTCGTCGCCGAAGTAGTCGTCATCCTGCAGCATGTACGTCGAGTTGATCGGGGTGGACTCCCCATCGACGGTGCCGTTGACGCTAGAGCAGGCCGTGAAGGCGGCCAAGACGCTGAGGGCGAGGAGCAGACGGTTCATGGTTCCCTCCGGTGGCGAAGCGCGGTGAGGGTAACACCTTGGGATTGGCTCATCAACCCCCCACCCTCTCCCGCGCCAGGATCGTGTACATCGCGGCGGCCAGCTCTACCCGGGCGCCGATGGACTCGTCGTTGAGGCGGGCGCTCAGGGCGGGCAGCTCCTCGGGGGTGCCGCACAAGGCCAAGGCCCGCGCGGCGGCGACGGCGACGCCGTCCTCGTGGTCCCCAGGGCGTTGACGAGGGCGGCGCGGGCCAACCTCGCCTCACGTCGGTCGGGGTTGGCGTCTTGGTTTAGGCGCTCGCCGATGGCCCAGGCCGCCTGTTGGCGCAGCTCGCGGTCTTCGCTCTCAAGCTGGTTCAGGGCCTCGCTCAAGGGGGCCTCGCCCCGGGCGACGAGCACCAAGGTGGCCCAGTGACGGGAGGCCGGGGGGCCGCCGCGGCGGGCGCTCTTGAGCAGGCGGGCCGCGTCCTCATGGGGCAGGAGCTTGAGGGTGTCGATGGCCTCTAAACGGCGCTCGATGGAGGGGTCGAGGAGCGCGGCGCGGATGGCCAAGGCGCCGCGGGGCTCGCCCAAGAGCAGGAGCGCCCCGGCCAGGGGCAGCACCATCTCCTCCTCGACGCGGTCGAGGCCGTCGCGCAGGGGCTCGGCGAGGGGCAGGCCCGCGGCGCCGCAGGCGATGATGAAGTCCACCCGCATCGGCACGTCGCCGCCTTTGAGCACGGCGGAGAGCTCGGCGAGGGCGTTCACGTCGCCGAGCACGGCCAAGGCGAGGTTCAGCGGCGCGCGGCGCCAGGGCTCCTCAACGGCGGCCAAGGCCCGGACGAGGGCGTCTTTGGCGCCGGGATCGGCGGCTTGGGCCACGGCCAAGGCGGCGGGGCCTCGGGTGTACGGGTCTACGTCGGCCCGGCCCACCAGCTCCACGAGCAAGGCGAGGGCCCAGGGCTCGTCCACACGCTGGATGAGCGCCGCCGCCACACGTCCCCGGGTGTAGTCGTCGGGGTCAAACAGGCCCCGAAGCGCCCACGACCGGGCCTCTTCAGCGGGGGCGTGGCGTGTGAGGGTGGCCAGGGCTTGGGCCCGCGGGGCGACGTCGGACGCGCTCGCGCCCTCGTTGAGCACGCCGAGGGGGTCCACGAAGCCCGTCGGGGCGGAGACGGCGCCCTCAACGGCGGCGACCGGGGGACGGCAGGCGGCGAGGGACGCGGCCAGAGCGAGGAGCAGGGAGGGGGTGCGCATGAGGGGCCAGACCCGCGGTGAGAGTCAGGGTTCCGAAGGAGCCTCATTAACCCCGCGCCGCGCTTGACGAGCCACGCCGGTCAGGGGGCCTTGACCTCGGCGGCTTTGCGGCGGAGCTTGGTGTCTAAGGAGGCCAGGGCCTTGTCGTCGGGGTTGAGCTTCATCGCCCGGCGTAGGGTGTGCTCGGCGGTGACGAGGCTGTCTTTGTTCTTGTCTTTGAGGGCCAGCTCACCGACCCGCAGGGCGTCCTCGCGCAGCTTCGCGCGGCTCGCCGGGGTGGCGTTCTTGACCTCCAAGCTCTCCCGAAGCTCTCGCACGGCGATGCGCTCACAGGCGAGGTAGCCCAGGCGTTTGGCCTCCTCGTTGTGCGGGTCGAGGCGCAGGGCCTTGATGAAGCGGTTGGTGGCCTCGTAGTAGCGCTCCTCGGCGAAGAGCTGCTCCCGGCGGCCATGTGCTCCTTCACCTCAGCGGCGGCCTCGGCGCCCAGGGGCGTCACCGTGGGGGCGAGCACGTTGGAGGCCAAGACCGGGCGCTCGGTGTGGTCGCGGATGACCTTAAAGATCACCAGCGTCGCCGCCATGAGCAAGAAGGTGATCGTCGCGACGAGCACGGGCTGGAGCAGGCGGCGGCGAGGCGGCGGCGCGGGGGGCGGGCGGCGGCGGCGCGGGCTCGGGGGCGGCGGGGTTCTGCCAGGCGCCGGTGGGCGCGCCAGGGGTCCAGGCGCCGGTGGGAGACCAGGCCCCGGTGGGCGCGGGGGCGGTCCAGCCGGTCGGCCCCGCCTGAACCCAGGCGCCGGTCTGGGCGGCGGGGCCCCAGGCGGGCGGGATCAGGCTCGGCGGCAGGCTCGGCGGCGCCGTGGGGTCGGCGGGCAGGAGCGGCGCCGGGGGCACCACGGCGGCCAACGACGGCGCCGCGGGCGGCATCGGGGGCGGCGGCGGCGCGGGCGCGGGAGGAGGCGGCGGCGCGGGGCGCTCGGGCAGGCTCCGGCACCCCACCCACCGGGGTGTAAGGCCCGGCGAGCTGGGCCTCTTCAGCGGCGAGCTGGGCGCGGGAGTAGCTGCCGGTGACCGAGGCCGGGAACAGCTCGGCGCTGCGTGGCGGCGTCGGGGCGCTGGCGGAGAAGCCTCGGTGCGCTCGGCGGCGTCTTCGTCGTGGCCCTCGGCCTGGCTCTGCTTAAAACGCAGCTCCGTCGAGCCGATGCGCAGGAGGTCACCGTCGCGTAAGGCGCGCTCTCGGGTGAGCTCGCCGTTGACGAAGACGCCGTTCGCCGAGCCGGGATCTTTGAGCCAGAACTGGCCTTGGAGGTGGAGGATCTCGGCGTGCAGACGCGAGGCGGCGAGGTCGTTGAGGATCACGTCGCGCTGCTCGGAGCGGCCCAAGGTGAGGCCTTGGCGCGTGAGCGCGTACACCGGGGACATCGCCGGGTCACCCTTCACCAGCTCCAGGCGGGCCTCGGCCTCGGCGGCGGCGGGCGGCGGCGGTGCCTGGCCGAGGCGCACCGTAGACTCGGCCTGCAGCCCCCCGGCGTCCTCGATGGCCTCCACCCGCAGCGTGAACGGGTCCAAGACCAGCTCATCGCCGGGCTTGAGGATCGTCTTGACCACCCGCTCGCCGTTCTTGTAGCTGCCGTTCCCCGAGGAGTTGTCTTCGTACTCCAGCACCCCTTGGCGCAGCGTGAGCTTGCCGTGGCGGCGCGAGATGCCGATGTCGGGCAGGATGAGCTGGTTGCCATCAGCGCGGCCCAAGGTCAGCTCCCCTTCAGGAAGGGAGATGAGGCGGTCTGGATGGCCGGGCTGCAGAATCCGGAGGTTCAGGGGGACGCCCTGCATCGCTCACCCTCGCTGTGGGGCGAGCATCATAGCTGATCTGCGCGTCGGCGCGCAGGGAGACGCGCGAGACCAGCCAAGGATCCTGGCGGATGGGGCGCCACGATCGGCCCGGGCGAGGCGCGCGGAGGTATGCTCCTCGCGGAGGTCTTCACCCATGACGTTCTTCGGCGGCGCCCCTGGGGTGAGCTACTCGCCCGACTGGTGGGCCAAGGTCTACGCGCTCTTTGAGACGAGCTTCCCGGGGCTGCCCGCGGGCGTTGAGCGCGCCGGGGCCGTGGGTGTGCCTTGGCCCTCGGTGACCACCCCCTTCGTGGGGTTCGACGGGGACGAGGCCGTGAGCCACGTCGGCGTCTTGATGCAGCCGATGCGGCTCAACGGTGAAGATCGCCTCGTCGCCGGGATTCACGCCGTCTGCACCCGCCCCTCACACCGGGGGCGCGGCCTCGCCCGGCGCCTGCTCGCTGGAGGCCTGCGCCTTCGCCGACCTGCACACCCCGCTCAGCGAGCTGAGCACGGACGACCCGCCGATCTACACCGGCCATGGCTTCCGCGTCACCCCGACGTGCCGCTTCGTCGCCAGCCCCGTCGCGCAGGTCCCGGTCACCGCCCGCCCGCTGCGCCCGGCGAGCGTCGCGGCCGATCTTCTCCTCCTCCGCGCGTCGCTCAGCCGCCGCGCCCCGGCCTCGTCCCGCTGGGGCACCCGAGAGCCCGGCTGGCTGGTGCTCACCGACGCCGCGCTCTCCCGACGCCTGGACACGGTGTTTGTGCACCTGCCCGAGCATGAGGCGGTGATCGCCTGGGAGGCCGCGGGCGACGATCACCACATCCTCGACGTGATCGCCGCCCGGCTGCCGCCGCGGGACGTGGTGCTGAGCGCGCTGCCCCCGGCGCGGGGGCGGGTCTTGTGGAGCTTCTGCCCCGATCTCTTCGACGCTGAGGCCACGCCCGAGGTCGTGCCCGACGCCAACGGCGCGTTCATGACGCGGGGGCCGTGGCCGAAGCTCGGCCCCTTCGGCGTCTCGCCGCTGTGGGAGCACTAAGCAGAGTCGCGCCGCTCAGGGCTGCATCAGCGGCGCGTCGTCGGCGATGAGCATGTTCATCACCCGGATGGTGCGGTCACGCACGACGGGGGACTGCAGGCGCAGCCGGGCGAGCACGGCGTCAAGATCCCGGAACATCGGGCTCTTTTGGGCGGGCTGGGGCTCTAAGAGCGCCGAGATCGGCAGGCCCAGGCCCCGGGCGAGGCGGTGCAGCGCGATGAGGCCGGGCACCCGCCGACCGGTCTCGTAGCGGCTGATCTCCGCGGGGGCGAGCCCTCCGGCGAGCAGGCCAAGCTCGGTCTGGGTGAGCCCGGCTTGGTCACGCAGCAGGCGAATGCGGGGGCCGAGGATGTCCTCGATGCGGGGTGAGGGGCTAGCAGGGGCGCTGGCGCTTGGACCAGCCTGACCACGATGAGGCATGAGGCAACACCTCTCAAGGGTTAGGTGGTCGTTTTATTGGCTTGTTGATTCGCTTGCAAGCATAACGAATCAAATTTACGTTCATGCGGCCAAAGATCCAAAACGAAAAAACCGCCCGGTGAGGGGCGGCTGTTTCTGGCATGGACGGTGAGGCGGTCAGCTACAAGACCAGGGACATGGAAGGCTCACTGAATCCGCCGGCGTAGGGAGCCCTAATCGACGTGCGGAACCACGACCGGCGGGGTTGTCCCAGGCCGCCGTCGATTAGGGCTCCCTACGCCGATAAGCGGATTCTGGAACAGCCTTCCTTGTGAAGCTTGCGGAAGAAGGCGCTCAGGCGGCGAAACGCCGCCCTGGTGCAGAGCACCGAGCCAGACCAGCAGAACCTCACAGTCCATTGCCAAAGACCCGGCAACTCTACCCCAACGATCGGGAGGGCACAAGCGCCGGAGAGATCAGGACCAAACTTTTTTCTCCGTTGGGCTCATACATTCGCGTATTCATTTTTTCTAACATTTGCATGTGATCGACTTGCCAAGGAGAGATCCCGTGGCAAAACTGAGCGGAGAGGTGCTGGAATGACGATCGAGCCCGAGCTGACCCCGCCGCCGAGCCCGCCGCCGGTCTCTCCCCCCGTGGAGCGCCGCGAGCGTCAGCGACGCGCCGAGGCCGAGGTGGTGGTGCTCCTGGAGGTGCTCGTCACCCTCGTGGGCGCGCCGTGGGATCCCGGGCGCGGCGCGGCGGTGATCGCCCAGCTTGGGGTAGACGCCATCGCCGAGCCCGTGCGCTTCGCCCGGGTCTGCGCCAGCTTGGGCCTACGCGCCACCCGCTGGCGGGGCACCGTCGCTGAGCTCGGCCTCGTCGTGCGCCCGGGGATGCCCGCGGCCCTTGTAGACGCCCAAGGGGAGTGGGCGGTGCTCGACGGCGGCCTACGTCTGGTGCGCCCCGCGAGCGGCACCCCGCCGGTGAGCCTCGCCCCCGACGCCTTGGCCCAGCGCCTCGGCCTCGGCGAGCACCAAGAGCACGAGGTGTTCTTGATCGAGCGGCTCTCCCCGGCCGAGGGCTTCTTGGGCGGCTCAAAAGACGCCTCCGACGGCCACGTCAACCCCTTCGTGCGCCTGGGCGCGATGCTCCGCGCCGAGCGGGATGACCTGGGCGTGGTCGTGATCTACGCGGCGGCGGTGGGCGTGCTCACCTTGGCCACGCCCCTCGCCGTGCAGGTGTTGATCAACACCGTGGCGTTCGGCGCCTTTCGCCAGCCGATCGTCGTGCTCGCGCTGCTGTTGTTGGCCGCGCTTGGCCTCGCGGCGGCGCTCAAGGCCCTGCAGCTCACCACCGTCGAGCTGCTTCAGCGCCGGGTGTTCGTGCGCCTCGTCGCCGATCTCTCCTGGCGCCTGCCCCGGGTGCGCATCGAGAGCTTCGAGCGAGACCGCGGCTCGGAGCTGCTCAACCGCTTCTTTGACGTGCTGACGGTGCAGAAGGCGAGCGCGTCGCTGTTGGTGGAGGGGGTGTCCGCCTTGCTCCAGTCCGCCGTGGGCCTGGTGCTCTTGGCGCTGTATCACCCTTACTTGCTGGCCTTTGACCTGCTGCTGTTGGGGGGCATCGTCGCCATCGTCTTTGTCCAGGGGCGCGACGGCCCCAAGACCGCGCTCAAGGAGAGCAAAGCGAAGTACGCCGTCGCGGGCTGGCTGGAGGAGGTGGCCCTGGCCACGCGGCTGTTTCGGATGCCCGGCGGCGCGGAGCTGGCCATGCGCCGGGCCGATGAGCTCTCTTGCGCCTACCTCAAGGCCCGGGATGAGCACTGGCGGGTGGTGTTTAAGCAGATCCTCGCGAGCTTGGCGCTGCAGGCCGTGGCGGGCACGGCGCTTCTGGGCATGGGCGGCTTCTTGGTGCTCGACGGGCAGCTCACCCTGGGCCAGCTCGTCGCCGCGGAGCTCATCGTCGCCGCGTCGCTCTCGGGCTTCTCCAAGCTCACCTCAAAGTTAGAGACCTTCTACGACCTCGTCGCCGCCGTCGATAAGCTCGGCACCCTCGTCGAGCTGCGCACCGAGCCCGTAGACGGCCTGCCCGTGCCCGCGGGTGAGGGCCCCGCCGCCTTGGACGCCCAAGGGGTCAGCCTGCGGATGCGCAGCGGCATGACGCCGATCTCAAACCTCAACCTTCGTCTGACGCCTGGGGAGCACGTCGCGATCTTGGGCCTCGACGGCGCGGGCAAGTCCCTCGTCGCCGACCTGCTCGCCGGGGTGCGCCAGCCCACGGAGGGGGTGGTGTACCTGGATGACCAGCCGCTCCACACCCTGCGCCCCGATGAGCTGCGGGAGCAGGTGGTCCTGGTGCGCGGCGTCGAGCTGTTTATGGGCACCCTCGCCGAGAACTTGGGCTTTGGCCGCGCGGACATCTCTCTGGCCGAGATGGAGCGCGCCTTGCGCCAGGTGGACCTCTGGGACGCCGTTCGTGCGCTGCCCGACGGCATGCAGACCGAGCTTCAGCCCGGCGGCGCGCCGCTCTCGACAAACCAGATCCTGCGGCTGTCATTGGCCCGGGCGGTGCTCACCCGTCCCCGGCTGCTCCTCGCGGATCGTGTGCTCGACGCCTTGCCCGTGAACCAGCGCGCGCCGCTCATCGCGGGCCTCACCGACCCCAGCGCGCCCTGGACCTTGGCCCTGTTCACCCAAGACGCCGAGCTGGCCCGGCGCTGCCCTCGCCGCCTGCTGCTCACCGACGGCGCCTTGGTGGAGCTCGACAGCCGCGCCGACCTCAGCCTCTTCTCGCCCGCCTCCACCCCTCCCGGGGACGCCTGAGCCATGCCTGGACACCCGCTGCCCTACGGCCTCACCGCCCAGCGCCTCGTGCGCACCCCCCAGAGCGTGCGCGCCGTCGCCCGCGCGATGCTCATCGCCTTTGGGGTGATCCTCCTCGGCCTCGCCGTCGTGCCCTGGCAGCAGACGGCCTTGGGATCCGGCCAGGTGATCGCCTACGCCCCCCAAGAGCGGGTGCAGAACGTCGAGGCGACCATCTCCGGCCGCGCCGTGGAGTGGTTTGTGCAAGAGGGGGACCGCGTGAAGGCCGGTGACCCCATCGTGGAGCTGCGCGACAACGACCCCACGCTCTTGGACCGTATGCGCCAAGAGCGCACGCTCCAGGTGCAGCAGCGGAACGCCCTGGAGGACCGCATCGCCTCGATGAAGGACCGCATCCGCGCCCTGGAGCAGAGCCGCGATCTGGAGCTGCGCATCGCCGAGGCCCAGGTGCGTATGGCTGAAGACAAGCTCCAGGCCGCGCAAGAGGCGGTGGCGGCGGAGGAGGCCGCGGCGATTCAGGCCAAACAGAACCTCGACCGGGTGCGGTCGCTGCACGAGCAGGGCCTCACCCCCACACGAGAGCTGGAGCTCGCCGAGCTTCGCGCCGAGCAGGTCCGGGCGAGCCTCAGCCGCGCCCAGGCGGCCCTGCGCGTGGCCCAGTCCGACCTCAACGCCGCGCGCCTGGACGTGGACGTGGTCATGCGGAAGGCCGACGCCGCCATCGCGTCTGTGGACGGCGACCTCAACTCCGCCATCGCCGGAGAGGCCGCGGCGCAGGGCAAGGTCGTCGAGATCGACGTGCGCCTCTCCCGCCAAGAGAGCCAGACCATCGTCGCCCCCCGGGACGGCGTGATCTTGAAGGTGGTCGCGGGCCAAGGCGGCGAGCAGGTGAAGGCCGGGGATCCCCTCGTGGTGATCATCCCCGACGTCACCCAGCGCTCGGCCGAGCTGACCATCGACGGCAACGACATGCCGCTGTTGTCCGAAGGCCAGCCCGTGCGCCTCCAGTTTGAGGGCTGGCCGGCGGTGCAGTTCTCGGGCTGGCCGTCTGTGGCTGTCGGCACCTTCGGCGGTGTGGTCGCCTTCGTAGACGCCGCGGGCGACGGCCAAGGCAAGTTCCGGGTGCTCGTCGTGCCCGACCCCAACGAGCCGCCCTGGCCTGACGGCAAGAACCTGCGCCAAGGCGGCAAAGCGAAGGGCTGGGTGATGCTCAACACCGTGCCTTTGGCCTATGAGCTCTGGCGCCAGCTCAACGACTTCCCGCCGTCGATCCCCAAGAAGGCCCAAGACACCAAGGACGAGGGCTCGTTGTCGAGCCCGGGCCTCAAGGACGCGCTCAAGGAGGCCAAATGAGCCTCCTCGCCGCGCTGTGGGCCGCGGGTGGGCTCTGGGCCGCGCCGCTGGAGCTTGGGGAGGTGCTGATCTCCGCCGAGGAGCGCTCACCCCTGGTCGCGCGGGCGGCGCAGGAGCTCGCGAAGGCCGAGGCCGCCCGGCTCAGCGCGCAGGGGGCCTACGATCTCGGCTGGAGCGCGTCGGGCCTCGCCGTGCCTTTGGGCGAGTACGACTACATCACCGCCGACGCCGGCCTCAGCCAGCTCACGCCGCTGTGGGGCGCGCGTGTTGACGCGGGCTACAACCTCGGCGTCGGCGGCCTGCCCGACTACTACGGCGAGCTGGCGACGGGCCCCGCCGGAGAGCTCGTCGCGGGGCTCACGGTGCCCTTGCTCAAAGGCCGGGCCATCGACGCCGAGCGCGCGGCGCTCCAGGCCGCCGGGGTGCGGGTGGAGGTCGCCGAGGCCATCGTCGACACCGCGGGCCTGATCGTCACCCGCGACGCCAGCCTCGCCTATTGGCGCTGGGTGAGCGCCGGGCGGCGCCTGGCCTTGGCCGAGGAGCTCCTGCAGATCGCCCTCGCCCGCGACGCCGCCATCGCCGCCCGAGTGGCCGCCGGAGATCTGCCCGAGGTCGACCGCCTGGACAACGAGCGCATCATCCTAGAGCGCCAGGCCCGCCGCGCCGAGGCCGAGCGGGGGCTCGTCGCCGCCGAACAAGAGCTCTCCCTCTACCTTCGAGATGAGTCCGGGCGCCCCCTGGTGCCCAGCCGGGCTCGTCTGCCCGAGGCCTTCCCTACGCCGACGCCCCAGGCCAGCGCCTCCGCCGAGACCTTGGCCCAAGAGGCCCTTCAAAACCGCCCCGAGCTGGCCCAGCTTGAGCGCGCCTTGGCCGAGGCCGAGGTGCTCGCCCGCCTCGCCGAGAACAGCCTCCAGCCCAAGCTCGACGTCAAAGGCGGCGTGGCCCAGACCTTAGGCCCGCCGGGCACCACCCCCGACGCCACGGAGCTCAAGGTGGGCGTGGCGTTCGGCGTGCCGCTCCAGCGCCGCGAGGCCCAGGGCAAGCTCGACGGCGCCCGGGCAGACCTGCTCAAGCTAGAGGCCGAGCGCCGCTGGCTGGAGGACCGTGTGGTGGCCGAGGTCACCCGCAGCCTCGTCGCCGTCGAGACCGCGTATGTCCGCTGGGAGGCCACCACCCGCTCCGTGGAGCTCGCGCGGCAGCTTGAGCTCGCCGAGCAGGCGCGGTTTGCCCTGGGCGACGCCGATCTGCTGCGTGTGTACCAGCGAGAGCAGATCTTCGCCGACGCCGTGCTCGCCGAGGTAGACGCCAGCCTCGACTACTACGCGGCCTTGGCGGCGTACCGGTTCGCGCTGGGCGAGACGGTGGGCGAGCCGTAAGTCCTATCCCACACAAACAAAGAAGGCCGGACGTCTCACCGTCCGACCTTCAATGATTTAGCCGCCGCTCAAGCTCACTGGGGCTTGGGCGCGCCCTCGACGGGCTTGGGCTGGCCATCCACGGCCATGTCCGTGCGCTCGACGATGAAGAAGTCGACGCGGCGGTTCTTGGCCCAGGCGGCCTCGTTGTTGCCGGTCACGAGCGGCTTGGTCTCGCCGTAGCCCTTGGCCTCCAGGCGGTTGGCCTCGACGCCCTTGCTGATGAGGTAGGTGCGCACGGCCTCGGTGCGGCGCTGGCTGAGGTCCATGTTGAAGGCGTCGTCGCCGCGGGAGTCGGTGTGACCCTCGATGCGCACGAGCTTGAGCTCGGGGTGCTCCTTCATGATGCTGGCGACCTCATCGAGGAGCTTGAAGGACTCCGGCTTGATGATGTCTTTGTTCGTCTCGAAGAAGACGCTGCCGCCCAGATCGATGTTCGCGGCCTGGACCTTGGTCTTCGTGGGCTTGAGGTCCAGCACGACGGTGACGGTGTCGCCCGACTTGAGCTCGACGGTCTTCGAGCCGCGCAGGTAACCCTCGGCCTCGGCGCCGACCTTGACCTGGCCCACACGCACGAGCGTCTCGACCTTGCCCTCGGGCATCTTGCCCTTGGGCTTGTCGTTGAGCAGCCAGCTCGCGTCGGGGATGCGTTTGCCCTTGGCGTCCACGGCCTCGACGATGATCGTGCCGGTGAGGTAGGGCACGGTCTGCACGATCTCGATGGGCGGCCCCTCGACCACCTTGGCCACGCCCGCCGTCGGCGCGAAGCCGGCGCCGGTGATGGTCATGGGGTGCTCGCCCGCGGGCAGCTCCATGCTGCTCGCGCCCTGCATCTCAGCGACGGTGAAGCCGAGGCCCGTCGCGGGCTGGCCGTCTTGATCCACAAAGCGGAAGGTGACGACCGTGGCCTCGGGGCAGCCGTCGTCATCCTTGTAGGAGTCCATGTCTTCAGGCTTGTCAGGGCAGGCGTCGACGTTGTCGAGCAGGCCGTCGTTGTCGCTGTCGAGGATGACGGGCGCGACGGGCTTCTTGACCGTGGGCTCATAGCCCAAGGCGAAGAGCACCCGGGCGGTGGGGGCGCCGATGCCGCCGGTCAAGGCGGTGCCGACGCCGCCGCGCAGGACGAGGTCACCCGCGCCGGGGCGGGTCCAGGCGCCCAAGATGCCCTCCACCGGGGCGGCGGCGGGGTTGGCGAAGTTCGCGTAGGTGAAGCTGCCCGCGATGTCCACCGAGGTGCCGAAGGACTCGCTCAGCGCGTAGCTGCCGCCGAGGCGGAGGTAGATCTGGTCGTTCCAGGTGGCGTTCTCTAAGACGACCTCGGGCTGAAACCGCGTGCCGACGTTCGCCGCGAGGAGCAGCTTCTCGTTGATCGGCTTGTCCACGATGAGGCCCAGCTCACCGCTGAGGCCGCCGTAGGACAGCGCTGAAGACATCGTCGCCGTGGGCAGGCCCGCGCGACCGTACACAGACAGGCCGACCGCCGCGTCCGACCGGTTGAGCAGGTTGTATTTGGCGTCGATGCCGAGGTCACCGATGCCCGACTCGCCGCCCGCGACGCCCGTGGAGCGCAAGAAGACGGGGATGTCGAGGCCGAAGCGGGCGCGGCCCTTGGTGAAGCCGATCATCAAGTCCGCGGTGAGCAGGTTCTTGATGAGATCGATCTGCTCCCCGTCGGTGGGGTAGTAGATCAGGGGCTCGTGGGCGTAGTTGAGCAGCGCCCGGGCGGTGATGGTGTTGGGGTCGAGGATCACCGTGTCGTCGGTCCAGAACATCGTCGTGGAGTCGATGGACGGGCGGAAGAGCTGGGCGTTGAGGTCCGGCATCTCGCCGCCGGAGACGATGACCTGGTCGTCTTGGGCGTGAGCGCTGAGGGAGAGCAGGCTGAGGGTGAGCAGCATGAGACACACTCGAAGAGAAGAATGAGGAGAAGAAGGGGGAGCCCGGAGGATGGCGCCGTCGCCAAGTGTGTGACGACGCCATCTCTCCGGGGGTTGAGGTCAGCTCCGGCGGCGGCGGAGCAGGAGCCCCGCGAGCAGACCGAGCAGGCCGACCGAGGCGCCCGTGGTGGGGGCCGTCGAGCAGCTCCCGCCGCGACCACCGCCGTACTTGCCGTCTACGACGTCATCGGACGGATCGAGAGGATCAAGGCCATCCTGGACCTCCTCACCGTCGAGGATGCCGCCATCGTCGGTGTCCTCGTCGAGCGGGTCGGTGCCGTGGGTGTTGATCTCGTCGCCGTCGGTGAGGCCGTCCTCGTCGGTGTCGGCGTTCAGGGGGTCTGTGCCCGTGGTGCTGACCTCGTCGCCGTCGGTGAGGCCGTCGGCGTCGGTGTCCACGTCAATGGGTGATGTGCCGTAGCCGTTCACCTCATCACCGTCGGTCAAGCCGTCGCCGTCGGTGTCGGCGATCGTCGGGTCGGTGGTGTGGGTGTTGACCTCATCACCATCGTTGAGGCCATCGGCGTCGGTGTCGGGGTTGAAGGGGTCGCTGCCGAACGCGATCTCCTCACCGTCGACCAGTCCATCCTCATCAACATCGGGGTTGAGCGGATCCGTCCCCGTGGTCTTGATCTCGGTGCCGTCGTCGATGCCATCGTTGTCCGAGTCGTTCTCGGCGGGATCCGTGCCGGTCTCGTTGACCTCCTCACCGTCGTTGAGGCCGTCGCGGTCGGTGTCGATACTGAGGGGGTCGGTGCCGTAGTCGTTCACCTCCTCACCGTCGCTGAGGCCGTCATCGTCGGTGTCGGTGTCGAGGGGATCCGTGCCCAGGTCTACCTCGTCACCGTCGTTGAGGCCGTCGCCGTCGGTGTCGGGGATGAGGGGATCGGTGCCGGTCTCGAGCTCGTCGCCGTCGTTGAGGCCGTCGCCGTCGGTGTCGGCGAGGTCGGGATCCGTGCCGAGCTCAACCTCTTCGCCGTCGAGCAGGCCGTCGTTGTCGGAGTCGTCGTCGAGGCTGTTGGGCAGGCCGTCGCCGTCGCTGTCGCCGTCGGTCTCGTCCACCGAGGGCACGCCGTCGTTGTCGTCGTCGATGTCGATGAAGTCGTCGAGGCCGTCGTCATCCCCATCGGGCAGGCCGCAGTCGACGTACACGCCGATGACGTCGAAGAAGTTGCCCGCGGCGTTGCTGCCGCTGCCCGTCGAGACCGCCTCAAAGCCCAGGCGGGTGGTCTCGGCGGTGGCGGTGAACTCGCTGGTGTACACGCCCCAAGCCGTCGTGTCGTCGGTGTAGACGTCGGTCTCGACGCCGTCCACCAAGAAGCGGGCGACGTCGGTGCCGACGCGGGCGCGGTGGCTGACGACGAGGCTGTAGGTGACGCCGATCTCCGTGGCCACCTCTTGGTAGAGCTCCCCGGCCTCGTTGGCGTTCAGCTCGGCGAACTGGTTGCCCGCGTAGGACGGCACGCCGTTGAAGCCCGTGGACCAGATCTCGATGAGCCCGGTGCTGTCGGTGGTGAACCAGCCGGGCACGGAGTCTTCAGCGAAGAAGCTGTAGGAGCCGAGGGACAGCACGGGCTCTTCAAACCCAGCGTTCTCCAACAAGGAGGTGCCGTTGGGGCAGTCCGTGGTGCCTTCGCCGCTGGCGACGGCGCTGGGGATGCCGTACTCGTTCACGTCGCCGTCGAGCACGCCGTCATCGTCGCTGTCAAAGGCGCCGTAGCCGGCCTCTTCAGCGTCGGTGCGGCCGTCGTTGTCGCTGTCGGTGTCCAGCGTGTTGGGGACGCCGTCGCCGTCGGTGTCGGCGCCCTCGATCTCCGTCCAGTCGGGGACGCCGTCGTTGTCGTCGTCGCGGTCGCCGATGTCGGCGATGCCGTCGCCGTCAGTGTCGATGTCGGGGGTGAGGGGATCGGATCCGTACTCGTTCACCTCATCGCCGTCGGTGAGGCCGTCGCCATCGGTGTCTTCCGTGGCGGGGTCGGTGCCGTTGTCCACCTCGGCGTCGTCGGTGAGGCCGTCATCGTCGGTGTCGGTGTCGCTGATGTCGGTGCCGTACTCACACTCTTCTTCGGCGTCGATGAGGCCGTCGCCGTCGGTGTCGACGTCACCGTCCACCACGTCCACGGTGAACACCGAGGAGAGGTCGGAGTCCACGAAGGTGTACGTGTCGAGGTACGAGCCGTTGCCTTTGTTCCCCGAGGTGAAGTTGCCCCAGGCGCGGGCGTTGACGTTTGGGGACTCGGCATCGGTGTACGCGCCGCTGGAGATGCCCGAGCCGCCGGAGGACTCAAGGCTCTTGGCGCCGTTGGGCATCGTGCCTTCGGCGGCCTGAACCTCGGCGTCGTTCCAGTACATATCGAGGCCTGTGCGGCCCAACGCGGCGTCTACGAGGAACAGACGGAAGCCCTCGTAGCTGGTCTCGATGTCGACGCCGACGTAGTGGAACTCGCCGACGGTGATGAGCGCCACGCAGTTGTAGGTGCCGGGCTCGACGTAGCTGCCGTTGTTGTCGGTGCCGTCCCAGGTGGTCGAGTTGTCGCCCGTGGTGACCGAGAACAAGAGGTGGAGGTCGTCGTCGCTGGTGAGGTCGTAGTCGCCGTCACCGTTGAGGTCACAGATGATGTGCCCCGTGCCGTCGGAGCCGCTGGTGACCACAAACTCGCCCGTGGTGTAGCCCGGCGCGAGGTAGTCACACTCCTCTTCGCCGGAGGTGAACTTGGGCGAAGACACCGTCGGCGCGGTGAAGGAGTAAGTCGCCAACGACGGCGGGTTGACGTAGATCGGGAACTCCGGCGTGAGCGTGCCGGTGTAGGTGGAGCGGCCGTTGGCGCCCGTCACACCGACGCTGTTCGCGGCGAGGGTCCAGGCGAAGCCCGAGAGGCCGTTGGTCTTCATCTCGATGACGGCGCTGTCTGAGCCGCTCTCCACCAACGCGTAGACGCTGCCGTTGAACGAGCGGCTGTCGACGTAGTCGCCCGTGCTGAAGGTCCACGAGTAAGCCCAGAGGCGGCCATAGCCCGGGTCGATCTGCCCGGTGACCGCGAGATCCCAGGTCGATGAGCCCTGGTTGCCCAGGGTGATCGTGTAGGTGCCGTTGGCGGTGAGGGCCAGGCTGCCACCCGAGCTGATTGGGCCCACGGAGGCGCCTGACGGGTCGGTGACCGCCGCATTGCCTGAGCCCGTCCACGAGATCGACTCGACGGTGTAGTCGAGAATATCGACGTAGACGACGCCACCGGAGAAGCCTTGGGTGGTCGTCCACTGGGCGCTGCCTTCGGCGTAGGCGAGGTTCGGCAGGCCGAGGGCGGCGAGGGAGAGGAGCAGCGCGGCGCCGTTCTTGGCGCCCGACGCGAGAGGAGGAAGGAGGGGGATCTTGGGGCGCATCTTGTTCTCCAGGGGGTGCGTGGTGACGCCAGTTGCGGCTCTTGTCGCCCACACGATTAGCCGATCGCACCCCCCGAAATCAAATGAAACATGGTTGAATGGGCTGAAATGCAATTTCGGTGACAGTGTTCCCCGGCGAGGACTCCGTGGGCGAAGTACACTCAGGGCCATGACTCTCCGCATCCTGCCTTCATCCTTACATCTGCCGCTCCTGGCGTTCGTGATCCTCGGCTGTAAACCCGAGCCCAACGTGAACCCCGACCGGTTCTCTGGCGACGCGGCGCTCTCATGGACCGGCGGCCCCTGGCCCCAAGAGGACGCCGCGCTCACCAGCGCGGGCTGGGCGCAGCTCGACGGCGACAGCTTCGCCACCTACGCCGCCACCGATGACACGAACGTTCACGAGCTGACGTTGATCATGGGATCCCTGACGCCCGGCCCGGCGGACGTTCGTTGGGTGCGCCAGCGTTACGGCAACGTGCACATCCTCGGCGACGGCGCGGGCTGCGTCGGCGAGGTGTTTGAGGTCGAGGAGTCCTTCGGCGCTGAGCTCGTGTGTGAGGGCCTGCTGCCCGAGACCGGGCTCAACGAGGGCGAGGGGCCGGTCACCCTCACCGTCAGCCTCTCCGGCGGCGCGCTGACCACAGGCCTAGGCCGCGCGGAGCTGCTGCGACCGGACTGGCTCACGCTCAACCCCGCCCTGGTGCCCCCGGCGGGGGCGGCGACCGATCTCTTAGACGCCGATCACGCCGCGCTCATCCCCTGGCGGGACGGCGCCCTCTGGGCGCTCTTTGAGCCGAGCGACGACGGATCATTTGACGACGTGCTCTTACGCATCACCCACGCCGGGGAACGCATCACCGTCGACAAAGAGCCCCTCGACGCCGCCCAAGGCGCGGTGAGCCTGACCTTGACCGGGGACACCGAGCTCACCGCCGCCGTCGAGGGCTCCGGGGAGGAGCAGACCGGCGCCGAGCTCACCCTGACCCTGTGGGACGACGTGAACGCCGGGGCCGAGCAGGTCGTGGTCAACGTCCGGTAGACTGACGCCTTCATCGTCTCGGAGGCCAAGATGCTGGCAGATCGTGAAGGTCAGGTGCGTGTGCGGGCGAACTTCCCCGGCGGCGTCGAGCTGCTCGTGCGCCCCGGCGACACGGTGTACCGGGGCCAAGGCCTCGTGATCATCGAGGGTGACCGTGAGGTCGAGCGCCTGAGCGCCCGCAAACGCGCCGTCGTCGTCGAGGTCAAGGTGAAGGAGGGCGAAGAGGTCGCTGAAGGCGCGCTCCTCCTCGTCTTGCGGGAGCTGCCCGACGAGGAGGGGGGCGGCGGCTGAGGATCAGCGGCCTTCACTCACAGGTCGACTTCACTTGGCAGGTCCAGCGGGCCTCGGACTCGGCGTAGGTACACTGTTCGCTGCCGTCGCAGTCGCCGTCATCGTCGCAGGCGTCTTCAGCGGTGTGGCAGCGCTGGGCCGCCGCGCCTTGGCAGGAGTCCAGGGCCACGCCGCAGAGCTCTCCGCCGCAATCGTCAGGGCCGTCACACTCGCTGGGCAGGCAGGTGTTGATGTGCATGATGTTGTGCCCGGCTTGGGTAGGATCCCGTCGGCTGGCGCAGAAACACACCTCGTCCGCGTCGCAGTCGGCGTCCGTGGCGCAGGGGGCGTAACACTCGCAGTGGCCGTAGCCCTCGATGTTGAGCCCGCAGACCTCCCCGTCACCGCAGTCACATTCACTGAGCTGGTCTTCAGGGCAGGCCGCCGGGCCGACGAGCTCAGGGCAGGTCACCGCTGCGTCGCGGATGAAGGCGCCGCCTTTCAGACTGTCGATCTCGGTGTCGGTCTCGCAGTAGCGGATCCCCGACTCGGCCTCGATCGGCTCGTAGTCGCTGTTGATCAGCTCAATGTCTTCGCAGGACTCGGCCACTTTGCCGCAGCCAAACATCAGCGCCAACGGCGCCAAGCACCACAGGAGGTTTCGCATCGTCGCCTCACCAAGCCCTGACCTGGTGAAGCGTAGCACAGGCGCCGCCGCTCAGCGCAGGTGCCCGTAGATCGCGGCGCAGACGGCGGTGGCGGCCAAGAACCCGGCGAAGTCGGCGGTGACCCCGGCGAGCACGGCGTGGCGGGTGCGGCTGATGCCGACGGCGCCGAAGTACACCGCGAGGATGTAGAAGGTGGTGTCGGTGGAGCCTTGGAGCACGCTGGCGAGGTTGCCGATGTAGCTATCAGGGCCGTGCGTGGTGATCAGCTCACCCATGAGCGCGAAGGCGCCCGAGCCCGAGAGCGGGCGGATCAGCGCCATCGGCAGCACCTCGCCGGGCATGCCCAAGGGCGCGGTGACCACACCGAACCAGGACGTGAGCGTCGTCATCGCGCCCGAGCCGCGGAACATGCCCACCACGGCGAGGATCGCCACCAGGTAGGGGATGATCGTGAGCGCCGTGGTGAAGCCCTCTTTGGCGCCGCGGATGAAGGTCTCGTACACCTTCACGCCTTTGGCCCAGCCGAAGCCCAACATCAGCACAAACAGCGACGGCACCACCCACTGACCGCTCGCGGTGCTGAACGCCCGCAGGCTCGCCGACTCTTCAGCGCTGCGGCCCAAGGCCGGGCCCAAGGCCGCGCCCAAGGCCGGCAGCACCAGCACGGCCAAGGCCGAGACGAACACGAGGCGCAGGATGAGCACGGCGCGGTCGCTCACGGGCTCTTGGGACTCCGCCATCAAGGCTTGAACCTGGGCGCTCTCCTCCGCCGCGGCCTGGGCCTCGCCCTCGACGATGGGCTCGTTGTCCAGGGAGAAGCGGCTCATCCGCTGGTAGAGCTTGGTGGCGGCGATCGCCACGACGGTGGCGGTGAAGGTCGAGAACAAGGTGGGCGCCATGATGCCGAAGGGGTCCACCGAGCCCGCCGAGGCCCGCACGCCCATCACGCCCGTGGGCAAGATGCTCAGGCCGGAGGTGTTGATCGCCAAGAACAGCACCATGGCGTTCGTGGCCACGCCGGGGCGGCGGTTGAGGCGGCTGAGCTCCTGCATCGCCTTGATGCCCAAGGGCGTGGCGGCGTTGGTGAGGCCGATCATGTTCGCGGCGATGTTCATGATCATCGCGCCCATGGCCGGGTGGTCCGGGGGCACATCGGGGAAGAGCCGCACCATCACCGGCCGAATCGCCCGGGCCAAGATGCGCAAGAGCCCTCCTCTGCCACCTTCATCAACCCCAAGAACAGCGCCATGTAGCCCACGAGGCCCAAGGCGAGGTCCACCGCCGACTTCGCGCCATCAAAGGCGCCTTTGGACGTGGCCTCCATCGTGCCGTTGAGCGCGGCCACGATGAACGCCGCGAAGACGATGAACAGAAAGACTGGGTTCACAGGGGCTCCCGGCGGGTCTCCGAGAGCATAACCAACCCCGATCTCTCTTGCGTCGTCAAGAGTTGTTTAGTCCAAGCCCGCCATCCGGGCCTGAAGCATGAACCGGAAGAGGTGGTCAAAGACCTCGGCGTGATTGACGAGCCGCTGGGCGGAGCTGGCCCACAGGGTGAGGCCGTGCTCACGGATGAGCAGGCCGGGCACCCGCGGCGGGCTGGCGGCGACCCTCGCCCGGATCTCCCCGGCGATGCGTGGGGCGTCGGGGTGGTTCTCAAAGACCGGGATGGTGATCTCCGGGCCGACCTCCCAGATGCCGAAGGGCCTTGAGGTGCTCAGGCGCGGGCAGGGCAGCTCATCCGAGAGCGCCATCCGCGCGACGAGCTGGGCCTCCGCGGGCAAGAGGTGGGCGACGTAACGTGCGCCGGGGAAACGATCGTAGAGCGCGAGGTGAACGGCGGCGGCGGTAGACGGTTTGTCCTGGGCCCGACCTTTGCGCAAGATCTGGCCGTCGAGGGCGATCTGCAAGAAGTCGTCTTCGCGCAGGTTGTCCTTCGGGGCGCATCAGCGCGGTGATCCCATGGACCCGTCGGGCAGGCGGCAAGAGAGGTTGCCGCGGCGCCAGCCATCCAGCCGCGCTCGTAGAAGCGCCGCCAGGGTGGCGAGGTGGCGCGCGGGTCGCCGGGGCGGTCATCTGGGCTCCAGGGTGAAGGTGAGCAGAGGCGATCGCGACGGCGCGTGGGGAGAGCGTCGGGGATTGTCGCATAGGTTGGGGTGGGTGGGTCGTCCCGTAAGCCGACCTCGTC
>JADKFE010000047.1 GCA_016717595.1 Deltaproteobacteria bacterium | reverse complement strand
GGGCGCACTGTTCGACCTCGACGGCACCTCCTTTCTGACTCCCGCGCGGCACAGCCACTCAAGTCATCACCCGGGCGCTCGCCAAAGAGAGGCCTGCCCGACCCGGGCCTGCCTGACAACAAGGTCTTTACTGCTGCGGTGGTTAGACATCGCCCGAGACGCCGTCAATGCCGCCGCGCGTGTAATCAGCGCGCCGGTTTGCCTCGCCCACCGAGGTCAGCAATATCACGTT
Organism: Deltaproteobacteria bacterium; assembly: GCA_016717595.1. GTDB lineage: Bacteria > Myxococcota_A > UBA796 > UBA796 > CAJQPC01 > JADKFE01. The sequence goes on along the minus strand of JADKFE010000047.1, from coordinate 65,370 downwards.
GGCTGACGCCATGTGAGCGAGATCTACGTCGAGGTGGTGTTCTTCTGAGGTGAGATCGCTTTCGTGCCCGGCGCGCTCCTTGAGGCCGTGCGCGCGCCGCCGCTCGCGCCTGGGCGGCGTGGCGCTCGTCACCTCCAGCGATCGGCCCCACGCTGACCGCGCGCTCATCGCTCTGCGCTGGCCTTCGCCGAATAGTCATCCCTCGTCGCCTGCCGCGTCTGCGGTGATCGTCTCCACAAGCCCCACCTGCACCCCACCGACCGGCGCCGCGCGCCTGGGCCTGCTCCGCCGCCCGGGGCAGTGGTCTTTGAGGACAGCGCCGGGGTTCAGCGCGGGCCCCGCCGCCGGCTGCCTCGGCGCGTGGTGCCGCGGGGCGTGCCCGACGCCGCACAGCTTCCAGCCCCTGTGCGACGCCGAGATCACCGAGTCATCCGACCTCCAGATCGCCGGAGTCCTGGGTCGCCTCTGCTGAATTGGCGCTGTTGGGGCCGCTGGAGCTGCCACCCCCGTCGACCTCACCCCTGGCGAGCCCGCCGTTCACGTCTCCCACACCTGCCCCGTGACCCACCAGCCCGTCTTGGGGCCCAACAAGAGCTGAATCACCTCGGCCACCTCCTCAGCCGACGATGCCCCAGGTGGCCAACCGCCGCCCTCGAGGCTGGGCCTGTGGCTGAGGAGTTTGGCCGCCAGGGGCGTGTTCACCAGCCCCGGGCCACGGCGTTCACCCGCAGGCGCCGGGGCGCGTAGGTACCGCCGCCGCGCGCACTCAGCCCCTCCAGGCTGCCTTTCGCGGCGTGATGGCCTCGTGCTTTCGCCAGCCCACCGTCGCCGCCGCCGGTGAGCAGAACACCATCGTCTTCCACTTGGTCATGGCCTTGGCCCTGGCGTTGGATGGCGTAGAACGCGCCGCGGGTAGTCGGCAGCATCGTCTCGCGCCACCGGCGGTGGTGCGGTGGGCGGGCTTGAGCAGGATCGACCCCACACAGTACGCCAGCCCATCCACCTGGCCAAACTTGGCGACGACGCTCACGAAGCTATCAACCTCGGCCCTCCGTGTGGCGTCTCCGGCGACCACGAACGCGCGCTCGGCCCCAGGCCTCCAGACGCCCCGGCCCCGCGGGTGGGGAGGGCTAAGGTGGCGCCGGCGGCGGCGAGGCGCCGGGCTAAGCGGCGCCGATGCCCCGGTGGCGCCGAAGATCACGATGACGGGAGAGTCCGCGGCATGAGTCGCCCGAGAGAGTCCTGCTACGCCCCTGGCGCGTGGAGGTTGCGCTGGCCTGCCCGGCGGCTGGCTCCAGGCGCTCCCAACGGGGGGCATGCTCCTTTGGTGACCACCTCTCCGCCGCGCTCCTGCTTCTTCGTGCGGTGCGGGAGATCCCTGAGCACCTCAAGCCCGACGCGCCGCCCGTCACGGGGATGTCCGTCCCCGTCGTGGACCTCCCCACGGCCCTGGCCGCCACGCTGAACGGCGACCCCCTCGCCCGCCGCCCAAGCGTGCTCAACGACGCGCTCTTGGCCACGATCCCCGACGCCGAGCCTCTGCGGGCCTTCGGCGCCTTGACCCGCGCCGCCCCCAGCGACCCCGCCGCGTGGTCGGCCTTTGAGCGAGAGCGCCGGGGCACCGTGGCCGTGGGCCTCGCCCGGGGCTGGCGCCTGGGCGCCGTGGAGTCGATGATCGGCCCCCTCACCCAAGGCGACGAGGCCGCCGCCCGCGCCGCCTTGTTGTGGCTCAGCGGCCTACGCGACGCGCCCACCCTCACCGTGCCCTACTCCCCCTGGTTCTTCTTGGGCGACCCGGTGAGCCCGCTCCGACAAGGAGCAGGCCGCCCACCGCGACCGCGTGATGTCTCTGCCCGGCCCCACCGCCGCCGATCCCCTGCCCGCCGACGCCCGCGCCGTCGCCGAGGCCCTCGCCGCCCAGGCCGGAGACGACGAGGCCGCGGGCGGCGCGCTCTTGGCGGTGGGCCTCGCCCGCTGGCTGGTGACGACCCCCGAGGCGCTGGACCGCGCCGACACCTTGGCCGCCGCCGGTCGTTTCTCGCCGCGCCTCAAGCTCTGGGGCCGACGTAGCGCTCACCGTCACGCTCAAGGACGCCGTGGACCGTTTGGAGGTGGGCCTCAAGCACGAACGCTTCGCCGAGGCCCTGCCCCGCCTCGCCGACGCGCTGGGGCCTGGGTCTGCCCGTAGACATCTCGCTGTTGGAGCGCCGCGCGCCCATTCACGGCGCCTGGCTGTCCATCACCCGCGCCACGGGCCGCCCCGACGGCACCACCCAAGACGAGGCGCTCCTCGCCCTGCGCGGCCTCGTTCACGCCCGGCTCAGCGCCTTGGCCGCCCACCCCGAGCTGCCCCCCGACTGGGCGCCATGGATCGCCCGGGCCCAGCGCCGCGCCGCCCCATGAGCCACGAGCACACCTGGAGCCTGGCCTGGACCGTCGAGGATCTGCGCTTCCGTGTCGTACGGGCCTGCCCGCCGACGCCCACCGCCTGAAGATCTTGGAGGAGACGTTTGAGGCCGAGGACCCCACGCACCTCTCGTGCTCAACCGCAAGGCCGCCTTGGCGCTGCCCGAACATTTCCCGGCGCCGGATCCTGCGCTGAGCCCCGCGGCGCTGGCGTTCGGAAGGGCGAGACCGTCGCGGCGGCGGAGCTGTTCCCCCTCGCCGGTCGCCGTGCCGGGGCGTTGGCGGCTTTGGGCGACGTGCTGTTGGCCGTGGGGCGGCTGAAGAGGCCGAGCGTCGGTATCAGGAGGCCCGGGCCAAGGAGGGCGCGGGGCCGACTGTGCTGGTTCGTCTCGCGCGCTGCCGTCTGCTCGCTGGGGACGCCCGCGCCGCCGCCGGTCTGAGCGCCGAGGCCTTGGCCCAGAACCCGCTCTACGGCACCGCCCGCGCCGTTCGTGAGGAGTCCGCCGAGGCCCGAGGGCGGCGACTGTTGGCCTTGCCTACCCCAGATCGACTTGACCCACAGACGAAGGCGCTGCTGGAGCATCTTCGTGGACTGGGCCTGATGGACGCCTGGCGCTACGCGGCGACCTTGTGCCCGGCGAAGGCCCCCGCGTTTCGGGAGTGGCGAGATGGCGGTGGCGAGCGGCAGTTGTTGGCGCTGTGGGGGGAGGCCCTGGAGGTGGCGGAGCGGGAGGAGCGGCTGGGGTGAGGGGCGCAACCCCGAGGGGCCCCTCGTCGGCCCGAAGACTCCACCTGCCCAGCCCGGTTGCTTCGGCGCGGTGGCGCGCGCTGGGCAGCAGGGGGCGGCGCCCGGGCGCGGGGGCCCCTCCCCCTCCGCCACGCCCCGCACCGCCGTCGCCCGGGTGAGCTGCAGCACCTCGCCGTCCCACAGCTCGATCACGCCGGGGCCCACCACCTCGCCGCCGGGGCGGGTCACCGCCCGCGGCAGGTTCAGGCGCCCGGGCCCCAGCCACTCCACGGCGCGGCGCGGCAGGCGGGGGTCGGTCATCGGCGTGTCTGTGTAGAGTGGGTGGTCTGGGGAGAGGCCGGGGATGTCGCGGCCCAGCCACTCGCCGGGCTGCAAGGTGAACAGTCGGCCGTCTTCAGGGCCGCCGAGCACCTCCAATGAGGTCGCCAGCTCCTCTGTGCCGGGGCGCTCCGCCGCGGTGAGCGCCTGCTCTAGCTCCTTGAGGCCAAAGCCCTCGGGAAGATCTAGGCCCAGGGCCTTGAGGCGGGGCGTTCCGGTCCAGTCTGGCGCCCGGCGGGGCAGGCGGTCGAGGTGAAGCCAGGGGCGCGGGCCCTGGGGGTGGCGCGGGGCGGCGCCAGAGCGCGCGACCTCACACAGATGCTCTACGCCGACATAGGCCGAGTCCCGGGCCTGGGCGTAGCGCCGGGCGGCGTCGAGGCGGGCGGCGGCGTCGGGGCCGGGCAGCCTCCAGCCCGCGGGGCGCCACGCCCGAAGCGCCGCGGGCTGGTGCAGCTCGTCCAACCCCGCGGCGAGCAGCACCGGGGCGTCGCCGAGCTGCGCGAGACGCCACAGCGGCGCCTCCTCGGCCAAGGCCGCCAACAGGGCCGCGTCTTGGGCCGCGGTGACCGTGTGGACGTTGGGATCGGCGAAGGCGATGGCCGCCCGGGCGCCCAGCTCTAAGGCCTGCTCGGCGAGACGGGAGCGGGCGCGGGGGCTGCGGCTCTCTTCCCCCACGAGGGCGAACACCACGAGCTCCGCGGCGGAGAGCCAGCTTGAGACGGCGCCGCCGTCGATGGCCTCGGTGAGCGCCGGAGGCCGACCCACGAGCCACAGCACCGTGGCGTCCTCTGTGCTGTTTTGGGCGCTGTTTTGGGCGCTGGTGAGGACCAGGGGCGGGGCGAGGCTGTGTTTGGCGCAGCTCGTGGTGAGCGTGGCGAGGCGGCGCTCGGACTGTGCGTCTCCTGGGGGCGCGAAGCTGAGCAGGCGCAGGCCCCACAGCGACGGCGGGCGCGCCGGGCCCTCGCCGGTCACCCGCGCCACGACGGGTTTGGCCGCCGGGGGCGCGAAGGTGAGACGCTCCCAGGGCAAGGCCTGCAGCGACGGCGTGTCGGCCTGAATCACGAGGAGCGCCCGGCCCCCCGGGGCGCTGAGACGCCGCCACACCCCCCGCAAGGCGTCGAGCTTGAGCAGGCTGCCGATGGCCTGGGCGGGCTCGGCGCTGAGCAGTGTTCGTGCGTCGGTGTCGACCTCAACGACGCGGTCGCCCTCGATCTCCACATGCAGGTGAACATTTCGCCCGGTCAAGCCCAGCCGCAGGCGCGCCGCGCGTAAGATCGCGCTCGGCGCCGGGGGCCCAGCGGGCGACGCGGCGGGCGGCCCCGGCGACGCCACGGCTCAGTGCCCCCCGTCGTCAGCGACCTCGACCCCACGCTCTTTCAGCCACTTGCGCATCTCGTCCTTGTCCAGAGACTTCTCCAAGGCCGCCTGGGGGTCGATCACGTCCTCGTTCACCAGGCGCCGCAGGCTGTCGTCCATGGAGATCATGCCCTGGGCTTTGCCTGTGCTGATGAGGCCGCCGATCTGGTGCGATTTTCCGTCGCGGATCATCGAGGCCAAGGCGCTTGAGCCGTAGAGGATCTCCAAGGCCGCCACGCGCCCGCCCTTCTTGCGCCGCAGGAGCTGCTGGGCCAGAACGCCCTTGAGCACGCCGCCGAGCACGCCGCGCACGCCCTCCTGACGATCTGAAGGGAAGACGTTCACCACACGGTCGATCGTCTTTGACGCCGAGTTTGTGTGCAGCGTGCCAAAGACGAGCACGCCCGTCTCGGCGGCGTTGAGCGCCATCTCGATCGTCTCTGGGTCACGCATCTCGCCGACGAGGATGACGTCGGGATCCTCACGCACCGCCGCGCGCAGGGCGTTGGTGAAGTTTTTGGAGTGCGGGCCGATCTCGCGCTGGCTCACCAACGAGCGTTTGTTCGGGTGAACAAACTCGATGGGGTCCTCGATGGTGACGAAGTGCAGCGGGCGCCGCTCGTTCATCTCGTTGATGATCGCCGAGAGCGTGGTGGACTTGCCCGAGCCCGTGGGCCCGGTCACCAACACCAGGCCGCCCTTGAGGTAACAGAGCTTCTTCACGCTGGCGGGCAGGTTGAGCTGCTCCATCGTCATGATCTTCGTGGGGATGATTCGCATCACCGAGCCCATGCCGCGCTGCTGCTTGAACAGGTTCACGCGGAATCGGGCGACGCCGGGCAGCTCATAGGCGTAGTCGGCGTCCCCTGTGGCGACGTAGCTCTCCCAGATGTGCGGAGGTGTGGCGGGCTGCATGAGCCCGGTGAAGTCGTTGTCGTCCAGCACTCTGTAGCGGATCGGGTCCATGCGCCCGCCGAGGCGGAAGATCGGCGGACGCCCCACAGAGAGGTGCAGGTCGGACGCGCCGCGGTCCTTCATCAGCTTGAGGAAACGGTCGATTCGGTTCTCGCTCACGCCGCACCTTCCTTTGTCGCCGCGGCGGGCTCATCGGCCTTGCTCCCGCCGCCCAGCGCCGACATCGCGCCGCCGCCGGCCAGAAACGCCGGGTCACACATCGGCTCAAACAGGGCGGGCTTCTCGGCGCGCATCCAGGCCGTCTCCGCCGAGATGAGGTTCGCCTCGTACAGATCCATCAAGGCCATGTCTACGGTCTGCATTCCTTGGTTCTGGCCGATCTGCATCATGGAGGGGATCTGAAAGGTCTTGTTGTCGCGGATGAGCGTGCCGATGGAGCTGGTGCCCTTGAGGATCTCAAACACCGCCACGCGGCCCTTGCCGTCGCGACGGGGCACAAGCGACTGGCTGACGACGTACTTCAGCGCCTCGGAGAGCGCCATACGCACCTGGGGCTGCTCGTCGGGGGGGAACGACTTCACCAGGCGCTCCACCGTCTGAACCGCGCTGGTGGTGTGCATCGTGGCCACGACGAGGTGGCCCGTCTCGGCGGCGGTGAGCGCCATACGCGCGGTCTCTGGGTCACGCATCTCGCCGACGACGATGACGTCTGGGTCTTGGCGTAAGGCCCCGCGCAGGGCCCGGGCGAAGGACTCGGTGTGCGCGCCGACCTCACGCTGGTTCACCAGGGCCGTCTTGATCGGGTGAACAAACTCGATCGGGTCCTCCATGGTGATGACGTGGTCGGCCTTGGACTCGTTGATGAGGTTGACGATGGCGGCCAAGGTGGTGCTCTTGCCGCTGCCCGCGGGGCCAGAGACCACGATGATCCCTTGGTGATAATCGAGGAGCTCGGCGAGGCGGCCCGGCAGGCGGATGTCGGCGAAGGTGGGCGGCAGGTTGGGGATCACCCGGAACGCCGCGCACAGACCGAGGCGCTGGCGGAACACGTTGCACCGATACCGGCCCACCTCAGGCACGGCGTAGCACAGATCGGCCTCACCGCCGTCCATGAGCCGCTTCATGTTGCGCTCATTGAGCAGACTCATCACGATCTGCTCGGTCTGCTGGGCGTTCAGCGGCTTCATGTCCATGCGGACCATCTCGCCGTTCACCCGGATAAACGGCGGCTCGTCCACGGTGATGTGCAGGTCGCTGGCACCTTGCTCACGCACCATCGCCAACAGACGATCCACGGGCTTCTTGAGCGTCTCCGAGCGCGCCGCCGCCGTGCCGGCCTCGGTGTTGCCCGAGTCGACGTGAAGGCGCTGGCTCATGTCGCGCAGCACTTCAGCGGCGCGGGTGCGCACCTCTGAAGATGGATCCTTCTCCATCACCGCCTTGAGCAGGGGCAAGAGCTTGGGCTCGGAGAAGCGTGAGAAGGCGCGGATGACCTCCATCCGCACCTCTTGGCGCGGCGAACGAAGCAGGCCCGAGAGCGGCTTGAGCGCTGAGGCCGAGCCGATGTTCGCCAAGGCGTCGATGGCCGCCCAGCGCGCGTCGTCGTCCTCCAGGGCCTTCATCAAGGCCGGGACGGCGCGCTCGTCCTTGAGGCGGCCCAAGGTCTCACAGGCCGTCACCCGCAGCCACCAGTCCTTGTCGTCGAGGAGCGCCGAGACCGGGCCGATGATGCGGGGGTCGTTGAACTGCTCGGAGAGCACCAGGGCCGCGGTGCGAATCTCCTCGTCCTCGTGCTTGAGCAGGGTCACCGCCGGGCGCAAGACCTGATCCCCGAAGATCTGCAGGGTCTCCAAGATGCGCTGCCTCAACCAGCCGACGAGCTCACGGCTGAACTTGAGGATCTCCAGCAGCACCTCCAGGGGCTCGCCCGTGGCCAGGAGGATCTCCACGCTGAGGCGCCGGGTGGCGTCTTCGCCGCCGCCGAGCAGGCTCAACATCCGCTTGCGCATCTCGATGGGCTCACGTTTTGCGGCCTCGCGCAGGAACTTGCTGGAGATCTCCCGCACCGCCGCGTCATGCCCGGCGAAGCCCTTGATCATCAGCTGAATCACCCGGGAGTCGGTGAGCTGGGCCAGGGCCTCATACGCCGTGGCCGCGAGGCGCTCATCGGCGCCGTCGGCCACCTCCAGGAGCAGCTCGAGCATGTCCTGGGGCTTTCGCTCGGCGAGGAGGCGCTGCAGGGCCACGGTCTTGAAGTTTGTGGGGGCCTCACGCAGGGTGCGCTCGAGGTACTTCACCCGCAGCTCACCGCCCAAGGCCAAGGCGACGTCCCAGCCCAGGCGGCGGCTGCCCGCGTCTTTGTGGGAGATCAGCTCATCGACGATGGGCTGCATCGCGTCGGCGGGGATGCGGGCGAAGATGCGCTGCACGAAGGCGCGCTGGTGGTTGGGCTTGTCGCCCATGCTCAGCACCAGAGCGCGCACGGCCTCAGCGTTGGGCTTGGCCATGAACGTGTCGACGCCGAGCTTTCGCACGAGGCCGTCGGAGTGCCAGATGAGCGGGATGGCCTCCAGGGGCTTGAGATCCTGGGCCTTGAGCTGCTCAAGCAGCGCCTCTTTGTCGGCGTCGGTGCGCCACGAGTTTGTGGCGACCTGCTGGAGCAGGTTCTTCTTGCGGCTGAACAGCATGGGGGTGGGCCTTCCTGACCAAGGCCCATCTTGCCACAGGCGCGCCGCCGAGCGTCAGCCAGGCGTTGGCTCTGCGGGCGGGATCGGTCCCAGCACGGCGTCGCAGCGCGCGGCGTGATCCCCGAGCGCGTGGCGCAAGGCGTCAAGATCGATCCGGCGCCCGGGCTCCTCCCACAGCCGGTCCACGCGCAGGCGCGGGCCGTCGCCGCCTGGGCTGGCCTTCTTCTTGGGCTCGGTCTCGATCCGGGCCTCGATGCGGCCCACGAGCTCCCCCTGGTGCAAGAGCGGGCAGACGTACCAGCCAAAACGCCGGGCCGTCAGCGGGCTTGTAGACCTCCCAGACGTAGTCAAAGCCGAAGGCCGCCTTCACCAAGGCCCGATCCCAGATCAGCGGATCCAGGGGCGCGAGCACCCGCAGCGCGCCATCATCGGGCAGATCATCGCCGCCCTCCAAGAAGTCCGGCGCCATGAGGTAGGTGCGGCTGGCGCCCTTCACCTTCACCCGGCGCAAGACGCCCTCGTCCACCATCCGACCGGGCAGGCCGCTGAGCCGCACGCCGGAGAGCGACGACCACCACGGGCCCGTGGACTCGGCGAGCAGGCCCCCGGCGGCGGCCACACGCTCCAGCACCGCCCAGCGGTCAACCTCCGGGGGCGGCGGGGCGCTGGCGTGGTGGCCCAAGGCGCGCTCGGGCAGGTCGTACACCTTCTGCCGACCGCGCCGCCCGGCGACCACCAGCTCGCAGCGTGTGCGCAGCACCTCCAGGGCCATGGTCACCGCTTTGCCCGTGCCCATCCAGCCGCTCCAGTCGATGGGGCGCACCGCCCCACGATCGGTCAGATCCCCGGGGCCGAGGGGCCGCGGTCACGCACCTCGTCGAGCACGTCTTGGATGAGCCCGGCGTCTAAGCGGGCGAGGCGGTCGCCGAGGCGCCACCACGGGGCCTGCACGGCGCGGTCGCGGTAGGCCGGGAAATACTCCGCGGGCAGAAGGCAGGCCTCCTTCGCGAAGTGCTCGAAGGCGCCGCCCGGCAAGAGGTGGCCGAACAGCTCGCCCCGCTTGAGCCCCGGCAGCCGGGCGAAGGCGACGAGCTCGGCGTTCTGCCCCAGGACGTCCAGGGGGTCGAGCTGGATGTGTCGCAACTGTCGCAACAATTGCCGCGCGCCGCCCTCGCCGCCCTCACGCGCCCGCTGGCGTAGGCCCAGGCGGCTCAGCAGGGCCCGTCGCACCTGCTCAGGTTGAAGCTCCAGAACCTGTGCTCGGACAGCGTCGTCACGCACTTGACCCTCACATGCGCAGCAGCCCACGGCTATCCTCTGGTTTGCTGGAGTCCACATGCAAAACGTCCGCGCGCCGCTTCTCGCCCTCATCCTGCTCGGCCTATCGGCCCTGGTCGCCTGTGACGATGAGATCCACCTGCCGCAGAACACGCCGCCCGTGGTCACCGACGACAGCGGCGCCGATGACACCGGCCCGCCCGCCACTGGCTACTGCGCCCTCACCCAGCTCATCGCCTCGCAGTGTGTGTTCTGCCACAACCCCGCCGGGGGCCCCGCCGGCGGCCTCGATCTGGAGACCGACCCCATCGCGGCGATGGTCGGTGTGCCCTCCTCGCTCTACGACGGGCGCACCCTCGTCGTGGCCGGGGACTCCGGCGCCTCGTTCTTGATGACCAAGCTGCGCGGGGAGCAGAGCGCCACCGAGGGCGACCCGATGCCGCCCCAAGGCGCCAACGACACGAGCGTCACCGACAAGATCGCCGCCTGGATCGACGACGGCGCGGTCAAGGACTGCGATGACGTCGTCCCGACCGACTACCACCCCGAGGGCTACGACAAGCCTAAGGTTCACGGCATGGAGGCCAAGCTCCACGAGCAGACCTGCACCGACTGCCACGGCGCCGACCTCGCCGGGTCCAGCGTCGCGCCGAGCTGCGACACCTGCCACGAGGACGGCTGGCGCACGGACTGCACCTTCTGCCACGGCGGGATCGACAACACGACCGGCGCGCCCCCTGAAGACATCGACGACAACAGCGACGAGTCGTCCTTGGCGTTCAGAGCGCACACCCGCCACGTCGAGACCAACACCCACACCGCCTTTGACTGCAGCTCCTGCCACGTCAAGCCCACCGACGTGCTCAGCGCGGGCCACCTCTTTGACGCCACGCCGGCCATCTCTGAGGTGAGCTTCTTGGACGGGCTCTCTGACAAGGGCAAATACGCGGGCAACGGGAGCTGCTCCACCTTGTACTGCCACGGGAACGGCCAAGGCGACAACGGCTCGGTCACCCACACCGCCGCGCCCTTGGCCTGTGACGCCTGCCACCCCGGCGCCAGCAGCGGCCGCGACGCCTGGGGCACCATGAGCGGCGCCCACGAGGATCACCTCCGCGAAGGCATCACCTGCCAAGACTGCCACAGCGACACCACCACGAACGGCACCGCCGTCGCCACCCCGGCCAAACACGTCAACGGCGTGGCCGACTTTGTGCCGCCCTATGGCGCCAGCCTCACCCGCAACAGCGGCACGGGCACCTGCACCGGCACCTGCCACACCCAGACCCACAGCGCCGAGCGCTGGGACTGAGCGGCTCAGCGGGCGAAGGAGTCCGCGGACCACACCTTCTTCGGCGGGTCGTGCGACTCTGGCCAGGTCTCCACCTCGACCACCGGGCTCCACTCGTCGTCCTCCGGCTCGCCCAGGCTCACGCCGTCGGGCAGGTGGGACGCCAAGAACTGATGGATGATCGGGTAGACCTCCTCCCGGGCGGCCACGCCGACGACGGTGTCGATGTGCCCGTAGTCGGTCGAGAGCCCGGTCTCTCTGCCCAAGAGGCGAAACTCGCAGTCGGCGTACACCGCGCAGGCCGCCTCGACGTTGTGGGGCAAGGCCACGCGGTCGGCGCTGCCCGTGAGCACCAGCACCGGCACGGGCTCGGCCATCGGTCGCACCCACGGCGTCCCGGCGAGGTCGGTCAGCTCACCCTCACGCAGCCAGGTGTGAACCTGTCGCACCGTGGGGCGGGACATGTCCTCCAGGGCCGCGCGGGCGAGGCCCCGGGTGGTCGGCCAGTCCAGGTTGTCCTTGTTGGCGAGCACGGTGTACATCGGGTTTCGTTTGCCGAAGATCCGCGCCACCCGGTAAAACGCGTGGTTGTGGAGCTGGCCCTCCTTGGGCACAAGCCAGCCCCCCGTGCGCGCGAGGCGGTGGATGCCGCGCTGCTCCTCAAAGTTCGCCGGGGCGCCGATGGCCACCCCGGCGGCGATGCGCTCGGGCAGGATCGAGAGCGAGGTGTACAACAACATCCCGCCCATGGAGTGCCCCACCCAGTACAGGCGATCGTGCCCCGTGGCCGCCAAGACCGCGCTCGTCGCGGCGGGGAGGTCGTACAGGGCGTGATCATCAAAGGTGTAGTCGTGCTCGGCGACGCCCTCGGGGGGCCGGGCGCCCATGTCGCCCCGAAGCACCGGCACCCACACGTCCCAGCCCTGCTGGTGCAGGTAATAGGCGAAGCTCACGTCATCGCGGTAGTCCCAGTTGTAGTGGTTGGCGCCCATGCCGTGCACCAACATCACCGGGGGGCCGTCGTTGGGGTAACGCCGAAGGTCCATCTCCCAGCCGTCTGCGGTGCGGTAGACGAGGACGTGGCCGGGGGCGAGGTTGGGCGGCAGGGCCGGGCGCTGGCATCCAACGCCCACACACATCAAGGCCAGGGGGGCGAGAGCGAAGCAGGCGAAGCGGGACAACATGAGGGTCTCCACAGCCCCGGAGGGCGACGGCGCAACCACGGCTACGACCGCGCGGGCATTCACGCGCTTCTTCTGCGGGATAGAGGCTCAGACACCACACTGGAGCGAGACATGAAGGCGACACACCGCCCCGACCTCTTCACATGGTCGGGCTTCGATGAGGCGCGGAACCTCGACTTTAATGGCTGGGCTTGGATTCGGCCCGAAGGCAACGTGCTCATCGACCCGATGCCAATGAGCGCCCATGACCTGAGACACCTCGACAGCCTCGGCGGCGCGACCTGGATCTTCGTCTCCAACTCCGACCACACCCGGGCCGTGGTGGAGCTCTCCCGACGCTTCGGCGCCAAGGTGGGCGCCCCCGAGGCCGAGCGGGTGGGCTTCCCGATCCTCTGCGACGCCTTCTTTGTAGACGGCGACACCCCCGTCGCCGGGATGCGGCTCGTGGCCCTGAGCGGCTCCAAGACCCCAGGTGAGCTGGCCTTTGTCATCGGCGACACCGTGATCTTCGGGGATCTGGTGCGGGGTCATGTCGGCGGGCGGCTCAACCTTTTGCCCGACGCGAAGCTCAACGATCGTGACGCTGCGCTCCAGAGCATCACCCGCGTGCTTAGTTTGGGCAGGTTCGAGGCGGTCCTCGTCGGCGACGGCTGGCCCGTCTTCACCGACGGCAGCGCGAAGCTCCAAGCCCTCGTGTCCTAAGCCTGCTCAAACCGCCCACTCCCCTCACCCTCGGAGCCCTCATGTTCTGGATCCTGCTCGCCGCCTGCGCCCCTGAGACGGCCCCGGCGCCGTTTTATGCCCCAGACGCGCTGGGCCCGGCGCTCATCGGCACTGAAGAGGTCGAGACCGAGGGCCCCGGCGGGCTCATCTTGCCCACGCAGCTCTGGTTCCCCGCGTCGAGCGCCGACGAGGGCAGCTATTACGAGTACGACGACCTCATCGCGGGCACCGCCTTAGAGGACGGCGTGCCGGCCTGTGAGGCGCCCTTGCCGGTGCTCATCTTCTCCCACGGCAACGGCGGCGTGCGCTTTCAGTCGATCTTCTTCACCGAGCGCCTCGCCAGCCACGGCCTGCTCGTCGCCGCGCCCGACCACGTCGGCAACACCTTCTTCGACAACAGCACGCCCCGGGTGGAGCTGATGGAGCGCCGCCCCCAAGACGTCGCCGCCGTCTTTGACCAGCTCATCGCCCTGTCCGCCGATCCCGAGTCGTTGATCTACGGCTGCGTAGACGCCGACGCGGGCTACATCGTCGCCGGGCACAGCTTCGGCGGCTACACCAGCCTCGCCGTCGCCGGGGCCGATTTAGACGTCGTCGCATCGGCGAATTTTTGCGACAGCGTCGGCGGCTGGCTGTGTGAAGACCTGGTGACGTGGTCCACGAACAACCCCAGCGAAGAGGCGCTCAGCGGCCACGATCCCCGGGCCTGGGCGGCCTTGCCGATGTCGCCCGCGGGCCATGAGGTGCTCGTCGGCGGCCTGCCCCAGATCAACATCCCCACCTTCATCCTCTCCGGCCTTCAAGACGACCTCACGCCCTGGGAGTCCCAGCCCGTCGCCGACTACGAGCTGCTCACGGTCACGCCGCGGGCGCTGTTGGGCATCGACGGCGCGGGGCACTACAGCTTCTCCGACGCCTGCGATCTGGTGCCGACCTACCCCGACTGCGACCCACCCTACCGCGCCCCTGAAGACATCCACGCCCAGATCAACACCGTGGCCACGGCCTGGATCAAGCAGCTCCTAGAGCCTGAGCGCGCATCGGAGTACAGCCCCTGGCTGCCGCCCGCTGGCGACGAGACCTTGGTGTACGAAGAGGCGCTGCGCTGACCGGCGCGCTGCCGACGCGCCGAGCCGTAGGTTACAAGGGCAGTCCCCCGGAGGCGCCCCCGATGAGCCACGACCCCCGCGACCGAATGAGCTTGGAGGGGCGCGCGGCCTTGGTCTGCGGCGCGTCGAGCGGCATCGGCCGAGCCACCGCCTTGGCCTTGGGCGCCTTGGGCTGCCGGGTGGTGGCCTTGGCCCGGCGCGCGGATCGCCTCGCCGGGCTCACGGACGAGCTTCGTGCCCTGGGCGCCCCGGATGCAACGGCTCTGGTCGGGGATCTGGATGACCTGCCGAGCGTGATTGCTGCGGTGCAGCATGAACTTGAGGTGCGCGGCCCCCTGCACATCCTGCTCAACAACACCGGCGGCCCTCCTGGCGGCCCGCTCCTCGACGCCGCCCCCAGCGCGCTCTCCGTCGCGTTCAACCGGCATGTCCTGGCGGCGCACACGCTCACCCAGCTCCTTGTCCCGGGGATGCGACAGGCGGGCTATGGCCGCGTCGTCAACGTGCTCTCCACGTCGGTGCGTGAGCCCATCCCCAACTTAGGCGTGAGCAACACCATCCGCGCGGCCATGGCCGGCTGGGCGAAGTCGCTCTCCCAAGAGCTGCCGCCGGGGCTGACGATCAACAACCTCTTGCCCGGCTACACCGACACCGAGCGCCTCGACGGCCTCGCCCAGGCCAACGCCGCCCGGGTGGGCTCCAACGCCGACGCCATCCGCGCCGCCTGGCTCAACCAGATCCCTGAAGGTCGTCTGGGCCGCGCTGAAGAGCCCGCGGCGCTCATCGCGCTTCTGTGTTCCCCCGCCGGGGCCTACATCCGCGGCCAGTCCATCGCCGTCGATGGTGGCCGCACCCGCAGCATCTGAACGAGCATCCCCGGAGCGAGGACCATGCAGTACGACATCTTCTTCTCGATCTCCCAGACGCCCGCCCATGGGGTGATGCCCAGCGAAGCCCAGATGTTCCGCAGCTTCTTTGACCAGCTCAAGGCCGCCGATGAGCTGGGCTACGGCGTGGCGTGGGTGGCCGAGAGCCACCTCTCCAGCGAGGTCCAGAAGGGCAACCGCCGCCCGGTCATCCCCCATTGGCAGGGGGAGGTGGGCCTGAACTGCAACCTCTTGGCCTTGGCCCAAGAGGCCTTTCACCGCACCCAGCGCATCGAGATGGGCTCGGCGGTGATGAACATCGTGTGTATGGGCGGCCCCATCGCCCACGCCGAGCGCATCGCCTCGACCTTGGCCCTGCACGGCCTCAACCCCGAGGAGCGTCGGCGTATCCACGTCGGCTTCTCGGCGGGGCGCTTCGACTTTATGAACGAGGCCAGCGGCATCGGCCCCCGAGACGCCATCGAGGCCGCGGCCTGGCCCGTGGTGAAGGGCCTCGTGTTCACTGAAGCATGTCGCATTTTTTTGCGGCTGCTTCGGGGCGACACCATCAGCAGCGACGACACCCCGCCGATGCACATCGCCCGGCCCAACTTCCGCAGCGACGCCGACTGGGCCCGGGTTCAAGAGGCCGCCGGGGGCCGCCCCGAGCGCCTGGAGATCAAGCCCCGCTGGGCCTTTGAGCGCCTCAAGATCATCCCCCAAGACTGGCGCCGCGACCTGCTCCAGCTCATCATCGGCAGCCACGACCCGGCCCTGCAAGAAGAGGTCAACCAGCTCGCCCCGGTGCAGGTGTTCAACCTGTCGATCACCCGCCCGGAGGTCATCGACGACACCCACCGGCGCATGAAGGCGGCGTACCACCCCTCCGGCGGCCCCTGGCAGCGCGGCCACATGCCCCGCACCACCTTCGTCTTTCTGAACGAGGAGCCCAATCTCAGCGTGTCCGAGCGCCGCGCCGCCGCCCGAGACGAGGCGAAGCTCGCGTTAGGCGCCTACTGGACGGCCTTGGAGGGCACCTTAGACCCCGCGAAGGTGAACAACGCCGCCGACAACGCGCTCATCGGCGACGCTGATGAGGTGGCGGAGCAGATCGTCGCCCGGTTTCACCCCGAGGACCGGCTCATGCTCTGGTTCGACTTCTTCAACCACGACAGCGAGCGTGTCATCCGCGACCAGCGCGCGTTTATGGAGCGGGTCGCCCCCAAGGTGGCCGAGAAGCTCGCCGCGCGCGCCGCGACGGAGGCCCCATGAACCGCCCCGGACATGAGCTCTACCCCACGAGCCCCCTGGGTGAACAAGAGCCCGGCGTGCCCACGGGCCGCGACGTCGAGTGGCAGCCGCTGGTGGACTACCGCCGCGCCGGGGTGAGCGAGACGACGATTCACGGCGCCGTGGCCTGGGCGCACGGCGACGAGGTGTTTCATAGCTTCGGCGGCGACGTGCTCTGTTACGGCCGCAGCATGATGAAGCCCTTGATGCTCAAGCCCCTGGCGAACGCCTTGGCCCCGGTGACGAGCTGGCCCCAGCGCGCCATCGCCGTCGCCAGCCACAACGGCACCCCGGAGCACGTCTCCGCCGCCCAGTCGCTCCTGCCCGAGCCGATGTGGGGCCTGATGCAGACGCCCCTGGACGTGCCGCTGATCCAGTTTGGCCGTCAGGTGCGCCGCCCCCGCCGCTGGTACCACTGCTGCTCGGGTGAGCACGCGGCGATCTTGGCGGCTTGCCCACGCATGGGCTGGTCCCGGGCCGGGTATCACCTGCCCCAGCACCCCTTCTTCCAGGCGTATCTGGGCGTGCTGCGCCGCTTCTTGGGCGCCTCGTGGGAGCCCAAACGGGTCGCCCGCGACGGCTGCTCCTTGCCCACGGCGTCGAACACCGTGGGAGAGCTGGCGGTGCTCTACGCGGCCTTGGCCCGCACCCGGGACGAGGACTGGATCTGGGAGGCGATGCACCGCCACCCCGACCTCGTCGGCGGCTTCAACCGCCTCGACAGCACCATCCTGAAGGCCGGCGGCGGCGCGGTCCTGGCCAAAGAGGGCGCCGATGGCCTGCTCGGCCTGGCCATCGTTCACCCCGACTACCCCCAAGGTTTGGGTGTGGTCATCAAGATCGCGCATGGCTGGAACCCCCAGGCCACCTGGACCTTGGCCCGCGCCGTCTTGGGTGTGCTGGGCGTCGAGCTGCGCAACCCCTACGCCGTGCGCCGCCAGAAGCCGTTCATCGTGCCGGGCATCGTGCCGCCGGACCACCTCCCCCGCTTGGAGCAGGTCCAGACCTGGGACGAGTGGGACCCAGACACTGAACGTTACCCCTACGACTGGCGCGACTTTACTGAGGGAGGTGGATCTTGATCTCTCCCAAGATGTTGTCACATTTTATCGACGGTGAGGCCCAGGCGCCTGCTTCAGGCCGCTGGCTGGACGACGTCAACCCGGCCACCGGGGAGGTCCACGCGCTCATCGCCCGCGGGGACGCTGAAGACGTGGACCGCGCCGCCGCCGCCGCCAAGGCCGCCCTTCATGGCCCCTGGAGCCAGTGGACAGCCGAGCGCCGGGCGGAGCTGCTGGAGCAGATCGCCGCCGGGATCGAGGCCCGCATCGACGAGTTCGCCGAGGCCGAGAGCCAAGACCAAGGCAAACCCGTCTCGTTGGCCCGGCGCATGGACATCCCCCGGGCGATTCAGAACTTCCGCTTCTTCGCCAGCGCGCTTCGCGCCGAGAGCCTGGGCGCCCACCCCACCTTAGGCGTGCTCAACTACACCGCGCGGCGGCCGTTGGGCGTCGTCGGCCTGATCACGCCGTGGAACCTGCCGCTGTACCTGCTCACCTGGAAGACGGCCCCGGCCTTGGCCATGGGCAACACCCTCGTCGCCAAACCTTCAGAGCTGACCCCTTGGACGGCCAGCCTGCTCGCCGAGGTCATCCAGGCGGCGGGGGCGCCCCGGGGCGTGTTTAACCTCGTGCATGGCCTGGGCGCCGAGGTCGGCCAGGCCCTCGTGGAGCACCCCGACATCGTCGGCCTCTCGTTCACCGGGGGCACGGTCACCGGGCGCCGCCTCGCGGCCACCGCCGCGCCGATGCTCAAGAAGCTCTCGCTGGAGCTAGGCGGCAAGAACGCCACCCTCGTCTTCGCCGACGCCGACTTTGACCAGGCCGTCGAGGGCGCCTGCCGCGCGGCCTTCCTCAACCAAGGCGAGATCTGCCTCTGCGGCTCACGAATCTTGGTTGAACGCCCAATCTATGACCGCTTCGTCGCCGCGCTCACCGAGAAGGTCAAGGCCCTGCGGGTGGGTGACCCGGCCGACCCCACGACGGATCTCGGCGCGCTCATCTCTCTGGAGCACCGGGCCAAGGTCGAGGGCTATCTGCGCCTCGCCGTTGAAGAGGGCGGCACCATCCTCTGCGGCGGTGAGCGCCCTGCCCTGCCCGCCCCCCACGACGTCGGGGCCTTCTTGACCCCGGCCCTGGTGAGCGGCCTTGCGCCCAGCTGTCGCACCGCCACAGAGGAGATCTTCGGCCCCGTGGCGACGATTCACCCCTTCGACACCGAGGACGAGGCCATCCAGCTCAACAACCTCACCCGCTACGGCCTCTCGGCGTCGATCTGGACCGAGGGCCTACGCCGCGCGCACCGCGTCGCCGAGGCCTTGGACGTGGGCCTGGTGTGGGTGAACACCTGGATGCTGCGGGATCTGCGTGTGCCCTTCGGCGGCGTGAAGGACTCGGGCGTGGGCCGTGAAGGCGGCGCACACTCCTTTGAGTTCTTCTCCGAGGCCAAAAACATCTGCGTCAAGCTGTGAGGAAGGAGGGATTTATGCCGGACCAACCTGGGGAGATCGTCGCTGGGGTGCTCGCGCCCCACCCGCCCCACCTCATCTACGCCGAGAACCCGCCCCAGAACGAGCCCCGCAGCGAAGGCGGCTGGGAGGAGCTTCGTTGGGGCTACGAGCGCCTGCGTGAGCGCCTCGACAAGCTTGACTACGACGTCATCCTCGTGCACACGCCCCACTGGAAGACGGTGGTGGGCACCCACCTCTTGGGCCTGCCGCACTTCGCCTCAAAGTCCGTAGACCCCATCTTCCCCAACCTCTTCCGCTACACCTACGACCTCCAGGTGGACGTGCCCCTCTCCGAGGCCATCGCCGCCGAGGGTGAGCGTGAGGGCCTGGTGATGAAGATGATGCGGAACCCCAACTTCCGCGTGGACTACGGCACCATCACCGCCTGCCATCTGGTGAACCCGCGCTGGGACAAGCCCATCGTCGTGCTCAGCTCCAACCGGGCGTACTTCTACTACTCCAACGAGGTGGGCGACGCGACGATGTTGGCCTTGGGCCGCGCCACCGCCCGGGCCATCGCCCAGTCCGGCAAACGGGCCCTGCTCGTGGCGACCAACTCCTTGTCACACCGGCACTTCACCGTCGAGCCCGACCCCCCTGAAGACATGTCCCATGAGCACATCTACAACATGAACCAGCACCTCTGGGACATGCGGATGTTGAAGCTCATGCGGGAGGGCAAGACCCGCCAGCTCGTCGCTGAGCTGCCCGACTTCAACGAGCACGCGGTCAGCGAGTGCTCCGATGGCAGCCTCACCTGGCTCTTGGGCGCCTTGGACCTGCCGAGCTACCCCGCCAAGGTTCACGCCTACGGCACGGTGATCGGCACGGGCAACGCCATCGTCGAGTGGCCCCACGCCGAGGCCAAGGCCCAGGCCAAAGCCGCCGCCAAGACCGCCGAGGTGGCGCCATGAGCGTCGTCCGCGGCTACCTCATCCCCCACCGGCCCCAGCCGCTCCTCGCCCCCCACCAAAACCCCGGCTACGCCGACCTTCGCCGGGCCATGGAGCAGGTCGCCGCCGAGATCGCCGCCTTAGACGTCGATCTCCTGCTGCTCTACAGCACCCGCTGGGTGAGCATCTTGGGCCACCAGATGCAGGCCGACCCAAACCCCGTCTGGACCCACGTCGACGACGAGTTCCACGACTTAGGCACCATCCCCTACTCCTTCCGGATGGACCCGCAGTTCGCCGAGGCCTACGCCCAGGCCGGTCGCGCGCGGGGCCTTCACTGTCGCACCGTCGCCACCCACGGCTTCCCCATCGACACCGGCACCATCATGGCGCTGAGCCTGCTGAACCCGGGCAACCGCCTGCCGGCCTGCGTGGTGAGCTGCAACATGTACGCCGACCGCGCCGAGACCTTGGTGCTGGGCAAAGCGGCGAACGACGCGCTCAAGGCCACGGGCAAACGGGCCGTGGCGCTGTCGATCACTGCCCTCTCCAACCGCATGTTCACCGAGCACATCGACCCGGCCCAGGACCACATCTCTTCAGCCAAAGACGACGAGTGGAACCGTAAACTCCTGGAGTTTCTGGGGGAGGGCCGCTTAGAGGACGTGTCCCAGCTCGCCCGGAGCTTCACCAGCCAGGCCAACGCCGACTCCAAGTGTAAGGCCATCTGGTGGCTGGGCGCGCTGATGGGCCAGCACAACCGCTACGAGGGGGAGGTGCTGAGTTACCAGGCGCTCTATGGCACGGGGGCGGCGGTCGTTCGGCT
The DNA here is from genome assembly GCA_016717595.1 of Deltaproteobacteria bacterium. Lineage (GTDB taxonomy): Bacteria > Myxococcota_A > UBA796 > UBA796 > CAJQPC01 > JADKFE01. Next base: position 44,911 of record JADKFE010000047.1, on the reverse strand, counting down.
GGTGCCTTCGTTAAAGGCGGCGAAAGACCAAGAGTTTGATGAGGACGACACCGAGTTTTTCCACGGAGACCGCGGGGTGTTGCAGAGCGCGACGCCCGGCGCCGCGGCGTATGCCAGCGCGCCCATCGACGCCGCGCCTGTCGCACCTGTCGCATCAAAACCGCCTGTCGCATCAGTCGCACCTATCGCGCCTGTCGCACCTCCGGCCCCCAGCAGCGTCAAGGTCAACACCGCCCAGGCCCCCAAGCCCGTCGGCGCTTACCCCCACGCCCGGCGTGAGGGCGAGTGGCTGTTCCTCTCTGGCGTCGGCCCCCGCCAGCCCGGCACCGACGCCATCCCCGGCGGCCCGGTGTGGGACGCCGAGGGCAAGCCCCTGCCCTACGACGTCGAGGCCCAGACCCGGGCGGTGATCAAGAACGTGCAGGTGATCTTGGAGGCTTCAGGCGCCACGCTCAAAGATATCGTGGACTGCCAGGTCTACTTAATTGACATGCGCCGGGACTTCCCCACCTTCAACAAGGTCTACGCCGAGCTGCTCGGCCCCAGCGGCGCCACCCGCACCACCGTCGAGGTGCGCGCCTTGCCTACGCCCATCGCCGTAGAGCTCAAGGTCGTCGCGAGGCTCAAGGCGTGAAGCTCTACGACATCACCCCCAAGATTCACCCGGGGATCGCCGTGTTCCCCGGCGACGTGCCCTTCTCGCGGCAGATCGCCATGTCGTGGGCCCAGGGTCATCACCTGGAGCTCTCGAGCGTCACGACGACGTTACACGTCGGGGCCCACGCCGACTCGCCGTCGCATTATCACCGCGACGGATGTGACATCGCCGAGCGGCCCTTAGAGCGCTACCTCGGCGCCTGTGAGGTCTACGCGGTCTCTTTGCCCCGGGGTGAACGAATCCGCCCCGAGCACCTGCCCCACCCGCCTCGGGCGCCGAGGGTGCTGTTCTACACGGGATCCATGCCCGATCCCGACGTGTTTAACCTGGACTTCAACAGCCTCTCCCCGGAGCTTGTTGAGCAGCTCGTGGGCTTTGGGGTGCAGCTCGTGGGCATCGACACCCCCAGCGTGGATCCCCCCGACAGCAAGCTCTTGGAGTCCCATCAGGCGATCTACCGCCATGATCTCGCCGTGCTCGAAGGGGTTGTGCTGGAAGGCGTGCCCCCGGGGCTCTACACCTTGATCGCTCTGCCCCTGCCGATCGTCGGCGGCGACGCCAGCCCCGTGCGCGCGGTCTTGGTGGACGGACCCATCGGCGGATGAGCGGGGCCTGAGACGCCGTCGTCGCACGGTGACAATGGGGGAACAAGTTCTTGCCCGGGCCCCCCTCCTCGCCTATGAAGGGCCGCCCCGAGCCCTGGACGAGAATGAAGCCCCCCGTCCTCATCCTCCACGCCCCTGGCACAAACCGCGATCGGGAGGCCGCCTGGGCCATCGAGACCGCGGGTGGCGCCCCCACCATCGTGCGGATTCAGGCGCTCCTGCAAGGCGGCGCCCGCCTGATGGACCACCGGATGCTCGTCTTGCCCGGCGGCTTCTCCTTTGGCGACGACTTAGGCGCCGGGAAGCTCTGGGCCAGCGCGTTGACCGCAGGTCTCGGCGATCAGCTCCTGGAGTTTGTCGCCTCGGGCCGCCCGGTCTTGGGCATCTGCAACGGCTTTCAGGCCCTGGTGCGCGCGGGGCTTCTGCCCGGAGACGGCGCCCCGTTTGAGCAGCGCGCCACCTTGACCCGCAACCGTGAGGGCCGCTTTGAGTGCCGCTGGGTGCGCCTGCGCCCCGAGGCCAAGAGCCCCTGCGTGTTCACCCAAGGGCTCACTGAAGACATCCTCTGCCCCGTGGCCCACGGCGAGGGCCGCTTGGCCTCTGCCGATGACGCCCAACGCGCCCGCAACAACCGCCTGGCCGCCCTGCGCTACGTCAGCGCCACGGGCGGCGCGCCGGTCGTACCCCGAGAACCCCAACGGCAGCGAAGGGGACATCGCCGGGCTCACAAACCCCGCCGGGAACGTGCTCGGGCTGATGCCTCATCCAGAGGACCACATCCTCCCCCGCCAACACCCCCGCGCCCACCGCGGCGAGCGGTCAGGGAGCGGGCTCCCGCTCTTTGAGCGTGGGGTACAACACGCGGCGAACCTCTAGGCCAGGAGTCGGGAATGCCAGTCGTCGCGGTGGTCGGCGCCCAATGGGGCGATGAGGGCAAGGGTCGAGTCATCGACTACTTGGCCCAGAGCGCGGACATGGTGCTGCGTTTCCAAGGTGGAGACAACGCGGGTCACACCGTCATCAATGAGCACGGCACGTTCAAGCTTCACATCGTGCCGTCAGGGATCTTCAACCCCAACACCACCTGCCTCATCGGCGCGGGCACCGTGGTGAACCCGGCGAACCTCATCCAAGAGCTCGACGCGCTCGAGGCCGCCAACGTACGCACGGACAACCTCTACATCTCCGAGCGCGCCCACCTCATCCTGCCGTTTCACCCCTTGCTCGACGGCCTTGAGGAGCGTGACCGCCGCGGCGCGTCCATCGGCACCACCAAACGGGGCATCGGCCCGGCCTACGCCGACAAGGCCGCGCGCCGGGGCCTGCGGGTGGGCGACCTGCTTCGCCCGGCGGTGCTTGAGGAGCGCCTGGAGCCCCTCATCCTGCGCGCCAACCGTAAGCTCGTGGACCACGAGGAGGCGCCCTTAGAGTATGAGGTGGTCCGCGCCCAGCTCCTACACTGGGCGGATCGCCTCGGCGACAAGATCATCGACACCTTGCCGCTCACCCACCACACCATCCGCGAGGGCCGCTCGCTGCTCTTAGAGGGCCAGCTCGGCGTGATGCGTGACCTGGACTGGGGCACCTACCCCTACGTCACCTCGTCAAACCCCCTCGTCGGCGGGGCCTGCGCTGGGGCGGGCATCCCCCCAACGGCCATCGACGAGGTGATCGGCGTCGTCAAATGTTACGGCACCGCCGTTGGCGCCGGGCCCTTCCCCGGTGAGCTTCGGGACGAAGACGGCCGCCGCCTGCGCGAGATCGGCCACGAGTACGGCGCCACGACGGGCCGCCCCCGGCGCTGCGCCTGGCTCGACGCCGTGGCGCTCAAACACGCGGCGATGTTGAGCGGCTTCACCAGCCTCGTCGTCACCAAGCTCGACGTGCTCGACCACTTCGACGAGGTCAAGATCTGCGTCGCGTACCTCATCGACGGCAAGGTCGTGCACCACGTCCCCGACACGCCGGATCTAGAGCGCGCCTCGCCGGTGTACGAGACCTGGCCCGGCTGGCGCACCCCCACCACGGCCTGTCGCACCTGGTCGCAGCTCCCGGCGAAGGCCCAGCGCTTCTTGGAGCGCATCGCCGTGTTCGGTGAGGCGCCGCTCAAGCACGTCTCCGTCGGCGCCGAGCGCGACGCGATCATCACCCTCTGACCCGGAGCCACAATGCCCGCGCCGTCTGACGCCTGGTCCTCGCCCTTCTCTTGGCGATACGGCAGCCCGGAGATGCGGTCGTTGTGGGGTGAACGCCAGAAGCACCTGCTCTGGCGCCGGGTGTGGGTGGCCTTGGCCGAGGCCCAGGCCGAGCTTGGCCTCGTGCGTGAGGATCAGGTCGCCGACCTCCGCGCCCACCAAGGCGAGGTGGACTTAGAGCGCGCGGCGGCGATCGAGGCCGAGCTGCAGCACGATCTCATGGCCGAGCTGAGCGTCTACGCCAGCCAGTGTGCCGTGGGCGGCGGCGTCATTCACCTCGGCGCCACGTCCATGGACATCGAAGACAACGCCGACGCCATGAGAATCGCTGACGCGCTGGATCAAATCCTGACGCGCCTCGGCGAATTGCTGACAGTGGCCACGGCGCAGATCGAGGCCTTGGCGGACGCGCCATCCATGGCGTTCACCCACCTGCAGCCCGCCGAGCCCACCACCATGGGTTATCGCCTGGCCCAGCACACCCAAGACCTGCTGCAAGACCTGCACGATCTGCGGCAGATGCGCCGGGAGATCCGCGGCAAAGGTTTTAAGGGCGCCGTGGGCACCTCGGCCTCGTACAAGACCCTGCTCGGCGGCGGAGACCCGGCGGAGCTGGAGCGCCGGGTGATGTCGCGCCTGGGGCTGCCGGCCTTCACCGTCGCGACGCAAGTGGCCCCCCGCAAACAAGAGCTGCGGGTGCTCAACACCTTGGCCTCGGCGGGGCAGAGCCTCTACAAGCTCGCCGCCGACTTACGCCTCTTGCAGTCGCCGCCGTTTGGGGAGTGGGCCGAGCCGTTTGGCAAGAAGCAGGTGGGCTCAAGCGCCATGCCCTTCAAACGAAACCCCATCCACGCCGAGAACATCGACTCTCTCACGCGCCACCTCGCCGCCTTGCCCCGGGTGGCCTGGGACAACGCCGCGCACTGTTATCTGGAGCGCACCCTGGATGACTCGGCCAACCGCCGCAGCATCTTGCCCGAGGCGTTCTTAATTCTGGATGAGTCTCTGGGCCGGGCGACCCGAATCCTCAAGGGCCTACGCATCGACGCCCGCGCCGCCGGGGCGCTCTTGGACCAATACGGCCCCTTCGCCGCCACCGAGCGGGTGATGATGGAGCTGGCCCTGCGCGGCGGTGACCGTCAGGCCCTGCACCACACCATCCGTGAGCACAGCCTCGCGGCCTGGGCGGCCCTGCGAGACGGCGGGCCCAACCCCGTGATTGAGCGGGTGTGCGCCGAGCCCGAGTTTTTGGCCCTGGCCAACAAAGACGAGCTGCGCGGCTGGTTAGACGCCCGAGGCTATGTGGGTGACGCCCCCGAGCGCGCCCGGCGCCTCGCCCAAGAGGTGCGTGACGCCCTGGAGGCTGCCCAATGCTGACGCGAAACCCAGCTCCAGGCCGCCCCAGCTCCAGGCCGCGCTGAGCCAGCCCCTCGACAGCGTAGACCTCTCCGCCTTTGGGCAGACCGTGCGGGGCAAGGTGCGCGACATGGCGCTCTCCCCCGGCAGACGTGTCCTCGTCACCACCGACCGATTGAGCGCCTTTGACCGGGTGATCGGGCTCATCCCCTACAAAGGGCAGCTCCTCAACCAGCTCGCCGCGTTCTGGTTTGAGCGCACGAACGACATCTTGCCCAACCATGTGTTCGCCCTGCCCGACCCAAACGTCACCATCGCCCGGGAGGCCCAGCCCTTGCCCGTGGAGGTGGTGGTGCGGCGTCACATCACCGGGGTCACCTCGACCTCGCTGTGGACCTTGTACAAGGCCGGTGTGTCGCGCCCCTACGGGCTCAGCCTGCCCGCGGGCCTCCAAAAGAACGAGCGCCTGGCCGAGCCGGTGATCACGCCCACAACCAAAGCCGAGGCTGGCGGGCATGACGCGCCGCTCTCTGAGCTTGAGCTCCTCAAGCAAGGCCTCGTCGGCCCTGAGCTGTGGGAGGAGGCCCGAGACGCCGCCCTGCGACTGTTCGCCCGCGGTGAGGCTCTGGCCGCCCAAGCCGGGCTGGTGCTGGTCGACACCAAGTACGAGCTGGGCCTTCTGGATGGCCGCCTGAGCATTATCGACGAGATTCACACCCCCGACTCCAGCCGCTACTGGCTCGCTGAGGGCTGGGAGCAGGCCGTGGCCGAGGGCCGTGAGCCCGAGGGCTTAGACAAGGAGTATGTGCGGCGTTGGCTGGCGTCGATGGGCTATTCGGGCGATGGCCCGCCGCCGCCGCTGCCCGACTCTGTGCGGGTAGAGCTCTCGCGCCGGTATCTCCAGGCGTTTGAGGGGCTCACCGGCCAAACCTTTGAGCCCGCCGAGCTGCCCGCGGCGCCGAGAATCCTGCACAATCTCGCGGCCTGGTCCGCCCAGGGAGCCTCGTGATGCTTCACCTCCCCTTCGAGCACGATGATGGCCTCGATCGCCCCCATGAGGAGTGTGGCGTCGTGGGGGTGTTCACCTGGCCTGAAGACCACGTCGATGTGGCGCGCACCTTGTTCTTCGCCCTCTACGCGCTCCAGCACCGGGGCCAAGAGAGCGCGGGCATCGCCACCTGTGACGGCCACTACGCCACGACCCACAAAGGCATGGGCCTCGTCTCCCAGGTCTTTAATGAGCAGAACTTGAGCCCGCTCACGGGCCACGTCGGCATCGGGCACAACCGCTACAGCACCACGGGCAGCTCCGCCCTGCGGAACGCCCAGCCCTATGTGTTGGAGACCCTGCATGGGCCGCTGGGCCTCGCGCACAACGGCAACCTCACCAACGCCGGGGTGCTGCGCCGTAAGCTCCTGGAGCGCGGCGTCGGCCTCACCTCCTCTTCAGACAGCGAGGTCATCACCCAGCTCCTCGCGGCGTCGTCTACGGCGGGTTTGCCCGACTGGGAGCGCCGCATCGGGCAGGTGATGGGGGAGGCTGAAGGCGCCTATAGCCTCGTCGTGCTCACCAAAGACGCGCTCTACGGCGTGCGTGACCCCAACGGCCTGCGCCCTCTGTGCATCGGCATGTTGTTGGGCGAAGACGGCAAAGGTCTGGGCTATGTCTTGGCCAGCGAGAGCTGCGCCTTGGGCACCATCGGCGCGGCCTATCTGCGAGAGGTGGAGCCCGGGGAGATCGTGCGCCTAGACCGCCACGGCCTGCACAGCCACCGTGAGCTGGCCCTGGGCCTCACGAAGCCGATGCCCAAACGTTCATTGTGTGTGTTTGAGTACGTCTACTTCGCCCGGCCCGACTCGTTGTTGGAGGATCAGTCGGTTCACGCCGTTCGGCAGCGTATGGGGCGCCGCTTGGCGATGGAGTCCCCGGTGCCAGGAGCGGACGTGGTCATCGGTGTGCCCGACTCGGCCATGCCCGCGGCCATCGGCTACTCCATCGAGAGCGGCGTGCCGTACTCTGAAGGCCTCACCAAGAACCGCTACATCGGCCGCACCTTCATTCAGCCTTCAGACCGCCTGCGCCGCAGCGGCGCCCGGCTCAAGTACAACCCGCTGCGTGAGAACTTAGAGGGCCGAAGCGTCGTGCTCATCGACGACTCCATCGTGCGGGGCAACACCATGGGGCCGCTGATCAAGCTCCTGCGTGAGGGCGGCGGGGCGCGTGAGGTGCACATCCGCGTGTCGTCGCCGCCGGTGCGGCATCCGTGCTTTATGGGCGTCGACATGGCGACCTATGACGAGCTCATCGCCCACAACCTCAGCGTGGCGCAGATCGCCGCGCACATCGGCGCCGACAGCCTCGCCTACCTCTCCAACGAGGGCATGTTGGCCGCCGTTCGTGAGGGCCTGGGAGATCGGCCCACGGGCCACTGTGACGCATGTTTCACCGGGCGATATCCTGTGGCGCTCACCGACGCCAAGGATCCCGACGCCCACAAACGCCAGTTTGAGGTGTCCCTGCGAGACGCGGACCCCTCGGGCCAAGGAAACAAATCCTGATGACCAACCTCACCGTGCTCATTGTAGGCGGCGGCGGGCGAGAGCACGCCTTGGCTTGGGCCTTGGCCCGCTCTCCCCGCGTCACCCGCATCGTCGTCGCCCCAGGCAACGCCGGGACGGCGCGCCTCCCCAAGTGTGAGAACCTCAGCCTCGACATGAACGACCCCGCCGCCGTCGTCGCCGCCGCCCAGTCGGTGGGCGCCGGGCTCGTCGTCGTGGGGCCCGAGGCGCCCCTGGCCGCCGGCTTAGGGGACGCCCTGAACGCCGCTTGGATCCCCTGCTTTGGGCCCACCCGCGCCGCCGCGCGCCTGGAGTCCTCCAAGGCCTTCGCCAAAGACTTCATGGCCCGCTGGGGCATCCCCACCGCCCGATCCCAGACCTTCACCGACCTAGACGAGGCCCTCGCCGCCGCCCGGGCCTGGGGTGGGCCCCTGGTGATCAAGGCCAGCGGCTTGGCGGCCGGCAAAGGGGTGACCTTGCCCGAGACCTTGGCCGAGGCCGAGGCCGACATCCGGCGCCTGATGTTCGACGGCGCCTTGGGGGACGCAGGCCGACAGATCGTGATTGAGGATCGTCTGGAGGGCGTAGAGGCCTCTGTGCTCGCCTTCTGTGACGGCGCCACGGCGCGGCTGATGCCCGCGGCCCAGGATCACAAGCGCCTCTTAGACGGCGATCTCGGCCCCAACACCGGCGGCATGGGCGCCTACGCCCCGACGCCGTTTGTGGACGAGGCGACCCTCTCGTTTGTGCTGGATGAGGTCTTACGAAAGACCCTGGACGGGATGCGCGCCGAGCGCAACGCCTTCGTCGGGGTGCTCTACGCTGGGCTCATGCTCACCGCCGATGGCCCCAAGGTGCTGGAGTTCAACGCCCGCTTTGGCGACCCCGAGGCCCAGGCCATCTTGCCGCTGTTAGAGACCGATCTCGCCGAGATCCTCATGGGCGCGGTGAGCGGCACCTTACACGAGCAAGAGATCGTGTGGCGTGATGGGGCGAGCGCCGCCGTCGTGCTCGCCAGCGAAGGTTACCCCGAGCACGCGGCGCCGTCTCGGCCCGTGCTGGGGCTCGGTGAGGCCGAGGCGACGGGCGCCTTGGTGTTTCAGGCCGGGACACGGCGAGAGGCAGACGACGTGATGGCCACCGGCGGCCGGGTGCTCAGCGTCGTCGGTGTGGCCGACACCCTCCCCGCCGCCATCGCCCAGGCCTACGCGGGCCTCGACCGACTCTCGCTTCAAGGCGGGCAGCGCCGCGGCGACATCGGCGCCCGCGCCTTGGCCCTCCCAACCTCACCCCCCACCGCCCAGGAGACGACCGTGTCGAATGAGCCTCACGCTGATGCCCCAACGATCGAGGCCTCCGGGGTCACCTACCGCGACGCCGGGGTAGACATCGAGGAGGGCAACCGCGCCGTGCGCCTGATGAAGCAGGCCGTAGAGGCCAGCCACGGCCCCGACGTCATCGGCGGCCTGGGCAGCTTTGGTGGGCTGTTCTCCACCCGCTCATTCCGCGGCATGGAGGAGCCCGTGCTGGTGGGCTCTACGGATGGTGTTGGCACAAAGACGCGGGTGGCGGTGACGATGGGCGTCTACGACACCGTCGGCGAAGACCTCGTGAACCACTGCGTGAACGACATCCTCGTTCAAGGCGCCAAGCCGCTGTTCTTCTTGGACTACTTCGCCGCGTCGAAGCTGCACGCCGCCCAGGTCGCGGCGGTGGTCGGCGGCGCGGCCCGGGCCTGTAAGGCGGTGGGCGCCGCGCTTCTGGGCGGCGAGACGGCGGAGATGCCCGGGGTGTACCACGACGGCGAGTTTGACCTCGCGGGCACCATCGTCGGCGTGGTCGATCGCCCCCGGCTCATCTTGGGTGACCGCATCGCCCCCGGCGACGTGGTCTTGGCGATGCCCAGCTCCGGGCTACACACCAACGGCTACTCCTTGGCGCGAAAGGTGCTCAACCAGCACGACTGGCGCGCGGAGGAGCCCCGCCTCGGCGGCCAGTCCATCGGCGCGGCGCTCTTGGCGCCACACCGGGCGTATCTCAACGAGGTCACCCGCCTGCGCGACGGCCAAGGCGACACCGCCGCCGTGGACGTGAAGGGCCTGGCCCACATCACCGGCGGCGGCCTCATCGAGAACCCGCCGCGGATTCTGCCCGCCACCTGCGCGTTTGAGCTCCAGGCCTCGTCGTGGGAGCTGCCGCCCCTGTTCCAGATCATTCAAGAGGCCGGGCGCATCTCGACCTATGAGCTGCGGCGGGCGTTCAACTGCGGCGTCGGCATGTTGATCGTCGTGCCTGAAGACGAGGCTGAGCGGGCCCTGAGCCTGCTGGCGACGGAGGGCCTCTGCGGCGGCTGGCGCATCGGCCGGATCGTCCCCCGGGGCAAAAAGCCGCCTGTGCGGTTCGTCTGAAGCATCTGAAGCAGGAATTTATGCGACTGGTGGTGCTCATCTCTGGCAGCGGGTCCAACCTCGCCGCCCTGCTCGCGGCCTGCGCGGAGGGCCGCATCAGCGGCCAAGTGGTCGGCGTCGTCTCCGATCGGCGCGACGCCTACGGCCTCGTGCGCGCCGCCGAGGCCGGGGTGCCCACCACCTTGGTGCCTTGGCGCCTGATGCACAAGGCCGGGGCCAGCCGCGAGGTCTTTGACGCCGCCTTGGCTGAGGCCGTCGCCGCCTACGCGCCCGACCTCATCGTGCTCGCGGGCTTCATGCGTATCTTGACCCCGACATTCTTGACCCGATTCGACGGTCTGGTCATCAATCTGCACCCCTCATTGCCCGGGGACATCATCGGCGCGGGCGCCATCGAGCGGGCCTTTGAGGAGGCCCAGGCCGGGCGCCGGGACCACACCGGGGTGATGGTTCACGAGGCCATCGCCGAGGTGGACGCGGGCCCGGTGCTCGGCCAGGTCACGGTGCCGATCCTGCCCGATGACACCCTTGAGGCGCTCAAGGCGCGGATACACGCCGCCGAGCACACGCTCTTGATCGACGTCGTCGCCCGGCGCTGCGCCGCGCCTTCTCGCCCTTCCACCGACCCAACCCAGGTGTAATGATGATTCGTCGCGCGCTCTTGAGCGTCCATGACAAGACCGGCCTCGTCGAGCTCGCCCAGCACCTCGCCGGGGCGGGCGTGGAGCTGATCGCCTCGGGGGGCACCGCCAGGGCCCTGCGCGCCGCCGGGCTTGACGTCGTCGAGGTCAGCGACATGACCGGGGCGCCGGAGATCCTCGGCGGTCGGGTGAAGACCCTCCACCCCGCCGTTCACGGCGGCATCTTGGCCCGTCGCACCGACGAGCACCTCAATGAGCTGGCCCAGCACCAGATTCAGCCCATCGACCTCGTCGTGTGTAACCTCTACCCCTTCGCCGCCACCGTCGCCGCGCCCGGGGTCACCGAGGCCGACGCGGTGGAGCAGATCGACATCGGCGGGGTGACGCTCTTGCGCGCCGCGGCAAAAAACTTTGAGTCCGTGGTGGTGCTGGTCGACTCCGCCGATCACGGCGCCGTGCTCTCGTCGCTTCACGAGGGCGGGCCGGATCTCCCCACCCGCCGGGCCCTGGCGCTCAAGGCGTTTCGCCACACCGCCGCCTATGACGCCGCCATCGCCGGTTACCTCGGCGCCGCCGTCGAGGGCGCCGACGCTCTGCCCCAAGAGATTCAGCTCTCGGCGCGCCTGCTTCAGCCGCTTCGTTACGGCGAGAACCCCCACCAGCGCGCGGCGCTGTACCAGCTCGACGGGCAATCCTGGCCCTTTGAGCAGCTCCAGGGCAAGGAGCTAAGCTACAACAACATCGTTGACCTGGTCGCGGCCTGGGAGGTGCCCCAGTCGTTCCCCCAGCCCTGCTGCGGAATCATCAAACACACGAACCCCTGCGGTTTGGCCGTCGCTGACACGCTCGCCGAGGCTTTCCGCCGGGCGCTGTCTTGTGACCCGGTGAGCGCCTTCGGCAGCATCATCGCGGTCAACGGGGTTGTTGACATTGACTTCGCCGTGGCCTTGGCCGAGAGCAAGCTCTTCGTGGAGGTGCTCGTGGCGCCGGAGTTCACTGAAGAGGCGCTGGTGCGGCTGGAGCGCCGCAAGCAGTGCCGGGTGATGCGGGCCCACGCCCCCAAGCTGCCCGGCCTGAGCCTACGCAGCGTTCACGGCGGCCTGCTCGTGCAGAGCCCGGATCAGCTCGCCGTAGACGCCTCGGCCTGGAAGGTCGCCACCTTACGCCCGCCCACGGCGGCGGAGCTCACCCAGCTTGAGTTCGCCTGGCGCGCGGTCAAACACGTCAAGTCCAACGCCATCGTCTTCGCCCGGGATCACCTCTGCGTCGGCGTCGGCGCCGGGCAGATGAACCGCGTAGACTCCGTGCGTATCGCCGCCAGCCGCGCCGGGGACCGCGCCATCGGCGCCGTCGTCGCCAGCGACGCGTTCTTCCCCTTCCCCGACGGGGTCGAGGCCGCCGCCGCCGCCGGGGTGACCGCCGTGGTGCAGCCCGGCGGCTCGATGCGAGATGAGGAGGTCATCGCCGCCGCCGACCGCCTCGGCCTCGCCATGGTGTTCACCGGCGCCCGGCACTTCTTGCACTAGGCGAGCCAAGCCCCCGAGCGCCTGAGCCATCTCTCTCGACTGAATATCTGCGACAACTGGAGCCCCCCATGATCGCCCGAGTCACGGTCAGCCCCCGCGCCGGTCACCCCGACGTTCGTGGCCCCGCCGCCGCCCGGCAGGCCCAATCCTTGGGCCTCCAAGGCTTAGACAGCGTGAATGTTGAGGATCTCTACTTCTTAGGCGGCGCCGCCCTGACGGCGTTGGACGCCGAGGCCATCGCCGCCCGGCTGCTGGTGGATCCGGTGGTGCAGAGCTTCGCCGTTGAGGTCGTGGCCGACGATGGGGAGGTCGGTGAGGACGTGGTCGGCGGCGTGCTCGTCGAGATCACGCCCCTTCCTGGCGTGACGGACTCCGTGGCCGAGAGCCTGATCAGCGCCGCGCACAGCCTCGGCTTCACCCGCCTGGAGCGCGCGGCTTCAGGCCAGCGGGTGCGGCTCTTGGGCTCGTTGACCGCAGAGACGGCGGGGCGCCTGGCCGCGGGGGTGCTCGCCAACGAGGTCGTGCAGCGGTTCGCGCTCAACCGCCGCCTGCCCGCGCCGTTCGTGGGCGAGACGAAGGCCGAGGGGCTGGTTGAGGTGGTGCCTGTGCGGGGCCTCGACGACGCGGGGCTGCTCGCGGTGAACAAGGCCCGGCGCCTGGCCCTGGATCTGCGGGAGCTGCAGGTCGTCGCCGCGCACTACACGGCGATCGGCCGGGAGCCGACGGACCTTGAGCTAGAGATGATCGCCCAGACCTGGAGTGAACACTGCGTTCACAAGACGTTTAAGGCGCTGATTCAGCACCAAGAGGGCGACGGCCCCGTCGAGACCATCGACTCGATGTTTAAGACGTACATCAAGGGCGCCACGGATCGTTGCCCAAAGCCGTGGCTACGCTCGGTCTTCGTAGACAACGCCGGTATTGTAGACTTCGACGGGCGCTTCGAGCTGTCGTTTAAGGCCGAGACACACAACCACCCCTCCGCCCTGGAGCCCTTCGGCGGGGCCAACACCGGGGTTGGCGGCGTCGTGCGGGACGTCATGGGCGTGAGCGCCCGACCCATCGCCACAACGGACGTGTTGTGTTTTGGGCCGCCGGATCTGCCCTTTGAGGCCTTGCCCCAGAACGTGCTGCACCCCCAGCGGGTGGCGGAGGGGGTCATCGCGGGCGTGGCCGACTACGGCAACAAGATGGGCATCCCGACGGTGAGCGGCGCGGTGCTGTATGACGAGGGCTACATCTCCAACCCCCTCGTGTTCTGCGGCTGCGTGGGCATCGCCCCGGCGGGGACACACCGGTCTCGGGCCGAGGTGGGTGACCTCATCGTGTGCCTAGGCGGGCGCACGGGCCGGGACGGGCTACGCGGCGCCACCTTCTCGTCGATGGAGATGGACACGTCCACGGCGCTCATCGCGGGCTCGTCGGTGCAGATCGGCCACCCCATCCACGAGAAGCAGGCCCTTGAGGCCCTGCTCATCGCCCGGGACGAGGGGCTGTACACCGCCGTCACCGACTGCGGCGCGGGTGGGCTCAGCTCCGCCGTGGGTGAGATGGCCACAGGTCTGGGCGCGCGGGTGCAGCTTCTTGACGTGCCGCTCAAGTACAGCGGCCTCAACCCCTGGGAGATCTGGCTCTCTGAGGCGCAAGAGCGCATGGTGCTCGCGGTGCCCCCGGCACATTGGGCGCGGCTGTCGCAGATCTGTGAGGAGGTCGGCGTTGAGGTCGTCGCCTTGGGCACCTTCACCGATGACCTTACGCTGCGGGTGCTGTATGGCGAGCGCCTCGTCGGTGAGCTGGACCTGAACCTGCTCCACCACGGCGTGCCCCAGCGCCAGCTCACGAGCCGCTGGACGCCGCCCGCCCCTGAGGCGGCGCCGAACCTCGGCGGCCTGAGGCTCGACGAGGCCCTGCTCAAGATCCTCAGCCACCCCACCCACCGCTCTCACGAAGACGTTGTGCGGCGCTATGACCACGAGGTGCTCGGCGGCTCGGTGCTGCGGCCGTATGTCGGCGTCAAGAACGACGGCCCCAGCGACGCCACGGTGCTGCGGCCCATGGACGCCGAGCGCGCCGCCCCCGCGGGTGAGGCGCCGAAGGGTGTGGCGCTGTCCTTGGGCATCAACCCCCAATATGGCCGCTTGGACCCTTACCGCATGGCCTGGGCCGCCATCGACGAGGCCGTACGAAACCTGGTGTGTGTCGGCGCCGACCCCGACGAGATCGCGCTCCTCGACAACTTCTGCTGGGGCAACCCCACCCTGCCCGACCGCCTCGGCGGCCTCGTGCGCTGCGTGAAGGGCTGCTATGACGCGGCGGTGGCCTATGGCGCGCCGTTCATCTCGGGCAAAGACAGCCTCAACAACGAGTACGCCGACGAGCACGGCGTGCGCCGCCCGATCCCCGGCACCTTGCTCATCAGCGCGATGGGCTTTGTGCCCGACGTCAACCAGACCGTGAGCATGGACCTCAAGGCCCCCGGCGGGCTGTTGTACCTGCTCGGCAGCACCCGGGCCGAGCTCGGCGGATCCGCGCTGTACGCCCAGCTCGGCGCCTTGGGCGAGACGGCCCCCGCGCCCTTGACCGACCCCATGCCCCGCTATCGTGCGCTCCACCAGGCGATCCGGGCGGGGCTGGTGCGCAGCGCCCACGACTGCGCCGAGGGCGGCCTCGCCGTGGCCTTGGCCGAGATGTGCATCGGCGGGCGGCTGGGCGCGGCGGTCACCTTGGGCGCGCTGCCCCGGGGCCACCACCTCAATGACACCCTCACGCTGTGCTTCTCAGAGAGCCTCGGGCGCGTGATCATCGAGGTAGATCCTGCCCAGGCCGAGGCCTTTGAGGCGCTCTTTGAGGGCCAACGTCTCGCCCGGGTCGGCGTGGTCACCACCGCGCAGAACCTCGTGATCACGCACCCCCACGGCGGCGCGGCGCTCACGGTGCCGGTCTCGGCCTTGGAGCGGGCGTTCCGCGGGCACGTCGAGGGCTGATTCGCGCTCTCAGGTCAACACAACCGGCGAATGGTCGAGGGCCATGCGCCGGGTTAGTCCGCTGACTCGCAACGGTAATCTCTGCCCGGAGCGTCCGATGTCCCCCGCCGCACTGCCTGACGCGCCCACCTTCACCGACCGGCGCGACGCCCCTTTCCACGGGAAGGACATCCTCTCGGTGCGGCAGTTCAGCCGCCAAGATCAAGAGTACGTGCTGCGGGTGGCGCATGAGATGCGAAACCTCGTCGCCCGCATCGGCAGCTTCGACCTGTGCCGGGGCAAGATCCTCGCGAACCTGTTCTACGAGCCCTCCACCCGCACCTCGGCGTCCTTCGCCGCGGCGATGGAGCGTCTGGGGGGCAGCGTCATCTCGATCAACGAGGTGCGGTACTCCTCCGTCGCCAAGGGGGAGTCCTTACCTGACACAGTGCGCACCTTGGAGTCTTACGCCGACGTGCTCGTGCTGCGCCACCCCGAGGTCGGCGCGGCGGCCCAGGCCGCGCACTACTGCAAAAAGCCGGTGATCAACGCCGGTGATGGTGTAGGGGAGCACCCCTCCCAAGCGCTCATCGATCTGTTCACGATTCGTGAGGAGCTGGAGCGTATCGACGGCCTCACCGTCACCCTTCTCGGTGATCTCAAGTATGGCCGCACAGTCCACAGCTTGGCCCGGCTCTTGTGCTCGTACAAGGTCACTCTGCGCCTCGTGTCGCCGTCGAGCCTGCCGATGCCCGCGGAGATCTGCGAGGAGCTCAAGGCCGCGGGGCTCGCCTTCACCCAGCACACGGATCTTGACGACGTGCTCGCCGAGACGGATGTGCTCTACGTCACCCGCGTACAGAAGGAGCGGTTTGACGACGTGGACGCCTATGAGTCTGTGCGTGGTGCCTACGTCATCACGCCGGAGACCTTACGCGCGGCCAAGCCTGACATGATCGTGATGCACCCCTTCCCCCGCGTCGGGGAGATCAGCATGGACGTGGATGACGATCCACGCGCCGCCTACTTCCGCCAGATCGAGTATGGCCTCTACGTCCGCATGGCGCTCCTCGCTATGGTCCTGGGCCGGGCCTAAGGAGCCGCGAATGTCCTCTACCACCCCACCTCCGGCCGCCGCCCTCCCTTCGTTCTTTGAGCGCCTGGAGGCCCGCGCTCGGGCCGCCGACAGCCTGCTCTGTGTGGGGTTAGACCCTCACCCCGAGGATCTGCCGAGCTTCACCGCCACCGCCGCCCGGGACTTCTGCCTGCGTATCATCGACGCCACGGCCCCCTACGCCGCGGCGTTTAAGCCGAACGTCGCGTTCTTCGAGGCCCTGGGCGCTGAAGGCCACGCGGCCTTGGCCGAGGTGATCGACAACATTGACGAGGACATCCCCGTCATCCTCGACGCCAAACGTGGCGACATCGCGTCTACGGCGACGGCGTATGCCGACGCGGTCTTTGAGCAGCTCGCCGCCGACGCCGTGACGCTCAGCCCGTACCTGGGTGAAGACGCCATCGCGCCGTTTCTGAGCCGCGACGGCAAGGGGGTGTTTTTGCTCTGCCGCACCTCCAACCCCGGCGCCGCCGCCGTGCAAGATCTGTGGGTGATCGGCGAAGGTGAGCTTGTGCGCCTGCATGAGCGTGTGGCTGATCTCGCCCGGCGCTGGGGCAGCGCGGGCAGCCTGGGCCTCGTCGTCGGCGCCACCCAGCCCGAGGTCATCGCGTCGCTTCGGGCGCGCGCGCCAGAGCTGTGGTTTCTCATCCCCGGAGTCGGCGCCCAAGGCGGCGACCTCGCCCGCGCCGTACACGCGGGGCTGCGCGGCGACGGCTTGGGCTGCCTGATCAACGCCTCTCGTGGCATCTCCCGGGCCAAAGACCCGGCCGAGGCCGCCCGCTCGATGCGGGACGAGATCAACGAGGCCCGGGCGGTCACCACCACCCCTCGCCCCGCGCTGCCCACCCCCGCCAGCTTGAGCAGCCGAGACGCCCGAGTTGAGCTCGCCCGGGGCCTCGTCGCCGCTGGATGTGTACGTTTTGGCGAGTTCACGCTGAAGTCGGGCAAGAGCTCCCCGATCTACATCGATCTTCGGGCCCTGGTGAGCGACCCGCGCCTCTTGTTGCAGGCCTGCGCGGCGTACCTGCCCAAGCTGCGCGGCCTGCGCTTCAACCGCCTCGCGGCGCTGCCTTACGCGGCCTTGCCCATCGGCACCGCTGTGTCGTTGTTGGGCGGCTGGCCGCTGATCTACCCCCGTCGTGAGGCCAAAGCCTACGGCACACGGGCGGAGATTGAGGGCGGCTATGTGCGGGGAGAGTGGGCGGTGATCATCGACGACCTCGCCACCACCGGCGGCAGCAAGTTTGAGGCCATCGCCAAGCTTGAGGAGGCCGGGCTCACTGTGCGGGATGTCGTCGTGCTCATCGACCGGCAGAGCGGCGCGTCCGAGGCCCTGGCCGCCGCGGGCTACAAGATGCACGCCGTGTTCACGCTCACCGAGCTCCTCGACCTCTGGGAGTCCGGGGGCGTGCTGCCCACGGAGAAGGCCCAAGCGGTGAAGCTCTGGCTGGAGTCGCCTGAGGGCGGCGCGGTCTGAGGCATGTACCGCCTCCTGAGGCCGTTGGCCTTCGTGTTGGATCCCGAGGCCGCGCACCACCAAGCCTTAGGCGCCGCCGCCCTCGC
This sequence comes from Deltaproteobacteria bacterium, assembly GCA_016717595.1. Lineage (GTDB taxonomy): Bacteria > Myxococcota_A > UBA796 > UBA796 > CAJQPC01 > JADKFE01. Next base: position 27,320 of record JADKFE010000047.1, on the reverse strand, counting down.
CGCGCGCCTGCCCGGCGGCCTCAGCGCCATGCGCGCCATGTACACGCCGAGCCGCGCGAGACCGGTGACCGTGTGGGGTCTGCCGTTCAACAACGCCGTCGGTTTGGCCGCCGGGTACGACAAAGACGCCACGGCGCTCTGGGGCCTGGCCGCGTTGGGCTTTGGTCACATCGAGCTCGGCACGGTGACGCCGCGCCCTCAGCCGGGAAACCCAAAGCCGCGGGTGTTTCGGCTCTCGGAGGACGACGCGCTCATCAACCGTCTGGGTTTTCCGAGCCTCGGCGCCGACGTCGTCGCGGGGCGACTCGCGGGGCCAAGGCCCGCGGGCCTCATCGTTGGGGTCAACCTGGGAAAAAACAAAGACACGGCGTTAGAGGACGCCGTCTCGGAGTATTGCCTGCTCGCCCGTAGGTTCGCCCCGCTCGCGGACTATCTTGTGGTGAACGTCAGCTCACCCAACACCCCCGACCTTCGCCGTCTGCAGGCTGGCCCCGCCCTCGCCGCCCTGCTCAGCGCCGTGCGCGCCGCCCGGGATGAGACGCCGGGCCGCCGCCCAAGCCCCACGCCCCTGCTGGTGAAGCTCGCCCCCGACCTGAGCCCTGAAGATCTCCGCGAGTCGTTGACCGCGGCGATGGACGCCGGGATTGACGGGATCATCGCCACCAACACCACCCTCGCCCGGGACGGCCTCAAGAGCCCCCAGGCCAACGAGACGGGTGGGCTCAGCGGCGCGCCCCTCACGGTCCGCTCCTTGGACATGCTCCGGGAGATCGTGCGGTTCACCGAGGCGCGCCTGCCGGTGGTCTCCGTCGGCGGCGTGATGAGCGCCGAGCACGCCCAGGCGCGGTTAGACGCGGGGGCTAGCCTCGTGCAGCTCTACACCGGGCTGGTGTATGGGGGCCCCAGCCTCCCCCGGCAGATCATCGAGGCCTTGGCCTGACCGTGTGGGAAGACGCCCCGGCCCCCCCTTGGCTTCTGCGCGGCCTCGTCGTGTTGGGGCTCTCCCGCGCGGTGCTGTGGCTCTGTGGGGCGCGTGTGGCGCAGCTTGGGCTCATCCAGTTTCTCGTGAGCCCGCTGCCGCTGGTGTTTGACCGCCCCGGCTTCTTCTCGACCTTCAGCCTTGAGGTGAGACGGGGTGAACAGACCTTGACCCTGCCGATCACCAAACCACGCTTCGCCCAGATCCGCGGCCCGATGGTGCGCCGCGCCGTGCTCACCCACACCTTGGCGTATGGCGCGGGCCTGCCCGAGCCCCTCCGCGACGCCGTCGCCGAGCATTTTTTGTGTGACCCCGCGACGCTCTTACACGAGCTGGGCGCCCCGACGCCGCCGGACGTGGCGAGCTTTATCACCGTCACACCGCACACCAACGAGGGCGGCGTGCTTCGTGTGGAGTGTTCGCCTTGATCGGCGGCTCGCTTCGGGCCTTCACCGAGGCCGACTCCCGGGCGGCGATGCCCCCGGGCCTGTACGCTCTCTGGCGTCTGAGCCTGGGCGCCTTGCTCACCGGGCACTTCGTGCGCGTCTTGCCCTACACCGATGAGCTCTACGCCAAAGGGGGCCTGGATCTTGGTGAGACGGCGTTCTGGGTGGTGTTCCCCAGCCCGCTGTTTGTGTTGGATTCACCGGCCTTCGTCACCTTCTGGCACCTGCTCGGCCTGGGGCTCTCGGTCTGCTTCGCCCTGGGCCTGCGCCGCCGCCTCGCCGCGCTGGGGCTGTGGTTTGTGCTGGTGAGCGTGCTCGCCAAGAACCCGCTGGTCTACGATCTCACCTGGGGCTACACCGGCTGGGCCCTGCTCGCCGCCGCGCTCACGCCGACGGGGGAGCCGCGCTGGCCTTGGCAGGCCCCGCGCCGGGCGGAGTGGGCGATGCCGCCGACGCTTTATGTGGGAGCCTGCGCCATCCTGGCGATCTCGACGACGGTCTCTGGACTCTCCAAGCTCAGCCGCCCGGAGTGGCTTGATGGTGTGGCGATCTCCTCCCTGTTGCAGATGGGCGTGAGCCGCGAGGGCCCCGTCGTGGACGCCCTGCTGGCGCTTCCGCCGGGTCTCGCCGCCGCCCTGAGCCTCTTTGTGTTGGCCGCCGAGCTGCTCGCCGCCCCGCTCTCGATCGTCTGGCGGGGTCGTATGGTGGCCTGGACCGCGATGGTCCTGGTTCACCTGGGGATCTTGCTCACCGTGCGCATCCCTGAGCTGTCGTTGGGCATGCTCAGCTTTCACCTGCTGACCATGGACACGCGCTGGTGGTCACGCGCTGGGCTTGCAGCCCCCCCTCCCTCTGAGCCATCCTGAGGGCCCCCCTCGCCTGGATGGCCCGATGCTCCTGCTCGCCCTTCTCGTCCCGAACGTGCTCGCCGCCGATCTGCTCCAAGGCGACGCGCTGCCGCCCGGCGGGCACACGGTCTCCCACATCTTACGCAGCGCTGGCGGCTTCACCGGCGCCGAGCTGGTCACCACGTCCTGCGCCGACGTGCTCGTGGGGCCGGTGTTTGTGGCGGATGGCCTGGGCAACCCGTCCTCACCGGTGAACGACGCCGTGCTGAGCGTGGTGTTTGTCGCCGCCGACGACGCCAGCCCCGCGGACTGCACGATCTCCATCGACGGCGTGGCCCTGGCCGCCAACGGCGGGATCGACAACAAGCTCAGCGTCGTGAGCCCCGGCCCAGCGCCCATCGACGGCGGCGTCGGCGACGACGACGGCGCCGCGGACGGCGTCATCACCCTGTCCAGCGCCGACCGCAGCGACGGCGGCGTGCTCGTGCTGGAGGCGCTCAGCGTCGCCGCCGGGCAGACCTTACGCCTTGACCTGAGCGACCCGATCTCGACCACCTTAGGCAATGAGGCCCACACCCCGCTCATCCTCCTGGTCACCGGAGACGTCGAGATCGCCGGGACCGTGGACGTCTCTGGCTCCGATGGGAGTGATCGCGGCGGGAACGTCACCGCAGGCAGCTCAGCGAATGACGGCGACGGCGGAGACGGCGGCGCAGGCGGCCCCGGCGGCGGCGGCGGTGGCGGTGGCGGCGCACAAGGCACCACCGCCGTCACGGGTTACCCGGGCGCCGGCGGCGCTGGGTTTTGTGGCGGCGGCGCCGGGCGCGAAGGCACGAGCAGCGCCGCCAAAGCCGTCAAGGGCGGCGCGGGCGTCGGCGCCGGGCCCGGCAGCAGCGGTGACGGCGGCGACGGCCCCCCTGGGCCTGGGCGGGTATGGCTGGGCGCCCAACGCCTCCACCTACCCCGCCACCCACCCCGGCGGCGGCGCCTCGGGCAACCCCTTCGGCACCGGCGGTCGGGGGTCAACCGACGGAAACACCGGCGGCTTCTCGGGCTATGGCGGCGGCGGCGGCGCGGCGACGTCCAACTCCACCCCGTCGGGCGGCGGCGGCGGCGGCTACGCCACCGTGGGTGATCGGGGCGGCAGCGGCTACGTCAACGGCGGCTTGGGCGGCGGGGTCAACGGCGGCGCCAGCCTGCACCCGCTCATCGGCGGCTCCGGCGGCGGCGGCGGCGACGGCCTCATCACCGGCACCTACCACGCCGACTTCGCCGGGGGCGGCGGCGGCGGCGGCGGCGGCGCGCGCTCTTGCTCTACGCGGCGGGCCTGCTCGACCTCAGCGGCACCATCCGCGCCGACGGCGGCGACGGCGGCGACTCCGACGGCGCCTCAGACGCCTGCTCCGGCGGCGGCGGCGGCTCCGGCGGCGCCATTCACCTCGCCTCGCCGCTCCTCTCCGTCACCGGCGCGCTCTCCGTGAGCGGCGGCAGCCGGGGCGAGAACTCCGGCTACAACGACGAGGGCGGCCACGGCGGCGAAGGCCGCGTGCGGGTGGATGGTGACCTCGCCCCGAGCCTCAGCGCGGGGCCCACAGGCCAGAAGGGCAGCACGCATGAGGGCTGCGCCGTCACCGACGTGACCGGCGCGGTGGTGAGCACCAGCTCCCCGGGGGGCTGTGATTATGTCGTCGTCGACAGCTCCGGCGCCGAGGTCGACAGCGGCGTGCTCATCGCCGATGGCGCCTTAGATCTCACCGCGCTCCTCTACGCCGAGGCCAGCGGCGATCTCATCGTCGTGCTCAGCGCCTCAGACGTCCCCTCCCCCGCCGGGATCGGCCGGGTGCGCGACGGCGACGCCGACGGCGTGAGCACAGACGACGACAACTGCCCCGAGGCCGAGAACGCCGACCAGGCCGACCTCGACCTCGACGGGCTCGGCGACGCCTGCGACGACGACACCGACGACGACGGCCTCAGCGACGACGACGAGGCGATCTATGGCAGCGATCCCCGCCTGGACGACACAGACGGCGACGGCCTCAACGACGCCGAGGAGGTGTTTGACTACGGCACCGACCCCACGGACGAAGACACAGACAGCGACGGCTTGGACGATCTCACCGAGCTGTTTGAGACCGGCACCGACCCGCTGGACGCCGACACCGACGACGACGGCCTCAGCGACGGCGACGAGCTCGTGCTCTATGAGACGGACCCACTGGACGGCGACACCGACGACGACGGCCTCAGCGACTACGAGGAGGTCGTGCTCACCGGCACCGACCCCAACGACCTCGACAGCGACGACGACGGCCTCAGCGACGGCGACGAGGTGACGACCTACGGCACCGACCCCAACGACCTCGACACAGACGATGACGGCCTCGGCGACGGCGACGAGGTGGCGCTCAGCGGCACCGACCCCCTCAACCCTGACAGCGACGGCGACCGCCTGAACGACGGCGACGAGGTGACGATCTACGACACCGACCCCAACGACGCCGACACAGACGACGGCGGGCGCATCGACGGCGACGAGGTGTTGACCGACGGCACCGACCCCCTCGACCGCGCCGATGACCTCAGCGATCGGGACAGCGACGGCCTCACCGACTACGCTGAGGAGAACCTCCACGGCACCGACCCCGACGACGCGGACAGCGACGACGACGGCCTCAGCGACGGTGATGAGCTGGACCTGGGCACCAACCCCCTGGACCCCGACAGCGACGACGACGGCCTCAGCGACGGCGACGAGCTGAACACCACCACCACCGACCCGCTCAACCCTGACACCGACGGCGACTCGCTGACGGACGGCGGGGAGCTGAGCGGCGGCACGGATCCCCTCCTCGTCGACACCGACAGCGACGGCCTCAGCGACGGCGACGAGGTGAACACCACCTTCACCGACCCGCTCAACCCTGACACCGACGGCGACTCGCTGACGGACGGCGACGAGGTGAACACGTTCGGCACCGACCCGCTCAACACCGACACCGACGCGGGGGGTGTCCCCGACGGTGAAGAGGTCGAACGGGGCACCGACCCGCTGAACCCTGAAGACGACCTCGACGAGGGCGAGCCCATCGACACCGGCTCGGTGAAGGGCGGCGGGGGCTGCGACTGCGCCACGAGCGAGGCGCCGCCTGCTGGCCTTGGCGCCGCCCTCGCCGCGCTGCTCGCCGCTGTAGGCCTCAGCCGCCGTCGCCGCTGAGACCTACAAGCAGCCTGACCCTCTGCCTGCGCTGTGACGCTCACGGGCCTCAGCGCAGGTAGATCTCCATCACGTTGATGCCCTCGTAGTTGCCCGCGTCGAAGTCGGCGATGGCCGAGCCCGACGGGCAGACCGTGGCGTCGGTGTTGCCGTACAGATCCGCCGTGGTGTCGAGGTACTGCGCCATGGGGTGCGTGTCGCCGCTCCAGTACGGGCCCTTGTAGGTGGGGCAGGTCGTGCAGCAGGCGTTGTAGAACCAGGGCACGCCGTTGCGGGAGGTGACGCAGGTGGTGGCCTTGCCGCTGTCAGACGCGGAGAGGGTGGTGTTGTTGGTGAGGTTCACCGAGGCCGAGAAGCCCGTGAGCGTCGTCGCCGAGCTCGTGATGCTCCAGGTGCCGCCGGAGCCGCTGTAGTAGAGCGGATCACAGTCGCCGCCGGAGCTGCTGTCCCGGGCGATGTGCACCATCAACATGTCGCCGTCGCCGGTGAAGTTCGGCCAGAGCTGCCCCGCGAGACGATAGGCCTCGCCCGGGGTGACGTCGCCGATGGTGGAGCTGTACCAGCCTGAGTAGGTGGTGAGCAGCGCGCTCGACTCGGTCCAGTCCCAGAGCGTGCGCTGCACCAAGGTCCAGCCGCCGCCGTCTGTGTTCAGATCACAGTAGACCTCGATCTCACCGAGCGCGCCGGACACGCCGTCGGGGTCGATGGTGTATAGACCGTCCTCGACCTGGCCCTCGTCCACGGCCTGTTGGCAGCTCTCGCAGAGGTCGGGCTCGTTGCCGTCACAGTCTACGTCGCCGCCGGAGCAGGGCTCGTTGGCGCCGGGGTAGATCGTGTCATTGTCGTCGTCGCAGTCGGTGGCGTCGGCCACGGCGCCATCGGGCGCCTCACACGCCTGGCGGATCACGCTGGCGTCGCCGTAGCCGTCCCCGTCGGCGTCCTCGTAGAACGGGCTCTTGCTGGAGGGAGCCACCGTCGTGTCGTCGTCGTCCACGAGGCCATCACAGTCCTCGTCACCGCCGCCGCAGACCTCGGTGGCGCCAGGGTTCACGAGCTTGTCGCCGTCGTCGCAGTCGTCGCTGGTGGTGACGTAGCCGCCCGGCGCCTCGCAGGCCTGGGCGGAGCTGCCCGCGTCGCCGTAGCCGTCGTTGTCGGCGTCGGCGTAGAAGGTGCTGGCGTCGGTGGCGGAGGCCTCATCCACCACACCATCACAGTTGTTGTCTTGTTCGTCGCACAGCTCCGCGGCGGCGGGGTTCACCGCCGTCACGCCGTCATCACAGTCGGTGCTGTCGCTGACGTAGCCCGCGGGGGCCTCACAGGCGACCAAGCTGCTGGCGCCGTCGCCATACCCGTCGGTGTCGGCGTCGGCGTAGAACGTGCTGGCGTCGGCGGCGCTGGCCTCGTCGATGGTGCCGTCGCAGTTGTTGTCGAGCTCGTCACACAGCTCCGTGGCGCCGGGGTTCACCGTCGAGTCCCCGTCGGCGCAGTCGGTGTTGTCGGCGACAAAACCATCGGGGGCGTCACAGGCCACGGTGGTGCTCGCGGAGTCGCCGTAGCCGTCGCTGTCGCCATCGGCGTAGAACGTGGCCGCGTCCGTGGCCGTGGCCTCGTCTACGACGCTGTCGCAGTTGTTGTCTTTGTCGTCGCAGACCTCGGCGGCGTCAGGGTTCACCGCCGCGTCGCCATCATCGCACTCTTGGCAGGCCGCGAAGCCGTCGCCGTCACCATCCGCGAAGCCCGTGGAGCCGTCGCAGTTGTAGTCGTTCGGGTCCTCACAGTCGGTCTCGACGGCGGCGGGGTTGTACCGGGCGTCGGCGTCGTCGCAGTCCCCGGCGAGGGTCGTGTAGCCCTCGGGCAGCTCACAGCCCAGCACCGCGTCCCCGGCGCCGTAGCCGTCTTGGTCAGCGTCGGCGTAGAAGCTGTCTTGCACGTCCTCGTCGATGTTGCCATCGCAGTTGTTGTCCAGCTCGTCACACTGCTCGACCGCCCCGGGGTAAACGCCGGCGTTGTTGTCGTCGCAGTCCGTCTCGGCGGTCACGCCGTCGCCGTCGTTGTCTACGGCGTCTCCGCTGTCGTCCGTGGTGGAGTCATCGGTGCCCGTGGAGTCATCCACAGACGATGAGTCATCCGAGGGGGCGTCGTCTTTACACGCCGTGAGCATCAGGAGGGGGAGAAGGAAGAACGAGAGTTTTGACATGGTCACCTCTTCATGTGGTGCCCTGAATATAAGGGGCTTAGGGGCGGAGCATCGCGAAGACTTGCAGAGCCCGGTCCACGTCTTGTCGGATCACATCGAGATGAATGACCATCCTGATACGATCTGCGGCCACGGCGAAGCAGGCGATCTCGGCCTCTTGGAGGCGGTCCACCAGCCACCGGGCCTCGTTTGAGCGCAGGTAGACCATGTTCGTCTCGGGCGCCTCAGCGTCGTACCCGAGGCTCACGAGACCGGCGTAAAGATAATGCGCATTTTCATGATCCTCAGCGAGCCGGGCGACGTTGTGCGTCAAGGCGTACAGCCCCGCCGCCGCCAGGTATCCCGCCTGCCGCATCCCGCCGCCGAGCATCTTCCGCACCCGCCGGGCCTTGCGGATCATGTCTTTGGACCCGCACAGCATCGAGCCCACCGGGGCGCCGAGGCCTTTGGACAAGCAGAAGGACAAGGAGCTGAGCCCCCGGGCGCGCCTGCGCAGAGGCACACCGGAGGCCACGACGGCGTTAAACACCCGCGCGCCGTCCATGTGAACCTTGAGGCCAGCGTCCTCCGCCGCCGCACACACGGCGTCGAGGGTGGCCAAGGGCCAGACGGTGCCGCCGCCCCGGTTGCTGGTGTCCTCGATCGAGACCAGCCGCGCCGGGGCGTAGTGGTCGTCGGGGCCACGCAGGGCCGCGTGTAAGGTCTCGGGGCCAAACACCCCTCGCTCGCCCTGAATGAGCCGGATCTGCGCGCCGCTGATCACCGCCGCGCCCCCGGCCTCGTAGTGGAACGGGTGGGCGCCCGACTCCATGATCACCTCGTCGCCGGGCTCGGTCCAGCAACGAATCGCGACCTGGTTCGCCATCGTGCCCGAGGGCATAAACAGCGCGGCCTCTAAGCCGGAGAGGTCGGCGGCGAGCTGCTCCAGCTCGATCACCGTGGGGTCGTCGCCGAGCACGTCGTCGCCGACGCGGGCGGCCATCATCGCCTCCAACATCGGCAAGGTGGGGCGGGTGACGGTGTCCGAGCGCAGATCGACCAGCTTCATCGGGGGCTCCGGGCAGGCGCGACGAGAGACGGCAGGTACTCCGGCGGCGGCGTGAGCCCCAAGAGCGTGAGTAAGGTGGCGCCGACGTTGGCCAATCCCGCGTCAGGGATCTCGGTGAGCGCCCAGCGCTGGGCCGGGTCCACCAGCACAAACGGCACGGGGTTGAGGCTGTGCGCCGTGCGCGGCACAGGCTGACCCGAGGCGTCGAGGGTGGGCGCGCCGGTCTTTTTGTCGAGCTGGAACATCTGGTCGGCGTTGCCGTGGTCCGCCGTGACCAAGAGCACGCCGCCCGAGGCCTCAACCCCGGCCACAAGCCGCGCTAGCTCTGCGTCTACGAACTCCATCGCGCGGATGGTCGCTTGAAGATCCCCGGTGTGCCCCACCATGTCGCCGTTCGCGTAGTTGAGCCGCACATGGTCAAACACGCCCTCCTCTAAGGCCCCTAGCGCCGCGTCGGTGATGCCCGACGCCGACATCTCCGGCACCTCATCAAAGGGCCTGTGCGTCGATGGCACACAGACATACCGCTCTAGCGTGGGGTCGAGGAGCCCAGAGCGGTTGCCGTTAAAAAAATAGGTGACGTGGCCGAACTTTTGGGTCTCGCTCACGGCGAAGGTGCGCAGCCCAGCGGCGACGAGGTGCTCCCCGACGGTGCCCTCAATCGCCGGAGGCTCGACGAGGTAACGCGCGGGCAAACGCAGGTCGCCATCGTACTGCATCAAGCCGGCGTAACGAATCGTCAGCGCGCCGTCGCGCACAATGGGGCAAGGCCGCCCCTCAAACGCCAGGCTGATCTCGATCGCGCGGTCGCCGCGGAAGTTGAAGAAGAGCACCCCGTCGCCCTCACGCACGGGCCCCAGCGGCGCGCCAGCCTCATCGGTGATGACAAACGCCGGGAGCCACTGGTCTGTGCGCCGGGGATCCTCGGCGTACAGCGCGCCGATGGCCTCCGCCGCGCTGGTGAAGGGCCGGCCCTCGCCCTGGACGTGGCAGTCCCAGCCGCGCTGCACCATGGGCCAGTCGGCGTCGTAGCGGTCCATGGTGATCCACATCCGCCCGCCACCCGAGGCGATCTTGTAGTCGCGACCGTCTACAGACAGCTCGGCGAGCAGGGCCTCCAGCGGCGCCAAAAACCGCATCGCGCTGCGCTCATCGACGTCGCGGCCGTCGGTCAACACATGCACGCGGACCTTCAACACCGCCTCCGCCGCCGCCCGGCGCAGGAGGATGTGCAGGTGGCGCACGTTGGAGTGGACGTTGCCGTCGCTCAGAAGGCCGATCAGGTGCAGGGTGCCGGTCTGTGTGAGCCAGCGCCAGGTCTCACCAAAGGCCGAGCCCGAGGCCAGGGCCGCGTCGACGAGGCTGGCGCCCTGCTCGTACACCCGCCCGGCGCCGAGCGCGTTGTGCCCCACCTCGGAGTTGCCCATGTCGTCTTCGCTGGGCAGGCCGACCGCGGCGCCGTGGGCGCGTAGGGTGCGGTGGGGAGACCGCGCCATCAGGCTCTTGAGCGTGGGCATCGCCGCGTGGAACACGGCGTCTCCCGCGTCATGTCGGCCGATGCCGACGCCGTCGAGGATACACAGGACCACGGGGCCGCTGCGACCAGGGAAGCCAGGGAGGGGGGTGAGCATGACGACCGCTGTAACCTCCGCGGCGGCGCGTCGGTGGCCCGGCGCGTAGGTTATGAGCCGAGGCTCAACCACCCGGAGGTCTCTATGTCGGCGCTCATGCTCCTGATCCTCGCCTGCGGGGGCCCCGCCCCCACCGTAGACGGCGTTACCCCCACCGAGGGCCCGCCCGGCGCCCAAGTGAAGGTGCTCGGCGCCAACTTTGACCCCGCCGCCACGGCCACGCTCGGCGGCGCCCCGCTCACCTCGCTCACGGTGCGCGGCCCGGTGCTCATCGAGGCCAACGTCCCCGACGGCCTCAGCGCGGGGCCTCTGGACCTTGTCGTGACCAACCCCGACGGGCAGTCGGTGAGCCTCCCTGGCGCCTACACCGTGAAGCTGGCCGAGGCGCTTGTGCCCTGCGGCGGCGGCTACACGGCCTTCTCCGCCGTGGCCACAGACTCGGGCACGGTGAAGATCGACAAACACTACAAGGAGCCCAAGGGCAAGATTGAGCAGGTCAGCGTGCCCATCGCCGATCTCGACGCCATCGAGTACAGCGCCACCGCCCAGCCCGACGGCCGCGTCTGCTCGGCGATCGTCCTGCGCACCAAAGCGGGCGAGCGCCACCTCTTCGACGACGACTTGGACTCCAGCCTGAAGGACCGCGCGGCGGAGCTCGCCCAGGGCCTCGGCAAGAAGCTCGACGTCGGCCAAGAGGACACGCCGACGGCGGTGGAAGACCCGGGCTGAGCCGCCTGACTCAGATCAGCGTTCGCGCCTATCGGCCATGACGTAGCTTAGACGGTGTTTATCCAGACGGTGCTCACCCGAGGCGCAGGTCCTGGGGTGAGCTTCACCGTACACTCTCGGAGCGACACCATGGCTACTTCACTCAAAGATCAGGTGGTGATCGTCACTGGCGCGGCCCGCGGCATGGGCGCGGAGCACGTCCGGGGCCTCGTCGCCAAGGGCGCCCGGGTGCTGGCGACGGACGTGCTCGACGCAGAGGGCGAGGCCCTCGCCGCGTCTCTGGGCGACCAGGTCGCCTACACCCACCTGGAGGTCACCGATGAGTCCCAGTGGCAGAGCGCCTTGGCCTTGGCGGAGTCGCGCTTCGGGCCGGTGAACCACCTCGTCAACAACGCCGGGGTGGTCACCTTCGGCAGCGTGGAGACGATGCCCCCGGCCGTGTTTCGCCGCACCCTAGACATCAACCTCACCGGCTGCTGGCTGGGCATGCACGTCGTGATCCCGTCGATCAAACGCGCCGGGGGCGGCAGCATCGTGAACATCTCGTCTACGGCGGGTTTGCAGGGCTACGCGAACCTCGGCGCGTACGTCGCGAGCAAGTGGGGCCTGCGGGGCCTCACGAAGAGCGCCGCGCTAGAGCTTGGCCGCGACAACATCCGGGTGAACCTCATCCACCCCGGCCCCATCCGCACGCCGATGATCGCCGGCCTCGGCGATGGCCTCGCGGCCACCCAGCCCATCAACCGCATCGGCGAGCCTGAAGAGGTCACGGCGATGCTGCTGTTCTTGTTGACCGAGGCCACCTACTCCACGGGCCACGAGTTCATCATCGACGGCGGCGCCGTGATCGGCCAGGCCCTCGACGTGATCAAGGAGCAGGGCGACCGCTAAAACAAGCGCGCCGCCCAGACGCCGTGAGGCGGTGGGCGGCGCGATTGTGTGGAGTCTAACGCAAGAACCCGAAGCGCGGCCCGATCACATCGCCCGGAGCCAAGCCAGGAGCGCCGGGACACCCGCGCCCGTGGCGCCCTTCACCAGGTGACGCTCGGGCGCGCCCAAGAAGGCCGGGCCCGCGATGTCGAGGTGAGACCACTTGGGGCCATCGACAAACTCTTGCAGGAAGAGCGCGGCGGTGATCGACCCGGCCAAACGACCGCCAACGTTCTTGAGCTGGCCCACCTCACCCTTGATGAGCTCCTTGTACAGGGGCTCCAGCGGCATACGCCAGAAGCCTTCGCCGGACTCGGCGGCGGCCTGGGAGAGCGCCGCGGCCAAGGCGTCGTCGTCGGCGTACATCGCGGTGTAGTGCTCACCCAAGGCGACGACGGCGGCGCCGGTGAGGGTGGCGAGGTCGACGATGTGGCTCACGGGCAGCTTGGAGGCGTAGGAGAGGCAGTCGGCGAGGAGCAGGCGGCCCTCGGCGTCGGTGTTGAGCACCTCCACCGTCTTGCCGTTGAGGATGGTGAGGATGTCGCCGAGCTTGTAGCTGTTGCCGGAGATCATGTTCTCGGCGGCGGCGAAGATGCCGTGAACGGTGATCGGCAGGTTGAGGGCCTCAAGGGCGCTCATCACGCCGATGACCGCGCCCGCGCCGCCCATGTCGCAGCGCATGGTCAACATGCCGTCGGTGGGCTTGATGGAGAGGCCGCCGGAGTCGAAGGTGACGCCTTTGCCGACCAGGGCGATCTCGCCGCGGCTCTTGCCCGCGGGGCGGTAGATCATGTGCACGAAGCGGGGTTTGCGGTCGCTGCCTTGGCCGACGCCGGTGATGCCGCCCATGCCCGCGTCACGCACCTTGACCTCGTCCCACACATCGACGCTCACGCGCTCGCTGGCGAGGCCCGCGGCGAAGGCCGCCAGCGTCTCGGGGTAGATGTCGGCGGCGGGGGCGTTCACGAGATCCCGGGCCACGGAGCGCGCCTGGCCGAGCACACGGCCCGTCTCTAAGGCCGCCAACGAGGCGTTGGGGCTGAGCACCACAAAACGCTCGATGGCGGCTTTGCGGGCGGACTCGGCGAAGAAGCGGTCGTAGCGGTAGTTGCCGGTGATGAGGCCCTCGACGATGGCCTCGGCGGCGGGCTCAGACAACGCGCCGGCGGGGGCGAAGGAGACCTCACGCACCCCCTGCTCACGGGCGAAGTGGCCCACGGCGCCCGCGGCGAGGCGAAGATCGGCGACGCTGCCGCTGCCTTGGCCCACAAAGACGAGGTGGGTGGCGGCCACGCGGCCCAAGGCGCGGGTGGTGACGCTCACGCCCGCCTTGCCCTTAAAGTCTTGGTCGTCGAGCAGGCGCTCTAGCTCACCGCCGAACGCCGCCGCGAGAGAAGGAGGGAGCGCCCGGGCGGCGCCCTCGTTGAGACCGATGGCGAGCACGCCGGGGTGCTTGAGGGTGAACTCGTCGATGTGAAGCTGCACGGGGCGATCCTGATGGGTCAACGGTCAAGAAGGGAGAGCACGATGAACAGCGCGAGGATCACCGCCCCGAGGATCGACATCCACTGGAGGTAGGGATCTTCACGCACCATCGTGATGAGGCGCTGCACGGGGCCCGGCGGCGTCGGCTCGGGCTCATCGGCCAAGAGCGGGGCGTCAAGCTCACCGCCCTCTTTGCCGGGCAGAGGGAGCTCGGTCCACGAGCCCGCGCGGAGGATGTCGGCGAGGGGATCCGGCGCGGGGAGCTGGGTGGGCTTTGACACCGCCGGCTCGGTGCGCTCGGTCTCGACAGACGGCGGGCCGATCCTCAGCGCGCCGATGGACGGCGGCGCGGGCGGGGCCGCAGGCGGAGGAGGCGGCGCGGGCGGCGCGATGTTCGGGCGAAGCTCGCGGGCGGCGTTGGGGTCGAGGAGGTGGGCGAGGGTCTCGTCGGAGGTGCCACGATGGGCGCCGACCTCACGGCTGAGGCTCACGCTCGGGCGCTGAAACTCCACCTTCGGGGCGGCGGGCGGGGGCGCGTGCTGAGGTTGCGGCGGGAAGGTCAGCCGCGGAGGCTCGACCGCCGGGCGCGGGGGCATCACGATCGGCGCCGGGCGCTCCACGGGAGGCGTGGGCAAGGCGAAGGAGTCGTCCCCGTCGTCGTGCTGGTGCTGCAGGGACTCCGCGGCGCGGATCGGCGCGGGCACGGGCTCGTTGGGCAGGCCGTCGGGGGCGGTGTCGCCCTCGTCCTCTTGCCGGGCGAAAGGCAGGGGGGTGGGCGAGTGCTCACGCGCCGGGGGCACATAGCCCGCCGCCGCGCGCACCTCGAAGTTGACCTCCGTGGTGCTGGGCTGGTGGCCGGAGTCGCGGATCGCGAACGCCAGCCGGGCGCGGTAACGGCCCGGCGCCATCGCCCCGACGCGGAACGAGAAGCGGAAGCGGCCCGAGGGGTGGGGCTCGACGGTGTAGCCGCAGTCCACGTCGCGCAGGCGCTCGTCGCTCTCGGAGTCAAAGAGCGCGATGCCGCAGGCGATCTCTTCATAGGTCTCGACGCCGTCGGTGACGCCGACGGTCACCGAGAAGCGCACCTCCTCATCGGTCTCAAACACCTCAGACGACGGCGGGCGCTGCAAGAGCACCTTGCCGACCATGCCGATGTTCGGGCGGATGAGCGCGCGGAGCTCCTCCAGGCGGGGGAGCAGGTCGTTGTAGGTCGAGAACCGGAACGGCGGCGAGGGCGAGGTCTGCTTGGAGATCGCCCGGTTGAGCAGGGTGGCGAGCTTGTCGGCGAGGCGGGTGTGGAAGCGAGGGTTGGAGTCCTCCTGCTTCACCCGGTCTTGCACGCGATCGCGGATGGTGACCAGCGCGGCCTTGTCCAGGCCCTCTGCGGGGAGCTTGACGTTGAGGCGGCCGTCGGGATCGCCCGCCCGCGGGGTCATCACCGCGCGGTAGAGGATCATGCCCAAGGCGTAGGTGTCGGCGGCCTGGGTGACCGAGGCGTCGGGCACGGCGAGGAGCTCGGGCGCGAAGAAGCGCTGGGGCTCGGGGTGAATCGCCTGGAGCCGGGCGAGCACCTTCTGGGCGGCGGGCGTGAGCACGTCGGTGAGCGCGACCTCGCCGCGGTCGTTCAACAGGATGTTCGTGGGCCGCAGGGCGCCGTGGCAGCCGTCGCGCTGGGAGAGCTCTTGCAGGTGCTTGATCACCGTGATCAAGATCGTCAGCACCTCGGCCAAGGTGGCGCCTTGGGCGATGCGGCGATCAAGGCTCGTCGGGTAACGCGGCATGATCAGGACAGGCCCACCCTCGGCGCCATCGGGGGCGGTGAGCGCCCGGGCGTTGAGCGGCGGCATGAAGACGTGGCTCCCCTTCGCGAGCAGCCGGGCCTGCTCGGAGCAGGCCTGGGCGCAAGCCTCGATGAGCGCGTCAGTGACGGGCACATCGGGGCGGAAGTCGGAGCGGGACAGGGGAAACTTCACGACGCATTCCGCGTCGGAGTCCCCTTGACGGCACAGGTAAGTCTTGCCCCAAAGGCCTCGGCCCAGCAAGGGCCCGACCTGATAGGAGCGTCCCTGCGCGTCGCGGACGACATCACCGGTCTTCATCGGCGCGGGCCTCGGGGTACAGCGAAAGGCGCTTTGATACGCTGTGCAGGCTATCGGGCGCTCGGATCGCTGTCAAAGAGAATCAAACCCGTACCCCAAACGGGCGCGACGACGTATGTTCGCCGCCATGCAGAGCGTCTTCCCGGAGCGAGGCAACGGGCCCTATCGGCTCTTTCGTGGCTTCTCTATGGAGTCGGTCACGGCCTTTGAGCACAGCCTCTCCCACCCGGAGGCGGCGCAGCGGGCGCGGCTGGCGGCGATCCTCACCGAGGCCCAAGGCACGGCGTTCGCCAAGGACAACGCCCTCTTTGGCCACAACGGCGCCGGCCCCAGCCTGGAGTCTTGGCGCGAGGCCCTGCCCATCCGCAGCTACGACGACCACCTCCCCTGGATGCGCCGCGTTCACGCCGGAGAGGCCCAGGTGCTCACCCGGGCCCCGGTTCTGAGCCTGCTCAAGACCTCGGGCACCACGGGCGCGGCGAAGCTTCTGCCGGTCACCGCGCCTTACGCCGCCGAGGTCTCCCGAGGCCAAGGGCTGTGGCGCCTGGCGTTGATGCGCGATCACGAGGCCGTCGCCCAAGGCGCGCCGCTCACCTTCGTCTCCCCCGCCGTCGAGGGCCAGCTGCCCTCGGGCCTGACCTACGGCTCAAACACCGGGCGGATGCACGAGGCCCAGCCCTGGCTGGTGCGGCAGGCCTTCCCCGTGCCGCCGTGGGTGGTGCGCCTGCCGGAGTACGAGCTGCGCCTCTACTGCACCCTTCGGTTCGCGCTCCAGGCCAAGGTGACGAGCCTGACCACGGCGAACCCCTCGACGATCCTGCTCGTGCGCCGCAAGCTAGAGGAGTGGCGCGAGGATCTAGGCGCCGACCTTCGCGACGGCACCCTCTGCCGCGGCCCGGCAAAGGTCTTGGCCGATCGCCAGAGCCTCACCACGCGGCTGCGGATGGCCCTGCGCCTGCGCCGGGTGACCCCTCCGACGGACTGGCGCCCAGGCCAGATCTGGCCCTTGGCCGTGGTGTGCTGCTGGAAAGGGGGCCCGGCGGGCTTCTTCTTGGAGCGGCTGCCCCAGGCGCTCGGGCGGGATGTGCCCGTGAGAGAGGTCGGGATCACCGCGTCCGAGGGCTACTTCGGCATCCCCATCGGCGACGACGACGACGGCGGCGTGGCCTGGCTCGGCGGGCACCTCCTGGAGTTCATCGACCCAAGCGGCGCGGCCCACTTCGCCTGGGAGCTCTCGGAGGGCCAAGAGTACCGGCTGGTGATCACCACCTCCGGCGGGCTCTACCGCTACGATCTCAACGACATCGTGCGGGTGACCGGCTTCTTGGGCCGCGCGCCGCGCCTGCGGTTTGTCCGCAAAGGCGGCAACGTGCTCAACCTCACCGGCGAGAAGCTCACTGAAGATCAGGTCGTGCGCGCCGTCCGCGCGGCCTTGGGTGACGCCGAGGTCACGGGCTTCACCTTGGGCTACGCCTTGGCCGAGGTGCCGCGGCTGGTGCTGGCGGTTGAGGGCCAGGCCCCCGCTGAGCTGCCCCAGCGCCTTGAGCGCGCCTTGTGTGAGGCGAACGTCGAGTACGCCGACAAACGGGACTCCGGCCGCCTGGGGCACCCCGCCGCATTGGTCTTGCCCCCGGGCACCTATCTGCGCTGGCGCGCCGCCCGCGCCGCCGAGGGCGCCCCCGACGGCCAGGTCAAAGACCCCGTGCTCGCCCTCGATGAGCAGGCTTGGGATCGGGTCACCGACGCCGCCGGATTGCCCCGAGGCGCGGCGCGCGGCGCGGCGCGCTAACGCTGGTTTCGGAAGCCCATCAGCCCCTCGTTCGGGCTGTGGCTCACGAGCTTGATCGGCCCGGCCAAGGTCCACACGCGGTCATCGGCGGTGCCTTTGCGCTGATCTTGGCCGGGGTGGTCACAGCGAAGGTCCAAGCGAAGGTTCAGCGTCGAGAGGCGCGAGAGATCCGTCGTCGGCGCGGGCGGCCCGAGCTCCTCCACGAAGATCTGCCCCGAGCAGTCGGCCAAGGGCGCGGGTGGGTCCGTAGAGGAGGCGCGCTGGGAGGCGAAGCTCGCGTAAAAACCGCTCTTTCGTGAGCCGGGGCGCGGGTTGGTGAGCAGCTCCGGCGTCAGCTCCAGACGGAAGGTGCCCTCGTGGCCTGTGGGCTCCCAGGGGTAGCGGTCGTGGCGCAACATCGCCGCCCCGGTGAGCACCACCGTCGCGCCGGAGTCTCCCGGGGTCATCGTGAGCGGCAAGAACAAGGGCGCGTGATCGCCCAGCCGCACCCGCAGCTCACCCTCAAGGCGCACGCTGCGCCGCCCGCTGCGCTCCACCAGCCAGTCCAGCAGGATGAGCGCCGGGAACAGGCTGATGAGCGAGGCGGTGATGAGCACAAGAAATGGCGAGCGGGCCCGAGACATGCCTCTTCCAGCGTATCATCCAAGGCCCCGCGCCTTCACACCCGGCGCGTGTTGAGGTGCAGATGGTGGTCGTGCTCCTGTGGACCCTCCGCGTGTGGATGGTGCTCGTGATCTTGGGCTGGCTCGGCGCTTGGGCCAAGATCAACCGCCGTCGCCGCGAAGGCACCTGGTCCCTTGGCCCCCAGCACCCGGCGGCGGATCCCGGCGTGTTGGTGAGCGTGATCATCCCCGCACGAAATGAGGAGCTGAACCTGCGGGGCTGCGTTGAGGCCGCCTTGGCCCAAGATCACCCCAACCTGGAGGTGATCGTTCAAGACGACGCCTCCACAGACCGCACCGGGGAGATCCTCGCCCAGCTCGCGGCGCAAGATCCCCGCATCGTCGCCCTCAAAGGCGGCGGCGAGGCCCTGCCTGAAGGCTGGTTTGGCAAACCCTGGGCCCTGCAGCGGGCCCAGCGCGCGGCGAAGGGGCGCTGGCTCGTGTTCATCGACGCCGACGTGCGCCTGCACCCCGCCGCCGTGTCCCGGGTGGTGGCCTATGGTGAGCGTGAGGGCCTGGACATGGTCACGGGCTTCGGCGCGCAGACCATGGGGAGCTTCTGGGAGAAGGTGCTGCAGCCCGCCGTGGCGGGCCTGATCCTCGCCGGGAACGACCTCACCGACGTGAACGACCCCACCAAAGCCGACAAAAACATGGCCAGCGGGCAGCTTCTGGCCTTCCGCCGCGAGGCCTACGACGCGCTGGGCGGCCACGAGGCCGTCAAAGACAACATCCTCGACGACGTCGGCCTCGCTCGGGCGGTGAAGGGCGCGGGGCGCCGCTACCACTGCCTCTTCTTGCGAGAGCTGTACTCGGTGCGGATGTACACGAACCTCAAGGAGATCTGGGAGGGCTGGTCCAAGAACCTCTTCGCCGGGATGCGCTACTCCTGGGCGATCACCCTGCTCGTCATCGCCTACACCGTCGCCATGAGCCTCTCGGGGCCGATCCTGACGATCTTGGGCGCCTTCGGGCTCGTCAGCGCCGACCTCTTCGCCTTGGGCCTCGCGCACTGGCTGATCATGCAGGGCGTGCGGCTCACCATGGACCGCATCTGGCAGATGAACCCGCTCTACGGGCTCACCCACGCCCCGGCGCAGCTCTTGGTGATCTTGATCATGCTCAACAGCGCGCTCAAGAGCCGCGGCAAAGGGGTGGGCTGGCGGGGTCGCACCTACCAGCTCACGCCGCGCTGAGCCTGTCAGCCCGCGGACTCGGTGCACTTCTTGCTCGGCTCGCCGGTGAGGATGTACTCCACGGCCTCCCGCGCCAAGATGATGTCGGCGTTCGTGAAGACGTGCGCCGCGTCTTTGGTGTTGATGATGCAGTACTTGTCGGCGCGGGGCTTGTTGTCGCCGTCGACGCCGTTGGTCATCACGTTCAACAGCGCGTCGTGGTTGCCGTTGGGCACCTTGGGATCGCTGGAGGAGTAGATGTAGGCGATGGGCGTAGAGTTCAGGGGCCACTTGGGGCCGACGCCTTGGTTGTACAGGCGGCGCAGCGACCACTGGGAGAGCACGGTCTCGGAGGTGGCGGAGGGGTCGTAGAAGATGCGGTTGAGGCCGTCCTCGACGTCGTCTACGTTGCGCGCCCAGTGCTCGAGATCCTCGATCGCCGAGTCGAGCAGGATGCCCTTCACGCTCTCCCAGGGGACGATGTCGCCCTCGTCGTACTCGTACATCCGCTTGAGCAGGTCGATGACGCCGCGGCCGCCGTCGCCTAAGCCGACGAGGTAGACCTGATCGGGATCAATCGGCACGTCATCGGGCAGGCCGTAGCTGTCGGCGGTGTACTCGTCGTGGAGCATCTGGAGCATACGCCAGGACAAGGCGCCGCCGTTGCGCTCGAAAAACTCGAACGAGGTGTCGTTGTTGATGTAGCCCGACTCGTTGTGCCAGAGGTCGCCCCAGCAGTTCATCGGCATCAACACCGTGAAGCCCTTCTCGAGGAGCGCGGCGACGAGGGTGCCGTTGTTGACCTCAGAGGGATCCACCCGGGGGTGCATGCCCATCGTCTCCCAGGTCTTCTGGACACCCCAGGTCCACTCAAGCTGGGTGACGCCTTCAGCGCTGGCCCCGGCGAAGTGTTGGCCGAAGATGGGGTCGTCGGGGCGCGGATCGTAGAGGTAGTCAAACGACGCGGAGTGCAGGACGATCGCCACCGGCGCGGGGGCGGTCACGGTCTCGTCGTAGATGATGTAGTAGCGCGCGGCCTGGCCGTCGGGGCAGCGGAGCGCCGTGCGTAAGGTGCGCACCACGGCGGTGTTCACGTCGCTCACGCTCGTCTCATACGGGATGGTCGCGAAGTCGACGGGCTCGGGGGTAGACCAGCATCCGGCGGTGAGCGTGAGGGCGAAGGGGAGCAGCCGACGCAAGGGGACCTCCTGCGGGCGCCGAGTAGGCGCGACGATTCCTCACCAGTGTAGCAGGCCAGCGGGGGCCCCGGGGAGGTGTTACCCTTCGTGTCCCCTGATGAGAGGCTCATGGACCTCACGAGTCGGCTGCTTGCGCCTTGTGGCCTCGCCCTGCTCCTCGCCGCCTGCGCGGAGGAGCCGCCCCCGCCGCCCCCAGCGCCGCCCTGCGCTGGCGCTGGCGTAGAGCAGCTCGTGGGAGATTGGGTGGCCACAGACGGCGCGAAGGTGGACTCTACGACGCGGCTGCGGATCGTTCACGCCGATCAGGCGCTCTCGCTTTATTGGGTGCGCGGCGCGGCGCGGGCCTCGCTCACGGCGCCTATAAGCGGCGCGGCCTTCGCCACCACCCACCAGGGCGCGGCCTTCACCGGGCAGATTCACCCGGAGCGCTGCGTGTTGGTCGTAAAGGACGGCGCGGAGGCGCCTGTGGAGCTGTCGCCGAGCCTCAAAGGGGCGCTTCTTCCTTGGGCGCCGTGCACCGAGGCCGCCACGCTTCAGCTCGACGGCGACGGCGCGCTGGTGACGGCCACGGCGGAGGCGCCTCCAGAGGGCTGCGTGGCTGACGCGACGCTCTATCTAGACGATCGCCGGGTCGAGGGCGCGCTCAGCGTTGAGGGCCCAAGCTGGTCGATGGTGGCCACGGTCGCCAAAGCGCCGGTTCACGCAGAGCTTCACCGGGCGAGCCGCTGCGGCGAGGCGCCGCCAACAACCCTCGGCGTCGCCTGCCTCGGCCACAGCACGCCGGGATCTGTTCACTGACGCTGGTTCACCGAGAGAGTGGGAGCAGGGAGTCCTATGCGCTGGCAGCTCGTAGACCGAATTGATGAGCTCGTAGAGGGCAAAAGCGCCGTCGGGGTGAAGTGTTTCACCCTCTCGGAGCCCTTCTTCGCCGACCACTTCCCCGGCTTCCCCGTGGTGCCGGGGGTGCTCTTGTTGGAGTCCATGGCCCAGCTCGCGGGCAAGCTCATCGGCTTCACGGTGAAGCGCCAGCGCGGCGACTGGCCGTTCCCGATCTTCACCATGGCCAACCATGTGAAGTTCCGGCGTTTTGTGCGGCCCGGCACCATCGTGCAGCTCCACGTTGAGCTCACGAACCTCTCCCCGGAGAGCGCCGCGGTGAAGGTGCAGGCCAAGGTGGACGGCAAACTTCACGCCCAGGCTGAAGAGTTCTTCGTGTTCAACGCCGTGCCGCTGCTGGACGACGCCGAGCGCCGCCGGGTGGAGAACCTCGAGCGCCAAGCCCTGCGGCTCTTGTGGGCGGACTACCCCCGCGACATGCTCCAGGAGGCCCAGTGAGCGCGCGCCGCCGGGTCGTCGTCACCGGCATGGGCATGATCACCCCCGTAGGCCGCGACCTGCCGAGCACCTGGGACGCGCTCATGGGCGGGCGGTCGGGCGTCGGGCCGATTCAGCGGTTTGACGCGCGGAGTTACCCGGTGACCTTCGCCGCCGAGGTCGATCGCCCCAGCTCCACGGACCCCGCCGAGTTTAAGCTCGACCTCGCCCGAGTCGCCGTGGCCGAGGCCCTCGCGGGCTCTGGTCCCCTGCCCTACGATCCCGAGCGCATCGGCGTCTGCGTGGGCTCTGAGGCCGCGCGCCCACCGCTGGAGGCCATCGCCCGGCAGCTCCGGCACAACACCGTGGCGACCCTGGCCGAGATGCGCCGCGGCGCGCCAGACGCCCCCTCCCGAATGGTCGCCGAGCTCGTCGGCGCCCGGGGCCCCGTGAGCACGGTGTCCACGGCCTGCACCTCGTCGTCTCAGGCCGTGGGCGAGGGCGCCTTGCGGGTGCGGCGCGGTGAGGTGGACGCGATGATCGTCGGCGGCGTCGATGTGCTCGTCGATCCCGTGATGGTCGTAGGCTTCGCGCTCCTGGGCGCGCTCTCCACCCGCAATGATGACCCCGCTCGGGCCAGCCGCCCCTTTGATCGCAGCCGAGACGGCTTCGTGCTCGGCGAAGGCGCGGGCTTCTTGGTGTTGGAGGAGGCCGAGGCCGCGATAAAGCGTGGGGCGACGCCGCTTGTGGAGCTCTCGGGCTTTGGCTGCTCGTGTAACGCCTACCGCATCACCGACTCCCCGCCCGACGGTCGCGGCGCGGCCCTGGCGATGATCGACGCCTTACGCGACGCCGGCCTGCGGCCCGAAGACATCGGCTACATCAACGCCCACGGCACCTCCACGCCGATGAACGACGCGTCCGAGGCCCGCGGCATCCACACCTGCTTCGGGGCGCACCGGCCGGCGGTCTCCTCAACAAAGTCGATGATGGGCCACCTCGTCGCGGCCTGCGGCGCGGTGGAGGCGATCGTCACGGCCCTGGCGATCCGCGAGGGCCGCCTGCCGCCGACGATCAACCTCGATCAGCCCGATCCCGACTGTGACTTGGATCACGTCGCGAACGTCGCCCGCGAGGCCCAGGTGCAGCACGCGATGACCAACGCCTTCGGCTTCGGGGGCTCCAACGGCACGCTCTTGCTCTCGCGCTGGGAGTCTTGAGTGCCCCGCGTCGCCGTCACCCGGGTTGAGCTGTCCTGTGCGCTCGGTGAGGACGTTCAAGACGTCGTCACTGCCATCGAGGCCGGTAAGTCTGGGCTCACGCCTCTGCAGCTCGACGCGCACCCCGGCGCCGTTGGCGGCGTGGTGCCTGGGCCGGATCTCAAACCTTGGCTTCTGCGCCGCAAAGACGTGAAGCTCTTGAGCCGCGCGGCGATCCTCGCCTTGCCGGTCTGTGGCCGGGCGCTCCGGGGGCATGAGGCGCCCAAAGATCAGCTCGGGCTCTACTTCGGCGTGCGCCGCGAGCCCCCCGACGTCGAGGAGGGCCACGCCACGATGGAGGCCTCGGCCAAAGACGGGGTGGTGGATCTTCTCCAGCTCACCACCGCCGGAAAAGACGTCTACCCGCCGCTTCTGCCCCTGCGCACCTTGCCGAACCTCGTGCTCGCCCATGTGGCGATCAACCTCGGCGTCATGGGGCCCTCAGACACCTTCGCCGGGGGCCCCGTCGCCGGCCTCATGGGCCTGAGAGAGGCGGCTTGGGCCGTCGTCGAGGGGCGCTGCCCGGCGGCGCTGGTGTGCGCGGCGGACTCCGCCGTAGACGCCACGTCTCTGCGGGATCTGCGCCGCATGGGCGTCGCGGGCGCCCCGGGCGAGGCCGCCGTGGCGATCGTCCTGGAGCCGTCCGGCGCGCCAAACGCGCTCTTTGAGCTGGAGATCGGCCCCGCGGGCTCTGGCGACGACGCCCTCACGCCTCTGCCTCACCACGCGGCGCTCGGCGTGTGTGGGGTCGCCGATGGCCTGCTGGCGCTCCTGCTCTCCCCGCCGGGGCCGCTTCGAGTGGCCGACGGCTCAGGCGCTTGGGTGGTCGTGTCCCGCGCGCCCTGGCTTGGCCGTGATAGGATGCGTCCGGCCGCAGAGGATGACGCCCCTTGACCACGCGCGAGACCGCACGCCGCTTCCACTTCCTGCGTGAGATCGCCTCCGGGGGCTTCGGGAGCGTGTTTCTCACGAAGGTGATGCACGCCGATGGCTTCTCTCGCCTCGCGGCCGTGAAGCTCCTGCACCGCCGCTGGTCAGAGAACGAAGAGATCGCGCGCCGGATGCGTGACGAGGCGAGGCTGCTTGGCTGGCTTCGTCATCGCAACATCGTCGACGTGGTTGATCTCACGTCCATCGACGGCCGCGCCGCGGTCATCATGGAGTTTCTGGAGGCCGTCGACCTCAAGTACATCGTGCAAGACATGGCCGAGCGCGGTGAGCTGGTCCCGGCCAAGGTCGCCATCGAGATCATGGCGCTCGTCGCCTCGGCCCTCGACGCGGCGTACAACCGCCCGCCCTTCCCCGGCGAGAAGCCGCTGCGGGTGATTCACCGCGACATCAAGCCCTCCAACATCATGCTCGACGACGTCGGCATGGTGAAGGTGCTCGACTTCGGCGTGGCCCGGGCCGACTTTGAGTCGCGGGAGTCCCACACCCGCGAGCTGCAGTTCGGCTCGGTGGACTACATGCCGCCGGAGCGCCTGTTCTTCGAGCCCGAGACGCCGGCCTCCGACGTCTACTCCTTGGCGGCCTCGGTCTACGAGCTCCTCGTCTTAGAGAAGTTCGGCAAGGCCCGCGGGCGGCCCCAGAAGCACCAGGCCTTCGTCGCCGAGCGTATGGCGTTTATGCGCGGCGTGCTCCAGGTGACGAGCGCGCAGGCTGAAGAGATCGAGCACCTCGTCTCGACCTGCCTCTCGTATGAGCACTCCGAGCGCTTCACCGCCGCCGATGTGTACACCAAGGCCCGCGCCTTGGCCCGGCGCATCGAGGGCCCCGATCTGCGCGAGTGGGCCGAGAGCGTGATCCCGCCCCTGGTGCGCGCCTTTGAGTCCGCCCCGCGTGAGCCGAACCCGCTCATCGATCAGGTGCTCAACGAGGACTCTCACGCCCTGGATGACGGCGGAGACGCCGTCGCCGCCGCGGCCGCCGCCTCGATCGCCGCCGCCGCGGCCGCCGCCACGGGTGGAGACGAGGTCCCCCGCAACGATCCCCGCTGGGAGGCGCTGCGCCAGGCGGCCTTGGCCGAGCTCAAGCCCAGCCCAGATGAGCTGCCCCCCGCCGCGCCGGTTCCGCCGCCTACGCCCGTTGCGCCGCCTACGCCGGTTGCGCCGCCAACGCCGGTTCCGCCGCCGATGCCCGCCGCGGCCCCGCCCACGCCGGTGACGCTGCCCACGGCCCCGCCGCCGCCGCCGCCCCGCCCGGCGATGTTCAGCGCGCCGCTGCCCGATCCCAAACCCCAGCCGTTCTTAGAGCCTGATCTCGACGACTGGGCCGACATCCCCACCCGGATGGAGCTCGACCCGAGCCTCAGCGCGCCGCCGCCCCCCCCGCCGCCGCCCGCCGCGCCGACGCCCCCCGCCGCCGCCGTCGCGCCGCCCCCTCCGGCGCCTGTGGCGGCCACCCCCGCCGACCGCCCCAGCTCCACCTGGCCCCCGGCCTCTGAAGACGACGAGGCCACCCTCCTCGCCCGGTTTGACCGAGACGACCTCGCCTCTACGCAGATCGAGTCCATGGTGCCCCCCGCCGTCTCCGCCGCCACCTCCGACGCGTGGGCCGAGCCCGTCGCGCCGCCTGAGCCGCCGATGAGCGTGTGGCCGCCGCCGCAAGAGGAGCCCGCCCAAGAAGAGGAGGAGCCCGCCGCGGACGACGAACAAGACGAGTACGACGACGAGCCCGAGGCGCCCGCGCCGAGCCCCCGCAACAACCTGCTGATCTACGGCCTCGTCGGCGTCATCGTGTTCACCATGGTGTTCACCGTCGGCCTCGCGGTGCTGTTCATGGGGCCGCTCAAAGAGGCCTTACAGAACAAAGGGATCGGGGTGCCCGCGGACGGCGCCGTCGAGGAGCCCGCCGAGCCTGGCGAGCCCAAGCCGGGAGAGGCCGAGCCGAGCGAGGTTGAGCCCAAGCCCGCCGAGCCCAAGGTGGACGCGGCCCCCGCCGGTCCCCACATCACGTTCCGCTCCCTCGCTGAAGGCACCCGCAAGCTCAACGTGAACTGCGGCGCGGCGAGCGGAAAAGGCGCCGACGTGGCCCATGTGGAGGTCGCCAAGGCTGAGAAGTGCGCTGTCACCGCGATCTTAGAGAAGGGGCGGCTCCAGGCCGTCATCACCGACGCCAAGGAGGGCGAGTACCGCTGCTTTGAGGGGGGCGAGAGCCGCTGTGTCCGCTGAGCCACGCCGCTCGGTCGTGGTGACGGGTGTAGGCGTGCTGAGCGCCTTCGGCCGTGGCCCCTTCCTCCTCGAACAAGGTCTACGTCAAGGTCGCTCGGCCTTGGCGCCGCTGCGGGCCTTCCCGCCCCTCCCGCCCCTCGGCCTGCCGCTGCAGGTGGCCGCCGAGGTGGACTCCCCGCTGTTCGACGCCCCCGACTTTCCCGACGACCGCAAAGCCTCCTTGGCCTTCGCCGCCGTAGACGACGCCGTGGCCGCCGCCGGGGCGCCGAGCCTCACCGACGCCGGGGTGTGGTTGGGCACGGGGCTCTCGACGGTGACCGTTCGTGAGCTCAACGAAGACGTGATGCCCTACGTCCGCGACGGCGTCCTGGACCGCGTCGCCGTAGACGCCGATCTCCGCCGGGACCACGTCGCCCCCCGCCGCCACCTGCCCGAGCGGGTCACCGCCGCCGTCGCCCGCCGCGTCGGCGCCTTGGGGCCTCAATCGACCTCCTTCTCGGCCTGCGCCGCCGGGGCCCAAGCCATCGCCAACGCCGCCTGGGCCATCCGCCGCGGCGAGGTCAACATCGCCATCGCCGGCGGTCACGACTCGATGATTCACCCCCTCGGCGTGCTCTCGTTCATCGTGCTCGGCGCGCTCTCCCCCACGACCTGCCGCCCCTTCGATCACGCCCGCGACGGCTTCGTCATCGGCGAGGGCGCGGCGATGTTTGTCTTGGAGGAGGAGTCCGCCGCCTTGGCCCGCGGGGCGACGATCTGGGCGCGGCTCTTGGGCGCGGGCAACAGCACCGACGCCCACAACGCCACGGCCCCGCACCCCGAGGGCGCTGGCGCCGCCTTGTCCATGCGCCGCGCGCTCCTCGACGCGCGCCTGCCGGCCTCCGCGGTGCAGCACGTCAACGCCCACGGCACGGGCACCCCCCTGGGCGACGCCGCCGAGGCCAACGCCATCCGCCAGGTCATCGGCGCCGAGGTGCCGGTCAGCTCGATCAAAGGCGCGGTCGGCCACTGCATCGCCGCCGCCGGAGCCGTCGAGGCCGCGGCCTGCGTGCTCGCCGCCCGAGGCGGCTGGTCCTTCGGCACCGCGGGCCTGTCCGACCCCGCGCCGCTGGGCGTCAACGCCCGGGCCGAGCCCGCCGAGGA
>JADKFE010000046.1 GCA_016717595.1 Deltaproteobacteria bacterium | reverse complement strand
CCTCTCCGCCCTCGCCGCCCTCACGCTGCTCGCCTTGCCCGCCGTGGCCAAAGACCCAGCCCTGGGCACGTCCACCTTCGTCGTCTACGAGGCCTTCCTGAGCCCCTCCCAAGAGCCCGGCGAGGAGTCGGAGACACCCAAGGCCCTCAAGAAGTCGCTTGGGGCCACGCAGCCGTCTACGCTCCGCGCCGAGCGGAAATCCCGGGGCTGGGGTGAGGTGAAGTTCACCGCGGATCGCAGCTCGGCCGTCGTGAACGTGCAGATCGAGGGCGTCCGGCCTGAAGACATCGTCATGTTCCACATTCATTGTGGTCGCCCCGGGATGCTGGGGCCGATCTTGGTGGACCTCGGCGCCGACCCCGCCCACGCCGGGCATGGGGAGCACGCCGCGGACTGGACCAAGCTGATTCAGAACGGCAGCTTCACCAAGACGATCACCAACGCCGACATCAACTTCATCACCGAGCTGCCGGGCATGGCGCCGGGGCTGCCTGAGGCCTGCCCCATCGGCTCGGGGCTGCCGGGGCAGGTGAAGACGATCGGCGGCATGGAGCACATCGCCCGGGAGGGGCTTCTGTACTTCAACCTGCACACGAAGGCCCACACCTACTACGGTGAGATGCGCGGCCAGATCTACCCCGCCGTGCAGTGACGGCGGGGACTGGACACAGTCGGCCTAAGCCACCCGCACGCTGAGGCCTTGGGTCGCCGCGCGGAGCAGACGCTCCCAACGCTCGGCCCAGGCGCGCTGCTGGGGCTCTTTGGGGCGGCCCAGACGATCGGCGAGGATCAGGCACTCGGCGGCGGAGAGCTCCCACAGGCCGGCGTCGCTGAGCTTCCAGCGGGGCACGCGGCGGCCATCGGCCGTCTTCGCGCTGCGGTCGGACTTGGACAGTCGCTCCAGGTCGGCGGTGAAGGCGGCGTAGGCCGGGTGGTCGGGGCTGGGCTCGGCGGTGAGGCCGTGGCGGCCCTTGAGGCGCTCCACCCAGCGGCCCAGGTCGGGCTTGGGCAGGTCGTTGTCGAACGCGCCGGCCTCGCCCAGACGGAAGACGATCCAGGCGCGCTCTTCTGCGCTGACCGTCTCGGTGTGGCCGTCGGGGGTGGTCAGGGTGGCGGCGAGGCCCCCGGCGGCGCCCTTCATCACCAGAGAGAAGCGGTCGGGAGGTGTCCAGCCGCGGGGGATCTTGAGCTTGAAGGTGAAGGTGGGCAGGGTGTCGTCTTTGAGCGCGCTGCGCAGGCCGTGGGTGATCTCTTCAGTCCACTCACGCAGGAGCTCGTCGGTCTCGGCCTCGTCCATGGCGCCGCCGGCGAGGCCGTCTTGATCCTTGATGGTGTCATCGGGCACGGGCAGGGGCGCGCGGGAGCCGTCGGGCAGGAGGCGGTCGCCGTCTAGATCCGCGGCGTAGAAGATGCCGTCCTCACGGATGGTCGCTTTGGCCTTGCAGCGGATGAGCTCGACGGGGGCGCCCAGGCGCGCGGCGAGGCGGGAGGCCAGGAGCGACTCGTGCTCCCAAGGTTTGCCCAGGCAGAACCAGCCGTGCTCGTACACGCCGCCGCGGGCGGGGCCGGTGTCCATGAGGCGCTTGGGGAGCAGGATCTCGACGCCGAGGCCGAGGTCGGTGAGCGCGTTGACGAAGGGGGTCCAGGCGTCACCTTTGGCGCCGAACCAGGTCTGGGAGAGGGTGGTGTTTCGCATCCCGCCCTCTGAACACGCGGGGGCGGCGAGGGCAAGGGGGCGCGGGACGAGTAACGCACGCCCGGATAGATTGCCGACGCTCCCCTGACGAGGTGTCTATGCGCTCCGACCTGATGAACCTGCCGCCTCAGACGCTTACCCAGCTTGTCTGGGCTGTGCTGTATCGCAGCAGCTGGACCGAGTTCACCGCAGTCGGCGATGGCGCGTGGCTGATGGCGGAGGACGGGGATGGCGGGAGGCGTGTGGGGGTAGTGTACACCCCGGGAGCCAACGCCAAGAGAATGGCCGAGGACATCCAGCTCTGGCTTGAGGTCTCCGAGGTGACAAAGGTGATCTCCCGAGAGCTGTTCTGCCTTGCGCCCCGGCGCCCCCCCCGAGCTGAACGCTTCTTTCCGGCGAGCGCCGCGGACGCGCCGCTCGTGATTCATACGCGGTCTGACATCGACCGCCTGTTCGTGGAGGGGCGGGGGCGGCTCTTGGCATGGCGCGGCGACAAGCCGTTCATCTGGGAGATCTTGCCGGAGCCTGCCCGGCTGAGAGCCTTTGTTGAAGCTGAGCTGCGCGCCGACCAGTTCACCAAGCTCTCAGCGTCGTCCGCAGACAAGACCCGGAGGACACCGCTGAGCAAGGTGTTCATGGACCTTCAGATCGCGGTGAACCACCCGGAGTTTACTGGAATACATCAATCCCCCCCACGATTCGTCGCGACCGCGCAAGAGGCGATGGCAACACCTCAGCCCCTTCGAGTACGCCCTAACACACACCATGAACGTTATGACCGACTGGTGCTCGTGGGCGGCCCCGGGCAAGAAAGACAACGCTGGTGTTTCTGTGTCAGAACCTCCGGGCGGCGCTGCTGAGGGAGCAGGAGGATCTGGCAGAGGAGACGAACATCATTCTGCAAGAGCTCACTGAGTCCAAGGTCCCCGGGCCGTGCGGCTATCGCCTGCCATTGCGGGTAGAACTCTATCGCTTCGCCGAGAGACTCTCTTCTGAAGCTTCTGGATACGATCTGTGGAGATGGCTTGAGGAGTACTCACTGCACCGTCCGAGTGAGGGTACGGCGATCAGCCGAGCGATTTGGCGCCAGTGGCTCACCGCTTGGCCATCGTGCATAGTGTTTGATGGGCTTGACGAGGTGCCCCCTCGGCAAACCGCGATCTGCTGTTGTCCACGATCAAGCGTTTTGTTGGTGAGATCGAGGACGCTGGTGCAGACGTCTTTGTTGTGGTCACGACTCGTCCTCAAGGGTATCGTGATGAGCTTCGGTCAGAAGGATGGATTCATTATGGTCTGCTTGAGCTAAAGAAAGAGGACGCACTGGAGTACGCGAGCCAGCTCTACGGCCAATGGCATCGCGAAGACTCGTTTCTGCGCGCTGAGTTGGACAAGCGCTTAGCACGAACCATAAACGAGCGCTCTACAGGTGCTCGCGAAGAGCCGCCTTCAGGTGACAATCCTCTGCGTGCTCATCGAACAGCTGGGTCGTGCTCCAAAGTGATCGTTGGCGTCTGTTCCGTGAGTACTACCGCATCATCTTTGAGCGGGAGCGGGAACGGGGAATCGAGTCGGTTGCGATTCTGCGTGAACAGCAAGAGCTAGTGGAGCGCCTGCACGCCGAGGTAGGCTATCGACTGCATCTCGCGGATGAGCTTCGTGGCGGCGGCGGGACTATGACCCCCGAGACGCTTCGGAATCTGGTAAACGAGCTTCTGGAGGAGGAGGGCCACACAGGGAGCGCTTCATTCCTTGACCGAGAAGATCATCCGAGCGGCGTTGGATCGGCTCGTGTTTTTGGTTGGCCATGCCGCAGATAAGGTTGGGTTCGAAATTCGTACGCTTCAGGAGTTCTTCGCTGCTGAGCGGCTCCTTCGTGGAGAAGAGCGCTTTCTGGAGGAGCGCTTGGCGGCCGTGGCGACATCCGCACACTGGCAGAATGTGGTTCTGTTCGCTGCAGGGCGGATCGTGGCGGAGCGGGACGTTCTCCTTCCCGGGCTCGTCCGAATCTGTGATCAGCTCGCACAACATTTTGGCGGATTAGGTCGCCTCGCCGGCCTTGGGCAGCGGTTGTCTGCCAGAATTTTGGTTGAGACGGGTGCGGCGAATCGGCCAAAGGTTTTAATCCCGCTGCGTGAGATCGCGTTCGCGGGGCCAGAGAGTCTAACGCGAAGGCATCGGGAAGATCTGTTGCGAATTCTAGAGGAGCATGAATCATCAGAGATCGTCCATGGTCTCTTCGAAAAGGCTTTGGCTAACCCCCACACAGCCGAGGCTGTTCAGCTCCTTGCGGGGGCTGCAAGCGTCGGAAACGAAGCCGCAGCGTACATGATCGAACTGATCACGAATCAGTACAGCTCCCTCTTGCGGATCTCCTTATGGCGGTTTCTTTCTGGTTTAGAGCGTGATGGGATCGGTCGACTCGAGGAGACGCTTTCGAGTACGGCGCCTGAATTTTGGTCGTACTTGTCATCAGTGCGACGGTCGTTGCATGACTTTTATTCGGGATATAGAGTCGTTCATTTTGGTCGCGCAGATAGGGTTATGTAAGTGAGAGATCCATCCCGCTTCGGCGGGGCAAGAGTTAAATTTCGAGTGCTCGGAACTGGTTACTGGTCAACACACATCAGCGCAATGCCCTCTTCACACCTAACGAGTGACCTCGAGCCAAACTTGCGTAGTGTGCTGGAGGCATACCACAGACAACCAGGGTCCGTTGGGTTGGCAGAAGCGCTTAGGCTCAGTGCAAGGCTTTGGCGGAGCTTGCGGCGGCAGGTCGCAGAGTTTGCCCCTTGGCCGCTGGAGCAATGTCTGTTAGTTCCCGACGAGGAGCTTGATGAGGTGGCGCGGCGCGCAGCTGCCGGGGAGCTTGGAGACCTTGATGAATGGCTGACTGCCGAGGCGCGATGGCTGAGGAGGGCATAGCCCCTGCAGACTTCTGTTCCAGTCGCCCCTATGCAGCCCATCCCTGAAGGTATTGCCTCTAACGGTGCTCCTTTCTTTCTCTATCTGCGATTCCTGTTGAGATATATGAACGATTGCCCCCTAACCTGAGTCGAGCATTACCTCACGCTCAATCAGCGATTGCTGTCAAGCACCTTCTATTCGAGTTTGAGTTCCAGTTTTCTAGCGGATAAAGACTGGCTATCGAAAGCTTCGGCCAATTGACCAGACAAGTAGCATTTGGGACTACCTATCCGCTTCATCTCGCATATCCTATCGCTACATTCATTTTGTCGAAGGCAGTTACAGAAAGAACGATGGGATCTTTGGTTGCCTCGAATCGTGGACGTTTGCCTGTCTAACGCAGCGCTAGTCAGGGCCATTTATGATCTGGCGGTGGACGACTTTGCCACAGAATTGATGGTGATGCATCCCGCTCAGCCCGAACTCGTGGTATTGATCGACCTGTTGGGCTATCGTGACCTGGATCACCTAAAAAGATTCACCTCATTCGCTTGCTCATCCCTCGCCCCTGACATCGCGTTGCGTGTCTTGATCGTCCAGAGCGCGTTCGTGACGGTCGAGAGTGCGTCCCACCTGGCTGAACAGATCGCCCAACGGAGCACATACCTGCAGGACACTCTTGAGCGCGTCGTTGAGACTCTCACTCTGCATCGACCCCCTGGCGCGCTGGAGCTGCTTAAGGGACTGCTCAGGCTCCTGCCCGATCCCAAAGCGGGCTACGAGGATCTGCTTTATAATTTACTCACCGCCCTACCATCAGACGTGCAGTCTCTCGAGACCGCTCAACGGTTAGGACTTCCTACGGAAGGTCTTCACCCGTTAGTACCAACGTCCCACACCACGGCAGGGGCATTCGCGCAGCCTCTTTGGCTCAAGCAGGTCAGGCTGACGAATCTTCGGGCTTGGGGCTCGGGAGAGTTCAACTTTAGCCCCCCCGCCTACGGCCAAGGGCAATGGGTCTTCCTCGTGGGCGACAATGGCACCGGCAAAACAACCGTTCTACGAGCTATCGCGCTGAGCCTGATGCAAGATGGTGTCGCGGCGCGTGTCTTGTCGCAAACCTACGGCGCGCTCGTGAAGAACGGCGCAGAGTCAGGGGAGGCCTCGGTCACCCTCAACGACGACACGACGTGGCAGGTGCGCCTCCAGCGGGACGGGCAGGTTGAACGAAAGAACGGCGTTCAGGACTTTGTGGTCGGGTATGGACCACGTCGCGGAACGATTCTCGGCGTCACCGAACGAGAGTCCAACTTCGCGCCAGGCGAAGAGCTGGAGACCCTGTTCGTAGAGGGCGGGAGCCTGATTCACGCGCCAGCCTGGCTCAAGCGCCAACACCATCGCTGGATGGTTCAAGAGTCCCAGGCCGACAAACACCTCCTCCCCGCTGTGCTCAACGTGCTCAAGCGTGTGCTCCCTGGCGTCGACTCCATTGAGGTTGGCCCTGACGAGATCCGTGTGAAGGGCGGGCGTGTGGGTGACACGACCATTGAGGCGATGTCAGATGGGTATCTGACGACGGCGGGGTGGGTGGTAGACCTCATGGCCCGATGGTTAGAGCGCGAGCGCGTCGCCAAGCGCCCGATCCCGAACAACTTCAATCAGATCATGACCGGCTTGGTTCTCCTGGACGAGGTTGACCTTCACCTACATCCGCGCTGGCAGTGGTCGCTCATCGAGGAAGTGCGCGCTTTGTTCCCCAAGCTCTCCTTCATCGTGAGCACCCACAACCCGCTCACGTTGTTGGGCTCAAAGGAGGGGAGGTGTTCGTCATCGACCGGAACCATGCGGGTGAGCTGGTCGCTACAGCAAGGCCGCTCCCTGACGGGGCGACCGTCGAGCAGCTGCTCACAGGGGAATGGTTTGGGCTGCCCTCCACGCTGGACCGAGAGACAAGAGATCTGCTCGACCAGCATCGGGCGGCGCTTCGTCAGGATCCAGAAGGGGCCGAGGCTAAACGACTGGAGGCTGAGCTCCGCAGGCGACTAGGGACGTACCTTGACTTGCCGTTGGAGCGCCAAGCCCAAGGGATCGTGGCTGAGGTTCTTGACGCGAAGTCGCAGAACATCAGCGTTGAGGAGCGTCGCCGCGCTCGTAGGGCGGCCCTTGAGCGCCTCAGGGGCGGCAATGGAGGTACTTCATGATCCTCTTGGTGTGCCCTCACTGCCCACCTGGATACCCTGACAGAAGGATCATTGCCGCGATCGACAGCCTGAAGGCCGGCGCTCCGGTAGATGAGACTCCTCCATACTGGCAGGAGTACAAGTGGCTATTTCTCCAGGCTCAGCATCACAAGTGTGCTTGGTGTGAATCACCGAACGTCGAGCATACTGGCGCTGTCGATCATTTCGCGCCCAAGGGATATCGGCGTGTTGTTGGACACGGGACGAACTCCAGCGGCGCGACGAACGTTGACTGGTCGGAACATTGATCCGCGCACGCCTCTGGTTACGTCCATCTTTGTGTTATGAATGGGGCAACTGGCTCTTTTCCTGCGAGCGGTGTAACTCTGGTTGGAAGCGACCTCTGTTCCCGGTGGCGGAGGATCCTCACCCGATCCGGTGGGCGGGGAGGCGATACGCCGCTGCTGCTGCACCCTTTTTTGGGACCCGACCCCGAGGACCATTTGGAGTTTGACAGCTTGGGTCAGATCAGGCCGCGAGCAGGTAGCACGCGCGCGGCAATCGCGACCTTAGGACTTACCGGGCTGCGATCGGCAACACGCCGAGACCGCGAAAGGCGTCCGGCTGGGAAAGGGATCCATCTCAGTTCATTGAGCTCCCTGAGCAACATACCGAGGGCTACGCTCGCTCGCCTAGGGCACAACTCGACTAGCCTCGGTGCTTCGGAGGCCCATACGCCGCCGTGGTCCGCGCGTTGATTCGTGAAGAGCTTGGCTACACCTGGAGGGAATTCCAGAGCAGGTTCGTTGAGACGCACGCTCGCGGTTCGGGCAGGGTCGCCAGCGGTAGACCGGCCTTCAATCCCCAAACGTCCGGGTTGAACCTGTGCTACCCTCGCCCGTCCCCCTCGGCAGCCTCACGCACAACTCTGGAGAATCCTCATATGGGCGGCTTCTTGACCGACGTGCTCATGCCCGTCGCCCTCGGCGTCATCATGCTCGGCCTCGGCCTCAGCCTCACGGTGGAGGACTTCCGGCGGGTGGTGTCGTACCCACGCGCCGCGTTCATCGGGCTGTTCAGCCAGATCGTGCTCTTGCCCGCCGTGGCGTTTGGCCTCGCGAAGGCCTTTGGGCTGCCGCCGGAGCTCGCCGTGGGCCTGGTGCTGCTCGCGGCCTCGCCGGGCGGCGCCACCGCCAACCTGTTCTCGCACCTCGCGAAGGGGGACGTGGCGCTGAACATCACGCTCACCGCGATCAACAGCCTGCTCGCCGTGGTCACCATGCCGCTGTTTGTCGAGCTCGCCCTGCGCACGTTCATGGAGCAAGACAAACGCCTGCCGCTCCAGACGGACAAGGCGATTCAGGTGTTGGTGATCATCCTGGTGCCCGTGGCCATCGGCATGGCGATTCGCTCGAAGAAGGAGGCCTTCGCCCAGCGTCTTGAGCGGCCGGTGAAGGGGCTCTCCGCGGGGTTCTTGGCGCTCGTCATCCTCGCCGCCGTGCTCAAGGAGCGGGCGAACCTCGTCGAGTACTTCCAGCAGGTCGGCCTCGCGGCGCTCTCCTTCAACCTCATCAGCCTCGCCGTGGGCTACCTCTTGCCGCAGCTCCTCGCCGTGCCGCGGCGCCAGGCCATCGCCGTGGGCATGGAGATCGGCGTTCACAACGGCACCTTGGCCATCGCCGTGGCCACCACGGTGCTGGGCAGCACGGCCATCGCCATCCCCGCCGCCATCTACAGCTTGATCATGTTCTTCACCGCGGCGGCGTTCGGCTGGTTCTTGGCGCGGAATGAGGGGGAGAACGACGCCCCGGCGCCTGTGTGATCGGGGTGTAAGCTGAGGGGGGCTCCGCCGTCTGGGGGCGCCCCCTTCAACCGAGGTCCGCGTGTCTTCTCCTCCTCCTGAGCCTGCTCTCAACCGCCTCCGCCGACACCCTCACCTGCGACGCCAAGTCCGGGCCAAAGCTCCATTACGAGGAGTGGTCCAAGTCGGGCGGCGCCATGCCGGGGCCTGAGACGCTGATGAGCTCGGCGAATTGGACCTTGGATGGGGTGGCGCTGTATGGGGTGAGCCGGACGTATGGCGGCGAGGAGGTCGCCCGAGGGGATCTGGACTGGACCTGGGACCTCAACTCGCGGGAGACGGAGTACCGCTCCAAAGATCGGCACACCACCCTGACCACGGTGACCCGCTACACGGCGGACGTGACGGTGTGGACCCGCTCCGGCGCCACCTTGCCCGGGCTCACGGTCTCCAAACACACGGTCAAGATGCGCTGCGAGGCCGTCGCGGAGCATGGGGTGCCTTAGGCGCGCCAGTCCTCCACCGTCAGCGCCCAGCGCTCGTGATCACACCACTCGCCGTTGATGCGCAGGTAGCGCGGCGAGCGGCCCTCCAGCTTGAAGCCTCCGCGCTCAAAGAGCCGCAGCGAGCGGGTGTTTCCCGGCTGGATGTTCGCCTCGACCCGGTGCAGGCCCACACGGTCAAAGGCGTGCTGGAGGAGCAGGCCCAGGCCCTCGGCCATCAGGCCACGACCGGCGTAGGGGGCGAAGGCGTAGGCGCCTAGGTAGGCGCTGCAGAAGTTGCCGAGCACGATCTGGCTGAGGTTGTAGACGCCGACGAGGCCGCCGTCGTCTTGGGAGACCAGCAGCAGGGGGTGGAAGCTCGGCCCGGCGTTCTTGATCCAGGCGTCAAACGCCGCCTCGTCGCTGGGGGCGGTGACCCACGGCGAATGAAGGGTGACGCTGGCCTGGGCGGCGGCGATGAACGCGGCGCGGTCGGCGGCCTGGGCCGGGCGCAGGGCCGCTCGGGGGCCAAGAAGCGGCGGCAGCTCGGAGAAGGAGGCGGCGCTCATCAGGTGCCCAACGGGACGCTGAACGAGACGGGCATCGGCTTGTCGATGCGCTGGAAGGTCCAGCCGCGCACCTCTCTGGCGAAGCAGCTCTCTAAGCGCTCGCTCCTCATGCGGTCTCCGGTGACCTTGATCTGGTCTGTCGCGCCGCTGGGCAGAATCACAAACTCAAAGGTCCAGCGGCCGGAGAGCGTGTCGTCGAGGAGCAAGGCGTTCTCGTAACAGCGCTTGATGTCGGGCTTGTTCGCCTTCATCCGCGCGTTGACCATGCGGTCGATCTCGACTTGGCCGATGAGCACGGGGAGCTCGTGAATGGGGACGACGGGGCCGGAGCCGACACGGACGGTGGGGCCGGGGCCGGGCGTGAACGGAGGGGCGGAGCCGGTCGAGGGGGTGGGCCCCGGGGGGGCGTCTGGATCGGCGCGGAGTCGCTCATCCACGCCGCCGTCGAGGTCTACCTCTTCGTCTCGGTCACGGGGCCGAGGGCTGGGCGCCACGACCGCCTCCGCGACGGCCTCCCCCTCGCTCTTCTCCCCCTCCGCGATGGCGTCCTGCTTGGCCTTCACCTTGGCGAGCTCCTCCGGCGAGAGCACGAAGTAGTCGTCCCACTCGATGCTCAGCTCCAAGACCGCGTACTGCTGGCGGCGCTGGTGCTCGCTGTAGCCGATGCCCCCCGCGACGCTGAGCAGCACGACGGCGCCGAGGAGGATCGACCGATGACGCCGGGAGCGCAGCGAGGCGGCCTGGGCGGCGGCGTCCCGAGCGCGCTGGGCGACCCCCGGGTCGGTGGCGGCGTCTTCGCCGGGGATGACGTTCAGGCAGTGGGGGCAGGGCCCACCGTCGCGGGTGAGCGCCGCCTCCACCCCGGCCTTACAGAATGGACAGCTCGTCAGAACGCACCTCCAAACTACAGAGCCCGGAGGTGTGAGCTTGGATCAACCGCCCGAGTCGAAAGGCAGACTGAACGTGACGGGCTGGGGCTTGTTGATCGGCTGGAAGGCCCAGTTGCGCACACGACCGGCGAGGCAGGCCTCAAAGGCCGTGTCGCGCATCGTCTCGCCCTTCACGCTGATGTTCTGGGTGGTGCCGTCGGTGCCGATGGTGAAGTCAAAGGTCCAGCGACCGGCGAGGTTCGGCGTGGATCGCAGCGCGCTCTCGTAGCAGTACTTGATCTGGCCCATGTTCCGCTTCATGGCGGTCTTGACCATCTTGTCGATCTCGGCCTGGTTCGTGAGCGTGGGGAGATCACGCTTGATGGCGGTGCTGGGGCCGGTGATGACCGTGGGGCCCGAGCCGACCTTGAGCGGGGCCATCGTCGTCTGGGCGACGGGGGCGCTGGCTGTGGTGCCGCCGTCGTTGGTGCTCAGGCGGTCGTCTTCGAGCTGGGCCAAGGCGTCGTCTTCGCGGGGGCGGTACTCACCGCCGCCCGACGACTTGCCGCCGCTCTGGGCCTTCTTGCCGCCGGTGTTCGCCGCCAAGGCGAGGCGCTCGGCCTCCTCTTGGGCCTTTACCTCAGCCTCAGCCTGGGCGAGCTCGTCGGGGGAGATGACGAAGAACTCGTTCTCGAAGCTGAGCTCTAGCACCGCGTACTGGAGGCTTCGTTGGTACTCGGTGTAGCCGATGCCCCCAGCGATGCTGAGCAGCACAGCGGCGGCCAAGGCGATGGAGGTGATCTTTCGTTTGCGCTGAGCGGCCGCTTTGGCCGCGGCCTCTTTGGCGCGAAGGGCCACGCCGGGGTCGGTCGCAGCGTCTTCGCCAGGGATATCGTTCAGGCAATGAGGGCAAGCGCCGCCGTCACGGAGCAGCTCGGCGGAAACTTGACCTTTGCAGAATGGACACTGCCCCATCCAACCTCCGGGATGCGTGGGCTCGGGGATGCCCGAGCGGGCGCGATGAGTGAGAGCGGGGCAACCGTAGCACCTCAGGCGGGTTCCAGGCAAGCGCCTGCTCCGGCCACGGCCGCATCAGGTTACCAGACCCAGGCGAGCGGCGCCGTGTTCCCAGAAGCTCGCCGAGGATTCAGATGGGCTCCACGAGGGATTTTCTGCGCTCTGCGCTCACCGACGCCTTGCTCCCGGTGACCCGGCAGCTCCTGGAGGACGTGGTGATGGAGCTGCTCACCGACCGTCAGGTGCCCTCTCGGAGCGACTTTCAAGACCTCCGCGACCTCTGCAACTCTCTGCGGGGGCAGGTGAGCGCGAGCGGCGCCTTGGTCAAGCGCGCCCAGGCCCAAGTGGATGAGCTTACAGCGGCTTTGGCCGCCTCTGAGGCCGCCCGCGCGGCGCTGACGCGGCGCGTCGAGTCGCTTGAGGCGCAGGTTGTGGCGCCGCCGGCCCCAGCGGATCGCCCCGCCCCGCGGCGCAAGCGCCCTCCGGCGGAGTAAACGGCGCCGACGCGCCCCCGCTCACGGCGCGATGAGGCCGTACTGGGTGTCGAGGATCACGACGAGCAGGTTGCAGGCGGCGTGAAAGAACGCCGGGGCCAACACCCCGCCGGTGCGCTCGCGCAAGAGCCCGAACAAGAGCCCCGGGAAGAAGATCGCCGGGTGCCACCAGCGCAGCACCACGAGGCTGTGGCCGAAGGCGAAGTAGAGCGACGTCACCCACAAGGCCGCCCCAAAGGCCGCCCCGCCGAGCAGGTAGGGCCGGTGGAAGACCTCGTTCAGCCGGGTCTGCATGTAGCCGCGGTAGAAGAACTCTTCAGGGATCGCCACGAAGAAGACCTGGTAGAGCACGAGGGTGAACAGCTCATCCGGCAGGCGATCCCACTGGGGGCTGTGGCCAAAGAGCTGGGTCTGGTAGAGGTGGTAACCGATGAGCCAAGGCACCAAGATCACGCCCATGAGCGCGGCGGCTTGGCCCAGCGCCTGACCCCAGGCCCCCACATCCCGAAAGGCGGGGACGTAGAGCCGGTAGTCGTAGGAGTCCACGCCCCGCCAACGGCACAAGGCCACGGGGGCGTAGATGAACAGGCAGGGCACCGCGGCCAGCGTCCAGTCGGGCAGGCCGAGGCCGGTCTGGGCGGCGATGACGGCCCGGATGAGCAGGTTCGTCACCAACCACAGCAAGGTCAGCTCGATGAAGACCTTCCGCCGGGCCGCTGAGGAGGTGTCGCTGGGGCGGTCACCCAGGGGGAGCGGCGCGGCGGGCGCGGCGGCGTCGCTCACGAGGCCTTCACCGCCGTGGAGAGGCCGCCCATCTGGTACCCGGCGAGGTCCACCGTCACCCAGCGGAAGCCCTCGCGCTGGCAGACGCCGATCAGGGCCTCGCGGATGCCCTCGGAGACGAGCACGGGGAGGTCTTCAGGGGCGACCTCCACCCGGGCCATCGCCGCGCCGTCGAGCTCGTGGTAACGCACCCGGAGCTGGCGCAGGCCGAAGCCCCGCAGGAGGCTCTCCACCCGGCGCACCTTGTCGACGCGGTCCAGGGTGACCCGGGTGCCCACGGGGAAGCGGCTGCCCAAGCACGCGAAGGAGGGCTTGTCCCACACCGGCAGACCAAGCGCCTGGGCGGCCTCACGCACCATGGCCTTGGTCATGCCGACCTCGACCAAGGGGTGCCGCACCGCGCGCTCGGCGCTGGCCTTGAGGCCGGGGCGGTGGCCGCCGAGGTCATCCACCAGGGTGCCGTCCATCACCCAGGCGAGGCCCTCCCGCGTCGCGACGTCTTGGGCCAAGGTGAACAGCTCGGACTTGCAGAAGTAGCAGCGGTCTCCGGCGTTGGCGGCGTAGCCTTCGCTCAAAAGCTCGTTGGAGCCGATGATGAGGTGCCGGGCGCCGAGCTGGGTGGCGACCTGCTCGGCCAAGGCGCGCTCTTCTGGCGGGAAGGTCGGCGAGTCGGCGGTGAGGGCCAAGGCCCGCGCCCCGAGCTGCTCGTGGGCCACGGCGAGCACGAGCGCCGAGTCTACGCCGCCGGAGAAGGTCACGAGCGCGCTGCCCGCGTCGCGCATGAGCTGGCGCAGGCGCTCCAGAGCCTCGCTGGTCATTCTCTACGCTCCTCACGGTGTGGTGCCGTGGGCCCAAGGTAGCGCGTTCAGCCGAACAGCGCGCGCTGCACCTCGACCCCAAACGCCGCCGGGTCCACGGCGCGGCGCACGCTGCGCTGGTAACCGCCCCGGGCGTCGCGGTCGGTGAGGTCGATCAGGGCGCCCACGCCGCTGGTCTCGCCGTTGGGCCCGGCCACCACCCGCACCACGGGGCGATCCGGGGCGCGCTCGTCGGTGGGGCTGAGGTACACCACGGCCAGCTCACCCGTGGACAGCAGCACCGTGGCGCCCAGAGGCCAGCGCCCCAGAAGCCGCTGGAGCTGGCCCACGAGCGCGGGATCGAGCCCACGCCCGGCGTCCTCTTGAAGTTTGGCCAGGGCCTCATCGGGCAGGAGCCCCGCGCGCCACGGCGTCGTCGTGGTCAAGGCGTCGAAGGTCTCACACACGGCGAAGATGCGGGTGAGCAGGTGCTGGTCGAGGGGGCCCAAGGTCTTGGGGGCGCCGGACTGGTCGGCCTTGCGGTGGTGCTCAAAGGCGAGGCGTAGGCGGCGGCGGGCGGTCAACGAGAGGCGCCCGGCGGTGAGGGTGAGCCGCGCGGAGTCCAGAGGGTGCCGGTCGATGAGCGCGCGCTCCTGGGCCGTGAGCGGGCCGGGCTTCTCGCGGACGGCCTCGGGCACGAGCACCATGCCCAGATCCGCGCAGACCGTGGCCTGGGCGAGATCCATCAGGGCGCTGCGGTTGAGGCCGAGTCGCCGCCCCAAGGCCAAGCCCAACAAGAGCGTGTTCACGACGTGGCGCGGCAGGTACGGCCCGCCCTGTTTCCAGGCGACCAAGGCCAGCACGAAGCGGGGCTCGGTGAAGACCTGATCGACGAGGGCCTGGAGCACCTTCGTGAGCCCCGCGGGGAAGGCGCCGCCGAGCTTGTCGGCGTCTTGGCCATGCAGGCGGATCATCAGCTCGATGGCGCGAACGTAGAGGCTCAGGGCCCGCGACGCCTGCACCAACAGGCTCTGCCCCGCGCCGCCGCCGGCCCCGCCGATGCCCGCGCCGCCGAGCCGCATGATCGGCAGCACCCGCACGCCGCTTCGTTCGCCCAAGGCGAGGTTGACGCGGTGGTGGGCGTCGGGGTCGGGCGTGCCGCCGGCCTCCATCACCGGCTGCTGCTGGAGCACGATGATGAACCGCCGCCAGGTCTCTACGTCCGTGGTGGCCGTGAGCTGAACGCCGCCGAGCTGCCAGTCTCGCAGGGCGCGCATGGTGTCGGCCACGGGCGCTGAGGCCGACTTGTCGAGGTGAAGGCGCTGCTCGTTGAGGTGAACGATGTGCTCTTCGCCGATGAGGTTGACCTCTCCGACCATGTCAAACAGGGCGTTCGCGGCCTGGGCCGCCGTGCGTAAGGAGAAGTCCATCGCCCGGTTCTCGGGGCTGTGGATCTGGGCGGTGCGCAAGAGCACGGCCACGCGGTAGGTGAAGCGCTGGCCGAGCTCTTGGAGGCGCTGGTTGGCGCGCCGGGCGTTCGTGGACGGCTGGGTGGGGGGTTGGGACATCGATCAGCCCTCCTTGCTCTGCTGGCTCACGCTCTGGCTTATGGCCTCCAGCTCGGGCCTCGCGCGGATCGCCTCGGTGAGCACCCGTTTGCCGCCGTCGCTCTGGGTGCGTTTGAGCGCGGTGATGAGCAGGCCGTCGAGGTTGGGGTGGTCTCCGGCGAGGGTCACCTCCTTCAAGATGAGCTTTCGTAGCAGCGGCACGGCCTGACCCCGGCCGACCATGGCGAAGGCCAGAAGCCACGCGCGCAGCTCGGGCTCCTCCACCCGGCCAAGCTCGGCGCTCAACAGGTGGGCCTCCATGACGTTGAGCTGGGTGGGGTCGCGGTAGATGGCGAGGTAACGTAGGGCCTCTTGGCGCACCCGGGGGGCGGCGTCGCCGAGGCTGTCGAGCACGGCTTGTTTGATGCCCGGGGACTGGTGCGGGCGCAGGGCGCGCAGGGCCGCCTCACGCACCCGGGGCTCGGGATCCCGCACCCGGGCCATACACGCGCCGATGGCCTGGGGCGCCTTCAGCCGCGACAAGGCCAGAAGCGGCCCCACGGCGCGCACCCCCTCCGCCTTCTCCACCGCGGTGAGCACGGCCTTCTCGTCGT
This sequence comes from Deltaproteobacteria bacterium, assembly GCA_016717595.1. Classification (GTDB taxonomy): domain Bacteria; phylum Myxococcota_A; class UBA796; order UBA796; family CAJQPC01; genus JADKFE01. The sequence continues at coordinate 21,989 of JADKFE010000046.1, read as the reverse complement.
AGTCCATCAGGCCCAGGTTCACGTCGGCGGCCACCTGGGCCAGCTCCGCGTCATCCAGGGCGGCGCAGAGCTGCTCAAGCTGGGGGCGGTGCTGGGGCTCCAGGGGCGAGAGCAGCGTGAACAGCGGGCCTTTGGCGCGCCCGGGCTCGGCGAGCTGGTTTAAGGCGTAGGCGAAGGACTCCCGGCTCTTGTCTTGGACCAGCTCCGCGAGGCCCCGGCGCAGGGCCTCTCGGGCGGTGAACTCGGGCAGCACGTCGCCGTCGAGGAGCGCCAACGAGCGGCGCACCAAGGCGGCGGCGCCCACGGGATCTGCGGCCATGAGCAGGCCGATGGCTTGGCTGGCCAGGGCCCGGCCGATCTCTTCGACCTGCTCCGAGCGCCGCTCGGCCCACAGCAGCTCCAGGCAGAGGTTGCCCAGCTCTTCAGCGTCTAGGTCTTGGCCGAGGTTGATCCGGTTGACCTCGGCCTGCAGCTCTTTGAGCAGGCGGGGGTCTTCAGGCAGGGCCTCGGCGTCGTCAAGAAGCTCCTCGGTGCCCGCGTCGGCCACCTCGACCAGCTCCCGGCGCAGGCGCGTGAGCAGGTTCGCCTCCTCTTGGCGCATCCGCACGAGGCCGTCGGTCTTGGGGGCGGCGTCGTCTCCGGCGGCGAGCTCTTCAGCGAGGGCCTTGAGCGCCTGGAGCGCCGAGCTGTCGCCGGTGCCGCCGCCGTCCCCTCCGCCGCGCCCGCCGTCGCCGCCGAGGCCCTCGCCGTCGCCGTCGGACACCGTCGAGAAGCGGTCGGCGACCTCCAGGTGAATGTGCTCAAGCTCCGCGCGCCACACCATCGTCGCCAGCTCGTCGTCCAGGGCGGCGCGGCGGCTCCAGTCCATACAGGCGATGAGGCCAAAGCGCTCGGCCTCCTCTCGGCTGACCCCCCGCTCCACCACCAGGGCGCGCACCCCTTCAGCGAAGAGGCTCTCGGCCAGCTCCACGCCGAAGTTGCCGTGGTTGAGGATCTCGTCGCCCTCAAGGGTCATGCCGCTGGGGCTCAGCTCAAGCTGCATGAAGCCCAGCTCTTCGGCCTGGGTGAGCAGGCCTTGGGTGAACAGCTCCATAAACCGGCGCGCGCTCTGGTGATCTTCGCCGTAGAGGCGGCGCACGCGGCCATACTTCGCGAGGTTCACGAAGACCTCACGGAGCGCCACGCGGATCTTCGCGCGCTCCTTCCCGACACGTTTGGGAGGGCTCGCGCGCCCGGCTCGTTCCGCGACCGACAAGGGGGACTCCTTCCACCTGCTGAGGCTTCGGCACGATTCTATCCGCTCTTTGTGCCAGACTGGTCCCCGCCAGGACTGGAGCGTCGAATGAGCAGGCCGAAGATCGGCGAGGTGATGGTGGAGCTGGGCGCCTTCGGGCCGTCCGCCGTGGCGCGTGTGCTGATGGAGCAGGCCCAAGGCCAGCCGGGGCGCTTCGGGGAGATCGCCTCCCGCCTGGGCCTCGTAGACGCCGCCACCATCGGCCGCGCCGTCGCCAAACAGTTCGGCCTCCGCTACGCCGAGGACGACGCGCTCAGCCGCCTCACCCCGCCCGCCGACGCCCTGGGCCTGCTCCCCGCGCCCCTGTGCCGCGAGCGCCGCCTCGTCGCCACCTTCTTCGACCCCGGGGAGAAGATCCTCACGCTCCTGTGCGCCGACCCCACCGACGTGCCCGCGCTCAAAGAGGCCCAGCGTGTGTCCGGCGCCGCCCGCCTGCGGCTGGTGATCGCCTCCCCCGCCGCCCTTGACGCGCTGACCGCCCGGCTGATGCCCGAGGCCAAGGCCGTCGCCCCGCCCGCGCGCTCGCCGCTGCTGTTTGAGCCCGAGCCCGAGCGCCGCGCCGCCATCCGCGCGCTCATGGCCGCCGAGGGGGATCGGGGCGAGGTCGTCGCCACCGCCGAGCAGGTCACCGCCGCGCTGGAGGACGGCGGCGTCGGCCGCGTGCTCTACCCACCCCACGCCGCCGCCGAGGTCGCCCGCGCCGCGGACTCGTGGCGTCGCCAGAGCCCGGGCCTGCACCTCACCGCCCTGCCCGGCTACAGCCCCTTCGCCGCCCCGCCCGTGCCTTGGGCCGCGGCGCGTGGTTTCCTCTTCGCCCTCGTCGAGCGCCTGCTCCTGGCCGCTGAGGCCAAACACCTCGACCTTCGCGCCCGGGTGCGCCGCGAGGCCGAGCTGGCCCGCGCCTTGGGCGCCTCGCTCAAGCTCCCTGAAGAGGAGCGCGACGCCTTGGCCTTGGCCGCGCTCTTTGTGGAGCTCGACAAGCTCAGCGTCTTCGGCCACTTAAACCCCGAGCACGCCGCCCGAGGCGCCGCCACCAGCCGCCACGCCGCCGCCATCGCCCTTCTGGAGCCGCTGGGCTGCCCCTGGCCCGTCGTCCCGCTGCTGCGCGGGCTAGAGGCCCGGGAAGACTCCGGCCAGACCTCCCGATCCTTGGCCGTCGAGGCCCTGCGTGTGGCCCTGCGCGTCTGCCAGCGCCCGATCACCGCCGAGGCCGACGCCGTCACGCTCCTGGGGGACGCGGCCCAAGGCGTGCCCGCCGAGGTGCTGAGCGCCCTGAACGCCGCCCTACGCCGCGAGCGCCTGACCCGCACCCTGGTGGGCGGCGACGGCGGGCGCCCCCGGATCCTCGTGGCCGAGCGAGACCCCGCCACGCTGACCGCCTTAGACGCCGCGCTCACCCAGGCCGGGTTTGAGGTGGCCTTCGCCGCCGATGGTGAGGAGGCCCTGGCCTTGGCCCGGGCTCAGCCCTTCGCGGCGATGTTGATGGCCACGCGGATGCCACGCAAAGACGGCTTCACCGCGCTCTACACCCTCAAACGAGACCCAGAGACGGCGCGTTTGCCCGTGCTCTTGTTGACCGAGCCCGGGCAGCCCAAAGACCAGGCCCGGGGCTTGGAGCTGGGCGCTGAAGACGTGCTGGAGCGCCCGGTGAACCTGCCGGTGCTGCTGGCGCGACTGCGTCGAATGGCGGCCTCGGCCCCCGCCGCGCAGAGCGCGGGGATCGGCGGGCAGCTCCAAGACCTGCCCCTCGTCGAGCTGGTACAGACGCTGACCCTCGGCGGCAAGACCGCACACATCACCGTGACCTCTGGTGGCGATGAGGCGCTGTTGGCCCTGGAGTCGGGGCGGCTGGTGTACGCGCGGCTTGGCGCACAGTCGGGGGCGGCGGCGTTTTTTGCCGCGGCGGCGTGGCGCGCGGGGCGGTTTGAGGTGCGGATGAACGCGGCGGCGCCGGGGCAGAACGTGACGGAGGGCGGCGATTATCTGATGCTGGAGGCGCTGCGGCGGATGGATGAGGGGGGGAGGTGATGACCAAGGTGAACACCAGCACGAAACCGGCCCCCACCGGGGACAAGCCGGTGAAGACGGAGCGGCCTGCGGAGACGGGCTCGGGGGGCTCTACGGAGACCACGAAGGAGGCGCCGACGGGGGGTGGGGAGAAGAGCTTGGGGTAGGCGGAGGGCTAACGGAGGAGGAGGTAGAGGAAGACATGGCCGGATTGGAATTGGGTGTTCTCGCCGCCGTCGCCCACGTTCAGAACGTCAATGCGGAAGTTGCACCGTCGCGCATAGTCGATCAGGTCGCTCTGGGGGGCGATCCCGGGTTGTCGGCCCGGTCGACCATCTTGAGCCAGCCATTCGTGTGCTTCCTGGCGGTGGTGGTCATCCAAGTTCGTTCGTGACGACGCCACACCTGTGATGACTCCATACACCTCCCCCGCCGCTCGGCCGGCCTCCAAGGCACCCGCCGCTGGCCCCCTCGGGCTCCCCCTCACCCCTACCGCTTCACCCGCGGCGACCGCCCCGTGAGCGTCGTGAACACCTGGTACCCCACCCAGCGGAACGGATCCGGCGGGATCCACAGCCCCGCGCCGGCGTTCACGAACGGCAGGTCCGCCCAGGGCTCGGGCTCCCCACGCACGAGGTCGGCGATGATCTCCCCGCCCACCTGGCCCAAGGCGATGCCGTGGCCGCTGTAGCCGATGCCGTAGAAGATGTTCTGGTGGCTGCCGGTCACGCCAAACGCCGGGCGGCGGCTCAGGGTGAGGCCGAGGGCCCCGGTCCATCTGTGTGTGATCGGCAGGGGCGCCGCGCCGGGCAGGCACTCGTGCAGGCGGCGGGTGACGGCGGCGTGGCCGGCGCTTGGGTCTCCGGCGAAGGCGGTGAGGCCGCCGTGCTGGTAGGCGTAGGCCGCGTTGGAGCCACCGCCGAACACCACCCGGCCCGTGGCCGTGCGGGCGCTGTAGGCGATGCGGTCCATGTCGTCGGTGAAGCCGTCGAGCTGGCTCCAGCCGATGGCGGCGCGCTCGGCGGGGCTCAGGGGGGCCGTTGAGACCATGTGGCTCTGTACGGGCACATAGGCGCCGCCGAGATACCCCAAGAGGTGACTGTATGCGTTCGTGGCCAACACGAGCTTGGGCGCGCGCAAAACACCGTTGGGGGTGTGAACCTCCACCTGGGCGCCCTCGACGATCCGCAGGGCCGGGGTGTCCTCAAAGAGCTGAAGGCCCAAGGCCTCGGCGCGCTGGGCCAAGGCCCGGCAGAGGCGCACGCCGTTGACCTGGCCGGTGTGGGGGTCAAAGGTCGCGCCGATGGCCCCCTTGAAGCCCAGGCGGGCGGCGACCTCGGCGCCGTCGAGCCAACGAAGGTCGATGCCGAAGCTCGCCACGCGGTCCACCCAGGCCTTCGCGTCCGCCGCGCCAGAGTCGCTGGTGAAGACCTCCAAGGCGCCGCCTTTGGTGAAGCCCAGGTCATCGGGGCCTTCAGCGGCCAAGGCCTCCACCTGACGGATGCCCCGGTCGGTCACCTCGTACACCCGGCGCGTGAGCTCGGGCTCCGTGGTGCCGACGCCGTTCACCCAGTGCAACACCTGGCCGCCGTTGCGCCCGCTCGCGCCGTTGCCCAGGCGCCGGGCCTCGATCAAGGCCACGCCCAAAGAGGGCTGGCGGCGCAGGAGGTGCCAGGCCGTCGAGAGGCCGGTGAAGCCGCCGCCGATGATGATCACGTCCACCGCGCGCTCACCGGCCAGGGCGGGGCTGGGCTCGGCGGGGCCCGCGTCGTCCCACCAGGGCGAGCGGTTGAGGTCGATCTGGCTCAGCAGGGCGGAGGGGGTCACGGTAGGCTCACGGGGGGGTCACAGCGGGGGTCACAGCGGGGGGCCTCGTATTGTCGTCGGGAGTCTGGCAGAATCAAGGCCGCGCTTCAACCCGGCAGACCCCGATGAGCCACGCCACCCGAATCCGACTCTGCATGAAAGACCTCTACCACATGGACGTGGTGGAGATGATCGAGCGCGAGACACGCCCCTACGAGATCTTCTCCATCGAGCACCCCGACCACCCGCTCTTCCCTGAAGCCTTCCGGCTGTTGTGGGAGACCTTCGGGCACCACGGGGAGATGGAGCCCGAGGCCGTCATCCGCTCGTGGCTCGTCGAGGACAGCTTCGTGCCCATCGCCAACGGCACGTTCATGAAGTACTTCATCATCGTGGCCAAGGACCGCGACGGGCGCGTGCGCGGCGTGCGCGACGGCACCATCCTGCTCAACCAGGCCCACGCCAACGATCTGTGTGTGGTGTACCTCAGCCACATCTACATGCTGCCCGACGCCCGCGGCACCGTGCTCTCGTACTGGTTACGCATCGCGCCGGTCGAGATCGCCGTGCAGTTCATGAGCGAGCTGCACAGCCGCGGCCTCATCCGCCTGCCCCAGCCCGACAAGCCCAGCCGCCACTTCGGCATGCGCGTGAACCTCACCGCCGAGATGGAGTTCTTCGCCCCTGAAGACGTCACGTCCCTGCGGCGCATCCTGTTTTATGGCCGCGGCGGCTTCGACGTCATCGACCCCCGCCACTTCCCCTACCGCCAGCCCGACTTCCGCGACCCTGAAGAGATCACGCTCACCGGCGTGCGAGAGCTGCCGTTCATGATCCTCCTGCGCCGCATGGGCCGCGAGCGGGAGGCGATCTTGTCGATTGACGAGGCCGCGGCGACGATGAAGCTGCTCTACGACGACTTCTCGACCTTCTGCCAGCCCGAGCACCTCAGCTCGGCGATGGACTGGGTCATGGATCGCCTGGAGCGCCGCCGCGCCTCGGGCAAAGGCAACGTGCGCCTCCTGCCCCTGCCCACGGGCCCCAAAGACCTAAACCGCCTCAAACGAATCTGGCGGTATCAGGCGTATCTGCGGCATTACCCACGCATCCCCGCCGTCGAGGAGTACCTCGCGAGCGGCATCAAGGAGGTGGTCGCCTCACGCCCGAGCTGGCTTGACGATCAGCTCCTGCACATCGCCCGCACCCTGGAGGCGCGGCCCCACTTCGTCTACGCCAACCGCGACAAAGACATGACCTGGGAGGACAGCCCCATGCCCCCAGACCCCATGGCCGAGCCCGACTTTGGCGAGCCTGAAGACACCGCCGACGTCGGCATGGTGATGAGCGGCCAAGACGGCTGAGCGAGGGCGACTCTACGGCGCCTTGGGCTGGATCGGGTACTGGGCGGTGAGGGTGAGCGGCTCGACGACGGCGTGATCCCCGGCGGGGGTCACCCGGGCGAGCTGCACGCTGTCGGCGCCCACGGCGATGACGATGAGGCCCAGATCGGGCAACATCGAGCCCGGGGAGACGATGCGCTCCTCCCCTGAAGGCAGGCCCAAGGCGGCGCGGGGCGGCTGGGCTTGGGGCAACGTCATCAACAGGCGCACGGCCCAGGCGGGCTGGGTGGGCAGGCCCATGGCGGGCGGGGCCTCGGGGGGCGGCGCGGCGGGCTCGACGGCGGCCTCGGCGGGGGCGACCTCAGCGACGGCGGCGCCCTCGGCGGGGGCAGGCGCGGCGGCGGCCTCGGCGGCGGCCACGGCGGCGGCGTCCGCTTTGCCGAACGGATCGGCGTCGGTGGCCACGGCGACGGCTTCAGCGAACTCTGGGCTCAGGCCCGGGGGCCCAGCGGGGTTGGCGACGGCGGGCCCCGCGGCGGCCGCGACGTACGACGCGGAGACCGGCGAGGCCGGGGCGGCGGTGAGAAGGTCGGACGAGGGGGTCGTCTGCGCGCAGGCGAAGATCAGGAGCCCGAGCATTGAGGCCTCCAGAGCGGGTCAAGTGTGGATGCTAACCCACCGCGCTCGGCGGGGCCTGGGCTCGGCGATTCTAGGGTCGGCTTCAGCGCCCCTCAAAGGCCGCCAAGGCGTCGAGGAAGGGCTGGCCATACCGCTTGATGCGCTCGGGCCCCATGCCGTGAACCTTCAACAGGCTACGCGGCGTGGTGGGGCGCTCGGCGGCGATGGCCTCCAGGGTGCGGTTGGGGGCGATGACGTAGGCCGGCACGTCTTCAGCCTCGGCGAGCTTGCGGCGGATCTCCTTGAGGTAGCTCAGAAGATCGCTGGAGACGGGCCGTGAGGCCGTGGCGCCCGGCGCAGCGACGGCGCGGGGGCGCGGCGGGGCGGCGAGGCGCATCTTGGGCCAGGCCATGCGGAACTCCGGCGCCTGCTGCAGCATCACCTGGGTGCCCAAAGCCGTGAGGTGAAGCTCGGCGTAGGTGATCTCCCGGCCGTCGAGGAGCTTCGTGACGTGGCGGCGCTCCAAGGCCCCGGCCCGGGTGAGCGCCTCCAGGAGCCCCGTGACCTCGGCGACGGTGTGCTGGCGCAGGAGCCCATAGGTCGAGAGCTGGTCATACCGCCAGTTGCGCACGGACTGCTCCTCGCTGCCCGTGAGCACCTTCGCCACCATGCCCACCGACCGCGCGTCCTTCATGCGGGCGACGCAGGCGAGCACCTTTCGCGCGGCGTTCTCTTCATCGGGGCTCAAGGCGCGGGGGCCCCCGGCCAGGGTCACCCCCTCGCGGCAGGCGTCGCAGTTGCCGCAGCGCGCATAGGCCGGGGCCTGGCCAAAATACTCGAGCAGGTAACGCCGCCGACAGGTCGCCTGGGTGTAGTCGAGCATCTTCTCGAGCTTGTCGAACTCGTGCTGGCGGCGGGTGCGCAGCTTCTCTTCGTCGAAGTCGAGCTCCTCCGTGGCGTCGTGGAGCAGCTCCACCCCGCCCACCCGGGTGGGCGGCTCAACCTGGAGGTATTTCCGCTCCTCCAGCCCCTTGAGCGCGGCGGTGAGCTGGTCACGCTCAAGGCCCAGGGCTTTGGCGAGGCGGTCGGGGTAGATGTCGGCGCCGAAGCCGTCCACCACCCGCTCGATCACCGCGTCCCAGACCTGGCCGCGGATGCCGTCGGGGCGCTTCTTGGGGGCGTCGGTGCGCACCGCCACCCGGGCCGGGCGGTCGGCGGGGTGAATGCGCCGCACCCAGCCCTCACGCTGCAGCACATACAGGCACGCCGCCGCCGTGCGCTCGTCTTGGTTGTCGGGGGGCAGCCCCAAGGCGAGGTCCTCCAGGCGGAGGAAGGTGGGGTTCGTCTTCTGCCGGAGCAGGTGCTTGTAGATGAGGTGCACATACTCGACAGGCGGGTGGCCGAGCTTGATGAAATATTCTTGGGTGTAGCGGTCTTTGGAGTCAAACAAGAGCACGACCCGAGACGGCTTGTTGTCTCGCCCGGCGCGGCCGATCTCTTGGTAATACGCCTCCACCGTGCCGGGGATGTCCCAGTGCACGATGGTGCGCACGTCCTCTTTGTCTACACCCATGCCGAAGGCGTTCGTGGCGACGACGACCTTCACCTTGCCCGACATGAAGTCGTCTTGCGCCCGGCTGCGCTCTTCAGGCTTGAGCCCGGCGTGGTAGATCCCGGCGGGCACCCCCGCCTCATGGAGCGCCAAGGCGGCCTTCTCGACGTTTTTTCGGGTGGCGCAGTACACCAGCGCCGTGGTGCCCCGCACCAGCTCAGGCAAGGTGCTCTGTTTGTCGGCCAGCCCCTTGACCTGAATGACCTCCATCCGGAGGTTCTCCCGGTCAAAGCCCCGAATAAACCGCCGGGCGTCGCCCAGGCCCAAGGTGCGCACGATGTCGTCTTGCACCGTCGGCGTGGCCGTGGCCGTGAGCGCCACCGTCGGCAGAGGCCGCCGGGCGCTGAGCTCCTTGCGCACCTGCCCCAGCCGCAGATAGTCCGGCCGAAAGTCGTGCCCCCACTGGCTGAGGCAGTGGGCCTCGTCGATGGCGAACAGCCGAATGTCACAGCCCGCCAACATCCGCGTGAACGCCGGGGTGAAGCGCTCCGGCGCGACGTAGAGCAGCTCCAGATCCCCCCGCAAAAGCCGCGAGGTGACCTCCCGCCGGTCCTCCTCCGAGAGCGACGAGTTCAGAAACGCGGCCTTGGCGCCTTTGCGCACGAGCGCGTCGACCTGGTCCTTCATCAAGGCGATGAGCGGCGACACCACCACCGTCGTGCCGCCCCGGGCCAAGGCCGGCGCCTGATAACACAAGGACTTGCCCGCCCCGGTGGGCATCACCACCAAGGCGTCATTGCCGTCCGCGACGTGCTGCACGATCTCAAGCTGCCCCGGCCGATAGTCGGGGAAGCCAAAGCGCGCTTGAAGCAGCTTGCGCAGGTCCACACAGCCTCAGGTGAAGAGAGACCAGCGCCCTAACGCGAGGGGATCCGAGGGGCAACGGGTGTTCAGGGGATGGGCGCCAAAGCTGACCGCGTTTTAGGCGCCAGCGGAGCAAGGATCTTCGGGAGGCGCTGGTAGGGGTGTGTTGGGTTGTGGGAATACAAAGTGCAGCTCTGGCGCGCCTGGGCAGCCGCCGGCTTGGCACTCGGCGGAGCGCCGCGGAGCTTGTTGTCCGTCGAGACAGGCGCGGTCGGTGTTCATGCTCACGCGGATGAGTGGACGTCCTTGTCGATGGCGCCTCGTTCTTGGAGCGCGCGGCGAGGAGCGCGGCCTCCTCGGGCCGGCTCATTGTGGGTGGCAGGCGGCCAGGTCATTGCCACCATGACGCTCGTCGCCATCCTCAGGCGCCATTCGCGCCGTAGGGACCACCCGCACAGCCTCCAGCAGGGACGCAGGAGGCACGCCTGCCGTCCGCCGGTCCCCTGCCGCCCCGAAGAGGTTGGCGTCAGCACCAGCCGGGTCACGCCTCCCCTTCGCCGCCTTCGCCCGTCGGGCGTGGCTTGCGTTGAGCAGTCGCCGGGTCATCTCCATCTCGACGAGGTTGAGATCGACAGGCCAGTCGCCGAAGCTGCCGTCGGCCTGAACCTCGGCCGTCGTCACCTTGGACTCACCGGAGGCGTCTCGGGCGAACCAGTGGAGGGCGAGGTTTTGTTGGACCCGCCGTGCGTCCTCGCGACCGCCGCCTGAAGGCCCGAGCAAGGTGGAGAGTGCGTCTCAAGACGAGGCGCGCGCCGCGTCGGGCCGCCGCCACGAACAGGTCCGCCAACGCGATCTCCGCGCGGGGGTGGAGGTGCAGCTCAGGCTGCTCGATGTGGACGATCTGGTCTTTGCCTGCCGCTCGAAGGGCGACGACGATGGGCAAGACCTGGCTGACGCCAGCCCGTGGCGATGTTCACCATGTCGGCGCGCCGCCGATTCGCGGCTGACGCTCGACGCGATCGTTCACCTTCTGGGCCTGGAGTTGGTCGGCGGGCCAGGTGCCAGGTCGTCCACGACCCCTGAGGCGCTCGTCTTGCTCTTGCCAGGGTGAGCAGGCTCGCGGTGTCTCGGGGAAACGCCCGGAAACGCCCGCTCACGCCGGTCAGGCGTAGCTGCGCTCGGGGCTGTCGCGGAGGCCGGGGGGATCATGTCGTCGCGGGGAACGGGAGAATGCGACCGGCCCCCACAGCGTGGCGCGCGCGACCCACGTCGCGCCTGGATCAATTCCCCAGCTCTTTGAGACCCCGCCGCGCTTCCGCGCCCGCTGCGGCGTACCGCCCGGCCAACCCCGAGGCGCCATGGCACCTCGACCGGCTCGGCGCTGCAGCCCCGGACCACGACTCCCGCGCGTCATCCCCGCCAAGAGGTCCTCGGCGTTGTCGAGGGTGACGACGGCCCGCAGATAAGCGGCGGCTAGGGCTCGGTCTGCTTCATGAGCAAGAGCGGCTGCATGAGCGAGGACTTGCCGCTGCTGTTCCCCCCGGCCAGGAGCGTGATCGGCAGCGCGACGTTGACGTCTCTTGGGCTCTTGAAGCCAAGAGCGAGATGGCGATCGGCCCGGCCATCGGGCCGGCTCGGCCCCGCTCTTGTCTCTCGCCATTCCATCTCCTGCCTTCGCCCCTGCCTTATCCCCTCACCGCGCCTTCACCACCCCCGTCCCCTCCCACACCACGCCCGTCTCCAGCACCCAGGCCGTCACCAGCGACGCCGGGGTCACGTCGAAGGCGGGGTTCTCCGCCGGGGCGTCGGCGGGGGCCCAGCGCTGGCCGCGGGCGCCGCGCAGCTCCTCCGGGCTGCGGAGCTCGATGGGGATGGCCGCGCCGTCGGGGCAGGCGGGATCCACGGTGGTCGAGGGGGCCACGCAGTAGAACGGCACGCCGTGGTGTCGGGCCAGCACGGCGAGGCCGTAGGTGCCGACCTTGTTGGCGAAGTCGCCGTTTCTGGCGATCCGGTCGGCGCCGACGAGCACCCGCTGGGCCCGGCCGTCGCGCAGGATCAGGGCCGCCATGCTGTCGCTGATGAGGGTGTAGGGCACGCCCAGGCGGCGGAGCTCCCAGGTGGTCAGGCGCCCGCCTTGCAAGAGCGGGCGCGTCTCGTCCACGAAGACGTGGATCCGTTTGCCCTGCTCATGGGCCAACGGATCACGCCCAAGGCCGTGCCCACCCCCGCCGTGGCCAGGCCGCCGGTGTTGCAGTGGGTGAGCACGCCCTCGCCGTCTTGGATCAAGGCCGCGCCGTGGGCCGCCATCGCCGCGCACAGGGCCACGTCCTCGGTGAACAGCGCCGTGGCCTCGGTGATCACGGCCTCGGCGAGCCCGGCGTCATCGGCCCGGTGGATCGCCGCGAGCACCCGGTCAACGGCGCCCATGAGGTTCACCGCCGTCGGGCGCGCGGCGCGCAGCCGGGCCGCCGCCGAGAGCAGCCCCGCCCGGGAGAGGCCCCGCTCGGCGTTGGCCGCCAGGCACAAGGCCGCGCTCACGCCGATCAAGGGCGCCCCACGCACGGCGAGGCCCTGAATCGCCGCGACGCAGGCCTCGGGGGCGCTGGCGTCGATCCAGCGCTCCTCCTCGGGCAGAAGCCGCTGGTCGAGAAGGCTCAATGAACCGTCATATCGAAGGGAGAGGCTCTGCAGGATCGACACGGGGGCCTTCACGTCTGGGGCCGCCCCCTGTATCCCCGCCCTGACCTCGATCACCACGCAGACAAGTTCTTGACATGCTCATCAAGAGGCGGTGCTACCGTGCTCTTCGCCCTCTCTCGCGCACAGGAAGTGCTCGTGATCACGCTCCTCTTCGGTTTTGTCGCCTGCGTCGGGCCGGTGGAGACCCCAGCGGACGGCGCGCCTGAGCAGGACACCGCCGGGGCTCACCTCGCCATCGACCCGCCCCACCAGGCGCTGCAGCTCACCGCGGAAGAGGCCCTGGCCACCGTCGAGGAGACCTTGGCCGAGGGCCTGCCCGACGTGCTGAACCTCCACGCGCTCTACGAAGACGTCATGCGGCACCGTGAGCTGGGCGACCCGGGCTGCCCCGTCTACGAGAACGCCGACTCAACGGGCCCCAACGGCAACTGGTTTGACCGGGGCTGCACCACGACCGAGGGCTGGACCTACTTCGGCAACGCCACCGCGCTGCACATCATCGGGATCAACCCCGACGGTTACCCCATCGACGCCGTGGGCTCCTCGGCCTCGTTTCAGGTGACCGACCCCAACGGCGCCACCTTTGTCGGCGGCGGCGGCTACAACCTCGACCGCCTGCTCATCGAGGACGGTCGACTGAGCCTCTTCGGCACCTTCGGCGGCACCTACGCCTACGACGGCGTCGAGGGCTGGTTGCACGACGGCGTCGAGGTCTCGCTGTTTTTTGACGGTGAGCTGAACCACAACGGCGTCGGCGACACCCCCGGCCAGCTCCGCATCGACGGCGGCGTCGGCCGCGCCGAGGGCCAGCTCTCGTTTCGGGAGCTCATCGTCGAGCGTGGGGAGACCATGCTCTTAAGCGGCCAGATCGACCTGCGTGACCCCAGCGGCTACTGGTTTCATCTGGCCTTGGAGGGCAGCGAGCGCCCCTGCGGCACGCTCTCCGCCGAGGGCTTAGACGACCAAGACGTCTGCCTCAGCGACCACGTCGTGCTGGGCCTCGACGCCTTGTTAGACAGCATGGAGACGATGTGAGCCCGGCCCGCGCCCTGCTCGCCCTGCTCGTCTGTGTCTCTTGTAGCGGTGAGCCCTCCGAGAACCTGCCGGATCCGCCACAGAAAGATCCCCCGGCCCGCACCCCGACGCCCACTGAGGCCGCGCGCTACGGCGAGCCTCTGGACGCCCCCCGCCTGCTGCGCCGCATCAGCTTGGATCTGTTGGGGGTCTTGCCCACTGAAGACCAGCTCCGCCGCGTCACTGAAGACCCCGCCACACTTGAGACGATCACCGACGAGCTGCTGAACGACCCGCGCCTGGAGGATCGTTTTGTGGCGCTGCTCAACGAGCGCTGGCTCACCCGGGTAGACGCCTTCAACCTAGAGCCTTGGGACTACGGCCTCTCCGCGGAGCAGACCTACCCGTTCTTGCGCAGCATCGGCGAGGAGCCCCTGCGCATCGCCGCCCGTGTCCTGGTGGAAGATCAGCCCTGGAGCGAGGTGGTCACCGCCGACTGGACGATGGCGAACGAGATCACCGCCGAGATCTTCCCGATACAGTACCCCGAGGGCGGGGAGGGCTGGCAGGTGAGCACCTACACCGACGGTCGCCCCGCAGGCGGCGTGCTGATGACCAACGGCCTGTGGTGGCGTTATTACACGACCCCCAACAACTTCTCCCGCAGCCGGGCCGCCGCGCTCAGCCGCCTGTTTCTGTGTGAAGACCTTCTGCTGCGCCCGATCTCGTTTGAGTCCCCTGCCCTCTTGGACCGCGAGAGCCTCAACGCCGCGATCCGCGAGGAGGAGGCCTGCGCCGGCTGTCACAGCGCCTTGGACCCCTTGGCCTCGGCGCTGTTCGGCTTCTGGTGGTTTGACCTGTACGACCCCACGGAGCTGAGCCGATACCACACAGAGCGCGAGCAGCTCGGCGTCTATTATTTAGAGACCGACCCGGCCTGGTTCGGCACCCCCTTACAAGGCGCCGTAGACCTGGGCCCCACCCTGGCCGCCGACCCACGGTTTAAGACCTGCGCCGTGCGCACCTTCGCCGAGCTTTTGTGGCGCCGGGGCGTTGAGGTCGAGGATCTGCCCACCTTAGAGACGCTGCGCGCGGGCTTCGTCGCCGCGGATCAGCGCCCCAAGGCGCTCTTGCGCCTCTTGCTCGCCGGGCCGGAGTACCGTGTGGGCGCCCTGACCGACGACGCCCCGGACGAGGTCGCCGACCGGCTCTCCACCGCCCGTTTGATGAGCGCGGACCAGCTCGCCACGGCGATTGAGGACCTCACGGGCTTCACCTGGACGCTGGAGGGCTGGGATCAGCTCGACAACGACGAGCTCGGCTACCGTGTGCTGCTCGGCGGCGTAGACGGCGTGACGGTCACCTCCCCCCTTCGTGACCCGGCGCTCAGCCGCGTGTTGGCCCTCAAGCGCCTCGCCCAAGGCGCGGGCTCCGCCGTCGCCGCCGCCGACCTGCACCCCGAGGCCACCACCCGCACGCTGCTCAGCGAGGTCACCCGCGACAGTCGCCCCGGCGACGCCGTCTTCACCGCCCAGCTTGAGGCCTTGTCCTGGCGTCTGTACGCCGTGCCCCTCGACGCCGAGCGCCAGGCCGAGCTAGAGGCCCTGTGGACCGCCGTGGCCGCCGAGGACGGCTCCGAGCGGATGGCGGAGCTCGCCTGGGCCTCTGTGCTGAGCGTGATGATCCGCGACCCCCGCTTTGAGGTGCTGTGATGGGCCGATCCCCGCTGTGGCTCCCCTCTCGCCGCGCGCTCTTGGGCGCGGGCGCCGCCACCGCCGCCGCCGGGCTCTTGATGCCCGGCCGGGCCACCCCCGCCAGCGTGGACGAGCGCCGCTTCTTGTTCGTCTTCGCCGAGGGCGGCTGGGATCAGGCCTGCCTGTTCGCGCCGCTCTTCGACAACCCTCTGTGCGACATGGAGAGCCACGCCACCCCGGGCCAGGTCAAAGACATCCCCTTTGTGGACAGCGCCCTTCGCCCCTCTGTGCGCAGCTTTCTGGAGCGTTACGCCTCAAAGACGGTGTTCATCAACGGCATGGAGTCCCGCTCTGTGGCCCATGACGTCTGTTTACGCCTGATGACCACGGGCACGAGCCTGCCCGCCGCCGACGACTGGCCGGCCATCCTCGCCGCCAACGCCGTCGCGGACCCGGTGATGCCGCTTCTGAGCCTCTCGGGGCCGTCGTACACCCACCTTCACGGCGGCGTCGTCGCCCGGGCGGGCAAGGCGGGGCAGCTCGCCGATCTCGTGAGCGGCCAGGCCCTCGCCCACCGCGACTCGCCGCTCTACGCGCCGAGCGCCACGATCGAGGCGCTAGAGGACAACCTCGTCGCCCACCTCACGGGCACCAACCCCGTCTTGTTGGAGCGGGGCCGCGCCGGGGCCTTGGCCCAGGGCCGCCTGGAGTCCGAGCGCCGGGCCGTTCGTGCGGGAGAGGTCGTCTCGGCGCTGAGCTTAGAGAGCGCCGGGCTCACGCTCTCCGATGACATCGCCATGCTCGTCGAGGCCCTGGCCATCGGCGCCTGCCGCTGCGCCAGCATCGGGCACAAAGGGTTTCAGGGCCTCTCCTGGGACACCCACGGCGTGAACGCCAACCAGTCGAACAACTTTGAGGAGCTCTTCGCCGCGCTCTTGTTGGTGGCGAACACCCTGGCCGAGCGCCCCGGCCTCAGCCATGAGACGCTCATGGAGGAGGTCACCGTCGTGGTGCTCTCGGAGATGGGGCGTTACCCGCAGCTCAACTCCCGCGGCGGCAAGGAGCACTGGACCTTCACCTCGTGTCTGATGTTCGGCGCCGGGGTTCGTGGCGGCCGGGCCATCGGCGGCTATGACGACCGCATCGCCGGAAAACGGGTGGACTTGGAGAGCGGCGACTCGACCGAGAGCGGCGAGGCCCTGGTGCCCGACCACATCGGCGCCACGCTCATGGCGCTGGCCGACATCGACCCCGCCGAGCACGTCGCCGCCGAGCCGATCTGGGCGGTGATCGCCTAGGGCCTACTCCGCGCCGTCGATCTTCCGCTGGCGCACGAGGCCCTCTTGTGTGGTGCTCGCCACCAGCCGCCCGCTGCGGTCAAACACCTGGCCCCGCACGAGCCCACGGGCGCCGCTCACCGACGGCGACTCCATGACGTACAGAAGCCACTCGTCCATGCGTAAGCGCGCCGTGGAACCACATCGCGTGGTCGAGGCTCGTGACCTGCATGCCCGGCGTCAGCCAGCTCACGGCGTGGGGCAGAAGCGCCGTGGTGAGCAGGTGGAAGTCCGAGGCGTAGGCCAAGAGGTAACGGTGCAGGGCTGGGTCGTCGGGGAGCGGGTCGGCGGCGCGGATCCACACGGCCTTGTCCGGCGGGCGCACCTCGGGGAAGACCGGGTCCACGGGGTTCACCGGGCGCAGCTCGATGGGGCGCTCGGCCGTGGCCCGGGCCCGGAGCTTGGGCGGCAGGCGCTCGGCGATGGCCAAGGCGAGGTCTCGCTCGCTCAGAAGGTCCTCAGGCGGCGGCACCTCGGGCATCACGGCGCGCTGGTGGTACAGGCCCTCCTCGACCACCTGAAAGCTGGCCTCTAAGGAGAAGATCGCCTGCCCGCCCTGCACGGCCATCACCCGGCGGGTGGTGAAGCTCTTGCCGTCGCGGATGGGGTCTACGGTGTAGACCACGGGGCGCTTGGCGTCGCCTTGGCGCAGAAAGTAGGCGTGTAAGGAGTGAACGTGGCGATCCGCCGGGGTGGTCTGGGCCGCGGCGCTGAGCGCCTGACCCACCACCTGCCCGCCGAAGATCGCGCCCCAGCCTAAGTCTTGGCTGGCGCCGCGGAAGAGGTTCTCCTCGATACGCTCCAGGCGAAGCAGGGCCAACAGCTCAGAGAGGACCGGCCGCACGGGCACCTCCGCTCGCCCCGGGGCGGCGCTCATCGACGAAGCTCACGAAGTCCGCGGCGTCTTTGGCCCGACGGCGGGACCAGCGGGCGGCGAGGTTGGGGTCGCTCAGGCCCTGGCGCACGGTCTCGCCGAAGACGACGAGGCTTGAGGGCGACAGCGGCGCGATCACCCGGTAATGCGCCAGCCAGAGGTCAAAGAGCAGATCAGCGCGGTCGTCAGACGGCCCCTCGCTGGCCCAGGCCCGCTGCCACTCCGCCCGGCGCGCGGCGAGGTTGGCCTCGGCGTCCTGGGCGGTCTTGTCGCGGCGGCTGAGCTGGGTGAACCAGAGGCCGCCGATCAGGGTGGCGATGGCCACCAGCGTCATCAGGAGGGTGAACGTCGTCACGCGCGCTCCGAGCAGGCTCAGGCCAGGTTGTGGAAGACCTTCTGCACGTCGTCGTCTTGCTCCAGGCGGTCGATCATCTTGAGCACCTCCGTGGCCGCGTCTTCAGGCAGCTCCGTCGGCGCGGTGGGGATGTACTCGGCCTCGGCGGAGATCACGGTGAGGCCCTTCTCCTCAATCGCGCGCTGCAGGCGGCCGAAGTCGTTGAACGCGCAGCGGATCACGAGCTCGGTCTCGCCCTTGTCGTTCTCGGCCTCGCCCATCTCCTCGAGGCCGTGGTCGATGAGGTCGAGCTCGATCTCTTCAGCGTCCACACCCTCGGGGGAGATGCGGAACACGCCCATGTGGTTGAACTGGAAGGCCACGGAGCCCGTGGAGCCCATGTTGCCGCCGCCTTTGTTGAAGGCGTTGCGCACGTTGGCCACGGTGCGGGTGGGGTTGTCCGTCGCCGTCTGCACCAGCACGGCGATGCCGTGGGGGCCGTAGCCTTCGTAGATCAGCTCTTGGTAGTCGCTCGCGTCGTTGCCCGCCGCCCGCTTGATCGCGTTCTCGACCTTGTCTTTGGGCATGTTCGCCGCGCGGGCGTTCTGCACGGCCCGGCGCAGGGTGGGGTTGTTCTCGACGACGGGCCCACCGGCCTTCACGGCGATGGTGATGTCTTTGCTGATCCGGGTGAAGATCTTGGCCATCTTGTCCCAGCGGGCGAACATGGTGGCCTTACGTGTCTCGAAGATGCGACCCATCAGCGCGCTCCTGCTCGCGCGGCGGCGAGCCTCCAGGTTGGGAAGCAGCCTTTAACTGAAGATCTCGCCGGAGTCGCGGGCGTCAGGGCGCGCTCAGCCCTTGAGGCGCGTCTCCTGCAGGGTGACGAGGCCGTCGATGCGGGCCAAGGTGGCGGGATCCACCCCCTCGGGCCGCGCCTGGAGGAGCCGCTGGACCTCGCTCAGCTTGACGAACACCACCCGATCAGCGAGCTGGCTCGTCTCCAGCGCCTCCCCCAGCCGCCCGAGGTGGGCCGTGAGCAGCTCCAGGCGGCGCTGCTCGGCGTCGAGGAACACCAACATCGCCAGCACATACGCCAACATGAGCGCCGAGGGGCGCTCCCCCAACACCGTCATGGCCTCATCCATGAGCGCCCGGGCCTCCTCGTGCCGCCCCTCGCGGACGTAGATGTCCGCGACGTTGTACCGCGGCAGGGCGCTCAGCTCCGAGCCGATCTCGTCGAAGAGGGTGTACGCCCGCCAGTAGTGCTCTTGGGCGCCCTCGAGCTCGCCGAGGTTGTGCATCACCGCCGCCAAGGAGTTGTGAATGGTGGCGAGGTGAACGCGGGAGCTCCCGTCGGCGAAGTCCTCCAAGCACCGCTCCAGGAGCGTCCGAGCCTCCGCGGGGCGCCCCGTGTCGAGGAGGATCATCGCCAGCGTCGTCCGCGCCCGGGGGAGCTGCCCGGGGCGATCGTGCTCCTCAGCGAGCGCTATCGCCCGCCGGATGTGGCGCTCGGCGTCTTCAGTCGCCCCGCGGTGCCGCACCACCGTGGAGAGGTCTCGCAGCGCCTCGATCTGGTGGTCGATGAGCCCGTGGGCCTCGGCGAGCGCCAAGGACTCAAACAGGCCGGTCTCGCCATCGGCGTGGCCCAAGGTGAAGCGCACCCCGCCCCGGCGGCGCAGAAGCTCGGCCTGAAGCGCGTAGTCCCCGGCGGCTTCAGCCAGGGGCGTGGCCTCCTCAAACAAGGCCATCCCGGCCTCCATGCGGCCCTCGCCGAAGCGTAAAAACACCCCCCGCGCCGTGAGCAGCGCCGCGCGCTCGGCCAGGGTGGGCTGGGCGCCCCGGGCGAGGCAGTCCTCGGCGAGCCGGAGCCGCGCGCCCAAGGCGTCCATCTTCCCCGCGGCCGCGTCTTGCCGCGCCGCGGCGAGGGCCAGCACAAACGCGCCCTGGGCGTCCCCTCCGGCGAGGCGGTGCTGGGCCACGCGGTCGGCGCGGCGCGGATCCGCCCCCAGGGCCCGGGCGCAGGCGAGCTGCAGCGCGGCGCTGGCGCCCACGGCGGCGAGCAGCGACTCCCGCAGGAGCCCCGTGGTGAACACCCAGCCCTGGCCCGTGGGCAGAGGCCGCAGGATCTGCGCGTCGACCAGCGACGACTCCAAGCCGGGGCTCGGCGAGAGCCCGGCCTCGGCCACAGCACCGCGCCACTCGTCGAGATCCACCTCGACGCCGAGCGCGCTGGCGACGCCCACCGCGCGCCAGTCGTCTTCAGAGAGGCTGGCCCGCAGCGCCTTCATTTGGCTCTCTTGGAGCGCGGCGAGGTCCGCGTGCAGCGCCGGGCTCACCCCCGCCTTGAGGCAGAAGCCGCCCTCCCCCACGGTCAAGGCGTCCCGTTTGACCCAGTCGCCGACGAGCAAGGTGGCGAACAGCGGGTTCCCGGCGGAGCGCTCGGCGACCAGGGTGCGAAGGTCGGGGGTGAGGCGCAGGATTCCGCTCACCAAGGCGCCGCGCTGGCCCGGGGGCAGGTTGCCCAGGGTCAAGCTGAGCGCCCGGGCGCGGAGGCGCTCCACGGCGGCGGCCTCGGCGGGGCGGGTGAGCAAGGCGTCTTGTTGGGCGCTGAGCACCACCAGCGTCGGCCCCAGGCCCGAGGTGGTCAAGGCGCGCTCGGCGAGGCGCAGGGCGTCTTCGCTCCAGGCCACGTCATCGAGGGTGATCACCAAGGCGCGCTCCCCGGCGAGCTCCCGCAGGCGGCGCAGGGCGCGCACCCCACGCTCATCGGCGTCGAGGCCAGCGGGGGGCGGCGCCTCGGGGAGCAGTCCCTCGGCGGCGCGGAGGCCCAAGACCAGCTCCTCGACGACGAACGGGCGGCCCGGGCCGATGCGCGCGGCGGCCACGGCGACCCCGGCGAGCTCCTGCGCGCGCTGGGCGAGCCAGGTCACGAGGCGGCTGCGGCCCACGCCGACGCCGCCGAGGATCATCACGGCCTCGGGGGCCCGGCGCTCCTCGACCCGGCGCAAGGCGGCCCAGAGCGCGTCTCGTTCGGCGTCACGGCCCACGAGCTCAGGCTCACGCAGGCTGTGCAGGCCGAGCCCGGCGTCGAGGAGCGCCAGGGGCGGCGGCGGGCGGCGGGCCGGGCGCCAGCTCTCGGGCAGGGGCACCACGTCGGCGGCGGAGGGGGTGGGCGGCGGCGGGCGCGGGGCCTCGGCGCCGGTCGAGATCGGCTCTGCGCTGCCCAACTCGGAGGCGGGCGCTGGTCCAGGCGCCGGTCCAGGTCGGGCGCGGCGTTGGTCCAGGTCGCTCTGCGCTGCTTGCCACCCAGAGCGCGGGCGCGGCGCCGGTCCAGGTCAGCTCTGCGCTGTTTCCCTCAGACGCGGGCGCGGCGCCGGTCCAGGTCGCGTCTGCGCTGCTCGACCCAGACGCGGGCGCCGCGCCGGTCCAGGTCTCCTCCACGCTGCTCGACCCGGAGGCGGGCGCCGCGCCGGTCCAGGTCTCCTCCACGCTGCTCGACCCAGCGGCGGGCGCCGCGCCAATCCAGGTCTCGTCTACGCTGCTTCCCCCAGCGGCGGGCGCGCCGCCGATCCAGGTCTCGTCCACGCTGCTCGCGCTCTGGCTGCTCACCGCGCTGGGCGCTCCATCCCCGACACGCCGCGCCACCCCGCCCCACAGTCGCCCGACGCCGCCCTCCAAGGCGGCAAGCCCAGCGGCCGCCGCCGCCGCGTGCCGGGGTCGGCGCCACGGGGAGGGGGCGAGCAGACCGCAGAGCCAACGCCCGAGGCCCGGCGGCGCGGCGAGGCGGGGCGGGTGCCAGGCCAAGGCGAGGCGCTCCTCGTCCTCCCGCGGGGGCGGGCTTCCTTGGGCGATGGTCCAGACCAGCGCGCCGAGGCCATACAGATCCGTCCAGGGCCCGATGGCGTGCAGCTCCCCCTGGGCCTGCTCCGGGGCCATGTAGCGGGGGGTCCCGGCGCTGGCGAGCACCCCCTCAGCGCGGTCTTGGGCGGAGATGGCGAGGCCGAGGTCGGTGAGCGCGACGCCGCGCAGGCGATCCCGGCGACCCCGCAGCAGCACGTTTCCCGGCTTGAGGTCACGGTGCACGAGGCCCCGGGCGTGGGCATGGGCCAAGGCGTCGAGGAGCTGCCCGATGGCGTCGCGCAGCGTGGCCCAAGGCGGCGGGCTCTGCACCCAGCGCGAGAGGTCACCGCCCGAGGCCAGCTCCATGATCAGCACCGGCTGGGCGTCTTCAGTGAGCCCATAGTCGATGAGCCGGGTGATGTGCGGGTGGTCGAGGCGCGCCGCCGCCCGGGCCTCCCGCGCGAAGCCCTCCAACGCCGCCGGGGTGGCGACCGCGCGGCCCAAGAGCAGCTTTACGGCGACGGGCTGCCCGCTGCGGCGGTGGCGTCCGCGGAGGACTTGGCCCATGCCTCCGGCGGCGAGGGGCTCTAAGAGCTCGAAGGCGCGGAGGGGGTTGGGGAGGAGGGTGGGGGGCATGTTGGGGCATCTTAGCGCTTTTTGGGCGTGGGACAGGCGAGGTGTCGGGGAGGGGCTGGGGGAGATCGGCGGGCGT
>JADKFE010000045.1:77500-81041 GCA_016717595.1 Deltaproteobacteria bacterium | reverse complement strand
GCCACCACATCCGCCCGCCCGGCGCGCACCTCGGCCTCGGCCCAAGCCCGCTGCGCCGCGACCAGCCAGGGCTTCGGGTCGTGCGCGGCCAAGGCTCGGGAGCCCCCGGCGAGGCGTAACCCCAGCCGACGCGCCCGAGCGGGGCCCAAGGCCCACATCAACGCGGCGAAGAGCGGCCCGCGCAGCACAAAACGCGTGAGCGCATAGCCCCAGGTCGTGTCCGCCTCGTCCCCATGCACGAGCACAAAGCGGCGACCGCCCAAGGTGAGATCTAGGCGTGAGGCCAGCTCCAGGCCGAGCATGCCCTGGAGCGTCTCTCCGATGGCGAAGTCATGGTTGCCCGGCACAAACCGCAGGCGCACCCCGCGCCGCGCGAGGCGATGTAAGGCGGCGACGGTCGGGGTGAACTCCACGTCGATCACCCCTGGGAAGCCCCACCAAAAATGAAACAGGTCGCCCAGGATGACCAGCTCCGGCGTGTCGAGCCCGTCCAAGAGCGCGACGAGGGCGTCTTGGGTGGGGTCGTTGCGCCCGACGAGGTGGACGTCGCTGATGAGCGCGGCGAGCATGGAGTCAGCCTATTCCTTCCGCTCGCCCGAGGCCAAAGCATCAGGTTATCCACCGAGGCATGGTCCACCAGAACGCCCCCCTCGCCGAGCGGATGCGCCCGTCCCAGCTCAGCGAGCTCATCGGCCAAGAGCACCTCATCGCCCCTGGCCGGGCCCTGCACTCGGCGACCCACGCCGCCGTGCTCCCCTCGATGCTCCTCTGGGGCCCGCCAGGCTGCGGCAAGACCACCATCGCCCGGCTGCTCGTGTCTGGCCGCGACGATCACAAGCTCCTGACGCTCTCCGCGGTGACCTCAGGCACCAAAGACCTCAAGGACGCCATCCAGCGCGCCGAGGATCTCCGCCGCCTGAGCGGCCAGCGCGCCGTGCTCTTCGTGGACGAGATCCACCGGTGGAACAAGGCCCAACAAGACGCGCTCCTGCCCCATGTGGAGGACGGCACCATCACCCTCATCGGCGCGACGACCGAGAACCCCGCCGTTGAGGTGAACCGCACTTTGCTCTCGCGAATGGAGATCGTCGCCCTGCGCCCCCTCGGCGAGCCCGAGCTGCGGCTCGTGCTCCAGCGCGCGCTGTCCGACACAGAGCGTGGCCTAGGCGCCCAAGGCCTCCAGCTCTCAGCGGCCGCCGAGGACCTGCTCGTGCGGATGGGCCAAGGTGACGCCCGGCTCACCCTCGGCCTCTTGGAGCGGATCGCCGAGTCCGCGCCGCCCGGCGCCACCCTCGACGACACCCGAGCGCGCGAGCGGCTTGGGCGTGACTCCGCGTTCTTGAGCCTCGGCGCGAACGAACACTACAACCTGGCCTCTGCGCTGATCAAGTCCATGCGCGGCTCCGACCCAGACGCGGCGCTGTATTACCTCGCGCGAATGCTCACCGCGGGAGAAGATCCCGTCTTCATCGCCCGGCGCCTGGTCATCTTCGCGAGCGAAGACGTCGGCAACGCCGACCCCCGCGCCCTCGGCGTCGCTGTGGACGTGGCCCAGGCCGTCGCGCTGGTGGGCATGCCCGAGGGGCGCATCAACCTCGCCCAAGGCGTGACCTACCTGGCCACCGCCCCCAAGTCCAACGCGGCCTACGCCGGGCTCAACCGCGCGATGGCGCTCGTGCAGCGCACCGGCGCGCCCCCTCCCCCGCTGCACCTGCGCAACGCCAGCGACGTGTTGTCCCGCCGCGAGGGCGCCGGGCAAGGGTACCTCTACCCCCACGACCACCCCTACGGCGTCGTCGCCCAGCGCCACTGGCCCGACGCGCTCACCGAGGAGACGCTCTAACGGGCCCGGTCAACGGGGGGGGCCGCCCCCCCACCCCCCCCCCCCGGGGGCCCCCCCCCCCCCCCCCCCCCCCCCCCCGGGGCCCCCGCCCGGGGGGGGGGGGGACCCCCCCCCCCCCCCGGGGGGGGGCCCGCCCGGGGGGCGACGGGGCCCCCCGCGCCCCCCCCGGGCCTCCCCCCGCCCGGGCGCCCGCCCCAGCCGACCGCCCGGGGGGTGCCGCCCCGCAGGGGGGCGGCGCCCCCGCCCCCCCCGCCCACCGCGCCGCGGCCCCCAGCCGGGCAGCGCGGCCGCCCGCGGCCCTTGCCGGCAGCCCCCCCCGCCGGCGGGCCCGGGGCCGGCTGGGCCGCGGGCCGGGCCGCCCGCCGGCCGGGGCGTGGCGTGCCGCCGCGGCCGCCAAGCGGGGCGCGGCCCGGGGGCCGCCGGGCGGCGGGCCGGAGGCGGGGGGGGGTGGGCGCCGGCCCCCGGGCGCGCGGCCGCCGCCGGGCCGCGTGCGCAGGCGGCCCCCCCCCCCCCCCCCCCAACGCGAGGACCCCGCTCAGCCTTTCGGCGAGCGGGGGTCTAAGGGGTGGACGGCGATAACCTACTCTCCCACAGGGTCGCCCCTGCAGTACCATCAGCGCCTTGGGCCTTTACTTCCGTGTTCGGTATGGGAACGGGTGTTTCCCCCAGGCTATCGTCACCGTCCATAAATGGATGCGCATAGAAGGGATGTGGAGGTCGGGCTGACCTTGTTCAGTCAGCGCAAGCGTTTCTCGGATAGAACAAGCCGAACGGACAATTAGTACAGGTTCGCTGAACGCATTGCTGCGATTACACGTCCTGCCTATCGACCAGGTAGTCTACCTGGGTCCTTTGGGGAGAGCTAATCTTGAGGAGGGTTTCCCACTTAGATGCTTTCAGCGGTTATCCCGTCCGTACGTGGCTACCCGGCAATGCCGCTGGCGCGACAACCGGAACACCAGAGGTGCGTCCATCCCGGTCCTCTCGTACTAAGGACAGATCCTCTCAACTCTCCAACGCCCACAGAAGATAGGGACCAAACTGTCTCACGACGTTTTGAACCCAGCTCGCGTGCCGCTTTAATTGGCGAACAGCCAAACCCTTGGGACCTGCTCCAGCCCCAGGATGCGACGAGCCGACATCGAGGTGCCAAACCACGCCGTCGATGTGAACTCTTGGGCGTGATAAGCCTGTTATCCCCGGAGTACCTTTTATCCGTTGAGCGACGGCCCTTCCATACGGGACCGCCGGATCACTAAGGCCTGCTTTCGCACCTGCTCGACCTGTCGGTCTTGCAGTCAAGCTCCCTTCTGCCTTTGCACTCTACGCCTGGTTTCCGATCAGGCTGAGGGAACCTTTGCGCGCCTCCGTTACTATTTGGGAGGCGACCGCCCCAGTCAAACTCCCCGCCAGGCAGTGTCCCCCTGTCGGGGTTAGGCAGCCAACGTGGTCAGGGTGGTATTTCAACGGTGGCTCCTTCGACGCTGCGCGCCGAGATCAATGCCTCCCACCTATCCTACACAGTTTGAGTCGAATGTCACTGGCAAGTTAGAGTAAAGGTTCACAGGGTCTTTCCGTCTTGCTGCGGGTATGGGGCATCTTCACCCCAATGTCAATTTCGCCGAGTCCCTGGTCGAGACAGCGCGGAAGTCGTTACGCCATTCGTGCAGGTCGGAACTTACCCGACAAGGAATTTCG
>JADKFE010000045.1:0-72500 GCA_016717595.1 Deltaproteobacteria bacterium | reverse complement strand
TGCCTGCCGCGAATGGTGATTCGAACGTTCATCGCTCCTCCGGTGACCTCAGACGCTGGTGGAGAGACTACCGGCCCTGAATTGACACGTCAAGGGGACTCGCCAAGCAACACCTCAACAAAGGCCGCGGCGTCGAAGGGCCGGAGGTCGTCCACCTTCTCGCCGACGCCGACAAACTTGACCGGCAGGCCGAGCTCCTCCATCACCGCGATGACGACGCCGCCTTTGGCCGTGCCGTCGAGCTTGGTCAACACGACGCCGGTGACGCCGGTGACCTCGCCGAAGATGCGGGCTTGGGAGAGCGCGTTCTGGCCCATGGTGCCGTCGAGCACGAGCAGCACCTCGTGAGGCGCCCCGGGCACGGCGCGGCCGATGACGCGGTGGACCTTGCCGAGCTCCTCCATGAGCGGCTTTTTGCTCTGGAGTCGGCCGGCGGTGTCGCAGAGCACGACCTGGGCGCCGCGGGCTTTGGCGGCCTCTAAGGTGTCGTGGAGGACCGCGGCGGGGTCGGCCCCCTCCCCTCCGGCGATGAGATCGGCCCCGGCGCGCTCGGACCAGACGCGGAGCTGCTCGACGGCGCCTGCGCGGAAGGTGTCTCCGGCGCCGAGCACGACCTTCTTGCCCGAGCGCACGAACGCCGCGCCGAGCTTGCCGATGGTGGTGGTCTTGCCCGACCCGTTCACGCCGACGACGAGGATGACGTGGGGGCCGGTGGCGGGGGCCGGGTTGAGCGCCGTGGGGCGCTGGGTGAGCCGGGCGAGGACGAGGGCCTTGAGGCGCTCACGGAGGGCGGCGGGATCGCTGACGCCGTCTTGGCGGGCGATGCGCCGCAGCTCGTTGATGAGGGTGGTGGTCGTCTTCACGCCGACGTCGGCGGAGATGAGCGCCTCCTCAAGCGCCTCAAAGAGCTTCTCATCGACCTTGGCGCCGGAGAAGAGCGCGCCGAGACCGAGCCCCGCGGTGGTGCGGGCGAGGCCTTGGCGCAGCCAGTCGAAGCCGGTGGCCTCGATGGCGCCCGCGGGCTTGGTGTCAGGGAGCTCAGCCGCGCCGCGGCGCTTGAGCGCGACGACCCCGCCGACGATGAGCGCGACGACGGCGACGATGAGCCCGATGAGCAGCTCAGGGGCCAGCGGCAGGTTTTGCAGGGGCTCCAGAGATCACCTCCACGTCGCGGAGCAGTCCTTAACCACGGCCTCGGGCCGCGCCTATGGGGGCGCGGTCAGCTCACCTTCACCGTCACCAGGCGAGAGACGCCGGGATCGGGCATGGTGACGCCGTAGAGGGTATCAGCGCACTCCATGGTCTTCTTGTTGTGGGTGATGACGATGAACTGCGTCAGATCGCACATCTCGCGGAGCATGTCGTTGTAGCGGGCGCCGTTGCCCTCATCCAAGGGCGCGTCGACCTCGTCGAGCACACAGAACGGCGAGGGCTTGACCCGGAACAGGGCGAAGATGAGCGCGATGGCGCAGAGGGCTTTTTCGCCGCCGGAGAGCAGGCTGAGGTTCTGTAGGCGTTTGCCGGGCGGCTGCACGAAGATCTCGACGCCGGTCTCTAAGAGATCCTCTTCGTTGGTGAGCGCGAGGCGGGCCTGGCCGCCGCCGGAGAGGCGGGGGTAGATGTCGCGGAAGTGCTCGGTGACGCGATCGAAGGTCTCGCGGAAGCGCTCGCGGCAGGTGCGGTTGATGCGGGCGATGGTCTTCCGAATGGAGTCTACGGACTCCTCCAGATCCGCGCGCTGCTTCTCCAGCCACTCGTAGCGCTCGGCGACCTCGTCGTACTCCTCGATGGCGGCGAGGTTGACCTCGCCGAGCTTGTCGATCTCCCCTTTGAGGCGCTCAAGCTCGGTGACCCAGCGCGAGATGGCGTCGCCGTCCTCCATGAGCTCGGGGGTGACGCGGAGATCCGGGGGCGGGTCGGGGAGGCTGATTCGTGTGGGAGAGGCGTGGGCGACGCCCTCCTCGGCGTGCAGCACCAGGGCGGCGTCGCGGTCGAGCTGGTCGAGCATCGTGGGCAGGCTGACGTTGTAGCGGCCCTCAAGCTGGTCCCGCAGAGACTCGATGGCGAGGGTGACCTCTTGGCGGCGCAGCTCGGCGCGGCTCGCGCGGGTCTGGGCGTGCTCGGCGGCTTGGCGCAGCCCGCGCAGAGCGTCCTCTTGGCGGTCAAGCGTCTCGCGCTCGCGGGCGAGGCGTTTGCGCTCGACGTCGAGCTTCTGGGCGACCTCTCCTTGGCTCTCGGCCGCGGTCTTGATGTCGTCCTCGATGGTGAGCTGCTCGCGCTCAAGGGCCTCTAAACGCTCGGTGCAGCGGGCGTTCTCGGCCTCGCCGCGATCCAGACGGCGGCGGGCCTCCTCCGAGCGCGCCCGGGCGCCATCCAGCGCTTTGCGCAGCAGGATGAGGCGCTCTCGCGCGCTGGACTGCTCGATCTTCGCCCGGGAGAGCGCGTCGCGGGCCTCGGCGGTCTCGGTCTCTAGGCGCACAAGCTCGGCCTGGGCGTGCTTGAGCTGCTCCTCGATCTCGTGCTGGCGCTCTTCTTCGCGGGAGATGGCCTCGACGGTCTGGGTGATCTCGACGTCGAGCTTCTGGATCGCGGCGAGCTGGCGGGCCTCTTCTCCGGCGAGCTGGGCGCTGCGCTGCTCTTGGGCGGTGAGCTCGCGGGTGCGCTCACGCACGGCGAGGCGGGCCTCGGAGACGGCGAGCTCAGCCTCACGAACCCGCGGCGCGAAGCCCTCGATGGCCTGGCGGGCGGCGCGTAGGGCGTGCTCGGCGTCCTCGACGGCGCCATCGGCGAGCTCGACCTCGGCGCGGAGGCGCTCGACGTGGCTGAGCTGACGGATGCGCTCCTCGTGCAGCTCGGCGACGCGGCGACGGCGCTTGAGGATGGCCTCGCCCGCGCCAGAGGACTCACGGCCGACCATCACGACGCCGTTGGGGAGCACGACCTCACCCTGGGGCGTGATGACCCGGGCGCCGCGCTCGGCGTGCTGGCGGAGGGCGGTGGGGAGGTCGGGCGCCGTCTCGGTGGCGCCGAGGAGCACACCTAAGGCGGCGCGGCCCTCTGCGCTCCCGCCGACCTGGGCGGCGAGGCCCTCTGGCGCCGGAGCGCTGGTGTTGACGACCACGAGGCCGGTGCGGCCCGCTCCGGCGGCGGCTTTGGCGCCAGCGAGCAAGGTGGCCTCATCGGCGACGAGCACGTGATCTAAGGCGGCGCCTAAGGCGGCGGTGAGGGTGGCCTCAAGGGCCTCGGGCACGTCGAGGTGCTCGGCGAGGGTGCCCAAGGTCTGCACCGCCTTCATCACCTGGCGGGCGCCGCCCTCGACGCCGGAGTGCGAGCGCTGGAGATCCTCTAAGGACTGGAGCTGGGCCTCAAGCTTGGCCAGCTCACGCTCGGCGCGGGTGGCGACCTCCTCACGCTGGCGCTGCTCGACCTTGGCCGTGGCGAGGGCCTTGTCAGCGACGGCTTGTTGGCCTTGGAGCGCCTGCTGACGGCGTTTTGCCTCGTCCAAGGCGTCCTCACGCTCGCCGACCGCGCCTTCAGCGGCCATCACCGCCTCGCGGAGCCCGGAGGTGTCGCTCTCGGCGCCGACACGATCTCCACGAAAATGCTGGAGGCGCTCGTCTTGCTCTTCGCGGCGCTGGCGCGCGGCGCCTAAGGTGGCGCGGCGGCGGGCGAGGCCGGTGATCTGGTCCATGACCACACGTTTGTGCTCTTCGACCTTGGCGCGAATGGCGACCAGGCGGCGGCCGCGGTCTTCAGCGACGGCGGTGGCCTCGGAGAGGGTCTGCTCCAGGCGATCGACGGCGGCGGTGGTCTCGGAGAGCTCGTCTTCAGCGGCGTCGGCCTCTAAGCTCGCCTGCTCTTTCACCCGGGCGGCGTCGTCGAGGTCGTGGGCCAACACGCCGAGCCGCGCGCGGAGCTCGTCGCGCTCTCTCAAGTGGTAGTGCCGGGCGGACTCTCGCTCGCGGCGCTGGGCCTCAAGCTCGGAGAGCTGGTCACGCAGGGTGTTGACCACGGCGTTCATCACGGCGATCTCGTCGCGGCGCAGCTTCAGCTCACCGTCGGCGCGCTCGAGCTCGTGGCCCAGGCGGTCGGCCTCCCCTTTGGCGAGGCGCAGCTCACCCGTCAGCTCACGCTGCTCGGTCGTGAGGCCGGAGAGCTTGACGAGGCCCAAGAACAGCTCGCCCTGGCGCACCCGGGCGCGGGCGCGGCGAAAGCGTGAGGCGCGCTCGACCTGGCGCTCCAGGGCCTTGAGGCGGCGGCCCATCTCTTCAGACACGTCCGTGGCGCGGGCGAGGTTCTGGGCGGTCTCGCCGAGCTTTTGTTCGGCCTCCTCCCGGCGCATCTTGTACTTGGAGATGCCGGCGGCCTCCTCCAACATGCCCCGGCGCTCTTCAGGTTTGGCGCTGACGATCTCGCCGATCTGGCCCTGCTGGATGAAGCTGTAGAGCTTGTTGCCGATGCCCGTGTCCATGAAGAAGTCGACGATGTCTTTGCGGCGCACCTTGGCCTGGTTGATCAGGTACTCGGACGTGCCGTCGCGGTACAGGCGCCGGGCGATCTGCATCTCTTCGCAGCGGGCGTACTCGCCGGGGAAGGGCTCGTCGTTGGTGATGAAGGTGATCGACACCTCCGCCATGCCCACGGGCTTTCGCACGGCGGAGCCGTTGAAGATGACGTCTTGCATCGCCGAGCCGCGCAGGCTCTTCGCGGACTGCTCGCCGATACACCAGCGGATCGCGTCGACGATGTTGGACTTGCCGCAGCCGTTCGGGCCCACCACGCCGGCGATGCCGTCCCCAAAATGGAAGACCTGCCGGTCCACGAAGGACTTGAAGCCTTGCAGCTCAAGCTTTCGAATACGCATGGCGGGTCGTCGGGGGCAGGGAGGAGGGGCTCAGGACGAGCGTTGCTTAGACTAACGCGCGGTACTGCGCGGAGGTCTCCTTGTAGTGGAGCCAGGAGTAACGGATCCACTCCCAGTCGCGCTCCGTCGTGGGGCGCACGACCCGGGCGGGGCTGCCCATCAGCAAAGAGTTTGGCGGGTAGCGGCGCCCGGCGGGCACGAGGCTGCCCGCGCCCACGACACAGCCCGCGGCGATGAAGCAGTTGTCGAGCAAGATCGAGCCCATGCCGATGAGCGCGTCGCCCTCGACCTCGCAGCCGTGCAGGATCGCGCCGTGGCCCACGGTGACGCGGGGGCCGATGCGGGTGGTGGACAAGCCAGAGGTGACGTGCGCGACGGCGCCATCTTGGATGTTGGTGTCTTCGCCGATGGCGATGAGGCCCATGTCGCCGCGCAGGACCGCCCGCGGCCACACCGTCGCCCCGGCGGCGAGGGTCACTTGACCGATGATCGTGGCGTCGGGGTGAACCCAGCTCTCGGCGTGAAGCTGTGGTTCATACTCCATAAATCGCTGAATCATGAGAATCCTTGAGGGCTAAGGCGTGAAGATGCCCACGACGTTCGCGGTGCAGAACGCCGCCAATGAGCCGGCGATCATCGCCCGGAGCGCGATGCTGGAGAGGTCCTTCAGGCGCTCGGGGGCGATGGCGCCCAGGCCGCCGAGCTGAATGCCGATCGACGCGAAGTTCGCGAAACCGCAGAGCGCGTAGGACGCGATGAGCGCGGATCGTTCGGAGAGCTGGGGCGGCCCGTCGCCGCTCACGATCCCGCCGAGGTGGATGTAGGCGATGAACTCGGTGAGCACGATCTTCTCGCCCAAGAGCTGCCCGACCAAAGAGGCCTCGCCGAAGGGCACGCCCATGGCCACGGCGATCGGCGCGAAGAGCCAGCCGAGGAGCTGCTCAATGGAGAGCGGCGCGCAGCCGACGACGCTGCCCAGGCTCAAACCGCCGTCACAGACCGAGACCGGCAGGAGCGAGAACCCCCAGTTGACCATGGCGACGAGGCCGACGAAGGCGATGAGCATGCCCGCGACGTTCAGCGCGAGCTTCACGCCGTCCGTGGCGCCTAAGGCCGCGGCCTCCATGACGTTTGTCGTCTCTACGGCGACGGTGTCGGTGAGCTGCCCGGCCGTCTGGGCCTCTTCCGTCTCGGGGAGGATGATCTTGGAGAAGGCCAAGGCCGCCGGAGCGGAGAGGATCGACGCGGTGACGAGGTGCCCCGCGATGCCGGGGATGTCTTTGAGGAAGCCGACATAGGCCGCCATGACGCCGCCCGCGACGGTGGCGAAGCCGCCGGTCATCACGGCGTGAAGCTCGGAGCGGGTCATCTTGGCGATGAACGGCCGCACGACCAGCGGCGCCTCCGTCTGCCCGACGAAGACGTTCGCCGCCGCGGCGAGGCTCTCGGCGCCGGAGGTGCCCATGGTGCGCACCATCAGCCAGGCGATGCCGCGCACGAGCACCTGCATCACCCCGAGGTGGTAGAGGATGCTCATCAGGCTTGAGAAAAAGACGATGGTGGGCAGAATCCAGAACGCGAAGGTCTTCACCGGAGGGCTCACCTGACCGATGATGGTCTTGGTGGCGCCGTCGCCGAGCACGATCTGGTGGGCCTCGACGGACTGAAAGACGAAGGTGGCGCCGGCCTCGGAGAACGAGAGGAGCTTTCGTACGCCGCCGTCGATGCCGTCGAAGAACAGCGCCTGGAGCGCCGGGGCGAGCACGAGGGCGCCGAAGAGGAGCTGCAGGCCCAGGCCCCAGAGCACAGGGCGCCAGCGGATGGCCTTGCGGTCTACGGAGATCCCCATCGCCAACAGCACAAGCGCGCCGATGCCGATCAGAGAGACACCCCGCCACACCGGCGAGGTCTCCCCCGGCAAGAAGCCGCCCGCCATCGCCGGCTCCGCGAGGCCCAGAATGAGGGCGCTGATGAACATCGGGGCTCTCCTCATCTGGGGCCTGTGCGGGTGGATCGCGGCGGAGTCAGCCGGGGCGCACGGTGAATGCGGCCTGGGCGTGGCGCCGGGCAGCCTCAACGCCACGGTCTCCGTCATGCACGAGGGTCACCAGGGGCTCGCCGACCTGAACGACGGCGCCGCGTTTTTTGTGAACGCGCAGACCGACGCCGAAGTGTACGTCATCGCTGGCTTTTACCCGACCGGCGCCCAAGACGAAGGCGGCGAGGCCGAGCTCTTCAGCGTCACAGCGGGTCAGCTCTCCGGCGATCTCGGCACGAATGACGGTCTCTTGGCAGCCGCCGCCTTTGAGCGGCACGCCGAGATCTCCGCCTTGGGCGGCCACCATCCGCTCAAACACGGGCAACGCGGCGCCGCTGCGCAGGATCGCATCGGCGCGGTCGGGCGCCCCGGAGAGCTGGCAGACCAAGGCGTGCAGGTCTGCCGGGCCCTCGCCGCGTAGGCAACGAAGGGACTCCTCGACCTCTAAGGCGTTGCCGACGGCCTCCCCCAAGGGCTGGCTCATGTCGGTGAGGTGAACATCCACGACGAGGCCCGCGCCGCGACCGACGGCGGCGAGGCTCTCGGCCAAGGCGCGGGCGTCGTCCTCCGACTTCATGAACGCGCCGCTGCCCACCTTCACGTCGAGCACCAGGCGCTCAATGCCTTCAGCGAGCTTCTTGGAGAGGATCGACGCGGTGATGAGCGGCACGGACGGTACGGTGCCCGTCTCGTCGCGCAGGGCGTAGATGACGCGGTCGGCGGGGGCGAGGCGGTCGGTCTGGCCGCAGATGAAGCAGCCGACGTCCTCAAGCTGGCGGCGCAGGGCCTCGGGCTGAAGGCGGGTGTTGTAGCCCTCGATGGCCTCCAGCTTGTCTAAGGTGCCGCCGGTGAGGCCCAAGCCGCGGCCGGAGATCATCGGCACCTTCATCCCCATCACCACCCAGACCGGCGCGAGGATGAGCGAGACCTTGTCCCCTACCCCACCTGTGGAGTGTTTGTCGATGAAGGGCCCGGTGAGGCCGTCCCAGACGAGCTTGTCGCCGGAGTCGGTCATGGCTTGGGTCAAGGCCACCGTCTCGTCGCGGGTCATGCCCCGGCAGCAGACGAAGGCCAACCACGCCGCGGCTTGGGCGCGGGTGACGCTGCCGTCGAGCACACCTTGGATGAAGGCCTGGATGTCGGCGGGGCTGTGGGCGCGGCCGAGGCGTTTGTCGTCGAGCAGGCGGTGAATCATGGGCTACATCACCTGCAAGAAGCTGGTGCCGGCGGCGGTGCGCTCGGGCAGCTCAAACCAGTGGGCGATGGTGGCGCCGATGTCGGCCATCGTGGCGCGGGTGCCGAGGTCGCGGCGCTGGGCGTCGCGGTGCCAGGCGAGGATCGGCACATACTCCCGGGTGTGGTCGCTGCCGGGGAAGGTGGGGTCGCAGCCGTGGTCGGCGGTGAACAGGAGCAGATCGCGGCGGCCCATTCGATCGAGCAATTGGGGGATACGCCGGTCGAAGGCCTCCAGCGCCCGGGCGTAGCCCACGGGGTCGCGGCGGTGGCCATACTTCATGTCAAAATCGACCAGGTTCGTGAAGATCAGGCCCTTGTGCTGCTTGTCGAGCTGATCGAGGGTGACCCGCATCAAGCCCTCGTTGTCATCGGCCTTCACCGCCTGGGTGAAGCCGCGGTCGCCGAAGATGGACTTCACCTTGCCCACGGACGTGGTGGGCTCACCGGCGGCCTTGAGCAGATCGATGACGGTGGGCGACGGCGGGCGCACGGCGAAGTCGCGGCGGTTGGGGGTGCGGGTGAAGCTGCCCGGCTGGCCGGTGAAGGGCCGGGCGATGACCCGGGCGACGCCCCACTTGCTCACGATGCGGAAGGCGTCTTCGCACCAGTCGTAGAGGTCGTCGAGGGGCACGACGTCCTCATGCGCCGCGATCTGGAAGACCGAGTCCGCCGAGGTGTAGATGATGGGCTCCCCCGTGGCGAGGTGCTGGGCGCCGAGTCGCTCTAAGATCTCGGTTCCAGACGCCTTCACGTTGCCCAGATAGCCGCGGCCGATGAGCGCCGAGAAGGAGTCCATCACCAGGCGCGGGAAGCCGTCGGGGTACTCCGAGAAGCGCTCGGTGACGGGCACACCGGCGATCTCCCAATGACCGGCGATGGTGTCTTTGCCGTTCGACGCGATGGCGGCGCGGCCATAGGCCGCCGTGGGCGCGGCGACGGCGGGCAGGCCCGAGGCGGGGTGGAGGTTTCCGAGGCCCATGGCGGTGAGGTTCGGGAGCTGGATGTCCTTCACCGTCGAGAGGATGTGGCCCAAGGTGTCGGCGCCGGCGTCGCCCCAGTCCGCGGCGTCGGGCATCGCGCCGACGCCCAACGAGTCGAGCACGATCAGTGTGCAGCGCATCAATAACCTCCTGAGCCGACCTTCCCCGAGACGATGGCCACGGACGCCGAGGCGCCAATGCGTGTGGCGCCAGCCTGAATCATGGCCTGGGCGTCGGCCTGGGTGCGCACGCCGCCGGAGGCCTTCACGCCCATGTCTGGGCCGACGACGGCGCGCATGAGCTTGATGTCTTCCACCGTGGCCGCGCCGCCGCCGAAGCCCGTGGACGTCTTCACGAAGGCCGCGCCCGCCGCTTTGGAGAGCGCGCAGGCGGCGATCTTCTCCTCGCGGTTGAGCAGGTGGGTCTCCAAGATGACCTTCACCGGGCGGCCTTGGGCGGCGCGCACGACGGCGGCGATGTCGCGCAGGACGAGGTCGTGATCGCCGCTCTTGAGCGCGCCGATGTTCACGACCATGTCGATCTCCATCGCGCCGAGCTTCACCGCCTCGCGGGTCTCGGCGGCTTTGGCCTCGGTGATCGCCGCGCCCAACGGAAAACCGACGACGCAGATGGGCATCACCCGGGAGCCTTGGAGCAGGCTCACGGCGAGGGGGATCCAGGTGGTGTTGAGGCAGACCGACGCGAAGTTGTGCTGACGCGCCTCATCGCAGAGCTTGACGACGTCAGCCCGGGTGGCGTCGGGCTTCAACAGCGTGTGGTCGATGCGCGCGGCCAGCTCAGCGCGGCCTGACGGGGTTGAGCCGTCGCTGCCGATGCGGGCGACGTTCTGGGAGAGCCAGGCGCGGAGGCTGGACTCGTCGTACCAGGCGCCGTGGCCCGCGGCGGGCAGGGCCACCGGGCCGACCCGCTCGGTGTGGATGCGGGCGCGCACACGCTCGGCGATGGTGTCGACCAGGGCGTCCAGCTCATCAGGCTTCATGGACATAGTCAGAGGGTTCCGTCGATCGGGCCGGGAAGGCGCAGGGGGCTCCACTATAGCGCGCCGCGCACCCCCCGTCAGCGCGATGTATACTGGCAGGCTCCAGTCCGGGTGACGAACCATGCGTTCTGCGCGAATTCTGCTGCTCTCCTTTTTGCCCCTGGCGCCCGCGTTCGCGGGCGGCGGCGACGACCAGCTCTCGTGGCGCTCCTCCCAAGACGCCGACGGGGGGCCCTACGGCTGGCCCAACCCGACGAACGCTGGCGCCACGGATCTCGCCCTGGGCGCCGGGGGAACGGCCGTGGTGGCGCTGCCGTTCTCGTTCCCGTTTTATGGGAGCGCGTACACGAGCGTCACGGTTCACGCGGGCGGCGTCATCGCGCTCTCCGGCGACCCTGGCGCGCGCTCCACAGGAGACTGCGTCGCGGATGGCAGCGGCACGGCGAGCTTCTTGGCGCCGTGGTGGCGTGATTGGGATCTCGACCGCCAAGGCAAGGTGTGGGCGAAGACCTACGCCGGGGGCCTCGCGGTGGTGTGGGAGGACGTCATCGCCGACGGCGACACCGAGGGCGTGAGCTTCGCCGCGCTGTTGAGCGACAGCGGCGAGATCACCTTCGTCTACCGCGACGCCAACACCGGCGTGTCCACGAGCCGCCGCGGGCGGAGCGGCGCCATCGGCGTTCAGGCGGGCGCGCAGGGCCTCAGCGTGGGCTGCGACAGCCTCGCCATCGACAAGAGCGCGTCGGTCTCGTTGTGGTTTACCCCCATCGGCCAGCGCACTTGGGTGGGTGAGGTCACCCCGGATGATCACGCGGATCTCATCGTACAAGGCGCCGCCGCGGGGGATGAGGCCGGCGCGGCGCTGAGCCTTCGTGGTGACCTGGATGACGACGGCCTCGCGGACCTGGTCGTCGGCGCGCCGGGCGCGAGCGAGGTCGTGGTGTTCAGCGGCCTGGCGAGCCCCAGCGGGACGGTCAACTGGGCGGACGCCGACGTCACGATCCAAGGCGCGACGGGCGCGCGGCTGGGCGCGGCCCTTGATGCTGGCGGCGACGTCGACGGCGACGGCGTAGACGACCTGCTCCTCGGCGCCCCCAGCGCGGACGTCGCGTGGCTCTTGCTCGGCGGCGCCCTCGGCGGCGTGGTCACCGAGTCTGACGTGGACGTGATCTTGAGCGGCGAGGCCAGCGGGGATGAGGCCGGCGCGGCGGTGGCGCTCGTCGGCGACATGAACGGCGACGGCTATGGTGAGCTCGCCGTGGGCGCCCCGTCCTCTGCCCGGGCGACGACCGGCGCGGGCGCGGTCTACATCGTGCTCGGCGGGGCGAGCCTCTCCGACAGCGCCCTCAGCGCGGCGTACTCCCGAGTCACCGGGTCGTCGGCCAACGACGCCTTGGGCACCGCCGTCGCCGCCCTGGGAGACGCGGACGGCGACGGTCTGGACGATCTCGGCATCGGCGCGCCAGGGCGCGACGCGGGGGCGAGCGGCGGCGGCGCGCTCTATGTGATCCGCTCCAGCGCCTTTCCCGGCGGCAACGTCCCGGCGGCGTCCCAGGTGACCGTGCTCGGCGACACGGCCTCGGCGAGCGCTGGCATGAGCCTGCTGGGCCTCGGCGATCTCAACGGGGATGGTCTCTCCGACCTCGTCCTGGGCGGCCCGGACGCGGCCACGGGCGACGGCGCGGCGTGGCTGGTGAAGTCCAAAGCGAGCGCCGGGTCTTGGCCAACCCGCACGTCGAGCGCGGACGGTCTGCTCACCGGCTCTGGCGGCGGTGGGCTGGGATGGGGATTGGCGGCGATCAACCTCGGGGATGACGGCGTTCCTGACCTCACCATCGGCGCGCCCGACCTCGACGTGATCTACGTGCTCGACGGCGCTGACGCCCTTGACGCGTCCGCATCCGCGGCGAGCCTCGCCCGGGGCAGCGTCACCGCGAACCTCGCGGGCTCCGCCCACGGCGCGGCGATGGCCGGGGGCGACTTCAACGGCGACGGCCTGCCTGACCTGGCGATCGGCGCGCCGCTGGGAGATGGCGCGGCGACGGGCGCGGGCGTGGTCACCCTGCTCCTCGCCGAGCCCACCTACCCCGACAGCGACGGCGACGGCTTCATCTCGACCACCTGGGGCGGGCTCGACTGCGACGACGACGACAGCCGCCGCCACCCCGGCCGCAAAGAGTCCTGCGACGGCGTGGACTCCAACTGCGACGGCGTTGACGACGAGGGCTTCTCGGACGTGGACCTCGACGGCGTGGCCGACTGCCAAGACGCCGAGACCTGCGACGGCGTCGACAACGACGGCGACGGCGACGTTGACGAGGATCAGGTCGACGTGGACGGCGACGGCCTCTGCGACGGCTTAGACGCCGAGGCCTGCGACGGCATCGACAACGACGGCGATGGCTTCGTCGACGAAGGTTACCCCGACACCGACGGCGACGGCACCGCCGACTGCCGAGACACCGAGGAGTGCGACGGCGAAGACAACAACGGCGACGGCGCCATCGACGAGGGCTTCACCGACACCGACGGCGACGGCGCCGCGGACTGCGTCGACTTCGAGACCTGCGACGGCAAAGACAACGACGGCGACGGCGAGATTGACGAGGGCTTCGCCGACACCGACGGCGACGGCCGCGCCGACTGCCGAGACAACGAGACCTGTGACCTCATCGACAACGACGGCGACGGATCCGTAGACGAGGACCTCCCCGACTCCGACCTCGACGGCCTCTGTGATGAGCTCGACAGCGAAGACTGCGACGGCCTCGACAACGACGGCGACCGCCGCGTAGACGAAGACTTTGAGGACCAAGACGACGACGGCCTGGCCGACTGCCTCGACGGCGAAGACTGCGACGGCCGCGACAACAACGGCGACGGCACCATCGACGAGGGCTACCCCGACACCGACCTCGACGGCGTCGCCGACTGCCTCGACAAAGAGGGCTGCGACGGCCTGGACAACGACGGGGACTCCTACGTCGATGAGGGCATGGCGGACGCCGACTACGACGGCGACTGCGACGGCTTAGAGGTTGAGGACTGCGACGGCTTAGACAACGACGGCGACAAGGTCGTAGACGAAGGATTCACCGACGTAGACGAGGACGGCGCCGCGGACTGCTTCGACGTGGAGGAGTGCGACGGCGTCGACAACGACGGTGACGCCAGCGTCGATGAGGGCTTCGCCGATCTGGACGCCGACGGCGTCGCCGACTGCGTAGACCCGGACTGGCGGATCGTCCCGCTCGGCCCTGGCGTGTTGAAGGGCGGCGGCGGCGCGTCGTGCGCCACGAGCGCGGCCCCCGCTCCGGCGAGCCTCGGCGTGCTCAGCGCGCTGCTCGGCTTGCTCGGGGTCCTTCGCCGTCGAGGGCGTTAGCGCGGGCTCGCCTGGGGCGCTCGCGCGATGAGCATCATGTGCCCCGTGCGGTTGAGGAGCCACATCAACAATTGGGCTGGAAGCTCCACAAAGAGCCAGAACAGCGCCAAGACGAGCCCGATGACGCCGCCGAGCACACGCTGGGCGGCGCTCTGCGCGGCGCCCGGCGCGGGCAGCCCCAAGGCGGCGCCGAGGGCCTGCCCCAAGCTCAAGGTGGCCTCGGCCGGGAAAAACATCGCCCGCTGATCGATCACCTCAAGTCCGGCGGCCTCGACGCAGGCCCGCAGGGACGCCGGGCTGAAGTGGTGGAGGTGCTGGGGCATCAACAACGGCAGCCAGAAGCGCCCGAAGATCGGCCGCCACAGGCCCTCCCAGCAGGGCACCTCGATGGCGATGACGCCGCCTTCGGCCAACAGCCGCTTGGCCTCGCGTAAGGTCTCCACGGGGCTCAGGTCGTGCTCCAGGCACTCCATGAACGTGATGAGGTTGAACCGGCCCGCCTCTAAGCCAAGCTCGGTCAAGACGCCGTGGTGGTAGCTCGCCCGAGGGTGCTTGTGGGCGGCGTTCAGGGCGCCTTCGTCGAGGTCGACGCCGACGGTGGCGCAGCCCGCACGTTTACGCGCGAGCCACATCAAGCCGCCGTAGGAGCAGCCGACGTCGAGCAAGGTGTCGTTCTCACCGAGCTTTCGGAGCTGATCGATGACGTGCAGGCGGTAGCCGTTCACCAGGCGCCCGGGGCCCTTCACGCCGAGCTCGTGCTCGGCGAGGCCCGCGTCACCGCTGCCGGAGTAGGCGCCCTCGTAGTACAAGGCCAAGGCCGCGCGGGTGGGCCGGGGCCGCGTGGCGATGAGGCCGCAGCCCTCACAGCGCGCGAGGGTGAACTCGCCGGGCCGCGCCCCGATCCAGTCCCGGGCGCCGCTCAACACGACGACAAAACGCTCCCCGCCGCACAAGGCGCAGGGGAGGCTCTCCCGATCGAGGATGTTGACGGCGGCGCCGGGCGGCTGAAGGCTCACGCGCTGAAGGGCACCCGGGCCTCAGCCCGAAGCCGCGTGATGAGGTCCTCGACGCTCAAGGCGCCGAGCTCACCGTGGTCGCGGCTGCGCACGGCCACGCCGCCGGACTCCAGCTCTTGTTCGCCGATGATCGCCATGTAAGGCACCTTGTCGCCGATGCCTTCGCGGATCTTCTTGCCGATCTTGTCGTCGTTGTTGTTGAAGGTGACCTTCACGCCAGCGGCCTTGAGCGCCGCGGTCACCGCCAAGCCGTGGCTGAGGCTCTTCTCCGAGACGGTCATCACGCGCACATGCTCCGGCGAGAGCCACAGCGGGAAGGCCCCGGCGTAGTGCTCGATGAGGATGCCGATGAACCGCTCGAAGCTGCCGAAGATGGCGCGGTGGATGACGACGGGGGCGTGCTCGGCGTTGTCGGCGCCGATGTAGCGCAGCTCAAACCGCTGGGGGATCTGGAAGTCGAGCTGAATCGTGGCGCACTGCCAGTCGCGGCCCAAGGCGTCGAGCACGTCGAAGTCGATCTTGGGGCCGTAGAAGGCGCCGTCGCCGACGTTGACCTTGTACTCGAGGCCGGCCTGCTTGAGCGCGGCCTCCAGCGACTCCTCAGCCTGATCCCACAGCGCCACCGAGCCCAGGTGATCCTGAGGGCGGGTGGAGAGCTTGGCTTGGAAGCCGAGGCCAAAACACTCGTACACCCGGCGCACGAGGTTCAAGAGGTCGGCGACCTCGGACTGAATCTGCTCGTGGGTGCAGAAGATGTGGGCGTCGTCTTGGCAGAACTGGCGCACGCGGGTGAGGCCGCCCAAGGCGCCGCGCACCTCGTTGCGGTGCAGCACGCCCTGGTCGTGGATGCGCAGGGGCAGCTCGCGGTACGAGCGGCGCTGGCTGCCGAAGATCAGCATGTGGGACGGGCAGTTCATCGGCTTGAGGCCGAGGATCCGCGAGTCGTCCTCCTCATCCGAGGCGCCCTCGTGGTGGTGGCCCTCGGCGAAGTGGTACATGTTCTCTTGGTAGTGCGCCCAGTGGCCCGACGTCTCCCACAAGGCCTTGTCGAACACCATCGGCGTGCGGACGGGCACGTAGCCCTCGTCCTTGAGCAAGGTGCGCATCGCCTCGGACAGCGTGTGGTAGAGGTCTTCGCCTTTGGGCAGCCAGAACGCCGCGCCGGGGGCGTAGTCGTGGAACATGAACAGGCCGAGCTGGGTGCCCAGGCGGCGGTGATCGCGCTTCTTGGCCTCCTCAAGGCGGAAGAGGTACTGATCGAGCGCCTCTTTGGTCGGCCAGACGGTGCCGTAGACACGCTGGAGCTGCTTGTTCGCGGAGTCGCCATAGAGGTAGGCGCCGGAGATCTTGAGCAGCTTGAAGTGTTTGCAGTTGCCCGTGCGCGGGGTGTGCGGGCCGCGGCAGAGATCGACGAAGCCGCCGTGGTCGTAGATCGAGATCTCAGCGGCCTCGTCCAGGAGGCTGATGCGCTCGACCTTAAAGTCTTGGCCCGCCGCGCCAAAGAGCGCCACGGCCTCGTCCCGGGTGACGACCTTCTTCTCGAAGGGGCTGTTGCGCTTCACGACGCGCTTCATCTCCTCTTCGATGCGGGCGAGATCCTCGGGGGTGATGGAGCGTGGGACGTCGACGTCGTAGAAGAAGCCGTCCTTCGTCGCCGGGCCGATCGCGAAGCGCGCGCCGGGGAACACCACCCCGATGGCCTCGGCCATGATGTGCGCCGTCGAGTGGCGCAGGGCGTGCAAGCGGTACTCTTCTTCAGACGCGAAGGCTTCGCGTCCTCTCTCATGGTCTTCCACGGCCATCCTCCGAGACGGGAAGCCTTAGTCACACGCCGCCGGTTACTCTGCAATTCCCCATCCACGGAGCCCTGATGTCGACCATCGCGCGAAAGCTGGCGGAGCTTCCCGCCTTCGCAGGTCTCTCCGAGGACACGCTCCGCGCCTCCTTACGGTTCTGGAGCCTCGTCACTTTGCCGCCTGACGCGCCGCTCTTCACCCGAGGCGAGCCCTCGACGGGCTTGGTGATCGTGCTCAGCGGGCGCCTTCGGGCGGTGGGCGATCGTGCAGAGTTAGGCGATCTTGGCCCCGGGGAGCTCGTCGGTGAGGTCACGGCGTTTCTGGACGGCGCGCGGTCCTCGGCCACGGTGACGGCCCTTGAAGAGACGACGGTGTTGAGCCTACGAAGCTCGGGCCTGCTCGCCTTACGCCGCCAACGAAGCCCGCTCTACGACGCGCTTCTGGGCCAAGCGCTCACCACCCTCTGCGCCCGGGTTCGCGCGGTGAACGACATGGTGCTGAGCCAGGGGGTCATCGCCGACCCCGACCTCAGCCTGCCCCCCGCCGAGCCCGCCGCCGCCGAGCCCCCTCCCCTCGCGGACCTCTTGCGCCGCCTCCCCGGCCAGGCCGAGCTCCCCGAGCGCCTCATTCACGAGCTAACAACGGCCTTCACCGCCCAGGCGATGCGCGCCGGTCAGCGCCTCGTCTTGGAGGGTGACGCCGCGGACTGCGCCTTCGTTGTGGCCGAGGGCCAGGTTCGCGCCACACGCGCCTTGCCCGGCGGCGGAAACATCACCCTGGCCCGCCTGGGCCCCGGGGATCCCTTCGGCGTCAACGCCTTGGTGGACCGCTCCCCCCGCAGCGCCACCTGCCTCGCCGAGTCCGACGGCTGGCTCTACCGCGTGAGCGCCGCCGCCCCCGCGCGCCTGAGCGCCGATGGATCCTTGGCCTGGCGCGAGACGCTGCTCGCCACCTTGGCCACCCAGCTCCGCCTGGCGAACCACCTCCTCGACGCGCCGGGCGCCGACGCCGACTTCCGCGCCGAGGCCCGGGCGAGCGGCGCCTTGTTGGGCCTGCCCCTCTCTGGCGGCGTCACGAACCCCGTGGTGCCCGCCGCGCTCCGCGACCCCCTCCGCCCGCCCCGCGAGGGCGCCCCGGTCGCTGAGTGAGCGCGTCGCACCAGCGCACCCTCGACCGCGCGGCGGAGGACGACGCCCTGCTCACCGCCGCCCAGGCCGGTGACGAGCAGGCCACGACCGCGCTCCTCGCCCGGCAGATGGACCGCGTCTACGGCATCTGCGCCTCGATGGTGCGTGATCCCGAGGTCGCCGCCGAGCTGACCCAAGAGGCGATGCTGCGCCTGCACACCTCTCTGCCAGGCTTTCGGGGGGAGTGCTCGTGGGCCTCGTGGAGCTGGCGCGTCGCGCGGAACCTCTGCCTCAACTGGCGCGCCCGCAGCCGCGAAGAGAGCGGCGAAGACGGCGCCACCCTGCCCGACCCCCGCG
Source organism: Deltaproteobacteria bacterium (assembly GCA_016717595.1). GTDB lineage: Bacteria > Myxococcota_A > UBA796 > UBA796 > CAJQPC01 > JADKFE01. Next base: position 54,704 of record JADKFE010000045.1, on the reverse strand, counting down.
GAGACGCCCAAGATGAGCTCGGCCGCCGCCAACGCACCGCCGGGGTGCGCCGCGCCTTGGAGGCCCTGAGCGACGAGGAGCGTGAGGCCGTCGCGCTTCATTACGAGGTGGGCCTGTCGATCCCCGAGGTCACCGAGCTGATGGGCCTGCAGAACCGCAGCGGCGCCCGGGGCCTGCTCCAGCGCGCCCGCCGCAAGCTGCGCCGCGCCTTGACCGAGACGATGCCCGAGGACTCGGTGATCCTCCGCGCCGCGCCGCAGCGCCCGGAGACCCCCGCCGGGCTTCGTGAAGAGATCGAGCGCACGCTGAGCGCGATCCGCCCTGAAGACAGCGCAGGGGCCGAACCTCGGGTGCGCGCGATGCGTCCCCGGCAGCGCCTGCTGGACTGAGCCCGCGGCCGAGCCCGCTCAGGTCACCCGCTCCAAGAGCGCGAGCAGCTCCTCCCCCGACTGCGGACGGGCGCCGGGCTCAGGCGCCAGACACCGGCTGGCCAAGGCGCCAAGGGGCCCCGGCGCGGGCTCTGGCAGCTCATTGAGCCGCGGGATCAGCTCGCCGAGCGTGCGGCTGTGGCGCGGCGGGCGCCCGGTGAGCAGCTCATAGAGCACGCCCCCGAAGGCGTGAACGTCCGTGGGCGGACCTTGGCGGTGTACCTCGCCGCGGGCCTGCTCCGGCGCCATGTACCCGAGGCTGCCCAACACGTCGCCGTCTAAGGTCATCGTGCCGCCGTGCTCATCCCGCGCGGTGGAGAGCCCCCGAGTGGGCCGGGCGAGGCCCCAGTCGAGAATAAGCACCTCACCAAACAGGCCGATCATGACGTTTGAAGGCTTGAGATCCCGGTGAATCACCCCCCGGTGATGGGCGAAGGCGATGCCCCGGGCCACCTGGAGCATCGCGAAGAGCAGCTCCGAGCGTGAGGTGCGCCCGTTGAGGTGCTCCTTGAGGGTCTGGCCCTGGACGAGCTTCATGACGTAGAAGAGCGAGCCGTCCCGGGTGCGCCCGACGTCGTGAATCGGGATGATGTTCGGGTGCTCAAGCTGGGCGGGGATCTGCGCCTCCGCCACAAACCTCACCCGCGCGTCTAAGGTAGAGCCCTCTCGACGCAGGAGCTTAAACGCGACGTCTCGGCCCAGGTCGCGGTCGCGCGCCCGATAGATCACGCCTCCCGCGCCGCGCCCGATCTCGCCGAGCAGCTCGTAGCGGTCTTCGTCGGTCATTCGGGCAACGCCCCTAAAACGCGGATCACGCCGTGAGGGTCACTTCTGAAGGGCGGACTCGCGCGCCTTGAGGCGACGTTGGTACTGGGCGACCCGGGTGCGCAGCTCGGTCTCACGACGCTGCGACTCGTCGAGCAGGCGGCGCAGCCGATCAAGCTCGGCCTGAAGCTCGGCGAGCTGGTGGCGATCCCGGGCCTTCTCACGGCGCAGGTAACGCACGAGGTTCGTCGCCCGGCCGAACACCATGAGGCTAGACTCAGAGAGCACCTCGGCGGGGTCGGGCTCCTCAAGGGGCACGCCGAGCTGCTCGGCGACGATGGGCGCTGGGGCGGGGACCTCTTCGCTCACGGGCTCATCGTCAAGCTCGTCGAGCTCATCCGCCGCCGAGACGTCGATGGACGGCAGATCGGTGATGGTCGTCGCGGCCGTGACCTCGATGGGCACGATGGCGCTGGCGTCGAGCTCTTCAGGCCCGCCGGGCACGAGCCAGCAGAAGCCGCCGTCGCTGACGACGTGTAATTCTTCCCAGCTCGTCGGCGGCAGGCTGCCCAAGACAGGATCCGTCAGGCGCGAGAGCACATAGCCTTGGCGCTTTCGACCGCTGTCCCAGACGTGTAAGAAGCGCGACGCGCGCACCTGGGCCGAGGTGAGGCGCTCCTCAAACCCAGACTCTCGGGCGGGCGGATCGACCAGCACCCCCTGGCCGCGCCACACGCAGGAGCCCTTTTCCGCCTTCGACCTCAAACCGAATGGCGTACACCGCTCCTTCCCCGGGGCTCCGGCGAACCCAGAATCGGAAGCGCGGCATCTCGCTCATGCGGACCTCGTCGATGAACAGGGGGCTGACTGCATGTTCTCACACGAATCGGAGGTCTTTGGCAAGCACCCCTGCGTCATCAAGCTTGCAGAGTGGCTTCTACGCGAAGTATCCTCGCGTCAGGAGAGCAACATCATGGGTGTCGCACGGAACCTCGTCAAGAGCGCGCTGCGTGGGGCCTACACCCGCGTCATGGACAAGCTCGGCTCAAAGCTCGTCGCCGGGATGGCGGACACGTCGTCAGATGCCCCCGACGCCTATTATGCGCCAAAGCGGGACGCCTACGCCCAGATGGTCGCTGAGGAGGAGGCGCAGAAGGCCGCCAAGGCGGGCGCACGACCACGCTCGGCGTGAGCGTCTCCCCTGGTGAAATCCGACCTCTCGGTTATGCTCGCCTGCCCACGCCTGCCCACGCCCGCACTGTCTGGAGGCCCGCCGATGCGGCCGCTCTTCTCAATCTTCGCCCTGTCCCTCGGCGTGCTCTGCGCGTGTGAGGTCCCCCCGCCCGACATCGAGCGCCCCGGCGTTGATCAGGCGATCGCGATGTCGCGCTTCAAGACGGCCTGCGTCGGCCTGCGCATGAAGAAGGACGACGACCTGCGGGCCTACACGGCGAAGAAGCTCGCCGAGATCCCCGACCAAGACGTGATCGTGGACTGCGTCTGCGAGAACGCCTACAAGGCCGACAAACACACCGTGGATCTCGCCATCGTCAAGGGCTTAGAGTCCAGCGCCCGCGACGACCTCGCCCAGTGTTTTGTGCCCGCCCTGGCCGACGCCGAAGTGAAAGATCGCGCGGCGCTCATCGCCGGTCTGGTCAAGGTGCGCGCCCCGGCGCTCTCCGCGGAGCTGCTGCGCATCGCCCAAGACGCCACCCAAGCCTCGGACGTGCGCGCGGCGGCCTTTGGCGCCTTGGGCGGCACCAGCGACGCCGGCGCCGTCAGCACCTTGGTGAGCACGCTCAAGGGCGATCCCGCCGCTGAGGTGCGCGCGGCGGCGGCCACGGCGCTCGTCGGCCAGAAAGATCCCGCCGTGGCCGACGCCCTGTACAGCGCCGCCACCACCGACGCCGACGGCGCCGTGCGCGCGGCGGCCTTGGCCAGCCTCCGCACCGTGGGCAGCGGCAAAGCCGAGCAGGTGCTCTGCGAGCTGATGATCAAGGATCCCGCCCCAGCGGTGCGCAAAGAGGCGATCCTCGCCATGAAGGGCGCGAAGAGCGACACCCAGGTCGCCTGCTTACGCGAGCGGGCCCTCACCAAAGAGGACGACCCCGACGTGCGCCAGGCGATCCTCACCGCGCTGGGCTCCTCGCCCAACCAGAAGGCCGCCGACGCGCTCTGTGAGGCCGTCCCGTTCTTTATGAAGAGCTACATCACCAAAGAGCCGCCGGAGAAGGTGCCTGGCACCGACATCGCCAAGGCCCAGAACGACCGCGACTTCGAGAAGAGCTACGAGTGTTTTGAGCGCGCCCTGCGCCAGAAGGGCCAGTGGTCCTGCGTGGGCCAGCAGTACGTCGCGTGGTGGTTCAATGAGGTCGGCGGCAAGGCCTTCATCCCCAAGTGTGATGGCGGCGGCTCCGGCGGTGGCGGCGGCGGCGGCAAAGAGATCGTCTTCTAACGACACGAGCAGGAGGCTCTGATGGGTGCTCTCAGCGACGCAATGCAGGACACCACGCGCCGTCGGGCGATCGTGGACGACGGCGTGAAGGTGGTCGAGGCCGAGGTGGCCGACAAGTCGGGGCTCACCGGCCTCGCCGTGAAGGGCGCGTTTAAGGCGGTGCAGGGCATCAAGCCCGGCTTCGTCGGCCGCGCCTTGGACAACCTCATGCCCGACTTCGCCAAGCAGATCGACCCCTTCTACGATCGGTTTAAGGCCAGCGGTCAGACCGACCTGAAGGCCTACTTCGTGAAGCACGGCGACGAGATCGCCAACGCCCTTCTGTCGATCACCGACGCCCGGGCGCGCAACGCCGATCACCGCTCGGTCCAGAAGGCGTACGAGACCTTACGCCCCCAAGGCGTGACCCACACCGTCGCGGCGATGCCCCGCCTCGCTGAGCTCGTCAAGAAGCACATCGGCTGAGGCGGCAGCGCCTAAGGAGCCCAGCATGATTCGGGACCTGATCAAGAAGCTCGTCGGCAAAGCCCTCGGTCGCGGCAAGACCGAGGCCAAAGCCCCCGCCCGCGCGGCCACCCCTCGGCCACCTGTTCGCCCTGCCGACGATGACGACGACGGCGGCGGTCACAACCACGGTCACAGCCATGATCACGGCCACAGCCACGATCACGCGCCGTCTCCGCCCCCCGAGCCTGAACACGACCACAGCCACAGCCACGATCATGGCCACAGCCACGATCACGGCGGTCGTGAGGCCATCGAGGTGAGCTTTGAGGACACGCCGAACCCGAACGCCATGAAGTTCACGTTAAGCGTCAAGATCGGCCCCAAGGCGCTGAACCTCACGAGCGCGAGCGACGATCACCCCCTCGCGCGGCGCGTGTTCAAGATCCCTGGCGTGCGCTCGGTCTTCGCGGTGAACAACTTCGTCACCGTGACGAAGGACGACGGCGCGGCGTGGAGCGGGCTCACCCACCCCATCGTCGAGGCGCTGCAAGAGGTCTTCGGCGCCGCTTGAGGCCCAAGGGTTAAGGCTTGTGCGGGCCCCAGCGCATCTTGACGTGGGGCCCGACGCCAAGGATCTCAAACTCCTCCGAGATGACGCGCCAGCCGGCGCTCTCGTAAAACCCGAGGCGCTCACGCGGGCGTTGCACCAGAGGCCCTCGGGGTGCGCGGCCTCGACGGCGCGGAGGAGCGCGAGGCCCACCCCGGCGCCGCGCGCGGCCGGGTCGACGGCCATGCCCCGAAGCTGACCATTGGGGCCGTCCGCGCCAAGAGGAGCGGAGAAGACGCTGGCGACGCCGACGATCTCATCGCCGCTGGGGGCCTCGGCGACGTAGTGCTCCGCGTCGGCGTCCCCGGGCCAACGCGCCGCGAGAAGAGGCTGTCCCGGGCGCAGCACCGAGGCCCGCAGAGGCAACAACACCTCAACCTCTGCCCGTCGTACACGCCAAGCTCTAGGCTCTTGCACCAGTCACCTCGTCAACACGCTCGTCACGCTCTGGTAAACTTTATCCCATGACCTCGCTCGTCGCCTGGACGGCGCGAATCCCGTACAGCCTCCTGGTGACCCTGGTCTCGGCGCTGCTCTCCGTAGCGCTGACCTGGCCGCTCGTGCTCACCCTGAGCACCGAGTCCATCGGCTCGCCCCACGGCGACGGCCTCAAGCACCTCTGGACCTTGTGGTGGATTCGCGCCGAGGTGATGGCCAAAGGCGCCATCCCCTTTCAGACCCAGCTCGTGAACTACCCCGAGGGCATGGCGCTCTACCCCATCGAGCCCCTCAACGGCCTGCTCGTGGTGCTGCTCGCGCCGCTCTCGATCGTGACCGTCTCGAACCTCGCCGCCTTGGCCAACCTCACGCTCATCGGCGTCTGCGGCGCGCTCTTGGGCCGTCGGGTGTCCGGCGAGCCTCTGGGGGGCCTCGCCGCGGGGGTGCTGCTTCAGACGAGCGCCGTGGCCTTGTTCACCCTGCACGTCGGCGTCGGCGAGCTGCAGCACCTCTGGTGGCTGCCCCTGGGCCTCTTGGCCTGGCTGAACCACAAAGAGACCCAGAGCTTTCAGAGCGCGGGCTGGCTGGGGCTGAGCCTCGGTCTCGCGGCCTTGTCGTGCTTCTACCACGGCTTCTTCTTGGGGTTCAGCGTCGCGGTCCTCTCGCTGTTCACCTTACCTCTGCGCGGGAGCCTGCCTGGGGTGCTCCTGCGCTACGCCGTCGCCGCCGGGCTCGGCCTCGCCCTGGTGCTGCCGGTGATGCGCACCTTCTCTTCGTCGTATGGCGAGGACGAGCGGCCGGCCGTGGGGCTGGTGGCGTACATCACCCAAGAGCACGGCCAGCCCGTGACCGACCCCAGCTCGGCGCGCCTCGATCCGCTGGATCTGGTGAGCCCTCGGCGCGGTGAGCGTGAGACCGCGAGCCCCGAACGAATGGGCTACGGCGGGGGTCGATACCTCGGCCTGCCGGCCTTGGCCCTGGGCCTCTTGGCCTTGTGGCGCGCGCCACGTCAGGCGACGTTGTGGGTGGTGCTCGCGCTCTTGGGCGCCTTGTTGGCGATGGGCAGCTACCTCGTGGTGAACGGGGAGGTCGTCGAGCTCGCCGGGGGCAGCCGGGTGCGCCTGCCGTTCTTCTTCTTGAACCGAGCCCTTGGGTATGTCGCCGAGCCGCTGAACTTCCCCGTTCGCGCCCTCGCCATCACCATGACCGCGCTCGCGGTCTGCGCGGCCTTGGTCGCCCGGGCGGGCTCCCCTCGCCTCGCCTTGGGCCTCGCCGTGTTGGCGGGGCTCGACGTGCAGGTAAACCAGCTCACGCCGTGGCCGATGCAACGTTTCGCGCCGACGGCGTTCCCGGGCCTCGCGGCCCTCGCCGACGGCCCTACGGCGCCCACCGCCGACCTCTCGATCATCTTCCGCCCCGACAAAGAGTCACGCTGGGCCGCGCTCTCGGCACAAATGACCCACGGTCAGCCAATTCAGGCCGTGCCCTTGGAGCGCCTGGAGTACTTCGCGCAGTCGGGCCGCACCTTCGTCACCGCCTTGCCCTTGGTGAAGGCGCTCACCGCCATCGCCAGCCAGCCGGTCACCCCCTTGACCAGCGACCACCGCGAGGACCTCTGGCTGCTCTATGACAAGGGGTTTCGGCGGGTGCAGGTGCTCGGCGTAGGCTCCGAGGGCCGCATCCCCGACGCGCCTCGGGCCGCGCTGACCGCGCTGTTGGGCCCGCCGATGGTGGACAGCGCGAACGCCGTGGTGTGGGCCTTGCCAGAGGTGCAGGCCACGGCTGAAGAGACCACCCGCTGGAAGACCCAACAAACGCGCCGTGAGGCGGCCTTGCGTGGGTCGGTGCAGACCGTCTTGGGGCCGCAGCTCCAGTGAGCGGCGGCGCGAGGCTGTGGCTGGGCACATGGGCGTTTGGTGGCTGGTTTTGGGGCGCGCCACGCGATGACGACGCCCGCGCCACCCTGAACGCGGCGATCGAGCTCGGGGTCACCGGCGTTGACACCGCGCCGCTCTACGGCTTTGGCCGCGCCGAGCGGCTCATCGGCGAGCTTGGTGAGGCCGCGCGGGGCGTCACCGTGGCGACCAAGTGTGGCCTTTTGTGGGATGAGCGCCTGGGGGACGAGCTCGTGGAGTCGGCGCTCGCCGGGCGAGACCCTCAGGTGAAGGTTGACCTCAGCCCCAAGGCCGTTCAACGGGACTGCGAGCGGAGCCTCCGGCGCCTGCGCCGAGACCACATCCACCTGCTCCAGACCCACAAACCCGACCCTTTGGTGCCCCTCGCGGACACCTTAGAGGCGCTCTCTAAGCTCGTGGAGCAGGGCAAGATCGGCGGGATCGGCCTGTGTAACGTCGGCGTTGAGGAGGCGGCCTTGGCGCGAGCGCTCGTCGGTGAGCAGCTCAAGAGCGTTCAAGCGCCGCTCAACCTCCTTGAGCGCGGCGCCACCGAGGCGCTGCTGCCGTGGTGTGAGGCCAACGGCGTGCAGTTCTTGGCCTATTCACCGTTGGCCAGCGGGCTGTTGACCGGCGCGCTCACCTCAACCCGAACCTTAGCGCCCGGCGACAAGCGCTCGTCACGAAAGGGGTTTTCGCCCGAACGACGAGATCGGGTGAACGCGCGGCTCCACGGCGCGCCTCGTCCCCCTGACGTGAGCGTCGCGGCGATGAGCCTCGCCTGGGTGGCGCGGCAGCCCGGCGTGAGCGTGGTGATCGTCGGCGTCAAAACGCCGCAGCAGCTCAAAGCCGCCTTCGACGCCGCTTCGTGGCCGCCGTCCGCGGAGGCGCTGACGGCCTTCGCCGAGGCGGTGGCCCCCGAGGAGGAGGTCGTTTAGAGGAGAGGCTCTCGGAGCCACATGCGCCTCAAGACCGTCCTCACCGGGCTGCTCATCCTCTTCGGCGTCGTCAACCTCGCGCGGCTGGGCCTCTGGCAGCTCCGCCGCAACGATGAGACCAACGCGCTCATCGCCGAGCTCAAGGAGCGTCAGGCCTTGCCACCCGCGGGGCCGGAGCTGCTGGGAGTCCCGGGGGAGCAGGCGAACTTTCGCCAGCTCCAGCTCTCGGGCGTCGCCCAAGCCGAGCCTTACGCCCTGCTCGCCGGGCGGTATGTCGGCGGAGAGCCCGGTTACCACCTCATCCAGCGGGTGACCGTCGCCGACGCGCCGCCGGGAGCGCCGTCTGAGCTGCTCGTCGATCGTGGGTGGATCCCGCTCGAGGGCGCTGAGGAGCGCGCGCGCGGCCTCGGCGGTCCGCTGCAGCTCTCCGGCGTGGCCCGCGCCTCCGCCGAGTTTGACGCCGAGGCGCCGGCCAGCCCCGACGGCCTCCGTTGGCGCGTGATGGCCCCCACCGCCATCGGCGAGGCCCTCGGCGCGACCACCCCCGACTGGTTCTTCATCGCCGGAGCCCCCCTGGCCGAGGGCGCCAGCCCCGACCCCTCCACCCTCCCCGCCAGCGGCTACCACAACACCATCCGCACCCGCCCTCACCTGGAGTACGCCTTCACCTGGTTTGGGCTCTCGGCGACCTTGGGCATCGCCGGGGCGGTCGTCTTTGATGGTGAGCCTACGCTCCAAGGTCGACAGCGCTGAGACGGGTTCGATTTGACAACCCCCGAAGAGCCGCTTTAACGGTGGCTTTTGTCGGTCCATAGACACGCTCGGGGTTGCGTACCCCCCCTGCTGGTGGTCCTCGGCGCGGTCGTTCGTGCCCGGGGCGCTGGCCTCGCGTGCCCGGACTGGCCCCTCTGTTTTGGTGAGCTGGTCCCGGCGCTCGACTTCGGGGTGATCTTGGAGTGGGGCCATCGGGCCTTGGCGGGCTCGGTCTCGCTGCTGCTCGTGGGCCTCTCCGCCTGGATGTACCAAGATCGCCGGGCCTGGGCGGCGTGCCGCGGGCTCCTCGGCGTCTCGTTCGTGGTGCTCGCGTTGCAGGTGGTGCTCGGCGGGCTCACCGTGCTCAAGCTCTTGGCCTCGTGGACGGTCACCTCTCATCTGCTCGTGGGCAACCTCTTCGGCGTGTGTCTGACCTTGCTCTCCGCCCGGCTCTTTGAGGTCGCGCAGGAGCAAGACGGCCCGGTGATGAGCGCCCCGGTGAGCCCGGCACTTCAGGGCTTGGCCTGGGGCGTCGCTGGGCTGTACCTGGCCCAGATGACCCTCGGAGGCCTGGTCTCCTCACGCTTCGCTGGGCTGGTCTGCCCGCAGTGGCCGGCCTGCGCGGGCGACATGTTCTTCCCGAGCTTTGGCGGCCTCCTGGGCTTGCAGCTCACCCATCGCCTCGTGGCCTACGCGCTGACCTTCGCCATCGCGGCGCTCGCTTGGGGCGCCTGGGATCACCCTCGGCTCGGCGGGCGGTCTCGGCTGCTGCTGCTCCTCGTGATCGTGCAGGTGGCCTTGGGCATCGCAAACGTGCTGCTTCGTCTGCCAGTTGAGGTGACGGCCCTTCACTCTGCGACCGCGGCCGCGTTAGGTGCTGCGACCGCGCTCGTGGTCCGCGACGCGGCCCGGGCGCGCACCGCCCCCCCGCTCGCTGCCGCGCCCACCCCCGCGGCCCTGCCGGAGATCGTCGCATGAGCCTTGTCCTCCCGACCGTACAAACCGAGCCCCGCCTCGGCTTCGTCGATCTGGCGCGTCTGTACTGGGAGATGACACGCCCACGGGTGCTGGCGCTGGTGCTGTTCACCGGCCTGCCGGCCTTGGCGATGGCTGAAGGTGGCTGGCCGAGCCCGGGCAAGGCGGCTCTGGTGCTGTTGGGCACGGCCATGGCGGGCGCGGCCTGCTCGGTCTTAAACGCCTATCTGGAGCGTGACATCGACGCCCGGATGGCCCGCACCCAGCTCCGCCCGCTCCCCGCGGCCTCCGTCGCCCCGGGCCACGCCTTGTTCTACGGCGTCGGGCTCTCCGTGGCGTCCACGGCCCTGCTCTGGGCGGTGGGCGGCCCCGTGGCCGCGGCGGTCGGTCTCCTGTCGATCCTGTTCTATGTCTTCGTCTACACCCTTGGGCTCAAGCGTCGGACGGCGCAGAACATCGTCATCGGCGGCGCCGCCGGGGCCACCGCGCCGCTCATCGCTGAGGCCGCGCTCACCGGCCAGCTCACCTCTGCGTCCTGGATCCTGTTCCTCATCATCTTCTTGTGGACCCCGCCGCACTTCTGGGCGATCGCGCTGTACCGCAAAGACGACTACGCCGCCGCCGGGGTGCCGATGATGCCCAACGTCGTCGGTGATCAAGGCACCCGCTGGCGCATGTTGGCCTACACGCTCCTGCTCGTGCCGGTCACCCTCGCGCCGTGCTTCACTGGCCACCTGAGCCCCCTGTACGGCGTGGTCGCCTTGGCCTCGGGGCTCTGGTTCACCTGGCACAACGTCCGCGTGCTCCAGGCTCAGGATTACGAGCAGGACCGCGTCATGTTTAAGGCCTCTGTGGCCTACCTGTTCATCCTGTTCGGGGCGATGCTCATCGACCTCGCCTTGGCCCCCCTCGCCCGTTGACGCCAAAGCGCGCGCCGTGTGCTATACGCGGGCGTCACGGGAAGCTCTCTCCACCCTACCGGACCAAACCCATGCACATCCGGATCCCCTCCATTCGCTCCATGCTCACCAGCGTGTCTACGCTGACGCTCCTCGGGTTGGGCGGCTGCTACACCCGCTGGGAGCCGCTGACCTTCAAGGACGATCCGCAGTCCACGATGATGCCGCTGTCTGACCTCGCCCTCTCAACGGACGAGATCTACTGGCCGGTCATCTGGATCACCGTCGGCATCTTCGTGCTGGTGCAGGCGCTCCTCACCGTCGCCGTCTTCAAGTTCCGTGAGAAGCCCGGCGAGCCGATGCCCGAGCAGGTGCACGGCAACATCAACATGGAGCTTGGCTGGACGCTTCTGCCGGTCATCATCCTCGTCGCCATCTCGTTCCCCACGGTCACCCGCATCTGGGCGGCCCAGACGGCCCCCGAGGGTGAGGTCTTTGAGATCAAGGTCGTCGGCAAGCAGTGGTGGTTCGCCTTTGAGTACCCCGAGCTGGGGCTGGTCACCGCGAACGAGGTCCACCTGCCCGCCGGTCGCCCGGTTCACCTGGCCCTGCACTCCGGCGACGTGATTCACGCGTTCTGGATCCCCCGCCTCGGCGGCAAACGTGACCTCATGCCCGGCCGCATCAACCACATCTGGTTGACCGCCGACATGCCCCCCGAAGGCCAAGACTCGATCCGCTTGGAGGGCCAGTGCGCCGAGCTCTGCGGTGACTCCCACGCGCTGATGCGTATGGAGGCCATCGTGCACACCCCCGAGAGCTTCGACAAGTGGGTGGCCGCGCAGAAGCAGGCCGCCGCCACCCCGACGGAGCCCCTGGCCGCCAAGGGCGCGGAGACCTTCCTCGCCGCGGGCTGCATCGCTTGCCACTCGACGGACCCGTCGAACGCCCAGGCCTTCCTCGCGCCGAACCTCTCGCACTTCGGGAGCCGCCCGCGCCTCGCCGCGGACCGCTTCGAGAACAACGCCGAGAACCTCGCCGCGTGGCTTCGCAACCCCCAGGCCGTCAAGCCCGGCGCGACGATGCCCAACCTTAACCTGAACGATCAGCAGGTCGACGCGCTCGTCGCGTACCTCAGCTCGCTCAAGTAACGACACCCCTTCCCCTTCGGAGGCCACATGGCCAGTCCAGCGATCGTACTCCCCGAGCATTGCTCGGAAGAGAAGCTCTCCGGCATCTGGAGCTGGATCACCACCGTAGACCACAAGCGCATTGGCGTGATGTACGGGGTGTCCGCGCTCTCCTTCTTTATCCTCGGCGGCGTTGAGGCCCTCGCGATCCGCACCCAGCTCGCGATGCCCAACCAGTCCATCGTCGGGGCGCACTTCTACAACAGCCTCGTCACGATGCACGCGACGACCATGATCTTCCTCATGGTCATGCCGCTCTCGGCCGCGTTCTTCAACTACATGGTGCCGCTCATGATCGGCGCCCGCGACGTGGCCTTCCCGCGGCTGAACGCGTTCTCGTTCTGGACCTTCCTCTTCGGCGGTCTGTTCATCAACTCGTCGTTCTTCTTCGGCGAGGCCCCCGCCGCGGGCTGGTTCGGCTACGCGAACCTCACCTCGATTCAGTACTCGCCGGGCCCCGGCGTAGACTTCTGGGCCTTGGGCCTGCAGACCCTCGGCGTGGCGTCCCTCGCCGCCGGGTTCAACTTCATCGCCACGATCCTCAACATGCGCGCGCCGGGCATGTCGCTCATGCGTATGCCGGTGTTCGTGTGGATGACCTTGGTGGTGCAGTTCCTGGTGATCCTGTCGTTCCCGATGATCACCGTGGCGCTCATCCTGCTCACCTTCGACCGCATGTTCGGGACGAACTTCTACGTCCCCGAGGCCGGCGGCGACCCGCTCCTGTGGCAGCACCTGTTCTGGCTGTTCGGGCACCCCGAGGTCTACATCCTCATCCTGCCGGCCATGGGCATCGTCTCTGAAGTCCTGCCGGTGTTCGCCCGCAAGCCCCTGTTCGGCGCGCCCTTCGTCATCTTCTCGGGCATCCTCATCGGCTTCGTCGGCTTCGGCGTGTGGTCGCACCACATGTTCACCACGGGCCTCGGCCCCGTGGCGGACACGGCCTTCTCCTTGGCCACGATGCTCATCGCCATCCCCACGGGCGTGAAGATCTTCAACTGGCTGGCGACGATCTGGGGCGGCTCCATCCGCTTCACCACCGCGATGCTCTTCGCGCTGGGCTTCATCAGCATGTTCACCATCGGCGGGCTCTCCGGCGTCATGCACGCCTCGCCCCCGATCGACCTGCACCACCAAGACTCGTACTTCGTCGTCGCGCACTTCCACTACGTGCTCTACGGCGGCGCCATCCTCGGCTTGTTCTCGGGCATCTACTACTGGTTCCCCAAGATCACCGGCAAGCTGATGGACGAGAGCTGGGGCAAGGTCCACTTCTGGTCCAGCCTCGTCGGCCTCAACGTCACCTTCTTCCCCATGCACTTCTTGGGGATGCAGGGCATGCCCCGCCGCGTCTACACCTACGAGGGTGGCTTCGGCTGGGACATCTGGAACCTCTGCGCCACCGTCGGCGCGTTCACCCTGGCGCTCTCCGCCCTCATCTTCTTCATCAACCTCCTCAAGAGCTTGGCGAACGGTGAGCAGGCCGGGAACGACCCCTGGGACGGCGCGACCTTGGAGTGGACGCTCACCTCGCCGCCGCCGGTGCACAACTTCGACCTCATGCCCAAGGTCACTTCAGAGCGCCCGTTCTGGGACCAGAAGTACGGCTCGACGCACGGTCACGATGACACGACTGAAGTGGCCGAGGAGGAGCAGCTCCCCGCCGAGATTCACATCCACATGCCCCCGGCCTCGTACTGGCCGATGGTGGTGTCCTTCGGCGTCATCACCTTCTTCGCCGGTCTGATGATTCACCCGGTGGTCTCTGTGGTCGGCGCGCTCACCGTCATCGTGGGCACTGTGGCCTGGACCTTCGAGCCCGAATAGGGCTCGACTCCCCTCCCCTTCTCAACTTTTCGTCGAGGTCTCCACCGTGTCCTCCGATCATTCCGCCGTCTCGGTCCATGAGCATCCGCCGCCGAGCTTTGGGGTGCCCAACCTCAAGCTGGCCTTCTGGTTGTTCCTCGCCTCGGACTGTATGCTCTTCGGCTCGCTCATCGCGACCTACCTGTCTTACCGTGGCAAGGACCAGCTCTTCGGCAACGGCCCTTACCCCCTGGATCTGTTCTCGGTGGAGGTGACCACCATCTCCACCTTCGACCTGCTGATGAGCTCGGTGACCATGGTGCTCGCCGTGGCCGCCATCCAGCGGGGGAACATGTTCCAGACCCGGCTTTGGCTGGGCCTGACCGCGCTTCTGGGCGCGATCTTCGTCGGCTTCCAGGGCTATGAGTTCACACACTTCTACCTGGAGGGCCTCAAGCTCCAGGGGAACCTGTTTGGCTCGACCTTCTACGTGCTGACCGGCTTCCACGGCACCCACGTCACCCTCGGCGTCGTGTGGCTGCTCCTGGTCTTGGCCACCACCTTCACCAAACACCGGGGCATGGTGACGCACCTGAACGTCGAGGTCGCCGGGTTGTACTGGCACTTCGTCGACATCGTCTGGATCGTCATCTTCACCCTCGTCTACCTGATGGAGTACACCGTATGAGCGGCCACGACTCCCACGCCCACGCCGGTGGGCACGACGAGCACGAGCACAAACCCACGAGCATCTCGACGTACCTCGGCGTCGCCGCGGTGCTCACGGTGCTCACGGTCATCGAGATTGGGCCGCTCTTCCAGTGGTACAACCTCGGCCCCGTGCCGCTCCTGGTGCTCTCGGTCGTCAAGTTCGCCCTGGTCGTGTTCATCTTCATGCACCTGGGCCCTGATGAGCCCATCTACAAGAAGATCTTCGTGCCCAGCCTGCTCTTGGCGGGGTTGATGGTCACGGTGATGATGCTGCTCTTCGGCTCGTTCACCCGCGCCGAGCAGATGGCCTACAAGGGCCCCGTGCTCGGGTATGTCGCCGCTCCCCCGCCCAAGGTCGAGACGCCTGAGGGTGAGGCTGGCGGTGACCCCGCGGCGGGCGGCGCTGAGCAGGTCGCGGCGGCCCCGGCCATCGACGGCGCGGAGGTCTTCAAGACCAACTGCGTCGCTTGCCACGGCCCCGAGGCCAAAGGTGGCGTGGGCCCCAACCTCACCGACGCTGAGTGGAAGAACGGCAGCGGCACCTTGGCAGACATCGAGACCACCCTCAACAAAGGCGTCACCGGGACGGCGATGATCTCCTGGACCCCGATCTTGGGCGACGAGAAGATCAAGGCCGTCGCGCTGTACGTTCACTCCCTCGGCGGGGGGAAGTGACTCGGAGGAGATGATGCTGGGTCTCTGGCGCCTCTTTCTCGGCGATGCCCAAGCCCATCCGGGCATCGCCCCCATCTTAGAGGTGAGCGACTACTCCCAGCTCCCCGACGCGCCCCCAGGCGCCTGGATCGACTGGGGGCTGCATCCGAGCACCATCGCGGGCACCGCCGCGATGGCGGCCTTCTACTTCTACGCCATGGGCCCCCTGCGTGAGCGCTGGGGCCTCACCCAAGAGGCCACCTCAGGCCAGAAGTGGCGGATGGTCGCGGCGATGTTGGTGATCGTGGTGTGCCTGAACGGCCCGCTGCACCACGTCGCCGACAACTACCTGTTCTCGGTGCACATGGTTCAGCACCTCCTGCTGACCCTCGTGATGCCGATGCTGTTCATCCGCGCCTGGCCGGACTGGTTCTTCACCGCGCTGTTCAACCGCAGCCCGAACCTGTTGAGCTTCGCCAAGCTCGTGACCTTGCCCGTGCCCGCGTTCTTGCTCTACAACGGCATCCTCGGGCTGTGGCACATCCCGGCGTTCTACAACCACACGATGGAGTCCCATCCGGTTCATATCGCCGAGCACCTGATGTTTATGGTGACGGCGGTGATCTGCTGGTGGCCTGTCGTCGGCACCGCCAAAGAGCTGCAATCTTTGCAGCACTTCGGCAAGATCGTGTACCTCGTCGTGCTCGGCGTCCCCATGAAGGCGCTCGGCGCGATCATCACGATGGCGAACGACGTGCTCTACACCTGGTACGCCCATGTGCCGCGGATGTGGGGGATTGACCCCCTCTACGACCAGCGCATCGGCGGGATCATCATGTGGGTGCCCGCGGGCTTCATCGTCTGGGGCTCCATCGGCGTCATCTTCGTGCGCTGGTACCGGGAGGAGGCGGGCTCACGCTCGACCCCCGCGAACCGTCCGCGCCCTGTTCCCCGTCCACTGGGCTGATTCGGCCCAAAGGGTGAGCCATGCTCTCGCTGCTTCTGCTGCTTGGCTGCGGCCAGGCGCCGCCGTCGACCACCACCGCCGAGGCGCCCACGACGCCCGAGGCCCCCAAGGCGTTGGGCGGTGAGACCCAGCGCGGCGCCTACGTCGTGGCCCTGGAGCTGGTGCCCAACCCGCCTCCCCTCTCCGAGCTGTTTGAGGTGAAGGTCACGCTCACCGATCCCCAGACCGGCGCGCCGATCTCCGACGCCACGGTCTCCGTAGACGCCCAGATGCCCCAGCACGGCCACGGGATGTCCACAGACCCCATCGACGACCCCGGAGCGTGTGACGCCGCCGGGGTCTGCACCCACCCCGGCGGCGTGTACCGCACGACCGGCATGAAGTTCCACATGCCGGGCCGGTGGAGCGTGAGCATCGACGTGAGCGGCCCCAAAGGCGCCGACCGGCTCGTCTTGCCCTACGAGCTCTTATGAGCCCGATCCTGCTGAGCCTCCTCTTGGCCTGCGGCGGCCCGGCCCCCTCAGGTGGTCCCAGCGCCGCGGAGACGACGCTGACCGCGCGAGAGCTGGCCCAGGTGATGAGCCTCTCGCCCCTGCCCGAGCGGCCCCCGTCGCCCTCAAACCGCGTCGCCGACAACGCCGACGCCGCGGCCTTGGGCCTCGCCCTGTTCTTTGACGTCCGGCTCTCGTCCAACGGCGCGGTGTCCTGCGCGACCTGCCACCAGCCCGCGCGGCACTACACCGACGGCGAGCGTGTGGCGAAGGGCGTCGCCGTCGGCAAACGCAACACGCCGACGCTGCTCGGCGGCATGTACTCGTCTTGGCAGTTCTGGGATGGCCGCGCCGACACCATCTGGTCCCAGGCGCTCGGCCCCATCGAGAGCCCCCTGGAGCACAACCTCGACCGGGTGCGTGTCGCCCACCACGTCTTCAACCACTACAAAGCGCCCTATGAGGCCCTCTTTGGGCCCATGCCGCCCCTGGACGACCGCGCCCGATTCCCCGAGTTTGGCCGCCCGAACCCCGGCGAGCCCCAAGGCCCCGACCACCTGCAATGGACGGCGATGAGCGAGGCCGATCAGCGCGCCGTGAACGAGGTCTTCGCCAACGTCGGCAAGGTGATGGAGGCGTTTCAGCGCACGCTCACCCCCCAGCCGTCCAACTTTGACCGCTACGTCGCCGCGGTGCGCGCCGGAGATGCGACCGGCGGCGGCCACCTGAGCCCCCAGGCCGAGGCGGGCCTCAAGCTCTTTGTGGGTGAGGCGAGCTGCGTGTTGTGCCACAACGGCCCCAACCTCGCCGATGACGCCTTCCACAGCCTCGGCCTGCCCACGACGCCGTCTGAGGGCCTCGACATGGGCCGGGCCGTCGGCGCCCGCCGAGTGCTCACCGCCGAGTTCAACTGCGCCGGGCCCTACAGCGACACGACGGACTGCCCCGAGCTTCGTTACCTCAACCCCGAGTTCCCCGACTTCATCTTGGCGTTTAAGACGCCGAGCCTACGCCACGTCGCCCAGACCGCGCCGTACATGCACGACGGCCGCTTTCAGACCTTAGACGAGGTGCTCAACTTCTACTCGACCTTGCCCGGCGAGCCTCCGCTGGGGCACCGAGAGCTGACGTTGAAGCCCTTGAAGCTCAATGATTCGGAGATCGCCGCGCTCAGGGCCTTCTTGGAGAGCCTCAGCGCGCCGTCCCCCGAGGCCAGCCCGCCCAGCCCGTCTTGAACGAGGGCCGCTCAGCGCCCGCGGAGCGCGACGCTCAGCGCCTCACGTTGGGCGCTGAGCGTCAGCTCTAAGGCCAAGGTGACGCTCACCCGGTAGGCCTCCAGCGGGTCTCCGAGGGCCCGGGAGAGGTCGTTCGCCTCGGCCAAGGCGCCATATCGGGCCTTGAGCTGCGCCGCCGGCTCATCAAAGGCCCGGGCGAGGTTGTGGGCGCCCTCCTCCCGCAACCGACGGAGCGCGGCCTGGGCCTCGGGGGTGTTGGGAAACAGCGGCGCGATGTAGTCCGCCGTGGCGCGCCAGCCCGCCTCGACCTCGGCGCCCAAGCCCAACAGCGTCGCCACGGCCGGCGCCACGACGTCGAGCAGGCGCCCGGTCTGGGAGGTGAGCCCCGACGCCATCGCCTTCTCAAGACGTTTTCCCGCGCCCTGAACCGGCGTGAGGGTAGGCACCAAGGCGTCCGAGCAGCGCTCCACGAAGGCCGCGGCCTCGGCCTGGGGCTTCACCGACCGAGCCTCCCGGGCGAGCTCAGCGAGGCCGACCTCCCAAGCGCCCACCACGGCGGCGGAGATGAACTGAAAGGTGCCTTCGCCTTGGGCCGCCCAGTCCTCTAAGGCGTCCTCATGCTGGGGCAGACGCCGCTCGCCGACCTTGGGCTGAAGGCGGGCGCGCAGTCGGCTGAACAAAGAGCGGGGCGAGACCATACGGCGCTCGGGTCAGGGGGAGGGCGCGTCACAGACGGGCAAGAGCGGGCAGCGGGGGCAGGCCTCGGCGTCACGAAACCCCCGGCAGAGACCGGAGATGCCGAGATGGGCCAAGGCGAAGTCGTAGCGTGTTGGGTCGTCGGGATCCAGGCGGCGCAGACGCGCGGTGAGCGCCTCGGCCACACGCCAGGTGCCCTGCTCTTTGGGGATGAGGCCCAAAAACTTGCTGATGCGTAAGACGTGGGTGTCCAGCGGCATGAGCAGCTTGCTCGGCGGCAGCTCCGTCCAGAGGCCGAGGTCTACGCCTTCACGGCCGGAGCGCGCCATCCACCGCAGAAACATGTTCCAGCGTTTGTTCGCCGAGCCGTCCGCGGGGCGCACCAGGATAAAACGGAGCCCCCGAGGCAGGGCCTCAAAGCTCGGCGCGTCCACCTTCGCCCGCCACGCCTCGCTGAGCACGGCGTCGCGTAGGTCCTCGACGGCGGCGTCCAGGGCCTCCCTGGCGCTGGTGTGCTCGGGGCGAAGCCCTCGCGTGAACAGGCGACGAAGGGTCACCCCCTGCTCAAACAGGCGCCGCAACCCCAAGAACAGCAGGGTGAGGTCGATGCCGCGGCTCCACCGGTAGACAAGCCAGTCTAGTCGCGGACCGTCTCGCTCGGCCTCAAAACGACGGACGAACTGGATGGGCCCACCGGCCTCGTCCAGCACACCAAAGAGGCGCTCTAAGACCGGCGGGAACAGGTCAACCCGGCCATAGGCGAAGCTCGCGGAGAGGAGCGCGGCGAGGGCGACGTCCTCCTCGTCGGTGTAGCGGCGGGGGAAACGGATCGGGTCCGCGCGGAGGCGGGCGCTGAAGTTGGTCTCCGCGTAGAGGCGCTCCAGGCGCTCACGAATCAGGCGCTCATGGGCGGTGAGCGGCGGGGAGAGGCTCAGGGAGAGGCCGGGGCCGCGACCACTGCAGCGGGCTCGGCGGGGGCGGCCGGCGCCGCGGCGGCCTTCGTCTCTAGGGCCTCGAGGCGGGAGCGGAGGTCAAGCACCTCCTTCTCGATGACGGTGTCCCGGCGGGCGGCGGCGAGCTCTAGGCTCGCGACCTGCACGAGCGCGGCGCTGGTGCGCTGGAGGGACATGAACGTCACCGCGAGGGCGAGCAGCGCCAGGATGAACGCGACGGCGGTGATGGTCGGCAGGTTCTCTAGGCTCAGCGGATTGGACGACGATTGAGACTCGGACACGGTCACCTCGGGTGTTTATCGCCTTCGAGCCTACTCCTCCCCTTCGGGCATTTCAACCGCCATTCCGCGGCGGCCCCGCTTGATCCCCCGTTCCGCCTCATCACGGAGCACCTTGGGCACCCCACCACGCACCGTCTGGAGCCAATCCTCAACGGCGTCGGGGTCGCCCTGGGCCCAGCAGCGCAAGAGCCGCGCGAGGGCCTTACGCACATGGGGCTCGTGGTCACGCACGAGGAGATCGGCCACCTGAACGAGCGCGTCGCTCAGGGGCTCCTCGACGTAGATCAGGCGCGTCTGCTCCATACGCTCACGCAAGGCCGCCGCCGCCGGGCCCGTGACGGGCTCCGTGGTGAACGACATCGCCGCCATCGCCCCCACCCGGCGCTCCATGGGCCGTGGCGAGGCCAGCCACTCCTCCAAGGGCCCCATCTGCAGGCCGCGAGGGTGCGCCAACAAGGCCGGGCCGAGCACGAGCCAGCCCAAGGCGTCGGCGGTCTCTAAGTCGTCACACATCTCAAGCCAGGTCATGCCGAGCTCTAAGGCGTTGACCGGATCGTCGGGCACGAGCGCCGCGAGCACGCCGACGGCGACGATCCCGTCCTCCCAGGCCTCGGTGTAGAGGGTCTGGAGCAGCTCCGCGTCCCGCGGGAGCTTGTAGGGGTGCTCAAGCCAAGCCTCCTTCACCGCGCGGGTCAAGGCGGCGATCGGCACGCCTCGAACCCCACGCAAGGGGCGGATCTGGTGGAGCCGCTGCCGGGCCGTCTCGGCGGTGGACAGGGCTTGGAGCTTTTTTCCGAGGATGACAGGATCAGGCATACCCCAAGGGTTAGCCTGCGCGCGTCGTTCGGGGAAGGGAGACGCGCGGCAGAGGCCGTGTTACCCTGCGCGGACGATCCTGCCTCCGAGGGTTTCATGTCTGCCGATCACTCCGCCCATGGCCACGCCGATCACGCCTCCAACGAGGACTCCAACCCGCTCGTCGAGGCGCTCACGGTGGTTCTGCCCGTGCTCGGCGTCTTGGGGGGTTACGCCTTCGTGGTGTACCTGCTCGTGAAGGCCTCGGTTCACCACTGATGTCCCCGCGCGTGATGCGCCCGGATGACGCCGCCGCGCGGCTCTGAGGACGATCGCGTGGCGAAGTCAGGGGACAAATCGAGCGCCAAGGCCACGAAGCCTCCGCGCAAACCCGCGCGCCTCAACCCGCCAAACGCGGGTGGAGCGGCTGCGCCGTTCTGGCGGCGCGCGCTGCGTCGCCTCTTTCATTGGGGCCTCGCGAGCTGTCTCGGCCTCATGCTCGGCGGCGGCGTGGTGTTCGTCGCGATGTACCGCGCGGCCCTCGCCGGTGTGCAGGATCGCCTCTCGACGCCGCTCTGGGAGCTCCCGGGCAAGGTGTGGTCGGGCCCGGTTGAGCTGTGGACGGGCTTGGCCTTAGAGCCCGAGGCCCTCGCCAAAGATCTCCTCGGCGCGGGCTACGCCCGGGTCGACACCGTGGCGCGTCCTGGCGACTTCTCCGTCACCGCCGACTCGCTCACCGTCTGGACGAAGGCCGCGTCGGGCCCCGGCTACACGGTGCTTGAGCAGAAGGTCACGGTGAAGTTCGCCAGCGGGGCGATCTCCAGCATCTCCCCCAAGGCCTCCGTGGTGCTGCCGCCGACGGCCTTGGCCTCGGTGCGCGGCGACGACAACGAAGAGCGTGTCCCCCGGAAGCTCGACGACTTCCCCAAGGCCCTGCGCCTCGCCGTCTTGGCCATGGAAGACGCCGACTTTTACCGCCACCGCGGCGTGTCCCCCTTGGGCATCCTGCGGGCGCTGTACGTCAACGTCACCGCCGGGGACCGCATGCAGGGCGGCTCGACCCTCACCCAGCAGCTCGCGAAGAACCTCTTCTTGAGCCAAGAGCGCACGATTCAGCGCAAGGTGAAGGAGGTCTTTTACTCCTTGGCGCTTGAGCAGCAGCTCACCAAGGACGAGATCCTCGCCCTGTACCTCAACGAGATCTACTGGGGTCAGTCGGGCGGGGTGGCCATCTGCGGCGCCGATCAAGCCAGCCGGGCGTTCTTCGCGAAGCCCATCGAGCGCATCGGCATTGGTGAGGCCGCCACCTTGGCGGGCATCATCTCCTCGCCGAACAACTACAACCCTCTGCGCCACCCCGCGAAGGCCAAAGAGCGCCGCGATCTGGCCCTGCGGCGGCTGCAAGAGGAGGGCTGGATTGAGCCCGAGCTCGCGGCGAAGGAGCTGGCGCGACCCCTGGCCGTGGCCGCGGGGATCTCCGGCCGCCGCGCGCCCTACGCCGTCGACGCCGCCTTGGAGGAGGTCGAGGCCAAGCTCGGCGAGGGGCGGGTCGCGGGCGAGGGCCTCAGCGTCTACACCCTCATCCACCCGCCCTTGCAGCGCCTCGCCGAGCGTGTCGTCAGCGAGTCGATGACCAAGCTTGACGAGGCGTACCCCAAAGCCAAAGGGGTGCAGGTCGCCCTGGTCGCCGTGCGGGTGAAGGACGGCGCGATCTTGGCGATGGTCGGCGGCCGCGACTACGCCCAGAGCCCGTTCAACCGGGCGACGATGGCCCGGCGCCAGCCCGGCTCGACGGTGAAGCCGCTCACGATGCTCGTGGCCTTTGACCAAGACGTTGAGCTCTCGCCCTCAACCACCTTCCTCGACGAGCCCCTGGAGCGCACCGTCGATGGCAAGACCTGGAGCCCGGGCAACTACGACGGCCAGTACGTCGGCGAGATCACGCTGCGGAAGGCCATGGCTGAGAGCCGCAACATCCCCGCGGTGCTGCTCTCGGAGAAGGTCGGCCTCGCCACGCTCCAAGATCAGCTCCAAGACTTGGGCCTCAGCGGCATGACCCGCCTGCCGTCCGCGGCGCTCGGGGGCTTTGACGCCAGCGCCTTAGAGCTCGCCGGGGCCTACACCGTGCTCCCCGGCGGCGGCCGGTTCGCCGCGCCCCAGCTTGTGCGCGCCGTCACCCGCAACGACACGAGCCTCATCGTCGAGAACGCGCCGCTGGTCGTGCGCCGCGCCTCGCCCCGGGCGGCGTACCTCTCCACAAACGTGCTCCAGACCGTGATGAGCGAAGGCACCGGCGCCGGGGCGTCGAAGTACGGCGCCACGGGGCCCCTCGGCGGCAAGACCGGCACCACCGACAGCTACCGCGACGCCTGGTTTGTCGGCTTCACCCCGGATCTTGTCGTGGCGGTGTGGGTGGGGTTCGACGACAACAAGACCACCACCCTGACCGGCGGCAAGGCGGCCTTGCCCACCTGGGCGCGGTTCATCGCCGGGCTGGGCAACCTTCGTGGCGGCTTCACCCGGCCCGGGGACGTGGTCGAGGGCGACGTCTGCCAGGGGGAGATCCTCGACGGCGTGTGCAGCGTGTGTGTGACCGAGCTGTTCAGCAAAGGCTACGAGCCCCAAGGCGGCTGCGATCCTTCGCCGATGGACCTGCTCTTGGACCGGATGCGCGGCGTCGACAACCCCAACGATCGCCCCCAGCAAAAACGCCCCGACGGCAATTCTGACGGCGACGGCCCCAAATCCGAGCCCAAGAAGCCCAAGAAGAACAACCGCTTCCCCTGGTGGTGAGGCGCCTGACCCGCCGCGGGCCCGTATGCTGACCCTCGCTGTCTTCGGCTTGACCTTCGTGCTCATCGCCGGGCGTCGCCTGCGCGCGCTGCCGATCGGGCGGCCCGCTGGGGCCCTGCTGGGCGCCGTGGGCATGGTCGCCGTCGGCGCGCTCAGCCCCGAGGAGGCCTACGCGGCCATCGACGCGGGCACCATCGCCTTGCTTTTGGCGATGATGATGCTCGGGGCCTGGCTTGAGGAGGACGGGCTGATGGCCCGGGGCGAGGCCGCCCTGACCCGAGGCGCGTCGAGCCCCTTCGTGGTCCTGGCGCGGGTGAGCCTCGTCTCCGCCGCGCTCTCGGCGATCTTGGTGAACGACACGGTCTGCGTGCTGATGACCCCGGTGGTGGTGCAGCTCTGCCTGCGCCGGGGCCTGCCGTTGGTGCCGTTCCTGATCAGCCTCGCCGCGAGCGCCAACCTCGGCAGCGCGGCCACCCAGGTGGGCAACCCGCAGAACATGCTCATCGCGGGCATGAGCGGCATGTCCTTTGTGGACTTCACCCTACGTTGTCTCCCGGCGACGGTGCTCTGCCTTGTGGTTCAGCTTGGCCTGCTTCGGTGGATGTACCGCGGCGCCTTGGCCGGGCCGCTCCAGGAGCCCACGTCGCCACCAACCCCGCCGAACGGCGCGACCCGCTGGAGCGTCGTGCTGGTGATGATCGGGGTTGTTCTTGGCTTCTTGTTCGGTCTGGACCTCGCGTGGACGGCCCTCGGCGGCGTCGCGCTGATGCTGCTCTTGCGTCGTGAAGACCCTCGGGGCGTCTTCGCCCGGGTGGACTGGACGCTGCTGGTGTTCTTCGCGGCGCTGTTTGTGGTGGTCGGCGGCGTAGAGCGCACAGGCCTGCTGGGCCAGGGCTTCGCCGCGTTGGCGCCGATTCTTCGTTTTGACACGGCGGCGGGCCTCGCGGCGGTGAGCCTCGTGATCACCTTAGGCTCAAACCTCGTCTCCAACGTGCCTCTGGTGATGTTGTTCGGGCCTTACGTCGAGGCGCTCTCCCCCACCCCGCTGGCCTGGACCGTGCTCGCCTGGACGGCCACCGTCGCCGGGAACCTCACCTTGGTGGGCAGCGTCGCCAACCTCATCGTCGCCGAGGCCGCCCGGGAACATCACGAGCTGGGCTTCTGGGAGTACCTTCGGTTCGGGTTCTTCACGACGCTCTCGTCCCTGGGCCTCGGCGTGCCTATGCTCGTCCTGGTAGACGCCCTCCTCGGCGCCTGACCCGGAGATGACCTCATGGCCAAGCCCCGCACGGCGACCGTTCACGGCGCGTCCAGCTCGCTCACCCAAGCCATTCACGTTCGGCAGCACACGCTGACCGCCGATGAGCCCCTCGACGTCGGCGGCCAAGACCAAGGCCCCGATCCGTACGAGCTGCTGCTCTCGGCCTTAGGCGCCTGCACGTCGATGACCGTGAGCCTGTACGCCACACGAAAAGGCTGGCCTCTGCAGGCCGTCACCGTGACCCTTCACCACGACAAGGTCACCGGCGACGATGGGAAGCTCAAAGACCACATCCGCCGCGAGGTGACGCTCACCGGGCCCTTGGACGAGGAGCAGCGTGGCCGCCTCCTCGACATCGCCAACCGCTGCCCGGTCCACCAGACCCTCACCCGGGCGCCGATCGACGTGGAGACGGCGCTGACGGCCTTGCCCGATCCTCAATGAGCCCGGTGCCGCGCCGTGTTTTTTAGGGCGCGGGCGGCGGTGAACACGGCCAAGGCGTCGTGAAGGGGCGCCTCGGGCAGCTCCTCACGAAGGCGCGCCTGCAGGCTCGGGCTGTGCGCGCGCAGAAACGGGTTCGTCGCCCGCTCCAGGCCGATGGTGGAGGGCACCGTGCAGCGGCCCTCGGCGCGGAGTCGCGTCGTGAACTCCAGGCGGTCTCGCAGATCGAGGTTGTCGGGCTCTACCCAGGCGGCGAAGCGGAGGTTGTCCAGAGTGTACTCATGCGCGCAGAAGACGAGGGTGTCTTGGGGCAAGGCCGCCAGGCGGTTGAGGCTCTCCAACATCTTGGCCGGGGGGCCGTCGAAGAGGTAGCCGCAGCCCCCGGCGAAGAGGGTGTCGCCGCAGAAGACCGCGCCGGTCGTGATGAACGAGACGTGGCCGTTCATGTGGCCCTCGGTGAGCCACACCTTGAGGCGCGACGCGCCGTTTAGCGTGATCTCGTCGCCTTCTTCGACGGGCTCGGTGAGGCCGGGCACCGCGTCGGCGGCGCCTTTGGGGCCGACCACCCGCAGGCCGGACAGGAGCCCACGCCGCTGGAGGTCGCGGTTGACGCCGACGTGATCGCCGTGGGTGTGGGTGTTGAGCACGGTGGTGAGGCGGAGGCCCCGCGCCGCGCAGAGGTGAAGGGTGGCCTCGGCGTCGGGGCCGTCGACCACCGCGGCCTCCCCCGACGGCAGCTCGATGAGCCAGATGAGGTTGTCCTCATGGGCGGGCACACAATGCACGAGCACGCCGCCGGGGAGCTGGAGGGGCGGCGGGACCACGGTGACGGCGTGGGGCATAAAATCCGACGGCTGGCCGAAGGTTTAGGGCGGGTTGAGGGTGTCGACGCGGCCGAGCTTCTCCCGAACACGCTCTAGGTCCCAGGCGCGGCCCAAGCCCTCCCACTGTTTCGCCGAGAGCCGCCACGCGGCCCAGGCCCGGCCCAGGTAGCCCGCGCGCCAGGCCGTGTCCCCAGCGCGCTCCGAGGCCTGGGCGGCGTCGATGTCGAGCTCTCCCGTCTCTTGAAGGCGGCTGTTCGCCTCGCGCAGGTGCTCGTCAAAGTCGCTCCAGCGCGAGCCGACGGCGGCGCCGGGCAAGAGGTAGGTGTGAACGAGGCCGATGTAGACCTTTCGGCTCTGGGTCTTTAAGGTGCGTAAGACATCCTGAAGGACAAGCTCCGCCTCGCCGAAGCGGTCATCCTCCAGAAGCACCAGGCCGAGGTTACAGGCCGGGGCCACGGCCATGGCCGAGCCGATCCGCAAGAAGACGTCCCGGGAGCGGCGGTAGAGCTCAGCGGCGCGCTCCCGCTCTCCTTGAAGCCTCAGAAGCTCACCCAAGGAGTTGGTGCAGTCGGCCACGCCCCGGCGCATGCCCGCGCGCTGGAAACGATCGAGGGCGGCCTCACACAGCGACACGGCCTCATCCAAGCGGGGTTTGTCGCGCTCGCGGCAGCACTCGCCGAGACCGAGCAGGCACCACGCTTCAGAGCCAAGCTCACCGAGGCGCCGGAACTCTTCAGCGGCGCTGCGGTACAGGGCCTCGGCCTCGTCCAAGCGGCGGAAACGACGCAGGATCACCGCGCGCTCCATGAGGCAGCGGGCGACGGCGTAGCGGTCGTCGGCCTCCTCAGCGGCGGTGGTGGCCTGCTCCATGAGGCTGAGCGCGCGCTCGGGGTGGCCCGACGTCCACTCCGCCCGGGACGACTCCAACAGCGCCGCGGCGATGAGCCGGGGCCAGCGCTGGCGGCGGGCGAGCTCTAAGGCCTGGGTGGAGAGCGTGAGCGCCTCCTCGATGCGGCCTCGCACACGCGCCAGCTCCGCCCGCAGGAGCTCTCCGGCGCAGGGGCGGTTG
The DNA here is from genome assembly GCA_016717595.1 of Deltaproteobacteria bacterium. Taxonomy (GTDB): domain Bacteria; phylum Myxococcota_A; class UBA796; order UBA796; family CAJQPC01; genus JADKFE01. The sequence goes on along the minus strand of JADKFE010000045.1, from coordinate 27,940 downwards.
TCCTCGGGCTCTAAACGTAGGCGACGCAGGGCGCTGTCCCACTCATGCAGGATGACCTCGGCGTAGCCATAATCTCCGGCCTGGGCGCGGGTGCGCGCGGCGCGCATGAGCGGGCGCAGGGCGCGGTCAGGGTCGCCACCTTGGGCGAGGTGACGGCCCAGGCGCTCGGCGAGCAAGGGATCTTTGGGGTTCTCGTCGCCGCCCGCGGCGCGTAAGAGCATCTCGGCGCAGGCGCGGTGGTGGCCCTCTAAGCGCCCGGCGGCCTCGGCGCGCTGCTCCAGGGCCGCGCGCACCATGCCGTGGGCGAAGGACCAGCCGATCTCGGGCCCGGCCTCGCCGCTCTTGGCCAGCCCGCGTAACAACAGCGCCTCGACGCTCTCCGCGACGCTCTCGTAGCCCGCGAAGCCGCAGGCCACGCGCCACTCTTGGGTGTCGACGTCTTGGCCCAAGGCCGCGGCGAGCTCCAGGGGCGGGCCCCACTCGGGATGCGCCGAGAGCGCCTGCTCCACGCGGCCCGACCACAGGAGCGAGAGCTGCTCGGGCAGGCGAAGATCGACCCCTTCGGCGAGGCGATAGCCCACGGGTGAGGGCACCAACACGCCGCGCTGCACCCAGTCCCCGACGAGCTGCACGGCGAACTGGGGGTTTCCGGCGCTGCGCTGCTCTACCCGCGCTGAGAGCTCGCTCTCCAAGCCGAGCAGACGGCGCACGAGCTCCGCCTGGTGGGGCCGAGAGAGCGGGCTCACGTCGATGCGGCGGGAGCGGGCGCTGCGGTGCAGGCGGCTGACCATGAGGCTCTGGACGGGCAGCTCGGTGAGCGCCTCGGAGCTGGTCGTGATCACGATGAGCACGGGCGAGGCGTTGTCTTGCTGCACGTCGAGGAGGTGCTGGGCGAAGGCGAGGCTGTCCAGGCTCCAGTGGGCGTCATCGAGCCAGAGGATGACCGGACGCTCGACGGCGAGGCGCTGCAGGGTCTGCCGGGCGACGATGTGGCGCTCCAGAGGGCTGGCGAAGCGCACCGTCTCGCCCTCGGCGCCGCCGACGACGTCCTCGGCGGGGGCGAGCAGCTCGGCCAGCGCCGCCCACTCCGCGGGCTCATGCACGCCGAGCTCAGAGAGCACCTGCACCACACGCTCACGGACACGCTCCGGGCGGCGGTCGGCGCAGCGTAAGGTTCGGGCGAGGGCCGGGGCGACGCCGTCCGAGGGCCCGGTCTCGGGGCTGTGGGTGGCGCGCACGATGGAGCCGATGCCGAGCTCGTGGGCCCGCTCACAGAGCCACTCGGCGATGCGGCTCTTGCCGACGCCGGTGGCGCCGACGAGCTCGATGAGCCTCGCGCGCCCTTCAGCCTTCACGGCGCGAAGATCGGCCCAGGTCTGCTCACGCTCGATCTCGCGGTCCACAAACGGCACGGCGCGCAGCGAGAACAGGCCCAAGCCGACGCCGACGAGGTGCGCGGCCGGCACAGGCGCCGCCGCGCCCCAGGGGAGATCGGGCACGGGCGGCGGCTCACGGCGGCAAGGCTCGGCGCGCACATAGGCGCTTCGTTGGGACTCGACGCTGTCCATCGGCGGGAGGTCGTTGGGGTCGATGGCCAACGACGGCAGGTCGTGCAGATCCGGGTCAAACTTTGGCGACGACTCGCCGCCAGAGGAGCTGTCGTGGCTCTTCCAGGCGCTGAACGCGAAGGTGTGCTCCACCCAAGAGAACGCCCCGGATTTGCCGGGGTTGGTGGGCTCCTCGACGGTTGGATCACCGAGCTGGAGCAAGGCGTAGGCGGCGTCGGCGGAGCGGCGGAAGCGGTCGGCGGGCTCGGGCATGAGCATCCGCGCGAGCCAAGAGTCGAGGCCCGCCGGGACGGGGGTGCCGGGCAGCACGTCCTCCGCCGCGGGCGCGGGGTGCCCCCAGACGAGCGCCAAGGCCAGACGCCCCAAGGAGTAGAGATCCGTCCAGGGGCCGTAGTCGGCGCGGAGGTTTCGCACCTGCTCCGGCGCCATATAAAACGGCGTTCCCCCGGACATAAACGGCGTGGCCCCGCCTTGGTTGCCGCCGACCTGGGCGAGGCCGAAGTCGGCGAGGCGTAAGCCGCCGCTCTCGCTGGAGACCCCGGTGAGCAGCACGTTCCCGGGCTTGATGTCGTGGTGGATGACGCCTCGGGCGTGGGCGTGGGCCAAGGCGTCCAAGAGCGCGAGCAGCACCTCGCGGATACGCACCCAGGGCATCCGGCCACACCAAGGCGCCAAGGTGCCGCCCTCGACGAGCTCCATGACGAGGTAGGGGCTGCCGGCGGTGAAGCGGGCCTCAGACACCAACGCGGCGGCCTCGCTCACCTCGCCATAGTCGAACACGGGCACGACGTAGGGGTGCGAGAGGCCGGCGACGGCGCGGACCTCGTTGCGGAACGCCGAGAGAAAGCTCGCGCGGTTGCCGCGCTCGGGGTGCAGCACCTTGATCGCGACCGGCACGCCTTGCTCAGCGTGTAGGCCGCGCCACACCTCACCCATCCCCCCGCGTCCGAGCGGCTCGATGAGGTGAAAGGGTCCGAAACGAAGGGAGCCGATGACCGGAATCCTCAGACACGACCCTCTGCCCGCTTGATGGCCTGCTCGTGGTAGGGACGGCTCAGGGCGCGCCAGTTCGCGCTGACCTGGAGACGACGCAACATCGAGTAGATGCCACCGAGGGCGCGGTGCAGGTAGATCATGTCACGGGGGGTTCGGATCTCAGGGTATCGCAAGAAGCGTGGCCCGATGTTGCGTGTGCGCTCCTGAAGATCGTCTTCAGGTCCACCCGCCATGAACTTTCCAGCCCGAAACGGCATAGCCATGATCTCTACAAGCTCCCACAACAGCTCCGCGGCGCCGGGATCTTCGCTGCACAAGCCGCCGAGCTTGCGCAAGAGCTGGAGCGTCGTGTGTTTGTCCCCGGCGATGCCGTGCTCGGCGACGCGGGCGTAGTCGGCGACGAAGTACTCGTCGAACCGTTTGACACAGCCAAAGTCCAAAATTCCCAGCGTGCCGTCGGGCTCAAAGAGGTAGTTCCCGGCGTGGGGGTCGGCGTGGAGCGCGCGCAGCTCGTAGACCATGACAAAGAAGCTGCGGGCGAGGTTGAGCCCGGCCTGCTGGCGCGCGCGCTCGTCGGCGTCTTTGAGAAACTCCTCCAGCGGTTTGCCCGGGAGCCGATCCATCGTGAGCACCCGGCCGGTGCACAGGCTGGGGTGCGTCGCCGGAACGCGGATGCCGGGCACGTCGCGGAAGGCGTTCGCGAAGAAGTTGAGGTTCGCGGCCTCGTTGTAGTAGTCGAGCTCCTCCTCAAGCCGCTCGCGGATCTCGTCGAAGATCATGTCGACCTCGGCCCGATCCCGCTGGAGGATCTTGCCGGTCACAAACAGGCCTTTGAGCGCGGTAAGGTCGGAGGCGACGGAGTGCTCGATGTGGCGGTGGAGCACCTTGACGACGACGGGGCGACCGTCGGGCAGCCAGGCGGCGTGGGCCTGGGCCAAGACGCCGTGCCCAAAGGCTCGGGGTCGATGCGGGAGAAGAGCTTGTCCAGGGGGGCCTCAAGCTCACGCTCGATGTCTTCACGGATCGTCTGGAACGGCACGGCCTCGGCGCGATCGTTGAGCTTCGAGAGCGCGCGGCCCACCTCTTCGGGGAGATCAAGCCCCTCGGCGATCTGGGCGAGGCCCTGGCCCACCTTCATCGCCGCGCCTTTGAGCTGGCCCATCGTCTCGGCCACACGCTCGGCGTTGGTGATGTGAAGGCGGCGCATGGCGTCTTTGCGGGTGTCGTCGTCTTGAAAGACCGCCGCGACGCGCTGGCCGAGGTAGCTGGAGCCGACCTTCGAGGTCAGGCCGCTGAGCCGGGCGAGGCGCCCCAGACGAGAGGTGGGCTGCTTGGACATGAAGGTATCGTCACCGGAAGAGGGGCCGCACGCAAGGCGCCGCGTGAGGGCGGGACCACATCCGTCCTGGCACCCGGGCGGCCGGAGATTGCGGTGTTGACGACGACCGCGGCTGTCCAGCGCCGGGGCCCACGCGTTAGATCGCCCCGGAGGTGCGCCTGTGGGTGAAGGTCCGCTGATTCGGATGGCTGACGAGACGACCCCAGTGGACCTGGAGCAGCTCGACGATCAGCTCCGGCAAGGGCTCATCCCCGGTGACGCGCTCCTGCGGCATGGGCCCTGGACCGGCGACAAGTTCCTCCCGCTCACCGAGATCCCCCAGCTCGCTGATGCCTTGGCCGCCCCCGACGCGCTCCTCGCGGCGTTTATGCGCCGACGCCCCTTCCCCGTGGTCTCCACCGCGCTCACCGCAATCATCGCCGTCGTGGGCGGGCTGCAGCTCGTGGTCGAGAACGCCCGCGTCTTCCCCGACGCGCTCAGCGCCCAGCTCGCGCGGCTGTTCATGGAGGGCCGCACGGGGCTTGAGCCGCTCATGTTTGACGGCGCGTGGTGGTCGCCGTGGGCCTCGCAGCTCGTTCATGGCGGGCCGATTCACCTGCTGCCGAACCTCGCCGTGCTCGGCTACTCCGGCTTTCGTGTGGAGCGGGCGCTCGGCGGGGGCGGCTACGCGGTCATCGCCGCGGCGTCGGTGGCCGGGGCCTGCCTCGCCGTCGTGCTCGGTCAGAACGAGGCGGTGATCGGCTCCTCCATGTTGGGTTTTGGCCTCTTGGGCGCCTTGATCGCCATCGGCTTTCGCCTGGGCGACGGCCTGCCCGCCGACCAGCGGCGTTACTACGGCTTCGGGAACCTGCTGCTGTTCGCGCTCTTGTTCATCTCTAGCCTTCAGGGCGCGAACACCTCCCACTTCGCCCACCTCGGCGGCCTCGTCGGCGGGGCCATCGCCGCCTTGCTCGTCCAGGCGCCGATCCTGAGCCCACCCGGGCGACGCCCCGAGGCCCGACGCCGGGCGCTCCTGTGGGCCGCCGCCCTCGCCGTGGCCCCCTCGCTCTACGGCCCGGCGCTGCGCAGGGTGCCCAGCCTGGGCCTCTGGCCCGCGCAGACCGTGACCGTCTCAGAGGTCGGGGTCACCCTGGACGTGCCGGGGCGGCTTCTGCCCGAACGGACGGGCGGCGAGGCCCGCGCCTACGCCTCGACCACCTTCGGGATGCCCGCCTGGGCGCTCTCCGACGTGGGGCGTGACTTCGTGTTTGTGGGCATTCAACGCCTGGAGTGGTCGGAGGTGATCGCTGGGGATCCCCTCGTCGGTGAGGCCCTGGCCGAGCGCTGGCGTGCGCTGTCTCCCGGCGGCACCCTCGTCCCCACGGCGTCCCCGCCGCCCAAAGGCCCTGGCTGGACCCCCCACGCGCTGGACGTGCTCGACGCTGAGGGCGTCGTGCGCTACCGCCTCGTCGAGCACCACCTCCTGCGCGGCCGCTTCTTGAGCCGGGTGGGCTACCTCGTCTCCGTCGAGGAGGACGGCGCGCTCAACCCCCGCCATGAGGTGTTTGAGCGCATGTTGTTGTCGGTGAAGGTCGGCGATCCCCCGGCCTTGGCCGAGGCGCGGGCGAGCCACGCGGAGCTGCCCTCGTCCCCCACCCGCCAGCTCGCCCTGGCGGATGCCTTGGCCGACTGCGGGGATCTGCAACAAGCCGACGCCCTCTACGCCCTGGTGGTGAGCGGCGGGAGCCCCAGCGCGGATGACGCCGCCGAGCGCCGCCTGCGCCTGTGGGCCGACCGACCGGAGCTGTTTGACGATCCCGAAGATCCCGCTTGGTTTGAGCGCCGGATGGAGGAGCGCCCCGAGAACCGGGCCCTTCAAGAGGCCGGGGTGCGGTTCTTGGCCGCCAAGGGGCGCTGCGCCGCGGCGCGGTTTCACCACGAACGAAACGCCGTCGAGGGGCCCCTGAGCGCCAGCGCCTTACGCACCGCGGCCTGGGTGCTCGCCTGTGAGGGCAGCGCCCCGAGCCCTGCCGCCCCACGGCCCGAATGACATCGGGATGACACCTGAAAATTCTGAAAGCCCTCCTGGGCTACGGTGATCTCACGGCGTCCAAGCGGCAGGCGGTTGCAAAAAGCGTGGTGATCGCTCACACACCTCCAGCCTGCCGCTTTGGACGACCGTCCCCCGCGCGCCCCCCCCGTTTAGCGGGACGAGCCCGCGTCTCCTGCGGCCCAGGCCAAGGCGTCGTCCGGGCTCATGCAGGTGGCGCGAGGCCGAGCGAAGGCCCACCACGCCTCGATGACGCCCCGCCCCCAGCCGACGCGGTTGTAGGGCAGGCCATGCTCCTCACAGAAGGCCTCGACGATGGCGGTGATGCGGGCGTAGCGCGGGTGCGGAACCGCCGGGAAGAGGTGGTGGGCGACCTGGTGCTGAAGCCCGGCGCAGAGCACGCTCCCCAGCCAGCCCACGCGCAGATCGACGGTGGTGATGATCTGGCGCACCATCCAGTCGAGCTCAGGCATCTCTCGGCCCAAGAGCGGCGCCCGGCTGGGCAGGTGCCCCGGGGCGAGCACGGCGAACATCATGTAGCCGACGATGATCTTGCGCAGGACGTAGAACAAGAGCACCGCGCTCAGGGGGAAGAACAGGGCGGGGATCACCACCCAGATCCCCCAGTGGGCCGTCATGCAGGCGAGGTCGATCCAGTGCTGGGGGCGGCGGCGTTTGGGGTCCCGCAGGGCGTCGAAGATGTACGCCCAGCCCTGGCGGATCTGGCTCATGGCGTTCGCGGCCAAGGCCAGGGGCAAGGTGACGATCTGGGCCCGCCACCACAGGCGCTTGAGCGGCCCCCCTCGGGCGGCCTCCTCCTCACGGATGACAAACAGCGGGTTGAACTCGATGTCGGTGTCGATGCCGACGACGTTCGGCGCCCGATGGTGCAGGGTGCAGTGGCGCCGCCACCACATCGTCGCCGAGAGGTTGAGCGCCAGGGGGTAGGTGATGTAGGTGACCACCCGGTTTGAGGCGCGGGTGCCCATCGCCGCGCCGTGGCTCGCGGTGTGCCCGATGGTGCCGATGGTCATGTGCGCGAGGCCCGCGAGGAGCACCCCCAAGGCCTTCACCGCCCAGCCTTCACCCCCCAAAAACAGGGCCATGCCCAGGACATCTACGCTGACCGCGATGGAGAGCTCGGTGAGCACCCGCGCGGTCATCGGGGCGTGAAAGTCGCCCAGCTCGGCCTCAATTCGTTCGCGAAGGGCGTTGAGGGTGGGGCCCGTCACGGAAACGTTCATCAGCGCGCTCCTCTCACTTTTTGGGGGAGCGCAGCTTAACTGAGAAGACTGACGCCATGTCGTCAGAAGTTGTCATGGTCACCCGAGGCGCCTTCAGGGAGCGACGGGCTCCGCGGGCGCGCTCTCCGGCGCGAGCATTATCCGCCCCAGATCGACGTAAGGGCCGCGGGTGAGGTGCCCATGGGTCAGCCACGCGAGGCTCGTCCGCCCAGCGCCCGCCCCACCCCAAGCGCGCTGTGCCCATCACCCCAAACCAGAGGGTGTCTGGCCGACGGCGTAGAGCCCAGGCGTCGGCTGGGAGAACGAGGTCCGCGCGCCCGCATCACCTGGGCTGAGCAGCCCACCCAGGCGTCGAGGCGTCAAGCACAAGCTTCTCGCGCAGGGCGTCACCCCAAACACGGCGCGAATCCAAAGCCCGCGCTAGCTCTCGCACCATCGGCGCGAAGGTGACCATGCCCTCGCGCCAGTCCTCCATCGGCTCACACTCAAGCCGCGCCCAGTCGGGCTCCCGGTCGGGGGCGAAGCAGGTGATCCACTCCTTTCGGGCGAAGTCCAAGTACACGAAGGGATCTTGCGGTGTGGCGCCCCGCAGGGGACCTGGAAGCGCCAAGGATCGCCCCCGCAGATCCGGGCGACGCTCGCCGTTGAGGCTCACCGCCACCTCGGCGGAGCTGACCGCGCCACAAGCCGAGCAGCGCCTCGGGCGCAGCGCGAAGGTAGACACCTCAGCCCCGCCGTGGGTGCGGCCTTGGGTGAACACCGCCGGGGCGCCGGGGCTGGCGCCGGGCGACACGTCCCACTCGGTCACCGGGTTGTAGCCGTCTTGCACCCAGAACTTCACGCCGAGACCGCCGCCCGAGGAGACGTCCGCGGGCGCGGCGCCCCCATGCCCCCCCCCGGGCTCCCGCCATCAAGCTGCGCTGCGGGTTTACCGCCACCCGGGCGACCTCCTCCGCGCTGCGGGTGCGCGTCGGGCCGTAGCCCCAGGCCTGGTACACCCGGCCCATCGCCCGAGCGCCGTCGAGCTCAACCTCACCGCCCACGACGACGCCGCCGACGTGGGCGGTGCGGCTGCCCTGGCTCCAGACCGCACGAAACACCACCACCCCGGGGACGCTCTTGTCGTCGATGGGATCGAGGGTGAGGGCGTCGGCGGGCACATCAAGGTGCTTCGCCGCGGCTTTTTTGGCCTGGCCGGTGGCCCGCTGCATGGGATCCCCCGCGTTGGTGTCGGCGCATCCGGTCAGGCGCCCAGATCAGGCTCAGTCTCGTCAACGGGTGCCTCCCCAGGAGTCGACGTTCGAGTCAAACCAGGCCTTTGTGGTGGGATCAGCCCCGCCGAGGACGTGGTGGTCGCAGGTTCCGTCTGGGTTCGGCTGATAGTATGCCGCATATGCCTCGGCGAACCACTCCCCCGGCGCACGATACTGGTACTCGCTGACCTTTCGGGCGCGCGCGGCGGGATCGTAAGACGTCCACAGGCTGTTGTAGGAGCGCTGGTACACCCGACCGCCGAGGGGCGGTCCGCCGTTCGTCTCGCGGTACCACGGGTTGTTCAACGCCGCGGCCAAGGCGGTGAACACCGGATCGGCGTCGATGAGCGCCTGGGTGGCGGCGTCGAGGGCGGTGTACTCCGGGGTGGCCTGCACCGCCGTCAAGGGGGAGGCGACCTGGCTCACCATCGCCGTGACAAAGGCGGCGCGGGTGGCGGCGGGCTGGGCGTGGACGGCGTCGTTGGCGGCGGTCACCATCGCGTCGATGGCGTTGTTGGCGCTCGCGCCGAAATCTTGCCAGTTTCCGCCGTTGGGTTTGCCGATGCAGAGGCTCGCCGCGCCGCCGATGGCGTCGTCTACGGCGTGGCCGATCTCGTGGCGAACGACCTTGTTGAAGCGGTTGACGCCGTGAAGGGGGTCGTTGTGGTCCATGACGCCGTCGCCGTCGGTGTCTTGTTGGGAGGTCTGGGTGGCGGTGTCGAGGTTGGCGGTGGTGTAGTTGTACCCGGCGCCGTTGGCGTCGTCGCCGAAGCTCGCGTCGGCGTACCAGCCGGAGTGCCCGGCGGCGTTGTTGCCGTCACGAATCCACTGCAGGATCGACGGGTTGCCCTCGACGTGGCCCGCCGGGAGCGCCTCGAGCACCGTCCACGAGCGCCTGAGGCCAGGGGCGTCCCACTCTGCGCCTTTCGCGCCGCGCACGGTGAGGTTGAAGCGCACCTCAAAGGCCAAGGTGACGAGCTCCATGTCGCCGTCTCCGGCCCCGTCAAAGATGGCCTTCACCGCGGTCTTGTCGCCGTCGGCCAGGGCGCTGCCGCGGCCGGGGATGTTGCGCAAGAGCCGAAGCTGGAGCGTCCGGCCCAGACGACCGAGGATGTCGACCCGCTGCTCGGCGGAGAGCAGGCCGAGGATCTGCGTCACCGCCAAGGCGTCGGCGTCGGTGATCGCCCAGTCGAAGATGCCGTAGGAGAGCAGATCCGTGAGGTACGGGGTCACCCGATCGGGGCCGAGCGCCACGAGCACCTTCGTGAACGTGGGCCCGGTGCGGGCGCTCGACGGGAGGTTGTCGAGCAGGCGGCCGATGTTGGGGATCCGGCCGATGGCGACGCGGAGCTGGGCGACGGAGAGCCCCCCGAGCAGCTCCATCGCCCGCGTGGCGTCGCCGTCGGTGATCGCCCAGTCAAACAGGCCGTAGGAGAGGAGGTCGTTGACCTCCCCTTCGACCTGCTCACGGTTGGCGTTCGCCTCGGCCTCGGCGGCGGCGATGATCTCGTGAAACTCCGTCTCACGCACGTTTCGTGCGCCGTCGGCGTCTGGCGGGAGCGGGCCGATGAAGGCGTCGGGTAGACGTTGAAGTCGCCGTACTCCGTACACTCGCCCCGGGGGAGCGTCGCCTCGACGTCGCCGCCTTCAGGTTGGGTCGAGACCGGCGCGGCGGGGGTGCCGCTGCCGCCCTCGTCGGCGGCGGGGGCGTTGATCGTCGGCAGGCGCAACACCGAGCCGACGAGGATCAGCTCGCCGTCACGAAACACCTGGGTGGGGTTCGCCCGGGCGATCTCTCGCCACTTGCTGCCGTCGCCGTAGGTGCGCCGCGCGATGCCCCACAGCGTGTCCCCACGCACGACGACATAGTCCCCTCCCCCCATCGGCTCGCCGCCCCCGCCGCCGCCACCGCCGCAGGTTCGGGCCGGTGTCCTGGCGGGTTGGGTCTCTTGTTGGGGGCTCAACTCCCGCTGCGGCGGCGCGACTTGCCAGGCATGTTCATTCCCCTCTTGAGGATCTCAGATCTCCCTCAGCTTGGCGTGACCTCCCGGATCTCAGAATTTGCCCGTTCCTTTCAAGCCCCGGCGTGCCCCCGCGCGTGCTTCCCCGTGTCGTCCCCGGTGTCCGCCCCCGAGTCAAGGCCCGTCTCGCCGGGGTACTCCACGACCACCTTCAGCTCGCAGGCCCAAAGGCTGAGCAAGAGCCAGATCATCTCGCCTCCACACGCGGGATGAGCACCGTGAGGCTTCCTTGGAGCCCCCACGGCGAGAGCAGCTCCACGGGATCGCCCGCGACGCGCAGCTCAACGCGGCGAAGATCCGTCGTGAGCCGCGCCGAGGGCACGATCGCCGCGCGGTCGCCCAGCGGCACCGCCACCGAGGCCTCGACGCCCAGCGCGGGGATAAACACCCGCTCGACCAGCCCCTCGGCCCCATAAAAGCTGCGGCTGGAGAGCTCAACCACGCAGCCGAGCCCGGGGGACCAGGCGCCGCCCGCCCACCACCAGCCCCCGGCGCCGACGCTGACCGCGGAGTACCCCCGGGTGTCGCCGAGCAGGTCCAAGGCGCGTGAAGGCGCCCAAGACACCTCGACGCCCAGCCGCAGAGAGCTCTGGGCCTCAAACCCGGCGCGAGCCGCGATAAACTCCGCGGCCTCCGCCCGGGGGCGCAGCTCCAGGCCCGCGCCGACCTGCGCCCAAGGCGCCACGGGCGGCGGCGTGTGGGCGACGGGCTCTTCAGCCAGCGCCCCACCCAGCGCCCAGAGGAGCCCGATCACACCTCGAGCAGCAGACGCTCGGGCGCCTCGACCAGCTCCTTGACCCGCTTGAGGAAGCTCACCGCCTCACGACCGTCGATGATGCGGTGGTCGTAGGAGAGCGCGACGTACATCATCGGGCGCAGCACGATCTGGCCGTTCACCCCCACCGGGCGATCGTTGATCGCGTGCATGCCGAGGATGCCGACCTGGGGCGGGTTGAGGATCGGCGTGGACATCAACGAGCCGAACACGCCGCCGTTGGAGATGGTGAAGGTGCCCTCTTTGAAGTCATCCATCGTGAGCTTGTTGTCACGGGCCTTCTTGGCGAGATCGCCGATGCCTTGCTCGACCTTGGCGAAGGAGAGGCGGTCGGCGTCACGCAGCACAGGCACCACGAGGCCTTTGGGGCCAGAGACGGCCACGCCGATATTGTAGTAGCGCTTGTAGACGATATGGTCGTCACGAATCTCGGCGTTGACCGCCGGGAACTCCTTGAGCGCCTCCACCGCCGCCTTCACGAAGAAGGACATGAACCCGACCTTGAGGCCGTGGCGCTCTTGGAAGCGGTCTTGGTACTTCTTGCGCAGGTCCATCACCGCCGAGCAGTCGACCTCGTTGAAGGTGGTCAACATCGCGGCGGTGTGCTGGGCCTCGACGAGCCGCCGGGCGATGGTGCGCCGCATCGGCGTCATCGGGACGATCTCCTCCAGCGCGCCCGTGGCCGCCGGGGCCGGGGCGGAGACGCCGCCGCTCACCGCCGCGCTGGCGACGGCCGGGGGCACGACGCCGGGGTTGCCGTTGGGGGCCCGATCGGCCTGCTCGGCGGCGGCGCGCACGTCTTGGCTCAAGATGCGGCCGCGGGTGCCGCTGCCGGGCACCTCATTGAGCGCCACGCCCGCTTGGGCGGCGACCTGCCGGGCGGCGGGGCCGCTCTGGGCGGCGCGGCCGGGCTCGGCGGGCTCGGCGGCCACGGGCGCGGCGGCGACGGGCTCGGCCACGGCGCCACCCTCGCTCATCTGCGCCACGACGGCGCCGATGGCCACCTCAGCGCCCTCCTCAAACAGCCGCTTCGTGAGCACACCCGCCGCCGGGGCGGGCACCTCCATCGAGGCCTTGTCGGAGTCGATCTCAAGAACAGGCGCACCCGCCGCGAGGACGTCGCCCTCTTTGGCGATCCAGCGGGCGATGAACACGGTGGCGACGGACTCGCCGACGGTGGGGATCACAACTTCGATGGCCATGAGGGGGCTCCTTGGACAAGACCGGGGGAGAGATCAGGCGGGGCGCAGGGCGGCGTCGAGCAGCGCCCGCAGCTCCTCGGCGTGGATGTGGTGGCTGCCCGTCGCGGGCGAGGCCGCGGGCTTCCGGCCGACGTAGATCGGCTGGCGATTCGACGGGAGCTGCTCACGCAGCCAGTCGCAGTAGACCGGCCAAGCGCCCATGTTTCGGGGCTCCTCTTGGCACCACACCACCTCGGCGGCGGGGTAACGGTCGAACCTCGGCCTGAATCGCCGCCCGGGGGTAGGGGTAGAGCTCCTCGATCCGCACCAGGGCCACGTCGTCTACGCCACGTTTGCGGCGCTCGGCGAGCAGATCGTAGTAGACCTTGCCTTGGCAGAGCACCAAGCGGCGCACGCTCGATTCGGGCAGGGGCTCAACCTCGGGGATCACCGCCTGGAAGCTGCCCATCGCCAGATCCTCAAGGGTGGAGACACACTCGGGATGCCGCAGGAGGCTCTTGGGCGTGAAGATGACCAGCGGTTTGCGGCTGGGGCGCAGGGCTTGACGGCGCAGGATGTGGAACAGGCTGGCCGGGGTGGTGCAGTTGGCGATCTGCATGTTGTCTTCAGCGCAGAGCATCAAGAACCGCTCCATCTTCGCCGAGCTGTGCTCTGGCCCCTGGCCCTCGTAGCCGTGGGGCAAGAGCATCACCAGGCCCGAGCAGCGGTTCCACTTCTGCTCACCCGCCACGATGAACTGGTCGATGATGACCTGGGCGCCGTTGACGAAGTCGCCGAACTGCGCCTCCCACAACACCAAGGCGTCGGGGTAGTCCAAGGTGTAGCCGTACTCGAAGCCCAAGACCGCGGCCTCGGAGAGCATCGAGTCCATCACCTGAAAGCGGGCCTGGCCCTCACGCAGATGATCGAGGGGGAAACGCTCAGCGCCGGTCTTGACGTCGGTGAGCACGGCGTGGCGGTGGGAGAAGGTGCCGCGCCCGGAGTCTTGGCCCGAGAGGCGCACCCGCTGGCCCTGCACGGCGAGGGTGCCATACGCCGCTTGTTCGGCCACGGCCCAGTCCACCGGGCGCTCGCCGCGGGCGATCTCCAAGCGCTGCTGGAGCAAACGGACGATCTTGGGGTGGGCGGTGAAGCCCTCGGGCAGGGTGTTCGCCTGCACAAGCAGGGCCTTGAGCTCATCTAAGGGGAAGCTCGTGTCCGCCGGGGCGTCGAGGCCGAGGCGGTACTTGGACCAGATCGCGCCCATGGGCGACTTGGAGTTCCCGGTGTAGGAGTCGCGACCGTTCTCGGGCTGGTGCCCGATCTGGCGCTCGAGCTCCTCGCGGCTCTCGCCAAAGACGCCGTCCACCTCGGCCTGGGTGGCGCGGCCCGCCTCGACCAGCGCCCGGGCGAAGACCTTGCCCGCGGAGGGGTGGCTGCGGATGGCCTCGTACTCCAAGGGCTGGGTGAACGAGGGCTCGTCGCCTTCGTTGTGGCCGTGTTTGCGGAAGCAGTACATGTCGATGACGACGTCACGATGGAAGGTCTGACGCCACTCCACGGCGAGCTTCACCGTGGCGATCAGCGCGTCGAGATCTTCGCCGTTGACGTGGAAGATCGGCACGGCGAGCATACGCGCCACGTCCGTGGCGTAGGGCGTCGAGCGGGCCTCGTGGGGCGGCGTCGTGAAGCCGATCTGGTTGTTGATGACGACGTGGATGGTGCCGCCGGTGCGGTACCCGGCGAGGTCGGAGAGGTTGAGCGTCTCGGCGACGAGCCCTTGGCCCGCGAAGGCGGCGTCACCGTGCAACAGCACGGGCAAGACCTGCTTGATCGCGGATTTTCCGCCGCCGAGGCGGTCGTGGCGAGCGCGCACCCGGCCCTCGACGACGGGGTTCACCGCCTCCAAGTGCGAGGGGTTGAACGCGAGGCTGAGGGTGACGATGGGGCCCGCGGCCGTGACCCGCTCGGAGGAGTAGCCGAGGTGGTACTTCACGTCGCCCGAGCCCTGGAAGGTCTTGGGCGAGTTGTCCTCAAACTCTTTGGCGATGGCGCCCAGGGGCTTGTCGAGGATGTTCGAGAGCACGTTGAGGCGGCCGCGGTGGGCCATGCCCAGCACGACCTCGGTGACGCCGCGGGCGCCGCTGTCCTCGACCAAGGTGTCGAGGAGGGGGATGAGGCTCTCTGCGCCCTCCAGGGAGAACCGTTTGGTGCCCGGGAAGCGGTTGTGTAAGGCGCGCTCAAACCCTTCAGCGTCGTTGAGCTTCCGCAGGACACGCATCGCGTCCGCTTTGGGCAGCGTCACCCGGTCGGGCAGGTTCTCGAGGCGCTCTTGCAGCCAGATGCGCTGATCTAAGGCCGGGATGTTCATGATCTCGGCGCCGATGGAGCCGCAGTAGCTCTTGTGCAGGCGCTTGAGCACGACGCCGAGCGGCGCCCGGGCCGGGACGCCCATCAGCGGGGTGGTGTCGACCTCACGGCCAAAGTCGGCCTCGGTGAGGCCGTACCAGGCCGGGGTGAGCTCCGCGTGCTCGTGGCGCTCAAGGCGGGCCAAGGGGTCGATGTCGGCCAACATGTGGCCGCGCACACGGAACGCGTTGATCAGGCGCGGCGTGGCCTGGGCGAGGAGCAAGGTGCGGGGATCCACCGCGGCGGCGGCGGCCTGCGCGGGGGCGGGCGTCGGCGCGGCGCCGGGGTTGAAGATCGAGCGTGTGTCGGGCGCGGCGCGGCGCGGCGGCTTTGCCGGGCGCTCAAAGCTGGCGAAGAGGGCGGCGAACCGGGGCTCTACGGACGTGGGGTTCTCTAGCCACTGAAGGTAGAGATCGTCGAGATAGGCGGCGTTGTCACCGAAGAGCAGGCTGTCGGGCGTCACGAGGGCTCCAGGAGACCAGGACCTGCCCTTCACTACCTGAGCGCGCCCCGCCGGGCAACGCCGCCGCGCAGCAAAACGGTGACCCGCACGACACGGTGAGGTACAACAAGGGCCAAGCGTGCGGGCCGCCGCCCGACGTGACCGGAGATTCCCGATGTCCATGAACGAGCCCCAGTTCCGCGCCCTGGTGGCCGCCGCGCTCTCCCAGATCTTCGAGCAGCTCGACGCCTTGGAGACGGACGACCTGGATCCAGTGCTCAGCGACGGCGTGCTCACCTGCAGCTTTGAGGGCGGCGGCACCTTCGTGCTCTCTCAGCAGGTCCCCGCCCGGGAGCTGTGGCTCTCGGCGAACTTCACGGCCTGGCACTTCTGCTGGGATGACGCCCAAAAGTCCTGGACCGAGCGGGACTCCAAGGAGCCGATGGCGCCGCTGCTCTCCCGGCTGTTCGCCGAGAAGCTCAAGCGCCCGGTGCGGCTCACGGCCTGAGCGAGACGACGGCTTTAACGCCGACGTTCGCCGACCCCAAAGCCCGCGCTCACCTCAAAGCCTACGATGACCTTGGGCCCAGAGTCATCGGGCAAGGCCGCCACGGAGAGCTCGACGCCGCTCATCACCCGGCGCCAAGGGTCGTCGGTCATCGCCACGTCCCAAGGCCGCAGCCAGCCCACGGCGAGCTGCGCCCCGGAGCGGTGGAAGATGTGGTCATCCACCGCCGCGATCGTGCCGACGGGTGAGCTCACGAAGTCTTCCCACGGCGTCTCGTGCTGGTGGTAAAACCCAAAGCGCCCGTAAAGATCGGGCCCAAAGGGCTTACGCGCCCCAACAAACACCGCGCCGACGTGGCGTAGCTCTTGGTTCGCGACCCCCTCCCCTCCGGCGAAGTCGAGGCTGAGCTTTTTGCCGTGGATGATCACCCGCCCCGTCCCGACGCCGCCGAGGCTCATCCCGCCCACGGCGGCGCCTTGAACGGAGAGGCCGCCCATGAGCGTGACGGGGTACGCCGAGGGCTCGGCGGCGGCGGCGTCCGGGGCGATGAGCAGCGTGAGGGTGGACAGGGCGACGGCGGCTTGGGCGCGGGGCATAGAGGCTCCAGGATCACGCCCAACATCGCACTCTTTGGCGCGGTCGTCACCCTGGGGCTGGTCTTGCGCGCCCTGCGGGTGCCTCAGCGCTGGGAGGAGGTGAGCTGGCTGTACGCGGCCTACTCGGGGCCGATCGTGAGCGCCTTGGACGAGGGGCGCATCGGCGAGGCCCTCACGCGCTTCACCGGCCTGCACCCGCCGCTGTGGTTTGTGCTGCACGCGCTGAGCGAGCGCCTGGCGCCGGTGCCGATCCTGTGGATGGGGGGCTCGGCCTTGGCCTCGGCCCTGGCGGTCTTCGCGCTGCGACGCTGGCCGATCGCGGCGGCGGCGGCGGCGACCTTCAGCGGTGCAGCTCCCCTACGCCGCCGAGGTCAACAACTACCCGCTCTTGGCCTGCTTTGTGGCGGCGCTGTGGGCGCTTCGTGAGCGCGCCGCGTCGGGGGCCACCGCCTGGGCGTTGCCCCTGGTGGCGGCTTTGGCGGGGTGGACCCATGGCCTCGGCGGCTTCATCGCCGGGATCGTGGCCCTGAGCCTGATTCAGCGTCAGCCCAAGCTCGCAGGGTTGACCTTGCTCACCCTCGTGCTCGCCGCGCTGCCGTTGATCCCCGGGCTCTGGGCGATCTGGGCCGACCCTGGCACCCGTTCCCAGCCGCCGCTCAAGCCCGCGCTGATGCTCTATGACGCCTGGACCCGCTTCGGGCCTTGGCCGCTCCTCTGGCTGCCGCTGGGGCTGCTCGGCGCGCGCAGAGCCCCCGCGGTGTTCATCGGCTGGCTCGTCACCTTGGCCTTCGTCTTGGGGCTCCAGGCCGCCCATGTCGCCGCCCCCCACCAGCTCCCCTACGCCTTGGCCCTGACCGCGCCTTGGGCCTTGCTCGTGCACCACGGCGCGACCACGACCGGCGCCCGGCGGCTGGCCCTTGGCCTCGCGCTGCTCCAGGGCCTCGGCCAGCTCCCGGCGGAGCTGTTCAGGCTCTCCGCGCTGCTCAACACCACGCCCCGGGGCGTTGACCACGCCCTCGCGGCGTCCCGGCCCGAGGATCACGTCCTGTTGCTCCGACCGGCGCCGGTCAATGACGACGACAAGCGGCGGATCTCCCCGACGCTCTGGCGCCTGCCGCCGTGGACGCCGATGCCCCGGGTGAGGCAACACGCGCCGCTGGATGACTTTCGCTACGGCCAGCCGCGCCGCGTGAACGGGCGGGTGTTTTTTGTTCTGGATGAGCCCCGGGGCACCCTTGAGGGGCTGCTCACCGACGCGCCCACCTGGATCGTCGTGTACGACCACGGCGGAGATCCGCGCTACGGCGCCGCCTTGGCGGATCGATTGGGGCGCCGCGCCGTTCAGGTCGGCGATGACCTCGTGCTGCCGCCCAAGTGAGCGCGCGGCGTGACTCTCACCGGAGTCACTACCCCAGGCCTCGATGAGGGGGGTTAGAGCGCCCTGCTGCCTGGAGCCGTCCTTGTTCACCCGCGCCGCGCGCCCTGTCGTGCTCGCCCTCGCCGCGCTCTTCTTCGGCGCGATCGTGGAGGCCGCGCCGCCGGAAGACCCTTACCTGCGCTACGTCGAGCGCCTCGTGCCGACGAGCCCTCACCCCGCCCGCGCCGAGGGCTACCACCTCACGGCCCAGCTTCACCAGCGCATCGCCGACGTGATTCGAGCGCATCCGGGCCGGGTGAGCGCCGAGCGCTACGGGCTCAGCGTCGAGGGGCGGCGGCTGTGGGCGGTGCGGGTGCGAGATCCCGGCGTCGAGACCCGGCACCGCCTGCTCGTCACCGCCCAGCTTCACGCCTTGGAGTGGCTCGGCAGCGAGGTCGCCTTGGCGCTGATCGAGGCCCTCGGCGCCCGGCCCGCCTCGGGGGTGGAGCTGATCATCGTCCCCGTCGCCAACCCCGATGGCCGGGCGAACGTCGAGGCCGACCTGCTCGCGAGGCGACGACCGCACCTACCGCCGCGGCAACGCCAACCAGGTCGATCTCAACCGCGACTTCGCCGTGAACCGCGACGCTGAGGTGATCTGGGCGAAGCTCCCGTACACCCGCCGCTTTTACCAGACCTCTCCCGCGCCCCTCTCTCAGCCCGAGACCCAGGCCCTCGACGCCTTGGCCGAGGCCGCTGGGGTGAACGTCAGCGTCTCGTTACACGCCTTCGGGGGCTACATCTACCTGCCCTGGGCCGGGCAGCGCGCCCAGCACCCCGACCACGACAGGCTCATGGCGCTCGGTGAGGTCATGGCCCAAGGTCAGGCGCGGCCGTACCGGGTGATGCAGCTCTGCCGCTGGATCTTCTTCTTTCGGGCCTTGGGCACCGAGCTTGACCACATGTCGGGGCGCCTCGGCGCGTCGAGCTTCCTCATCGAGCTTGGCCACTCCGGCGTGCGTCCCCTCGCCCCTGACACCTGGCGCGACCCTTTCCGCTGGTACAACCCCGAGGATCCAACCCCCCACGTCGAGGATGGCCTCGGCGCGGTGTTGGCGCTCGCGCGTCATCTGGCCTACGAACCGACGTAGCGATCCCCCGGTCAGAATTGTGCTGGTCGCGGCGCTAATTGACCGCGATGAGCAACCCGCATGACTCCTTGTTCAAGTCCATCTTCTGTGACCCCGCCGAGGTCGCTGGTCTCCTGAGAGATCTGCTTCATCGCGATGTGCTTGACCAGCTTAATCTCGACGAGCTCGTGGCGTTGCCCGCGGAGTCCATCGACGAGATCCTCAGCTCCAGCTCGTCCGACCTGCGCTTCCGCGTGCCTTGGCGGGGCGGCGGCCATGTGGAGCTCGTGCTCATCTTGGAGCACCAGTCCACCCCCGACCGCACGATGCCGCTCCGCGTGCTGCGCTACACGCTGCGGGTGTGGGAGACGGCGATGGCGGCCTCACGATCGGCGCGCCTGCCGGTGGTGCTCACCCTCGTCGTGCACCACGGCCGACGCCCTTGGAGCGCGCCGACACGCCTCTCCGAGATGTACGACGCGCCGCCGTCGGTGATCGCGGCCCTGGGAGATCACCTGCCCGAGCTGCGCCTGTTCTTGGAGGATCTCACCCGTCTGCCCGACGCGGAGATCCCCGCTGAAGATGGCGGGCGGCTCACCTTGCTGTTGATGCGCCACGCCCACGATCCAGAGCTCTGGCCGATCCTCAAGGGGAACCTGCGGTTGCTCGACGCCTTGCTCAATCGTCGGGGAGAGCTGCCGACGTTCCAGTTGTTGAGGTATGTTTTTGAGAGGAGCGACTCACCTCCCGACGATGAGACCCTGGCGGCCCTAGAGCGACGACTCAGGCCCGCCGTGAAGGAGGAGCTGATGCGGTACGGCGATCGATTGCGCAGCGAAGGGCAGGCCGAGGGACTACGGATCGCCGTCGAGACCCTGCTGCAGGAGCGTTTCGGCGGATTGCCGCCTTGGGCCCTCGCCCGGCTGCAGGAGCTTCACCCCGAGAACCCTCCAGCGCCTCATCCGCGAGGCCCTCACCGCCCCGGATCTCAACACCTTGCTGCGGCCCGAGGCGGGCTAAGCGGCCTCAGCGCGCGGCCGTCGCGCTCGTGGGCTTGAGCCGCGCCACGACGGCGAGGTGGTCTGAAGGCACCCCGGCGCGCAGGGCCTTGACGCTGGCGACGCTCCAGCTCGGCCCCACAAACGTGCGATCGAGGGTGTAGAGCGGCAAGGCCGGGATCGGCCCCAGGCGCGCGGGCCAGCTCGGCCCGGCGATGGCCTCGGTGAGCCCCGCCCCGGCGAGCAGGCCACCAAACCGGGAGAAGGTGCGGTGGGTGTTGGTGTCTCCAGTGATGACGATGGAGTCCACGTCCAACGAGCGGCTCACCCCAGCGAGCAGGCGACCGGCGCGGCCGATGCGCCCTCCCCAGCCGTTGAGCTCTGAAGGCCCCGCGGGGCGATCGAGGTGCACAGCGACGAAGGGGAACGCGCCCACCCCCGGCAAGACCGGGAAGGTGAGCACGGCGTTGGCGACACGCTCACCCGCGGCGGGCATCGGCACGGTGACCCCGGCGAAGCGCTCCTCGCCGCAGCGCCCGAAGAACCCCCCGCGCACCACGACGCCGATGCCCGCGCCGCCCATGGCCTCGATGTATTGGCCCTGCACGAGCGCCGTGTCCGGGGACGGGGACGCGCCTCGGGCGACGACCTCGTTGTACAAAGCCTCCTGGTGGGTGAGCAGGTGGCTGATGACCTCCGCCCACAGGGCCTCTCCGCGCACCTCTTGGGCGGCGATGACATCAGCGTTCAGCGTCAACAAGGCCCGGGCGATGCCCCGGGCGTCTTCACTCCCGGCGACGTTCCAGGTGGCGACGGTCACCTCGCCCTCGGGGGCGCCTAAGCTGGCCGCGCAGGTCCGCACGACGCTGGTGATCGCCGCCGGAGACTTGTGGTTGGAGTCGGGCGGCTGGGGCAGGCGCACGCCCATCGCGAAGGCCACGAGCGCAAAAAGCGTCGTCAGCCCGGCCAAAACGCGCGCGTTGACCGCGAAGTTTAGGGCGAGGGAGAGGCCCACGAACCACAAAAAAGGCTCGGCGGCCAAGGTGAGGGTGGTGAACACCAGCCCCTCACCGATGCCGCCCACGAGCACCCCCAAGGTGGCGAAGAACCCGACGCAGGCCAAGCTGAGCGCGATCTGGCCGAAGGAGTGAGGGGAGGGCGGGGGCATAGGCTCCCATTCTGGCCTGTTCTGTGCGCCGAAGCGAGCCCGATCACCCCCCTCGACCGACGCTTGGCGAAGCGGCTACAATTCTCCGGCGGCGCCTCGCCAAAACCTCCCCACGCCCGGATGCTGATCCCGATGCGAAGCGGACCCCTGCTCCTCCCCTTGCTCTCCGCCTTCGCCGGGCTCCTGGCTTGCCGTCCGCCCAAGCCGCCGGACACGCCTCCGCCCGAGCCCGCGCGGCTGAGCTCATTAGAGGAGCGTGGCCTCTCCCCCGTCGAGGCCGCTCCGGTGATCAACCCGCCGCCGCTCTTGTTGACCGGCGCCAAGGTGATGACCGCCGCCGGGGTGACCCACGATCCCGGCTGGGTGCTCTTGCGGGACGGGCGCATCGCGGAGCTTGGCGCGGGTGAGCCCCCCGCCGCCCAAGACGCCCGGCGAATCGACCTCGCCGGGCGGGTGATCACCCCGGGCCTCATCGACACCCACTCCCACATCGGCGTCTACGCCGCCCCCGACGCCCAGGCCCACAGCGACGGCAACGAGATGACGAGCCCGGTCACCGCCGGGGTCTGGTCTGAGCACGCCGTCTGGCCTGAAGATCCCCAGCTTGAGCTGCTCGTCGCCGGTGGCGTGACGACGGCGCAGATCCTCCCAGGCTCGGGCAACCTCATCGGCGGCCGCGGGGTGATCCTGCACCTCGTGCCCACCCGCGGCGCCCGGGCCATGCGCCTGCCCGGCGCGCCGGAGACCCTCAAGATGGCCTGCGGCGAGAACCCCAAGCGGGTCTACGGCGAGCGCGGCAGCGAGCCCTCCACCCGCATGGGCAACCTGCACACCCAACGGGAGGCGTTCTACGCCGCCGAGCGCCTGCTGCGGGACTGGGAGGACTACACCCAGGAGCACGAGGACTGGGCCAAAGACGGCGCGGAGGGCGATCCGCCGACGCCTCCCGACCGCGACCTCGCCCAGGAGACCCTCGCGTTGGTCCTGCGCGGCGACATCTTGCCCCAGGTCCACTGTTACCGGGCCGACGACATGCTCAACATGCTCCAGCTCGCCGATGAGCTGGGCTTCTCGATCCGCTCGTTTCATCACGCCTTGGAGGCCTACAAGATCCGCGACGTGCTCGCCGAGAGAGACGTCGCGGTCTCCACCTGGGCCGACTGGTGGGGCTTTAAGCTAGAGGCCTGGGATGGCATCGAGGCCAACGCGGCGATGCTCGCCCAAGCCGGGGTGCGCGCGGTGATTCACTCCGACTCCCCCATCGGCGCCCAGCGGCTCAACCAAGAGGCGGCGAAGGCCCGGCGGGCCGGGGCCCAGGTCGGGATCACCTTCACCGACGACCAGACGCTCCGATGGATCACCGCCAACCCCGCCTGGGCCTTAGGCGTCGAGGATCAGATCGGCACCCTGGAGCCCGGCAAACGCGCCGATCTCACGGTCTGGGACGGCGACCCGTTCTCGGTCTACACCCACGCGGAGCTGGTGATCATCGACGGCAGCCTACGCTATCGTCACGACGACGGCAGCCAGCCTTGGAGCGACTGGACCCTTGGCCGCGAGGTGACGCCATGATCTCCGCCGCGCTGCTGATCGCCCTGGCCCTCAGCCCAACGGCCTACGCCACGGGCCTCGCCTCTCCCGGCTGCACGGTCATCGCCGGGGCCAAGGTGTACACGCCGACCGGGCCTCAAGACGACCTCGACGTGCTCCTGCGCGCCGATCGCATCGAGCGGGTGGGCCCCGGCCTCAACGAGCCCGGCTGCGCCCGGGTCGAGGCCAAAGGGCTCACCCTCACCCCCGGTTTTGTAGAGCCCTGGGCCCAGCTCGGGCTCATCGAGGTAGACCTTGAGGGCGCCAGCCGCGATGACGAGGGCCGCGGCCCCGACCTCCGCGCCGCCGAGGGCTACAACCCCCGCTCCTCGGTGGTCCCGGTCACCCGCGTGGCCGGCGTCACCTCGGTGGTGATCGCGCCCTCGGGCGGCGGCCTCGCCGGTCAAGCGGCCTGGGTAGATCTGGCGGGCGGAACCCAAGCCGAGGCCGTGCAGAGCGCCTCCGTGGCGATGGTCTGGGCTCCCCACGAAGATCTCCCCGTCGCGCTGTACGAGCTGCGCGCGCTTCTGGAGGAGGCGCGCAGCTACGGCAAGAGCCGCGCCGCTTGGGAGCAGAACCGCACCCGCCCCTACACCGCCGCTCCCCGCGATCTCGACGCGCTCCAGCCCGTGCTGCGGGGTGAGCTTCCGCTGGTCGTCACCGTCGACCGCGCCGCCGACATCGAGTCCATTCTGCGATTTGCCAAAGAGGAACGCCTGCGGATCGTCATCCTCGGCGGCGCCGAGGCCTGGAGGCTCGCTGAGGCCCTCGCCGAGGCCAAGGTGCCGGTCATCCTCGATCCCCTGGCGTACGGACCGTCGAGCTTCACCAGCCGCGACGCCCGCCCCGACAACGCCGCGCTTCTGCACGCCGCCGGGGTAGACGTGATGATCTCCAGCCGCCAGCTCCACAACGTGCGGGTGCTCGGCCAGAACGCCGGGAACGCCGTGCGGGAGGGCCTGCCCCATGACGCGGCGATCACCGCGCTCACCGCCACCCCCGCCCGGGTGTTTGGCCTCACGGACTTAGGCGTGGTGGCCCCAGGCGCGCGCGCCAACCTCGTGCTGTGGAGCGGTGACCCGCTGGAGCTCTCCACCACGGTCACGGGGCTATGGATCGGCGGCGAGGCCATCCCGCTCGTGAGCCGCCAGACGCTCCTGCGTGACCGTTACCTCACCAACCCCGCGGCGCTGCCCGCCCCCTCCCTCTAAGCCCCTTCCCCAGGGCGGCCTCTCAAGACGATGCCCGACGATCAGGACACCCTCATCCAGCGTAGGCCCAAGCTGACGTCGAGCCAGAGCGCCCGACGTCAACCGGCCTTGGTCATGCTGCTCGGGCCCCAAGTGGGCCGGGTGTACCGCCTGAAGCCGGGCCGCCACAGCATCGGCCGCTCCTACAGCCGAGACATCACCGTGGATGAGGACGGCGTCTCCCGCACCCACGCGATCCTCAACGTCGATGACGAGGGCGGCGTGAGCGTCTCAGACGCCGGGAGCACCAACGGCACCACCCTGAACCGCGAGCTGCTCACACGTTTCCCAAGGCAGCTCAAGGACGGCGACCGGGTGTCCTTGGGCGGCTCGGTGACCTTTAAGTTTGTGTGGCTCGACGCTTTGGAGGAGAAGATCACCGTGGAGCTCTACGACTCCGCCGTGCGTGACCCCCTCACCGGGGCCTGGAATCGCCGTTACCTCGACGTGCAGCTTCACGCCGAGCTGAGCGCGGCGAGGCGGCGAGGCTTAGAGCTGTCGATGTTGGCCTTGGACCTCGATCACTTTAAACAGGTGAACGACCAGCACGGCCACGCGGTGGGCGATCAAGCCCTACGCGCCGTCTCTGAGGCGCTGATCTCGGCCTGTGGCGAGGCCGCCACTGTGGCCCGGGTGGGCGGCGAAGAGTTCGCCGTGCTGCTGCCGGGCCATGATCTCGCCCAGGCCACGGAGCTCGCCGAACGAATCCGGGCCGCCGTCGCCGCCGTTCAGATCCCAACCGAGCGAGAGGCCGCCCAGGTCACCGTCTCGTTGGGCGTGGCGAGCTTGGCGCCCGAGATGAGCGCCCAGGGCCTCTACACCCTCGCCGACGCCCGGCTGTACCAGGCGAAGGCCGAGGGTCGCGACCGTGTGGTCAGCAGCTAGGCTCAGGCTCAGCTCAAGCGCAGAGAGTTCGCCCCGGCCAGCTCCCACTTCACCATGAAGTCGACCACGGGCATGCTGGTCTCCTCGTCTACGTCGTCCCAGGGGTAAGGGTCCATGATCGTGACGACGTCGGTGACCTGCTCCACCATGACCCAGTGCGCGCCGACCTGGCCGTCGGGGAACCGGTCGATGATGCAGGCGATCCAGGGGAGGTTGTGGGAGAACTGGTAACGGCGGGCGTTGCGAGCGCGCAGATCGCGGCTGCCGGCGCCCAGGGCGGAGTCTACGCGCTCCTCGCCGTAGAGGGCCAACGCGAGGCGGTGAACGGCCTCAAACGAGGTGTCTTCGCCGACCTTGAGCGCCACGGCGCCGACGAGGGACTGGCCGAGGGCCTCTAAGTCGGCCGTCTCCCGCTGCACGCCCACGGAGAGCGCGTCTAAGGCGGCGCGCAGCTCGGGGTCGAGGGGGAGGTGACCTCGCTCGGCGAGGAGATACATCCAGGTGGCCAGCGTGATGGGCAGGTTTCCAGACTTCGGCGCTGTCTTCGTCATGCTCGCTCCAGGTGGGCCTCCTGCGGTCTGCCGGGGCCTGAACCCCGGCGCAAGAGGGCGCGTGAGGAGTTATATCTTGCGGCGACCCCCGATGGTGCGTCGCGGATCGCGGCGATGGAGCGCCTGGCGTGCTGATCCTCTGGCCCCTGCTCATCTCCTGCGGCCCGGAGCCCCTCCCGGCGGCCTCCCCTACCCTCCCCGCCTCGACCCTCCACACCCAAGGCGCGGGGGTTCCGCTGCGCCTCACAGAGCTGCTCGACGGCGCGTCGCTCACCTTGCCCGAGCGCACCGTGCCCAAGGACGCCGCGCTCTTGGGCGCCATGCCGCTCACCGGCTGGACCGAGGTGTCCGACACCCCCGGCGTCTGGGTGACCGACTCCCCGGTTGAGCTTCAAGGAAAACGCCACGGCGTCGCGCCCACCGGTCTGGACATCGTCTGGGACGGCAAGGCGCTCCCCTACCGATGTCTGCCCCGCCCCGGCGTGCGGGTGTGGTGCGCCGACGACGACCAGCTCTACATCTCCAGCAAACGAGACCCCGACGAGCTGAGCGCCGGGCCGTCCTTACGCGCCGACCGCGTGGGGAGCCTCGTCAAGCGCCTCGACATCACCGAGTCTGGGCTGAGCCCCCAAGAGTTTGTGCGTTACGAGCTGACCTTAGGCGCCGAGAGCCGCCCCGGCCTGCTCCTGCCTGCGCCCACCACGCTCTCCTACTCCTTGACCTTGCCCGAGGGCGCCACCTTAGATCTCGCCTTGGCGCTTGTGCCCCTGGGCCTCGTGGACGGCCCCGAGAGCGACGGCGCGGGCCTGCGGGTGCGGGTAGATGGCGATGAGATCACCTCGTTCCAGATCCCCGATGAGGGCTTCCGCGACGCGCAGATCGACCTCAAACGGTTCGGCGGAAAGACCGTCACGCTCACCTTTGAGACGATCACCACCGGGGACGCTGACTGGGACATGGTGTTCATCGCCGAGCCCCGCATCTTCGGCGCGCCGACCCGGCCCCCGCGCCGTGTGCTCGTCGTCGGCATCGACACCGCGCGCTACGCGAGCTTCACCCAGCACGGTTACGGGCGGGACACCACGACGCCGCTCGACGAGCTCGCCTCCCAGTCGGTGATCTTTGACCACGCCTGGACCCCAGCGCCGCGCACGCGCCCCAGCTTCCGCACGGCGACCACGGGCTATTACCCCTTTGAGGCCATGGACGCGCCGACGATGGGGCAGGTGTTGCGCGACGCGGGCTTCACCACGGCGGGGGTCACCGCGAACATCCACCTCGTCCCCCGCTTCGGCTTTAACGACGGCTTCGACTGGTGGATCTACGAGAACTCCGTCGAGGCCGACGTGCAGATCGAGCGCGCGAAGGGTTGGTTACACACCAACCGCGAGCGCGACAGCTTCATGTTTCTGCACATCATGGACCCCCACGCGTTCTACGACGCCCCCGCCTTCTACGAGAACCGCTACGTCGAGACCGACCCGGGCCCCCTCGTCGATGAGATGAACCGCTGGCAGATCGTGTCGATGAGCGAGACGCTCACTGAAGGCAACAAGGCGTGGCTCCAGGCCCGCTATGACGGTGAGCTTCGATACACCGCCGATCAGCTCGCCGACTTCTTCTCCTGGGTGCTGACCTTGCCCGGCGAGACGCTGATTGTGCTGCATTCTGACCACGGCGAAGAGTTCTGGGAGCACGGCAGCTACGAGCACAACCACACCCTCTACCGTGAGCTGACCCAGGCCGTGCTGTGGGTGCGCCCCCCGGCGGGCTGGGCGGGCGGCCCCCATCGGGTCGAGGAGCCCGTGGGCCTCGTCGACATCGCCGCGACGGTGTACGATCTCGCGGGGGTGCCCGCCGACAAACGCCCCAAGACCAACGGCGTCTCGCTCCGGCCCTACCTGGACGCCGCACAGTCCGAGGCCCTGCCCGACCTGCGCGCCTCGCTCACCGCCCGGGCCTTGCCCATCGGCCACCTGATGTACGACACCGAGCGCTGGGCCGCCGTCGCCGATGAGCAGATGTACATCCTGCACACCTGGAGCGGCGAAGAGGAGCTGTTTGACCTCGTCGCCGACCCCCTCCAGCAGCAGAACCTCGCCCCGACGTCCTCCCGGGCCACCTTAGACGCTCGCCTCGCGCGCCTGGGTGACGCGACGGGCTGGCCGACGGGCCCCGGCCTCCGGATTGAGGTCGGCCCAGGCACCCCCAGCTTCACGATGACCTTCGCCGAGCCCGTGTACGCCCAGATCATCGACCCCGAGGCCGACAGCCGCCGCCGCGCCAACGTCGAGTGGGGCCAGCGCCCCAAGCAGCTCCCGACCGACGTGGGCGCCGTCGAGATCTCCCCCGACGGCCTCACCCTCACGTTTAAGCCCGGCCCCTACGGTCGCGGCGTGATCGGCGTGGTCACCGGCTCGTGGCAGAACCTCGGCGTGCTCAACCTCGCCGATCCAACGCCGATCCCCATCGAGGGCGGCACGCTCAAGGTCGGCTCAGGCACCATCACCGCCACGCCCGGGGCGGTGATCTTGGTGCAAGACAGCGAGCTGCAGCGCCTGATGAGCGCGATGGAGCTCGGCGGCAGCGACCAGCTCGAGGCGCTGCGGGAGCTGGGGTACTTGGAGTGACGGGCGCATGGCCGGGGCCT